>NZ_JBIVYL010000033.1:0-1072 GCF_044772225.1 Rhizobium sp. NPDC090275 | reverse complement strand
TGTAAGGGCTATTTAGTAATGCGACAGTTGGGCCAGTTAGAGATGCGACAGTCTCGCCTCTCGACGCACTGGTCAAAGCCAACGTTGGGAGCAAGGATGACGATCTTCAGCCTGGTCGAGACCATGAGCGGTCGGAGTCGTCATGTCCTTTTTGATCACCATGTCGCAGAAAGAATTGCATCGCCTCGAATTCATCCAGAAGATCCGTGACGAACGTCTGACGGTCGTCGAGGCCGCCGAACGGCTCGACCTCAGTCGAAGCCAGGTCCATCGACTGCTGCAGGCCTTTGACCGGGACGGTCCGGCTGGCCTTGTTTCGAAGAAACGATCGCGCCCGAGCAATCGGCGTCATAGCGAGGAGTTTCGCAATGCGGCGCTGGATCTGATCCGCGAACGCTATCTGGATTTCGGTCCGACGCTGGCGCGTGAGAAGCTGATCGAGCTGCACCATATCTCTGTCGCCAAGGAGACGCTGCGACAATGGATGACCGAGGCTGGTATCTGGGTCTCACGCAGAGAACACAAGAAACGGGTTTTCCAGCCACGCGGCCGGCGTGATTGCTTTGGCGAACTGGTGCAGATTGATGGCTCGCATCACTGTTGGTTCGAGGATCGTGGTCCCAAATGCGCCCTGCTCGTCTATATCGATGACGCGACCGGCAAGCTGCTGCATCTACGGTTTGCTGGATCGGAGAATACGTTCGACTATCTGCACGCGACCAAGGCCTATCTGCAGCAATGGGGCAAACCGCTGGCTTTCTATAGTGACAAGCATGGTGTTTTCCGCAGTACGCATGCGTCTGAGAAAGACCGGACGAGCGGCCTGACGCAGTTCGGTCGGGCGCTTTATGAGCTGAACATCGACATTATCTGTGCCAACACCCCGCAGGCCAAGGGCCGTGTGGAACGTGCCAACCAGACATTGCAGGATCGGCTGGTCAAGGAGATGCGGCTTCGCGGCATCGACACGATCGAGGACGCCAACGCCTATGCACCTGAGTTCATTGCGGATTTCAACAGGCGTTTCGGCAAGCCGCCGCGCAATCCGAAGGACATGCACCGGCCGTTGGCC
>NZ_JBIVYL010000032.1:0-1422 GCF_044772225.1 Rhizobium sp. NPDC090275 | reverse complement strand
CACTACTTTGGCAGAATAGATTCTGGGGTTTGAATTAGCCCGTTGCAGTGGGGACATCGGATTATCGTCATTGGTCTGGCGAGTGCGCTGATGACGGCTCGACGAATAGCGGGCAAGGTGGGCTCAGGCGGCCCCTCGCGTATTTGTCGCTTGTTTTTTTTCCCGCTTTGCAGTCTGCAATCTCTGGTGCTGGAGGAAGGCATAGGCGATCATTGTCATCAGAGCGTGCCGGTGTAGCCCTTGCCATGATCGGCCTTCGAAGTGGTCAAGGCCGAGTTCCTCTTTCATCTGCTGATGCGCTTGCTCGCAAACCCATCTCGCCTTGATGGCGGCCGCCAGCGCTTTTAATGTCGCATCGGCTGGCAAGTTGGACAGGTAGTATTTGCGCTCGTCGTTTGATCGCCATTCGCCAACCAGCCAGGCTTCCTCACCCGGCATGTGTTGCTGTCCCTTGTCAAGAATGCGTTGCGGCGTGCCGTCGGCGATCCGAACGCGCAATGCTGCAAAACGTGCTGTCAGGCGACCTTTTGTACCATGCCTCCAACTGACCTTTTTCCAGCGTGCAGAAGTCAGCATCGTTTCCGCGGAAACCGACAGTGTGTCGGGGATCGGATGCTTGCGAGGACGGCCATGACCGGCAACGGGGAAGATCAATCCGACATCATAGGGATAGACCTTCTGATGCTTGGGGATGCCGACAGCCCAGGTGAGGCCACGTCCACTCAATCCCTGGCGAAAGGCCGCCGACAGGCCGTAGCCCGCGTCAGCCAGAACCGTGCCGAACCGGACACCCGTCACGGTCAACCGATCGATTTCGGCAAGAGCAATCTCCGGCTTCGTGCGAGATGTCTGCATGGCATCGGGAACCCCGGCCTTGGCCATCCGCTCCTTGTCGCTCGTCCAGCTCTCGGGTAAAAACAAACGCAAGCCCACCGGAACCGGCACCTCGTCTCGGGCAAGCGTCACCGAAACCAGCGTCTGGCAATTTGCTCTCTTGCCCAGCATCGAGGCGTATTGCGGTGCGACTCCGACCGAATGATCGCCCTTCTTCGGCAAACCGGTGTCATCGATCACCAGAAACGCATCGGATGCGCCAACGATCCTGTCCGCCTGCAGCGCAAGCTCGGTCTCAAGAGGAACAGCATCCCAAAGGCCATCGGAAATGAAATGGTGGAGGCGGTCGTAATGGCCAGGCGCAAACCGTTCCGCCATCGGCTCGATGCTCTTGCGGTCACCCGGACCAATGAGCCCGGACACGTAAAGAGGGCACATCTGTCGCCGTTTCTTGTGTCCGAGCTTCTCTAGAAATGGCTGCAAAAATGCTGAAAGCTCCGTATCCCAATCTGCCATGTCGCGCCCTCAAATGAAGAGAGCACAAATCATCTCAAACCAGCCTTGCCCGAATCTGCCAAAGTAGTGCTA
>NZ_JBIVYL010000031.1:0-1556 GCF_044772225.1 Rhizobium sp. NPDC090275 | reverse complement strand
CGCGAGAGCATGGAATTCGACGTCGTGATTGTCGGCGGCGGTCCTGCCGGCCTTTCGGCTGCGATCAGGTTGAAGCAGGTCAATCCCGAACTCTCGGTCGTCGTGCTGGAGAAGGGCGCTGAAGTCGGCGCGCATATCCTGTCGGGTGCGGTCGTCGATCCCATCGGCATCGACCGCCTGCTGCCTGATTGGCGCGAAGAGACCGACCATCCGTTCAAGACCGAAGTCAAGGACGACCACTTCCTGCTGCTTGGCCCGGCCGGATCGATCCGTCTGCCGAACTTCGCCATGCCGCCTTTGATGAGCAATCACGGCAACTACATCGTCTCGCTCGGCAACGTCTGTCGCTGGCTGGCGGGCCACGCGGAAGCCTTGGGCGTCGAGATCTATCCGGGCTTCGCCGCCACCGAAGTGCTCTACAACGACGCCGGCGCCGTCATCGGTGTCGCCACCGGCGACATGGGCGTCGAGAAGAACGGCGAACCCGGCCCGAATTTCACCCGTGGCATGGAGCTGCTGGGCAAATATACGCTGATCGGCGAGGGCGTCCGCGGCTCGCTCGCCAAGCAGCTCATCGCCAAGTTCGACCTGCAAAAGGATCGCGAACCCCAGAAATTCGGCATCGGCATCAAGGAGCTCTGGCAGGTCAAGCCGGAGAACCACAGCCAAGGCCTCGTGCAGCACTCCTTCGGCTGGCCGCTCGGCATGAAGACCGGCGGCGGTTCGTTCCTCTATCATCTGGAAGACAACCTCGTTGCCGTCGGCTTCGTGGTGCACCTGAACTACAAGAACCCCTATCTCTACCCCTTCGAGGAATTCCAGCGCTTCAAGACGCATCCTGTTATCCGCACGACCTTCGAGGGCGGCAAGCGCCTGTCCTATGGCGCCCGCGCCATCACCGAGGGCGGTTACCAGTCGGTGCCGAAGCTGACCTTCCCGGGCGGTGCGCTGATCGGCTGCTCCGCCGGCTTCGTCAACGTTCCCCGCATCAAGGGCAGCCACAACGCCGTGCTCTCAGGCATGCTGGCGGCCGACAGGATTGCCGAGGCGATCGCCGCAGGCCGAGCCAATGACGAGGTCATCGAGATCGAGAACGAATGGCGCGCAAGCGACATCGGCAAGGACCTGAAGAAGGTCCGCAACGTCAAGCCGCTGTGGTCGAAGTTCGGCACGGCGATCGGCGTCGCCCTCGGCGGTCTCGACATGTGGACCAACCAGCTCCTCGGCTTCTCCTTCTTCGGTACGCTCGGCCACGGCAAGACCGATGCCGCATCGCTGGAGCCGGCTGCCAAGCACAAGCCGATCGACTACCCCAAGCCCGACGGCGTGCTGACCTTCGACCGTCTCTCCTCGGTGTTCCTGTCGAACACCAATCACGAGGAGAACGAGCCTGTTCATCTGAAGGTCAAGGACATGGCGCTGCAGAAGTCGTCGGAGCACGACATCTTCGCCGGTCCCTCGACGCGCTACTGTCCTGCCGGTGTTTACGAGTGGGTCGAGAAGGACGGGCAGGAGACCTACGTCATCAACGCCCAGAACTGCGTCCACTGCAAGAC
>NZ_JBIVYL010000030.1:0-1603 GCF_044772225.1 Rhizobium sp. NPDC090275 | reverse complement strand
ACTGCTTATCCCTTTTGCTCAGGCGCTAACCATATTTGGTGAGTCCGATCGACAGGGTTCGGGGATAGGCGTAAGAGTCTCGCCATGGCCAGCTCCCTCTTTCCGACCAGATGGAAATACGACAAGCCGCCGTCGATTGAGACGTTCGTCGGGACCTTTCGCGACGACTACGCATGCGCCGAATATTTAGCTAAAAAGCGTTGGCCCACCGGATTCGAATGTCCTCGCTGCAAGTCAACCAAAGCCTGGCGTCTGGAAGCCCGACCGTGGGTCTGGGAGTGCGCGGGCAAGGGTAACGATCCTCTCTGTCGCCACCAGACATCGGTGATCGCGGGAACAGTCATGCAGGGGACGCATCTGCCGCTGCGCAAATGGTTCTTGGCGGCCTATCTGGTCACCACTCATTCCAACGGTATTTCTGCGCTCCAGCTCCAGCCGAAGCTCGGGGTGACCTACAAAACGGCTTGGCTGGTACTCCATAAGCTGCGGAAAGCCATGGTCAACCCGGACCGGACGCCCTTGAGCGGAGATATCGACATCGATGAGTCCGCGATCCCTTTCCGACGAAAGGGCGATCATCTGAAGCGGGGCGGTGGGAGTAGCACTGCGAACCAGATTTGGATCGCAGGAGCCGTGGAGCGTATCGGAAAGTACGCTGTCGGCCGCATCAGGCTGGCCCGCATCGCCGACCGAACCTCATCGAGCCTTGTGCCATTCGTGGTCGCCAACACGCTGCCAAACTCTCGCTTGAGGACGGACAAGAATGCGTCTTACCTAAGCGTGCCCGGTCGAACGATCGATCAGATCAACCTTACACAGGCTGCGCTCCCGGCCCACATCCTCTTCAAGTGGATACACATCGTCTTTGCCAACGTGAAGCGTTGGGCGATGGGAACTTTCCACGGCTTCCGAGAAAAGCATCTTGATGCGTATCTGAACGAATTCGTGTTCCGATGGAACCGACGTCGATATTTCCGGACGTCGATGGACGCGATGCTTGGCATCGGGCGAAGTGTCGGGCCTACCACCTGGCGAAGCATTGTCGGGGATACTCGACAGTGGAAGCAGGATCACATCGAGCAGATCATGAAGATGCTCCGTCCGAGCAAACGGAAGATCGTGACCGACCTTGCCAAATACTATCGCGTCTCTCGGGTCGAGGTGATGGAGAACCTTGCCTGGTGGGTGGATCGACTGGCTGAGGAAGACAAGAGCGCGTTCCTGTCATTCAAGTGGGATATTGAAGGCGTCCCGGAATTAAGCCAGAAACTGGCGAGCCCGAGAAAGAAGCCGAAGCGTCCAGTGCTCGTTGCCCGGCGGCCCGGCGAAGAGCGTAAGACCAGTCGCAGCTATCCTAACCCGGCTGCACTCAATCCCCGCATTCCCCCCGTGCTCAATGCACCGCGCCCGCCGCTCGCGGCCATCGCTGGATAACCTCCCAGCCGATACCCGATTAGTGGACCTGCCTCCCCGAATCGTGACAGCTACTCTCAGCCCGCCATTTTGAGCGACAAGACCTCGTCCCCGATGCCGTCCAGCAGGGGAGTGGCCAATCCGTCTACCGCAATATGTTGTAGGTCCCTGAGCAAGCGGGATAAGCAGT
>NZ_JBIVYL010000029.1:0-2319 GCF_044772225.1 Rhizobium sp. NPDC090275 | reverse complement strand
ACGCGCAACTATGTGCAGCGGGTGATTGAGAACTATGAGGTGTACAAGGCCCGGTTGGGTCAGCCCGTCAGCATCCAGAAGGACCTGATTGGCGGACGCAACGCGTCCTAGAGCGCCGTTTGCCTGCCGGTGCAGCGGACGCTAGTCTCTTCTCGTCAAGGCGGGGAGAGACGATGGACGATACCAACAGCCAAGCCTTTCAGGACCGGACTTACATATCCAGCGATGGCCTGACGCTGCATCTGCGGGACTATGATCCGGACTCCGAGGCGACGGAAGGCCGGTTGCCAGTGATCTGTCTTCCTGGGCTGACGCGGAATTCGCGCGATTTTCATCACCTGGCGCTGATCCTGTCGCGGGATCCGGTTGTTTCAAGACGCGTCATCGCGCTTGATTACCGAGGGCGCGGTCTCTCCGACTGGGATGAGAACAAAGCCAACTACAATCTTGCCGTCGAAGCCCGCGACGTCACCGAGGCCTGCGCCTACCTGAACATCGGCCGTGCCGCCTTCATCGGCACATCACGCGGCGGGCTGATCCTGCACCTGCTTGCGGGAATAAACCCCGATCTGATGGACGCAGTGGTTCTTAATGATATCGGCCCGGTCATCGAGGCTGGTGGATTGATGAAGATCCGCGACGATCTCAACGGAGCGCGACTTCCGCGAGACATGGAAGATACGGCAGCGTTGCTGAAGCTGCGGCAGGGCGCTGACTTCGCTGCCCTCTCGGATCCCGATTGGGTCGAGATGGCGACGGCGATTTATCGCGATATCGACGGTGAGTTGCTGCCCGATGTCGATCCAGCGATTGCCCAGCAGCTGTTGTCGATCGACTTCACCAAACCAATGCCGGATCTCTGGGCGCAGTATGAGAGTTTCGGGAAGCTGCCGCTGATGGTCATTCGGGGGGAGAATTCGGCGTTGCTTACAGAGAACACGCTAACTGCGATGGCCGAGAGACACTCCGATCTCAAGATCGTCCGGGTTCCCGGTCAGGGCCACCCGCCCCTGCTGCATCTGGAGCCGGCGCTCCGGGAACATCCGGACTATTCTTGCGGCAATCTAGTGCGCCGATCGTTAGGCGGTCAGCCTCTTCAATCCATGCTTTCACACTGCCAGGAATACAAAAAGCCCGGTTCTTTCGAACCGGGCTTTCCTGATTAGACCGAAGTCAGATCAGATTAGAATGCACGCTGCAGGCGGAAGTAGCCAGACCAGGTGTTGTCGTCAACAGCAACCGTGCGGTCCTGCCACTGTACCGAAGCCTTGGCGTAGAAGTTTTCTACGATCTGATAGTCGAGCGTTACGCCAGCCTTCCAGATGTCAACGTCGGTGAAGTCGGTGGTCGTGGTGTAGGTGCCGCCGGTGATGTAGCCGCCGTTGCGGGCGTTAGCAAAGTACTGGACAGCAGGCGTGATCTTGAACTTGTCGGTTGCCTGGATCGCGTATTCAGCAGCAACAGTCCATTCAGACTCTTCGAAGTAGGCGTTCGGGCCAGAAGCCCAAGCAGCTGCGAGGCCGAGAGTGCCCGGGCCGATTGCAACAGTGCCCATACCGCGGATCGCACCTTCTTCGGTGTCCGTGTCGTAGCCGCCGATCAGCTGGTAGCTAAATGCGCCAGCCTTGCCACCGATGCCAGCAGCGATACCGACGTTGTTCGGGCTTTCACCAAGACCGCCACCGAGGGGCGTGCCGTGGATGCTGTCTTCCAGTTCGTCAACCGAGATACCGGCGTAGAAGTCGCCAGACTCATACTGGTAACGAATGGAGTTGTGCAGCGTCGGGCCAGAAGCGAGCGAGTCGGTTTCGCCAGAGAGACCATCGTCCCACCAGCTGTAGAACAGACCAGCGCGGAAGCCGGCGATGTCGATGTAAGCCGAGTCGAGGTAGGAAGACTGGCTCGTAGCGTTGTCAGCGTCCGTCTGCAGAACGATTACGCCGGTGAGCGGACCATACTCGGTGTCGCTCTTAGACGTGAACTGTACCTGACCGCGGGTGAAAGAATCCCAGTCAGACGTACCGGAAGCGTCCCGGTTCACGTCAACCTGGAAACGAACGTAACCGTTGATCTTCAGGCAGGTTTCCGTGCCCGGGATGTAGAAGTAGCCGGTGCCGTATGCGTCGCAAACGCGAACGTATTCTACTGCTTCCGGTTCAGCTGCAACAATCGCGTCAGCAGCCTGAGCGCCGGATACAACTGCCAGAGCAGCTGCGGAGCCGAGAAGTAGGCTCTTGATGTTCATATTGACCTCCAATTCAAAGTTTCAATCGGATCCGGGTTTTCGCCGTTTTGGCAGCGTTCCCTGCCCCGTCACCG
>NZ_JBIVYL010000028.1:0-2395 GCF_044772225.1 Rhizobium sp. NPDC090275 | reverse complement strand
CGACAAGACCTCGTCCCCGATGCCGTCCAGCAGGGGAGTGGCCAATCCGTCTACCGCAATATGTTGTAGGTCCCTGAGCAAGCGGGATAAGCAGTGATTATTGTCTATAACATTATCGCCGAATGCTTGCGGCGTCGGTTTCACAAGGGTTCTTCATAGGAATACAGTATGTGTCCTGTCCGAGTAACACACGCGGATCAAATTGATCCGCAGCAGAAGCGGCAATTCGTGTCAAACCGACCGTTCAAAAGAAAACTCTCGTAAACACCGAGGCTAAATCTCTCTCGCCACCCCTACATCAGAACTGCCCGACACCCGTAGTCGAGCATAGTGCTATTTGGCTGAACAAACTCGTATTCAATCTTGAAACCCATCGTCTCTAGCAATCGGCGGAACGCGATAGGGTCATCGGTAATGTCGTAGTGCCCATCCAAATATTCAGGTGGGTGCAACAAATCATTCCAGAGAAGAAGGACGGCACCTGGCGTCATATACTTCGCGATATTACTAAGTATGAATGGCCATTGAGGACTATGATCAATGCAGTTTCGAACAAGAACCGCGCCGTTCACTCCCGCGACCAGTTCAGGAATAAATTTCTCGGCTGGACTTGAGTACGCCTCATCGATGTTGACGAACAGATTTCTACCGCGGTTATCGATCTGCCACCTAGAGACCTCGTCATACAAGGGCTCGATAATGATCCGCTTGGCCGCGACATCCCAAACTGACGTAGGACTAAATACACATGGCCCGACATCGAGAACGGTCTTGCCAGTGACATGGTCAAAGAACTCAGCCGCCAAAGTGTCGTCGCCGCCGAAAAATTCAGCAACAAAATACTTATCGCGGAACCCGTTCGAAACTAAGAACTGAGGATCATCAAAGCGGCTCACCCACTCTTTAAAACCCGGATGATCCATGAATGCGAGGGCATGTTTGAGTTCAAACTTCTGAGCATCATTCCACAGAAGGCGCCCTTTGGGTGACTGTTGTGGCAACTCAACGCCCAGGCGGTGTGCCGCCTTCAAAAACTGCCTTCCGATGAGATTCCTCATGCCCCCCCCTCGCGCCTTAAGCTACCCACAGATAAGCGTGATTATTGCCTGCTGCAAGGACCGAAGCAACGTATAAGATTCTTGCTTCCTGCTCAGTACTCTTCGTGTTGCTCAGGCAAAGCAGTACGTTCTACCTTGGTTAGCCACCGGTCGTATCGTCAGTGCAAACACTAAGTTATGCAATCTTTCGCGGTCCCCTTTTGAATTGCCTCCCGGTTCGCCGGTCAGATCAGCTATTGAGACAATGCTTTGATGAACTCTCGCTCCGGCGTTTTGACGAAGGCCTCCCACATGCCGTTGAACTGAGGGCTGGCAACGGGTGTGAAGCATGGGATCAGGTTGAGGCCTAGAACAAGCAGCCTAGCCTCCCTCTATCGACGGCTGCCCATGAGATAATTTCCCCGGTCATCCGCATCGATGATGAACGCGAGACGGACCACCTCACCATTCCAGCCGGTGAACTCAAGGCCGTCCGAGCAACAAACGGAGATTATACCGCATCGCCATGACCTTGCCGTCGTGCACACGGCCTATGCGCCCGGCCGTATGTTTCTCAACGATCGTGGCGTGATCGGGCCATGATGCAATGAACTCGTTTGCGATCGACCACGGGAAAATCGGCGGCTCGCTGGTGCCTGTTGAGAACGGCAGGGATCCGCCGATAGCTATAGGTCGGCCCAGCATCCACGAGTTTGCAAATGGCCGGCAACAGCTCGGTATCCCTCACTGTGAGATACGGCGCACGCGGCTTGGACTTGCCTTTGCGTCGCTCGGCGAGACTGGAAGCGATACGCCCAGACGTTAGCGACGGTCTTCATCGGGAACGTCCTTCGGTAACAAGTTCGGCCGCGATATCGGTCTCTTTGCGTGAGCTTTGGAAATAGCTTCGCGGCGAATCACGTTCTCGTTCGTCGTGCGCCCGAGGACGCACTCAATCTCGCACACCCAATCTTCCGGCTTCCTCACTTCGGATTTGCCGATCACTGGCCCGTCAAAAACCACGGCCACGGCATCTTCCTCGCTCAGGAGCCTACGCCAGCGATACAGGAGATTTGGCGCAACTCCATGCCGCCGCGCCGCGGAGGGCCGTCCCCCGGCGGCATAACTTTGCTCGATGGTCTGCAGTTGGCGTACCGTTGTCCAGCGTCGCCGCGTGACGTCACCGATCATCAGATCAACCTGTCGAAACTCGTTACATAAGCCCACACTTTAGCCTTCCCGCTTATGCTGAGTTTCCGGTCTAAGATCGTGCCCCGTAGCGTGGTGTAAGTCGACGGTAGCAAAGCCGCTCGCGAGCGCGCCCTCAGCGCGCTGTAGCGAGTGAGCGGCTTTGCGGG
>NZ_JBIVYL010000027.1:0-4017 GCF_044772225.1 Rhizobium sp. NPDC090275 | reverse complement strand
CTCGGATGGTATGGCGAACTGCGCCGTCCACGTTTCTCTTTCTTCATGAAGACAAAACCGTAAACCCTTTCATCGAGATTGGGCCTGTAGCTCAGTTGGTTAGAGCACACGCTTGATAAGCGTGGGGTCGGAAGTTCAAGTCTTCCCAGGCCCACCATTCACTTCGAGTGATTGTTGGATTTGGGTGCTTTGAGCGCCTTGAAGGGATTATGGATTGTTGCCGAGCCTTGGATGGAAACGTCTGGGGTGATCGAGCTGGAGGGGCTGTAGCTCAGCTGGGAGAGCACCTGCTTTGCAAGCAGGGGGTCAGCGGTTCGATCCCGCTCAGCTCCACCAAATCGATGGTGTCGAGCCTGAGGGTTTTGATGGCAATGTCTTCTGAAGAAATAAAAGTTTGCATCGACTTCGGTCGGATGCCTGTTCTGCATATATCGTGAAGAGAAGATTGATCTGGAGGCTTCCAGGTGTTGGGTTCTGCCCAATGTCCGAGCCCAGTTCCTGAGAAACCATGGATGGCCTAGCCGGCCGGATATGGTGGAGGGATTGGAGGTAGGAAGGAAGCTTGTCACTCTGGGTCGTCAGTGCAAACCGCATAGCGGTTTGTGCGTGTTGTTTGTAAGCCCTCGGGTTTGCATCTGACGGACGACTTGATGGCCGTTGCCTGACCGCGCGGTCCTGGATTTAATCTCGAGAAGCTGGTCTTAAAGATCGGACACAAGCGAACTGCTCGGCGTAGTTCCAATAAAGTGATCCGATCGAACACGTCGATGGCATTGTTGGATTGGTGGGGTTGTAAAAGGTAACCCTGCCTGTTGTCGTTCTCTTCGAGAACGGACAACGAGATGATGAGCATTGGCAATGAGAACGATTAAGTGTCGTAAGGGCATTTGGTGGATGCCTTGGCATGCACAGGCGATGAAGGACGTGATACGCTGCGAAAAGCCGTGGGGAGCTGCGAATAAGCTTTGATCCATGGATATCCGAATGGGGAAACCCACCTTAAATGCTTGGAAAATCATTCTGGTTGGCTCAGCCTTGCGAGGGAAACTTCGTAGGGCGGTAGCCCGTCGCCGGTTATCCGGCGCGCCGTCCGCAGGCCTTTGGCCGTGAGGACAGAACCCGAGTGGTTTCCAAGCATTGTGATAAGGTATCTGCATCTGAATAAAATAGGGTGTAAGAAGCGAACTCGGGGAACTGAAACATCTAAGTACCCGAAGGAAAGGACATCAACCGAGACTCCGCAAGTAGTGGCGAGCGAACGCGGACCAGGCCAGTGGCAATGAGGAATAAAGCGGAACCTTCTGGAAAGTTGGGCCGTAGCGGGTGATAGCCCCGTACGCGTAGAACACTCATTGTCCTAGAGTAGGGCGGGGCACGTGAAACCCTGTCTGAACGTGGGTAGACCACTATCCAAGCCTAAGTACTCGTGCATGACCGATAGCGAACAAGTACCGTGAGGGAAAGGTGAAAAGCACCCCGACAAGGGGAGTGAAATAGAACCTGAAACCGGATGCCTACAAACAGTCGGAGCCCGCAAGGGTGACGGCGTACCTTTTGTATAATGGGTCAACGACTTAGTGTAACAAGCAAGCTTAAGCCGGTAGGTGTAGGCGAAGCGAAAGCGAGTCTGAATAGGGCGATTTAGTTTGTTGCATTAGACCCGAAACCGAGTGATCTAGCCATGAGCAGGTTGAAGGTTGGGTAACACCAACTGGAGGACCGAACCCGCATCTGTTGCAATAGATTGGGATGACTTGTGGTTAGGGGTGAAAGGCCAATCAAACTCGGAAATAGCTGGTTCTCCGCGAAATCTATTTAGGTAGAGCGTCGAGCGAATACCCCGGGGGGTAGAGCACTGGATGGGCTATGGGGACTCACCGTCTTACTGATCCTAACCAAACTCCGAATACCCGGGAGTACTACTCGGCAGACACACGGCGGGTGCTAACGTCCGTCGTGAAAAGGGCAACAACCCTAACCTCCAGCTAAGGTCCCCAAGTCATGGCTAAGTGGGAAAGGATGTGAGGATCCCAAAACAACCAGGATGTTGGCTTAGAAGCAGCCATCATTTAAAGAAAGCGTAACAGCTCACTGGTCTAAATAAGGGTCTTTGCGCCGAAAATGTAACGGGGCTGAAGCCATGCACCGAAGCTGAGGATGTGCAGCAATGCACGTGGTAGCGGAGCGTTCCGTAAGCCTGTGAAGGGACAGTCGTGAGACATCCTGGAGGTATCGGAAGTGCGAATGTTGACATGAGTAACGATAAAGAGGGTGAGAGACCCTCTCGCCGAAAGACCAAGGGTTCCTGCTTAAAGTTAATCTGAGCAGGGTTAGCCGGCCCCTAAGGCGAGGCGGAAACGCGTAGTCGATGGGAACCACGTTAATATTCGTGGGCCTGGTGGTAGTGACGGATTGCGTAACTTGTATTCACTTATTGGATTGTGGGTGCAGGGAAGCGGTTCCAGGAAATAGCTCCATCATTATAGACCGTACCCGAAACCGACACAGGTGGTCAGGTAGAGTATACCAAGGCGCTTGAGAGAACTATGTTGAAGGAACTCGGCAAATTGCACGCGTAACTTCGGAAGAAGCGTGACCCCATTGTACGCAAGTGTGATGGGGTGGCACAGACCAGGGGGTAGCGACTGTTTATCAAAAACACAGGGCTCTGCGAAGTCGCAAGACGACGTATAGGGTCTGACGCCTGCCCGGTGCTGGAAGGTTAAAGGGAGAGGTGCAAGCTTTGAACTGAAGCCCCAGTAAACGGCGGCCGTAACTATAACGGTCCTAAGGTAGCGAAATTCCTTGTCGGGTAAGTTCCGACCTGCACGAATGGCGTAACGACTTCCCCGCTGTCTCCAACATAGACTCAGTGAAATTGAATTCCCCGTGAAGATGCGGGGTTCCTGCGGTCAGACGGAAAGACCCCGTGCACCTTTACTATAGCTTTACACTGGCATTCGTGTCGGCATGTGTAGGATAGGTGGTAGGCTTTGAAGCAGGGACGCCAGTTTCTGTGGAGCCATCCTTGAAATACCACCCTTATCGTCATGGATGTCTAACCGCGGTCCGTTATCCGGATCCGGGACAGTGTATGGTGGGTAGTTTGACTGGGGCGGTCGCCTCCGAAAGAGTAACGGAGGCGCGCGATGGTGGGCTCAGACCGGTCGGAAATCGGTCGTCGAGTGCAATGGCATAAGCCCGCCTGACTGCGAGACTGACAAGTCGAGCAGAGACGAAAGTCGGTCATAGTGATCCGGTGGTCCCGCGTGGAAGGGCCATCGCTCAACGGATAAAAGGTACGCCGGGGATAACAGGCTGATGACCCCCAAGAGTCCATATCGACGGGGTTGTTTGGCACCTCGATGTCGGCTCATCGCATCCTGGGGCTGGAGCAGGTCCCAAGGGTTTGGCTGTTCGCCAATTAAAGCGGTACGTGAGCTGGGTTCAGAACGTCGTGAGACAGTTCGGTCCCTATCTGCCGTGGGTGTAGGAATATTGACAGGATCTGTCCCTAGTACGAGAGGACCGGGATGGACATATCTCTGGTGGACCTGTTGTCGTGCCAACGGCATAGCAGGGTAGCTACATATGGAATGGATAACCGCTGAAGGCATCTAAGCGGGAAACCAACCTGAAAACGAGTATTCCCTATCAGAGCCGTGGAAGACGACCACGTTGATAGGACGGGTGTGGAAGCGCAGCAATGTGTGAAGCTTACCGTTACTAATAGCTCGATCGGCTTAATTGTTCTCATTGCTTATGCTCATCAAACAGATGACGCCAAGGCGTGTTCACACGGCGAACATGAAATGTTCGTCCGAAAAAAAATGCAGTGAAAACTGCACCAGCTTCTCAACGTTGCGCTTCGCTGACCTGGTGGTTATGGCGGGGCGGCTGCACCCGTTCCCATTCCGAACACGGCCGTGAAACGCCCCTGCGCCTATGGTACTTCGTCTTAAGACGCGGGAGAGTCGGTCGCTGCCAGGTCTGCTAAACGCAACATAAAATCTTCTC
>NZ_JBIVYL010000026.1:0-5818 GCF_044772225.1 Rhizobium sp. NPDC090275 | reverse complement strand
GCGCTTTGCCAAAGCAGCAACCAATTCCTTCTTCGTCGTCACGCTGATCAGCCTCATCTGATTTGCTCCTCACCCACAAATGCTGGGAGCAAATCGGATGAGGCAACGGCCAACAATTGGGGAACATTTCTAGTGAGGCAATGCGGCGTCTCATCCTGATCGCCGCGCTATAACCGTGGGACCCCGACAAGCCGCGTTTACGATGTTTGTCGTCGTGGATCGGACTAATATGGAGGCGGTTCCAAAGGCTCAGGATCTCGGTGATCGTGTCCCGCGCCTGAGCGATGCACTCGAGCCTCCGATATACTCTCCTGGCTTGAAGAAGGCGGAAGTTTCTGCCGGCCACTTCGTCAGCGAAATGACCAGGGCGGAAAGAAGCTTCGTTTGCAAGGATGGTTCCAGGAGATCGCCTCTGATATCGGGCTGCTGCGCCCGCACCACCTACAACGTGCATTGTTGTGCGATCTCAACGCGTTCGCCGTAAGAGCTTTCCTCTAAACTTTGGTCGCTAAACTTGGATTTAACATGACTGGCGTGAAGCCTGACATTCACGAGATTAAGTTGCCACCTGGGTGTGGAAGCGTTCTAGTGATGCCGAGCGGACGATCGGAGAGAGGGAACTTGGCGTCTCAAGGAGCGTTTTTAGACCAACGACCAGGGGAGCTGACATGGGACGTGGAACCGTTATCGCCCTTGGGGGGATCGCAATTATGGCTATGATATGCATTTACCTGTATCTGCCGTCCCCAGTCACAGCCTTTCTACTCGCAGCCGTCGTGCTCATCGTTTTCGGTGGCGGACTGTGGCATCTGTGGCAGCGGGATCTGACGTAACGTAAGCCGCAGTCGAGCAACTGCCAACCCCGGTAGGTAATCCACGCCCACTCCGTCGATTAAACAGAAGACGATAGACCTGTCGGCTTTGTAGGCCACGCCGTGACTTAGGCTAGACCAGCCGAAACCACTTCAATGGTGCCCTGGATTGAATTGAGGGTGGTTTTGGTGGTCGCATCCGTCCTAGACGACTGCCATTATCACCGTTGATCATCGCAGAATAGATTATTGCGGTGCTGCGAGCGCAATTCCAGAAGTCCTTGACAGTGGTTCAATTTGAGCTGCGCGAAAGTCGCTACCCCCTTCCAGCAAGGCGGCCATGATAAACTTGGGCTAGCTTCTCAAAAAAAGCTTCATCCCTCATTTTCCGCTCGATGCCTGTGGAACCAATTGCCGCGAAACACATTTATTACGCGCATAATTTGAGGGGGCAATGTGAGTAATCATTTTCAAACTACAGGCTTTACAACGGACCGAGTTCGCAAGGTGCTGAGGGTGGTCGAGTTTGCCGACCACCAGGGGTTGGACGACAAGCAGAAACGCGATCTTTTGAAGCTGTTCGGAGAATTTGCAACTCTCCAGGAGCTGCTGTCAAACTGCCGTCTGCCCGGCAAAGTCCGGTAAGTCGTTCCCGCAGATGGTGCCTTAAGGCCAAGTCATTCCACCGCATAACAAATTTCATTCTGGGGCAATGATGATCAAGCGGACGCTCTTCCAATTCTTCCACTGGTACTCGCTGGGCGACAGCCGTCTCTGGAAAGAGGTTGCCGCGAAGGCTTCAGATCTCGCGGAGCTGGGGATAACTGACGTGTGGTTGCCACCCGCCTACAAGGGGGCATCAGGAGCGTACTCTGTAGGATACGATACCTATGATCTCTTCGACCTTGGGGAGTTCGATCAAAAAGGGAGCAGGGCGACCAAGTATGGTGACAGGGCCGCCTTTGAGGTTAGCTGCCGGGCCCTTGTGGATCACGGCATTCGTCCGATCCACGATGTCGTACTGAACCACAAAATGGGTGCCGACGAGAAGGAACGGGTGGTCGTTCGACGCGTCGATGCAGGCGATCGTAGGCAAATCGCGGAAGACGACGTGGAGGCTCTCGCCTACACGCGCTTCACCTTCCCCGGTCGCGGCGGAAAATACTCAGAGTTCATCTGGGACAAACAGTGCTTCAGCGGCGTCGACCTGATCGAAGAGCCCAATGAAAGTGGTGTGTTCCGACTGATGAATGAGTATGGCGAAGGCCAGTGGAACGACGAAGTTGATGATGAGCTTGGAAACTTCGACTACTTGATGGGTGCTGATGTCGAGTTCCGCAACAAGGCCGTCTATGAAGAGCTGAAATACTGGGGACGCTGGTTTTCCGACCAGGTTCCGGTTGGGGGCTTCCGATTGGATGCGGCGAAGCATATTCCAGCTTGGTTTTTCAAGGACTGGGTCGGCCATATGCGCGAGACTGTCGGCGACGACTTATTCGTCGTCGCCGAATATTGGCATCCCGATATGGGAACGCTCACGAACTATCTGGAACTCGTCGACAAGCAGCTTATGCTTTTTGACGTCGCGCTCCATCATCGTTTCCATGATGCCTCCAAGGCGGGTGGAGATTTCGACATGCGGACCATTTTCGACGGGTCGCTTGTATCGGCCAACCCCCAGCATGCCGTGACGCTTGTCGACAACCATGACACACAGCCACTGCAGTCGCTGGAAGCTACTGTTGAGCCTTGGTTCAAGCCGCTGGCCTACGCACTGATCCTGCTTCGCGAACAAGGAACGCCGTGCGTTTTCTATCCGGATCTGTACGGTGCGGAATACAGCGACAAGGGCACCGACGAGAGCCAGCACCTGGTAAAGATGCCAGCAATCGGTTGCTTGCCCAAATTAATCGAGGCGCGTCAGCGGTTCGCTAACGGGCCGCAGGTCGATCAATTCGATGATCCCAGCGTGATTGGCTTCACGCGTCATGGAACCGAAACCGAGCCTGGCTGCGTGGTTGTCATGTCCAATGGTGCGGCCGGAGAGATCTCGGTTGATCTCGGTCCAAACCAGTCTAGTACGTTGTTCATAGACTTCTTGGGTCATCATGAGGCTGAAGTGACTGTCGACGAACAAGGTCGTGCCAATTTCCCCACAAATGGCGGAAGTGTCAGTGTCTGGGTCCGGCGTGACGCCCTTTAATCGCTGAGGCATGCACACAAAATAAACCTAAGGTCGTTTTTCCGGCTGCGGACCTTCAGCGACGTCGCTAAGCTTTCTCGCTTTCAGCCATTTGATGACCCGAATTTCTTCTTCGTCCATCCACTGAAGGAGCCGTTCGCTTCGCGTTTTGAACTTGAGCACTTCTCTGAGAGTTCCAGCTTCAAAATCCTCAAAGACAGCTGGATGTATGTAGGACGACCGGCATACAGATCGCGTATTAACCAGCTTGGCGGCGACCTGATCTACCGCCTCATTGAGCTGGCGTGCGAGCGCTCTTTTTGTGTCCGCTACCTCGGCCGAGGCTAATGCTTCCACTGCCATGCAAGTCGCACCCCAGGTCCGAAACTGCCTAGAGCTGAATTCCTCGCCGGTCACTTCCTGGATGTACGCATTCACATCACTGGAGGCAATCTGACGACAGCCGCCCTCGTCGCAGACGTACTGGAATAAATGCTGGCCAGGCAATTCTTGTAGTTTGCGAACGACGTTGGCTATCCGGCGGTCACTATGGGCCAAATTCCATTCCTTGCCGGATTTGCCTTTGAAGCGGAACTTCACACTCCCGCCTTCGACTTGCACATGGCGGTTTCGCAAGGTGGTGAGGCCGAACGATTTGTTTGTCTGCGCATATGCGGCGTTGCCAATGCGGATGTAGAGGTTATCCAGCATCCAGACCACTGTTGCTAGCGCCTTACTCATATTCAGCCCGCGCGACCGCAAATCGTTGTCGACCCTTTCACGAAGATCTGGCAGATGGTGCGCGAAGTCTGCTAATCGCTCAAATTTCGCTTTGCCTCGTTCAGCATGCCAGTCAGCATGATAACGATACTGGCGTCGTCCTCGCGCATCTTTTCCGATAGCTTGCAGGTGCGAGAACGGGTTCGTGGAAATGACGACGTCGGTGTAGGCAGGCGGAATGGCGAGCGCGTTCAGTCGCGCTATTTCGGCAGTCTGGGTAATCCGACGACCATCCGGCTGGTAATACAGAAATCCCCTCGCTCCCATTTTTCGGGTGATCCCTGTCTCCAATCCAGGAACGTAGACAAGGCCCGACGCAAGCTTGGCCTCGACGGCAATCGTATCGATATCAGTAAGGGTCTGGTTCATGTCGCGGTAACCTCTAGAACCGGATTTCGTTCCCACCGCCGGTCATTGAACGTAAATTCGAGACGCCAGCCCGCGCGATGCGACTTGGCTTGTGCGATCCAATCCCATTCAACGCTTTGCAAGCGGAACAAATCCTTCTCATCGGCATTTGCCCGCCAAACGAAGGAGGCTGAAAATGAAAGAAAAGGTTTCAGAGCGTGGGAGAGCTCTACGAGGCAAGCCATATTCACTCGAAGAGTTTCGCGCGAAATACGCCTTGGATCAGCACGATGCCGAAGATCTGTTCCAACGCTTCGGGCCGTCATCAGTGGAGCTCGACCTCTTGATGGCGGCCAAGCGCCGTAAGCCGTTGTTTCAGGTCATCGTCGCCGACATCAGTCTGTGAGCCAAACTGATGCCCACATTCATCTTTCAGCTTGTAGACGGGAGCGTAGGCGACGTCACTGAGATCCAGCACGAGATCGACACTCTTGATGAAGCTCGTTCCGAGGGTAGGACGTTGCTCCGCGAGTTGGTGGCAAAAGGATCGCCCGATGAGTTCGCAGACATGATGAGTATCGAGATTTTCGACGCTGAAAGGAGACCGATTGTGGAACTGAGACTTACGTTCGACCAGATCGAAAAGAGATCGTAGGACGGAGCCGTTACACCCGCCAAGCTTTGCTTGTGGCTCTCCGAGCTTTGCTCGTGGAATGAGTCTGCACCGGAACCTAAATCGCAGCCGGATGTTATAAAAGTCATAATAGAAAAGGTACAGAAAATGGCAGATCCGACCAAATCGCCCGCAGTCCAGTCGTACAATGCAGAGAAGTCCCGGCGGCGCACTGCAAACCCCGATACTCTCGAACAGGGCCTAGAAGACAGCTTCCCTGCGTCTGATCCCGTTTCGGCGGTCCAGCCGTCAGTCGCCTCCACCGTCGGTGGAAAGTCCACTGATGCTCGTGATGGTGCTCCGCTTGTAGACGAAGCTTTGAGGTCGACCGGTGAGCTCGGCGGGCTTGAGCATCATGGAGGCGTCCGCGCTCTTCGCCGTGACGCTCAGCGCCTGTCGGACCAAGCTTCCGAAGTTGCTAGCAGTGCAGTGGCTGTTGGGAAGGCTGAAGCAAAGTCAATCCTCAAGAGTGTTGAAGACATCGTCAAGGAACGCCCGCTTACCGCGGTCGGTATCGTCGCTGCGGTAGCATGGTTCTGGGGAGCCACCCGATAAAGGCGCGGCATTGGTGCAGGTGCTTTGGCGCTCTGTAGTCAGTTCTCTGCGCGGGGATCGACGTTCAGCATCACGGTTCGTGACCCTAAAGGAGATCGCAGGGATTTTTCTCGTCGACCTTGCCGCGGGAAAATCTGCCCTGCTGCAGTTGCGGCTGGCTTTCAGCGGTGGAGCTTGATGCTCAGATTGTTGACGGGCCGGCTTGATCTCCTCAATGATCGGAGCGTCCTGGTCGATGATTAGCCACGCGTTGTTGGAGCTTTTAGCAATCCGCTCTGCGATCTGTCGTGTTGATTTGCGTATTCCAATGAAACCGGACAGGAATTCCGATCTTTAACCGGACGCTCATTCCCGCATTATACCGGACGCGTCGGTGAAGCGAAGCCGGATGCGCCGAGCGTCCCTGGGTCTGAGTTGATCATTGTCGGCGAATATTGGAATGGTCAAGCCTGAGTTGTGTCATCGGCA
>NZ_JBIVYL010000025.1:0-20872 GCF_044772225.1 Rhizobium sp. NPDC090275 | reverse complement strand
CCGAATGGAAGCTGGCGCGGGTCTTGACCGACTACCACGTCGAGTTCGAGCGCTATTTCTACTCCGTACCTCATACGCTCATCCGCCAGCAGGTTAATGTCCGGGCCACGAGCCGTACGATCGAGGTCTTTTTCAAGGGCAAGAGGATTGCGACCCACCAACGCCGGTACGGCGGTTCTCGCTACGGAACCAATCCTGACCATATGCCTAGCTCGCACCGGCGCTATGCCGAATGGTCACCTGCAAGGTTCCAGCGCTGGGGTGCTTCCATTGGGCCTCAGACCGAGGGGCTGATCATAGCTATACTGGCCAGCCGTCCTCATCCCGAACAAGGCTTTCGAACCTGCCTTGGCGTGCTGAAGCTCTACCAGGCCATTCCTACGATGCAGGCCGAAGCAGTGTCCGCCCGTGCCGTCGAGATCGGCGGACTGACTTGCAAGAGCATCAGCGCACTCATCAGCACCTATAAGGCACCACGATATTCCGCCGAACCTGCCGCTGTCGGCGAGCACGCCAATCTTCGCGGCAAAGCCTACTTTCATTAAGGAGACAATCAAGAATGCTGACCAATCCCACTTTAGACACGCTGCGGCAACTCGGCCTTTCCGGGATGGCTTCCGCCTTCCAGGAACTGGAGATTCAACCGGAGGCGAGAAGCCTCGAGCACGGCGAATGGCTCGCGATCCTGCTCGAACGGGAACAGACCTCGCGTCGCCAGAAGCGCTTCGAAGCCAGAGCCCGTGCCGCCAGGCTGCGCCATGACGCCCAGATCGAGAATACCGATTTCCGCGCAGCCCGTGGTCTCGATCGCAACCTCTTTCTCAAGCTTTCCAACTGCGACTGGATCAGACAGCGGCACTCCTTGCTACTGATCGGGCCGGCCGGCGTCGGCAAAAGTTGGTTGGCTTGCGCCCTCGGCCACAAGGCGTGCCGAGAAGATCTTGCCGTCGCCTATCACCGTGTACCACGGCTCTTTGGCGCGCTCGCCCTGGCACGAGGCGACGGTCGTTACGCAAAGATGCTCAAGAGCCTGGCCAAAACCGATCTTCTCATCCTGGACGATTGGGGGCCGGAGAAGCTCAGCGGCGAGCAACGACGCGATCTTCTTGAGATTGTCGAGGATCGCTACGAGAAGCGCTCGACCATTGTTACCAGCCAAATCCCCGTGGACCACTGGTACGATATGATTGGAAATCCCACGATCGCAGACGCTGTTTTGGATCGCCTCGTTCACAACGCCTATCGCATCGAACTTTCTGGCGAAAGCCTCCGCAACCATCGAACACTGCATGCCGATGACACAACTCAGGCTTGACCATTCCAATATTCGCCGACAATGATCAACTCAGACCCAGGGACGCTCGGCGCATCCGGCTTCGCTTCACAGACGCGTCCGGTATAATGCTGGAATGAGCGTCCGGTTAAAGATCGGAATTCCTGTCCGGTTTCATTGGAATACGCAGGATGCCGACGCTTTCGCCGAATTCATGGCGACCGTTGAGGAGGAGGGAATGGGCGCATTCGAAGATATTCCCAGAATCGTTCACTGAACCAGAATGCGGTCTGCGGTCAACTGGAAGGAGCGAAGCGCCATGGCGAAGAATGGGTTAGGCTCCGTTTTTGTCCGCCGTTGCAAGTGGACGATGCCGCCATCTTTTTTGCCCCAACGGAACCAAATGAAATTGCAACCGCGAACCCTAAATTTGCGGGCCAACCTGCGGTTTGCTTCATTCCCGCGTCACCTCGCCCATGGCACACGATCTGGCACACGCTTCCATTAGGGCCTATGAATCTTGGAATAAGAAGCGTTGCGGCCGCGGAAAAGGCGCCCAAAAGACAATCACGGGTCCCCGTCGCGATGGAAGACGTTAAGCAGGCTCTACCAAGGCATACCTGCGACAGTGCTCCAGATACGCTGCCTCATGGGTCGCGACTAAATCTACCACGCTTGCCCAAAGCCAGGACGGTGCGTCGATTTTCCGGATTGGGCCGCTTTTTAACTCGGCCAGCCAGGATTTCCTGTCGTTTGTATCCATCTGCAGTGCGTGAGCCAGCCCAACGGTGTGCGCAAGATACTCTGCAACGGTCAGTGCTTCTTCCCTCGTTAGCTTATCGATCTCGATTTTCAAATCTTGAGGCAACAGTTCGCGCACAAATATCGACTTCCCGAGAAGGTCTGTCGCCACCATCCGAGTGCCCAAGTATGGAGACAAGTTCCTCGCTCCTTCGACGACCCGCTCTGCGCTATCGACAGGCATCGCGACGTCAGTGGCCCGGGGGGCACTCGGCGCGACAGCCTCCTTGATATCCATGAGCCGGTAAACTTCGTTCTTGCCTTTGCCGATGACCAGAAGTGCCGCCACCCTGAGCCTCCCGAGTGAACTGCACCCCTTCTTCCAGAAAGCAGCATCAACAACCCTTACTTTACCACTTGTCCGAATATCGGGCAGTGCGGAGACGAGGTCCTCCACGCGCTGTTCGGCGAACATCGCATCTACAGATTCACGTTCAAAACGGGTCAGCGGCCAGAACCTTGGACCAATGGGCAGTTGTCGAACCTCGCCTTCGATCCTCTCATCAGCGAGATGTTTCCACGATCGCTTTGCCGCGTGCCGCATCAGCGATTTCACCGTTTCTGGCATCACGCTAGAAGCATTATCGGCGTCGATGAGAAAGGCCTTCGTATAGCCGTCAATCATGCGCTCGAGCATCAGCGCCGTGGTCACCCCCGGCAGGTCTGATGAACGAGCCGCCATGGCAAGAGAAAGCGCCAGCCGGATCAAGTCGTGTGCCGGGTTTCCGATGACTGTCTGATCGAGGTCGCGAATTTGGATCGCAAGTGCCCCGTCCCCATTCGCTACAGGACCAAGGTTCCCAGAGTGGCAGTCCCCGCATATCCAGATCGCAGGCCCGATCGGAATTTCAGCGCGGTCACTTTGTGAAAGCCACTCATAAAAACGCTTCGTGCTCCCGCGCACGTAGGCATGCGCCGATTCTGCCATCTTGCGATTACGTTCAAGGATCAGTGCCCGGACGCGATCTTCCGGCAATACAGTATGTCTCATGGGAATGTGCTTGACCTGCGAAGGGATTTATTGGCTGCTGTCTATAACGCGGGGTGGTTCGCGACAGTTCCGTGTAGTTGACACGGGGACACGCCGCAGCGTCAAGCGGAAAGCTGCAAGGCGGCTCCTCGGCAGCCCTCAATGGCGGGCGCGGCGCTCGCTGATGGCCACCGCGAGCATCGAACTTGCGGCATCCGCATTGCAAGGCTTCACGACACCAGAATTTACCGAGCGTCATTAGGACATGCTCCCATTCTCGCACCTGACGTGAGCCAAGGCCCATGGAGCGGGAAAGCATCGGGGTCACGCATCACGTTGGCGTTGCATTTTAGCGGTTTGTTCACCACGACTGGATCGAACCGAACGAGCTGCGATGCATATTAAGTTTCCTGTCATGTGAAGCTGTTAAGCCCTCCCTGGAAGTCACAGCAGAGAGTTGAGATGCCCCGTTACGAAGTCGAGATGTCGGACGACCGATGGGTGGTCATCGATAAAAACACGGGGCTAGCGCTCCGGGGTGATTCAGGTGAGCGGGCCACTCGGTTGGAAGCTCAAGCTCTCGCTGATTTCCGCAATGGCATCGGGATCCCGACGCAGAAGCGTGTCCATACGCGCCGTCAATCAATCCGACTTGCATGGAAAGCAATCTTAGGCGGCGGCCGTCTATAGCTGCGAGTTCATTGTGCATATCCATGTAACGGGGAAGAAGCGCTTTTGCTGGGTTGGGTCACGTTAGCTGTATCTCTTCTCCGCGCCATCGCGACAAGTGGTTTGCCGGAAGCCGACTATGGCGAGGCATGTTCAACGCGCGTTCCATTCCGAACGGGTCAACAGAGATATCTTCAATTTTCAGCGCCAAGCGTACTTCAAGCGTACTTCAAGCGTCGTTCCCATGCCACGCAGTGCCGACCTACATTGGCTGCACCAAGGAAGTCCGCCCGAAATGATCGCGCTACCTAGTCTGCTGAAAACGCTCTTGGCCCCGTTCTAGATTTCCTAGCCAAACGTCTCGGTCAATGCTTGAACGGGCAGCTTCTCAGCAAGCAAGCGAACCATTCTCGTCAAGCAACCTAAAGTATATTTACATATGCTGATATTAATATTTTAGTTCAATCTTTAAAGATTTCATGCTTGCTTAATTATTATCCACCACATTCCCCTAAAATCATGGGGGTTTCTCAGTGTTGTGGAAAGACAAGTCAGGTAACTTTGGAGTAATGACGGCGCTGCTGGTCGTCCCGTTGTTTGCATGTGCTGGACTGGCTGTCGACTTTTCTAAGGCCATGGTGAGTAAAGCCGAGCTTCAAAGCGCCGCCGATTCCGCCGTTTTGTCCGCGGTATCGATGGCAAAGACGTCAAACGACACCATGAAGGCCGAGCTGACGAAGGTTTTCAAGGGTAACCTTTCACCAGCCTTGGCCGGATCGGCGTCCGTTGAAGACATCAATATTTCCGCTGATAACTACATCACGATCAACGCGCAGAGCTCCATTCCATTGACGCTCGGGGCTTTCTTTTTTAAGGATTCCTGGCAGTTGAAGGTCGCCGCACAAGCGGTCCGGTCCGATTATCAGAAAGTCGAGGTCGCCATGGTGCTCGACAACACGTACTCGATGACAGGGCAAAAGCTTACAGACCTCAAGACCGCGGCCAACGCCCTTCTCGACGTATTCGAGAAGAGCAAGAACCCGAACGTCAGGTTCGCGCTTGTCCCGTTCTCCCGCTATGTGAATGTCGGCACCGCGAACCGCAATCAGCTTTGGCTCACGGTTCCGGACGATTATTCCACGACAAAAAATTCCTGCACCACCTCGAAGCCGGTGGTTTCAAAGTCCGGCTGCAAGACTATCACGACGACCGGCACCAACGATGGCGTGAAGACGACGTCTACCAAAGAGCAATGCGATAGTTACACCTACGGCGAACCAGTGACGTCGTGCAGTGACAAGACCAGCACCTACACGTGGACTGGATGCGTGGGGTCACGAAACAGCCCGCTTGACGTCAGCGATACGGAGCCAACACTTCGCTACACAGGACTACTCAATACAAGCTGTGGGTCAGCGGTGGTTCCACTGACGACGAACTATTCAACCCTACGGACCGCCATTTCGAAGATGGTCGCGAACAATGAAACCTACATTCCCGCCGGCGTCTTGTGGGGCTGGAATATGCTGTCGCCGACGCAACCCTTCACAGAGGGAGAGCCGAAGGCAACTGGCATCAGCAAGTTCTTGATCATCATGACAGATGGCACCAATACTCTGTCGCCGAATAAATCGAACTACATGCTTCACACAGGGACCGACACAGGCAAGGCCGACAGCCTCATGACGACTGTATGTAGCAATGCGAAAAACGCAGGCCTGACAATCTATACTGTTGCTGTCGGTGTCAGCGGATCGACTGCGGAAGGGCTTGCCACATGTGCGAACGACAATGGCAAGGCTTTTAACATTGAAGACTCGGCCAAGCTGGTGGAGGTCTTCAAAAAGATTGCCGGACAGATTTTGACGCCTAGGCTTACTATGTGACTGCCGCATCGAGGCGAAAGTTGATCCAACTAAGGCGCAGCTTGGCCAAGGCCACGATATTAACGGACGGTTTGACGTTCTGACAGGTGGTGGTCATGAGCGAAGACATCGGGCAGGCTCTAAGGCGGGCTGCCCTTGTGGAGTTGCCGAACTTAAAGCGACGTGCCTCAGCGTGCGCGTTGAGCCTTATTGATCTTGCACGGAAGGCAGCAAGCGAATCACGAACGAATTGTGACCACATCGCTGGCAGATCGGGTCTGCGGACCATGGTAAACCGCCTCGATGTTGTTTCCGCTTGGGTCCAGTAGAAAGGAGGCGTAGTAGCCCGAGTGGTAGGGACGCTCCCCTGGAGGCCCGTTGTCTCGCCCCCCGCTTGCAACTCCAGCAGCATGGAAACGCTGAACTGCAGCACGATCCTCAGCTTGAAAGGCGAGATGAATTCGGCTCTCGTAGTCATCTGACCTGTCTACATAAAGCTCGTCCGAGCAGAAATACCCGTCGCCCTTGCTGGTAATCCGCCTCCCCAGGGCCCCAAGGACAGCTTCATAAAATGCTTGGGACTCAGCAAACTTTCTAGTTCTGATGTGGACATGGTCTATCAATCGACCGAGATGCTGTTCCATGACATTGCTCCACCCAATCAGCCTACTGGCCTGTCTTTAGAAACTGTAAACGCCGGTGTGCGGCGACAAAATACAATGGGCTGACCTCATGCAGGCTTTAATCTTGTAACGGACCTGCGAGAACCTTGAGGTCTCGGCATGTTCAAGGCGAGATCGCCATCTTCGTTTCGGGCCGCACAGCTCTGCTTCTTGCTCCAAGGCTCATTCCATCAATGTAAAACGGTATATTTATGTCAGTAGTCACGGCTCTCATACCGTGATTTCCACTTGCTAGCATCCTCCACCATTCCTCTCACGAAATTTTTAGTTGCCGACCTCTTAGCGGATGTTTCATGGGCCTTTGAAGCCAGCAGCGGGCATTTCGTCAACGCGCCGAGATCACCCTAGCAATATCGCGGCCTTCTTTTCCCGCGTTGTGAAAATAGCTCACCAGCCCAGGCGTCATGCCGGCGAAGAAAAGACCGGGAATTGAGCTGCCACTGCCGTTGCCACGGCGAACGGGATTTCCCACTGCGTCAACCACGCCTAGACCGCCAAGCAAGCTTTCAAGGCCAGCGGAGTACCCAGTAGCAGAAATGATGATATCGGGCTCGATTAGCGTCCCATCACGAAGTTTAACGTACTTACCGTCGATGCGGGATACCGGGGAAACGACGATTGTTTTTCCCTCTTTGATCGATCTGATCGCACCGTCATCGACAGGAATCGCGATCTGCTCGTTAAGCAACCTGGTGGCTGCGCCGCTCGTTGCCATTGGAAAGCCTAGTTCTGAGACATTGCCAAAGGCCATCCTCTGAATCAGGTTTATCGCTAAGTCAGACAGGACCGCCGGGAAGATGTTCATGAGAGGCGAGAAACGATGGACTGCCAGGCCGTTAAAGCGCTTGGGCAGGATCGCCGACCCAGACCGGACGGATAGCCATATTCGCGTTCCCGGGACCCGGGCCAGGTGGTTGACGATATCGAATCCTGAGTTCCCGCCTCCAATCACGAGCACGCGCTTACCGGCATAGCCAGTGGCCTCACCAAATGCCGACGAATGGTTCTTCTGTCCCGAAAAAGTGTCGAAGCCATCGATGGCTGGTTCGACCGGACGTCTGTCGCGTCCGGTAGCGACAATCACGTTCCTGGCAAAGACCGTCTCTTCCATCGTCTGTACAGAAAACACGCCATCTTGCGCAACGGAAACAACTTCCACGCCGTTTCGCACGCGGAATTCGTGTTTTCGCGCAAAGTCGCCGAGATGGCGCGCGACGTCATCCCGCCTCGGAAACGCTGGGGTCTTGTCGGGATAGGTAAAGCCCGGCATGTGCGAGACACTGCGGTGGGTGTTCAAAGAGAGGTGGGGATGTCGGCTTCGCCACGTGTCGCCCACAGACACCCCCTGATCCAGCAGGAGCGGACTTATTCCTCTCCTGACCAGCTGATATGCGACTGACAGACCTGAGAGGCCGGCACCGATAATGACTGCCTTTTCGGGATTCGATCTTTCCATGGGTGGACCATGGGCAAAACAATGCCGGATGGCAACACCTGCCGACGAACCTTACACAAGCGCTCGCCAAATCGTGCTTTTCGCTGTGCCATCTTCGCAAACCATGTGCAAGTGTCCCATGCAGGTGGGGAATCATAGATGCCAAAGATCAGACGGATTTTCGATAGCTTTATGGAGCGTCGGATCGCGCACATCCCCGCGCTCGAAGCTACCTCGGATCAAAAGCTCGCCCTTTGTCGCCAACATGGAGACTTCGCTGTTGCCTATTCCACCGCTGTCCAGGCAAACCTCAAGTACTTTGGGGATGATACAGGTTATTTGGCATACGCGACAAAAATGGGACACGCATTCGTCCTTGGCGATCCAGTCGCACCGAAGGCCGAGCGGGAGCGGTACATTCGCCAGTTCATCGAGGCTGCAGCGAGCCCGTGTTTCGTCCAGGTCAGCAAAGAGACCGCAGCCGTCCTATCTACCCTCGGTTATCGCGTCAATCACATGGGTGTGGATACCCATATTACGTTTGACCGACACAGCTTTTCCGGCAAACGGAACGAGACGGTGCGATACTCGGAGCGCTGGCTGATAAAGCAGGGTTACGCGATCATCGAGTGCGATGGCACGAAGACACAAGCGGACCAGATCAAGTCAATTTCCGACAGCTGGCGATCGGGCCGCATCGTCAGCCGTCGCGAAATGTGTTTTTTGAACCGGCCTTTCTTTCCGGACCTGTCGCCCCACATGCGACGCTTTTTAATCCTCAGCCCAGAAGGGGCTGCCATCGCACTTTTGGATTTCGACCCCATCTTCGAAGGTGGCATTGTGACGGGCTACACCGCGGCCTTCAAACGAAAGCTTCCCGGCACCACCCCGCATGCAGAAATCGGCTTGACGAAATTCGCGGCGGACAGGTTTCGAGAAGAAGGCCGCGCACGCGTAACGCTCGGCCTGTCTCCTCTTGCTGCCATTTCGGCCAGCGGGTTCACAGAGAGCCGCATATGGCGTGGACTTTTCCAACGGGCGTTTCAGTCGGAGAGGGTGAATGCCCACATCTTCAATTTGAAAGGCCAAGCCGCGTTCAAACGCCGCTTTCATGGCGATGAAATTCCCACCTATATCGCTTCTAAACGGAGAACCCCTTTGGAGATCGTAGCCCTTCTGAGGTTGCTGAAGACCCTCTAAGCTCCGGAGAACGTTTGAAGCCGCTTCCGGCGCCCAGGGAAGCTGGGAAGGTAGGAAAATCCTGCCTCATCGACCTTCGACCAGATCGGCAGGCACGTGCTGGACGATTACAGGTTGTGGAGCTTTTGCCGACGCTTCGCGCCTGACCTAGATGGTCTGCAAAGGAGCATGATCGAGCGATATAGCCTACCGGAACATTCAGCTTCGACAGCCGTTGGCTGCTTACCAGACACAGGAGGAGCATGATGACCAACATCTACAATGAAGGCGTGCCAACCGCTGCCAGAGGCCTCGCCAAGAGCACACTCACCGCGTTTTTCGACAGCCGAAGCGATGCCGAGGCGGCCATCGACAAGCTAAAGTCGGCCGGTGTTTCCGACGTTCGCCTGATGCCAGGATACGAAGCCAACGGTGACGGCCCTGCGGCCGCGGCAGAAAAAACAGGATTCTGGTCCGGTCTTAGCGACTGGTTCTTCCCGGACGAAGATCGCGATGTCTACGCGGAAGGTCTCCGCCGCGGTGGTTTTCTCGTTTCCGTTTCCGTTGACCAGGCGCGCTACGAGGAGGCGCATGACATCCTCGATGCTGAAGGTTCGATCGACATGGACGAGCGTGCGGATCGTTGGCGAGAGGAAGGCTGGACGACGGGAAGCAACCAGCAGGCCAGCGCGTCGAAGGAGGACGTCTTCCAGGCTGACGAGGCTGCCGTGAGCGCTACAGGCGTTGGACGCTACGCGAGAAGCTCGCAGGCGACGTCGCCGCGCGTGCGTGCGTACGATCTGGTCGGAAACCTTCCCGACGATATGGTAGACGACGTTGTCCCGACGGGGCATCAGCGCGACGTGTCCGAAGGGGATCGCCCCCTGGACGAACGGGCCTTTCAGGAGCAATCTATTGACGACCTGCGACAAAGCCAGATGCTGCCTGGCAGCCGCTGAGCGACCGAGGCAATCCGGAGCCGCGCCTGATCGCGCGGCTCAACTCGATGGATGCTATCGCATTTGTCCTTCGTTTTCATCCGCCGGATCATAATTTATGTCCCAATCCTTGACGGGCTTCTTCCCTGGCGGCGTCTTGTGTTCGGTCGCATCTTCCGACCCGGTTATCACTGTCGGCTTGGCACTGTGGACGCCGCTCGATCTTCTATCCGCTACCGACTTGGCAAACTGTCCTTTGGCATCCTTTTCAACATCTGACATCTCACTCACCCTTTTGCTTGCGGCCATCCGAGACCTTTTTCACCTCGGGATCGCCATTGGTTTCGCCGTTGGCGTCCTTCGCCCGGTCCGGGTCGTCCTTAGCAGGCAGGTAGCCCGGTGGTATATTCTCTTGCGGGCCTTCCCATCTTGGCGACTGGTCGGTGGTGCCTGGCACACCGTCCTTCGGCTTGTCTATACCCATGATCGATTCTCCTCTTGATTTAGATTAACCTTGAGAGTGCGCCGTTGTTCCTTGGGCGGTTGCGGGAACCAACTTGAACGTTCGACATTTGTTTTTTTGGCGCGCTCCGTGTCGATCGGACGCAACAGGGATGACGAACATCGCGGTTTTTTCCGATTTCTCGCGATGGCCAATGGAACGGCAGACGAGCGACCACCTGCTCGGCTTCGCCCTCACCTATCAACAGTAGGAATTGCCATGTCGGGAGGCCTGCAGTCTGACAAGATCGCCTGGTTTGCCTCGCTGCCCCCCGTCATGCCGGCCGAGTTGATTGGCGTGTGGTGCGGCGAAGGAATTCCATCGGGACATCCGTTAGATGGCGTGCTGGAAAACCTGCAGTGGTTTGGCAAGAAATTTCACCCCGATTTCAGGGCGGACGCGCTGTTATTTCAATGGCGTCCGGGACGCCTCGTACCCGCCGAGCCGTCCTTTTTCCCGATCCGGACCGTGATCCATTTGAGCAAGCTTGTGCGCGCCCGCGACACCACCGCCTTTGTCACACTAAGGTCGTTCGGTGAAGATCAGACGGCGGCCATGGTCTACGACCGGCAGCCGATCGCCGACTTCTTTCGGCGGGTCGGAGACGACGAAATTGCTGGCATGATGGTCGTCGAAGGCGACCAGCGGCGGTATTTCTTTCGGCTTCGACGCGTGGATGCTTCAGATGAGAAGGCCAGACCTTGAGCGGTGCGACACTGGAAACGCCGATGGGCGCGGTTTGGCGGACGGACGAAGCGCCCGACCTCAAGCGCCATATGGCAAGATGACGACGCAGTACGCGAACTGGTATCACGAATGCGTTCGCTTGGGCCGTTGCATGAAGCGTGGCGCAATCGAGAGGGCTTTCAATCTTCTGTTGGGGTGCCGCGCTCTTCGCATCGATGTGTATCGGTATATTGCAACACGGGTAGAAACGGGGCGGCCCTAAAACTGGCAAACGCCCTCTAGCGTGTGGGAACCGCTGCGGCAGCTGCGAGTTCCCTTTTTCAAAAGGAGAACACAAATGACATCGAATACCATTCCGAGTTCGGCAAAGTTTCCTCCGAAGTCCCTCAATGAAGACACCCAAGATGACGAGCTTCCCGAAAGCAATATCGACGACCGGCGCGCTCCACCGGTCAACATGGGTGGTAGTCGCGAGGCCGGCGATGACATAACCGATGCCGACCCTGAAACAGGTCGCGCTGACGCAAGGGGCCATATCCCGGCTCCTCAGACCGCGAACCGAGACTGAAGGCGATGAACGAACGCCAAGAACATTTGAACACTGACGAGCTGCAGGCGGACGACGAGATTTCGCCTCGGCCGTCTGATGGCGAAAGCAGAAATGGGCGCAAGACCATTTCCCATGCCACGAACGATGAAGCGGAAGACACCACACGGGCCCCGCGAGCGGCCAATTCCGACTAGGTAAGAGAGGTATCCAAAATCAAGACCGGCCTGCACGGCGCGCCTGCTTGCGCCATCACCTCCGCAGCTCAATCGCTGTCTCCAACGATGTCATCGTTTATGATAATAGCGTGATGGCGCTGCCATCATCAGTTTTGACCCTCCCTTGCATACCTTCTTCCTCCAAGGCGCCAAGGGTGGGTGTAAGGAAAACTGTCCCAGGACGCTGCTGGAAGAGTTCCCGTGTGTGGACGTCAGTGTACGAGACGCTCTCGGTGCAGGCTATGAGCAAGCTACAAATTTGAAACTTTTCATGATTTTTTGCTTAATCAGGTAGGAATACGTTAAGCAACTAACCGCGATAAGATTCACCGCAAAGGTGCATGAAGCATCATCCTTCCCCGCAAGATTTCAATTTTTTCATCAGGGCTTCGGATGTCATCCATCATTACGAACACGTCTGCCACTATTGCTCTCCAAACACTTAGAAAAGCTGGGGCCGACCTTACCGGCACGCAGCAAAGGCTTTCAACCGGCCTACGTGTTGACCAAGCCGCCGACAACGCAGCCTATTGGTCGATCGCCACAACAATGCGCTCGGACAACAAGGCGCTTTCCGCTGCCAGCGACGCCCTCGGCCTGGGCGCCGCCATGGTCGACACTGCCTACTCGGGAATGAGCCAGGCGATCGACGTCATGTCAGATATCAAGGCGAAGTTCGTTGCTGCTACCGAAAGCGGCGTTGACAAGGTTAAGGTCAACGATGAGCTAATACAACTTAAGCAACAGCTACGCAGTATCGCCGTTTCCGCATCGTTCTCCGGGCACAACTGGCTGTACATGAACTCCGACGAAGACAACGTCGACCGTTCCATCGCCGCTGGGTTTACTCGTGACGAAGATGGCGGGGTCGCAGTCCAAACGATTTCCTACGAGCTATATTCCCTATGGGACACGCCCGACGTTTCCTTTCTGATCGACGATGAGAGCGGGGACTCCGGGATCATAACAAATTCGGCTTTTGCCGACAGGCTTGGGACCACAAGCGATTGGGTCCTGTTCAACGGTGCGAGGCACCAATCCCATCGCGAAATGGCCTTGTCGGCAGACACGACAGACGCCGAGATCCAGGAGATGCTGCTCGTCGCGGAAGCAATGACGTCAAAGATGGTCCAGGTGGGCTCCCGTCTAGGATCGCTATCATCACGCATAAGCATGCAAGCGGACTTCGCTGCTGACCTCCAGGACGCGCTGTCTTCTGGTGTTGGGCGGTTGGTGGACGCAGATATGGAACAAGAGTCGTCAAAACTAACTGCTAAACAGACGCAGCAGCAGCTAGCGATCCAATCACTTTCGATCGCAAATAGCTCGCCCAGAAGTCTTCTCAGTCTATTCGGCCAATAACGCTTAGAAGGCCTCGCAATTGCGACGATGGACCGTTCGCCCTCCAGTAAGCCAATCCTTGAGAGCAGCTCGCGTGATGAATTCCCGTTCCGAGCGCCTCAAGACCTCGATCGAAGCCACCGAACCATGTTGACCATCAGCAAATCATAGCCCTCCCAGGCCATGAAATCGCTTGATAGCCAATGAGGTCCAATGTCTGTCATCCATGCGAGTGTTCTACCGGCGCCGTATTCGCGCACACTGAGCAGAGGAAACTGCGCTTGCCGGTGGTTGCACGCAACCAAGGTTTGTGATGACGGATCGGTCCTTTGAATGACACGGTTCATTCCGAGCACATAGGGCATGGTGGTGGTTAGTCCCGCCAACACGGGATGATCCGTGTTCAAGGTCACCGGATCGAGACCCTCAGGAGCTTCTAGACCATCCGGAGTATACTGAATCTGGACACGAAGACAGTCTTCTATAGGGGTCCCGTGAAACATCGCGGCTCCATCGATCCCTTGGAAACTGGTGTAGCCACCAGCCATCATTAATGCGCCGCCCGCCTCAACCCATTTTCGAAGAAGCTCAAGGCGATTGACCGAACGCTTACCTGCGCGAGTTTCGGGCGTGTAAAGGAGCGACAAAGCACCGACATCTGAGAGGATAACGGCGGAATAGTTAGACAGTGCCTCTAGCGACTTCGGGAAATCTGCTTCACAACGCTCACCGCCAATTTGCGTGACCTCAATACCGTGGTCGGCAAGCGCTTGAATAAAGCGCGTCGCGCCATTGGAGTAGCGGGAAGACGCACCTACCTCATGCCCCTTTGAGGCGAGAGACGTCACATGGAAAGTTTCACCTGCGAGTAAGACCGGTTTCATGGTTCCGTTTCCTGGGGTGGATGGGCAACGCCGACAGCGTTGCCCGAAAGATTTAGAACTTGAATTCTTCTACGTTCGCAGGAGTTACGATCTTCGCTGGTCCAAGAAGAACCTCACCCTTCGGCCCAACCTTGAAATCGCCAAGTCGACCAGCTTTGAAGGTTTCGCCTTCTTTACCGGTTAACTTGCACTCGGCGACCGCTTGGGCTGCGTAATAGGTCAGGTACCCAAGGTCTTTAACATTCCACCAGATATCCTGGACGGAACCGTTCTGGATGTACTTCTTGATCAGGGTCGCGGGAGCCAGACCAGTCAGTTTGATTTTGCCCAGGAGGCCAGCCTGATCCATAGCGCGAGCGGCGGCCGGTAGGCCAATACCGGCGGGAATGATGATGCCTTTCAGGTTCGGAAAGGCCTGCGCAAGTCCAAGAGCCTGCTGCTGGTTGACCTGCTCGCTTTCTTGTCCGTAGGCGACCTGAACAAGCTTCATTTTCGAGTATTTTGACTCCAAGGCCATCTTCTTCTTCATGAAGTCGATCCAGGCATTCTGGTTGGTAGCTGTTGGGGTCGAAGAGAGAATTGCGAACTCTCCCTCGTAATTGATAAGCTGCCCCATGGATTCCAGCATCATCTCAGCGAGGCTGTCGCCTGCCGCTTGATTGAGAAAGACTGCTCGAGCGTTCGTCGCAACGTCAGAGTCGTATGAGACGACTTTCACACCCTGCTTCTGCGCCCGACGCAACGCTGGAGCAACGGCGTTAGAATCGTTTGCCGAAATCGCTATCACGCCGACCTTCTGCGAAACGAGATTATTGATGAAGTCGATCTGGGCTTCAGCGGTTGCTTGCGACGGAGCCTGCTTGATCGCTTTGCCGCCAACTTCGCCCGCCGCTTCTTCAGCGCCGGTCTGAGCTACCTGGAAGTAGGGGTCGGTGTCGAGCTTCGGAAGAAAGCCGACAGTCACAGGGGCTTTCGCGCACTCTTCGGCCGCCCTTGCCGCCGCAACGCCTACCGAGAGTGTCGTCGCAAGAAGCATTGATGTCAGAATAGCTATTCTCATTGATTTTCTCCTCCAAAGGTCCGGCTTCGATGACAAACGAGGCGCCGGGCTACTCGTTTGTTTTGCGTTGAAAGTAGCGCATCCGGACGCCCGCGAAGATGCGCTCGGCCGCGTTACTGATGAGAAGCGAGACGATCAGAAGTAGGCCGATGACAGTCCCCTGTGCGTCGCCGCCGATCTGTAGAAGGCCCAACACATTGCGAAGCGTTGCAAACAAAAGCAGTGCCCAGAGCACGCCAGTCAGTTTTCCCTTGCCACCGAAAACACTGATGCCCCCGAGCAGCGCGATTGTGATAACGTCAAGTTCAATCCCAAGGGCGTTGTTTGCTCTGGCATTCGCAAGGCGTGCAGCGTAGACCATGCCAGCCCCAGCACAAACGACCCCTGACGTGACGAATAAGCCGAACACCGTTCGGGCCAAACCAATCCCGGAGTACCTTGCCGCTTCCGGGCTCCCGCCTATGGCGTATATTCGGCGTCCAAGCGGCATCCGTTGCAGAGCAACTGCAAACATCGGCGCAAGGAAAATAAAGGGTACGATTGTCCAGGGAATAGGGGTTGCGCCAACGGTATCGATGCCGAAATCTAGGAAGCTATCTGGGAAATCGTTGATCGAGTCGGAGCCGAGAAGGATGTAACCTACACCTCGGTAAAGCGCCATCGTTCCCAAAGTGACGACGAGAGACGGAAGACCCAACCTTGTCACCAGGATTCCATTGAACGCCCCACACACCGCGCCAGCTATAAGCGTAAGCGGTATAGCGAGGGAAAGTGGAATTCCCGCTTGGACTAAGAGGCCGAAGACCACACTCGTCAGCGCCAAAATGCTTCCAACAGAAAGGTCGATTTCCCGTGCGATGATAAGGAACACCATCGGCAAGACGATCAGTGCACGTTCCGATATGCCCGCGACGGCCTGCGAAATATTGAAGGGCGATGCAAAGTTTGGCACTGCGAACACGGCATATAGGATCACCGCGATGGTGATGGCTGCGAGAAAATTATCCCAGTTGCCAATCCGCGCGACAAAGTCTGTCGTTTGCTTGGGCTTAGATGTCATCGCTTTGCTCCTCCAGCGGATGCGCGACGAGCGACATAGGCATCGATCGCGATAGCTGCGAGAATGACCAACCCGTACACGCCTTGAAGCCAGAGCGGGTCAATTCGAACCAAGGTCAGGCCATTATTGATGACAAGCAGGAGCAGTGCCCCGGCTGCCACACCGAGAATGGTTCCCGAGCCACCCCGCACTGCTACCCCCCCTACCACCACGGCAGCGATGACCGTCAGCTCAAAGCCATATGCAACTCGCGCGTCAACAGTTGCGTAGCGTGAGGCCCACAGTGCGCCGTCAAAGCCAGCCAACAACCCAGCAGCGCCGAAAGCCAGAAGGATCCGCGACCTAGCTGGAATTCCGACCAGCCGAGCTCCGTCAGGATTAGACCCGATCGCGTAAAGCTCACGGCCAAGCGTCGTGTATCGAAGGAAATATGCAGCGACCGAGAGGGTAACGATTGCAATGAGAATAATAGCGGGGGCGCCAAGGACATTTGCGCTCGTCATATCCAGCCAAGCTTGTGGCACCTGGTCAGCGCTGACTTGGGTACCTCCGGCCCAGAGGCTGTTAAGCCCCCGGAAAATCGACATCGTGCCAAGCGTTACAACAATCGCGGGAACTCGACCGTAAGTGATGATTACGCCGTTTAGCAATCCGGCGGTCAGTCCAATTCCACCGGCCAGCAACACTCCGCCGATCACTCCGATTTCCGGATGCGAGTGCAGCGTGGACGCCGCGCCGTAGGCCGCGAGCCCAATAATTGCGGCGACCGACAAATCTATGCCTCGGGTCACAAGAACGAGCATCTGGGCGACGGCGACGATCATCAGCAATCCAGCATCCATTGCCAGCGCCGAAAGGTTCGATCCGCTTAACATTCGAACATTTATGAGCGAGATCGGCACAATCACGGCCAGCATCGCCGCAAGGAGCCCGAACTCACGGCGAGCGAAGACCTTCCTTATAGGGCTCTGGTCGGGCAATTCCACTGTTTGCCCATCAAGAGGATGTGCTGGCTTTGGAACGACCTGTCCGTCGACCTCGCGCACAATGGCGTCCGTGGCGGCCTCAATGATCTTTTCCTGCGTCGCATCCGACCTGTCAAAATGAGCCGAGGCTTTACCCTCGCGAAGGACGATCATTCGATCGGCCATGCCAAGCAACTCTGGAAGCTCCGACGAGATCAGAATGATGGCCATTCCCTGGTTTGCAAGGTCTGCCATCATTTCGTGGACACCAGCTTTGGACTGCACGTCGATGCCCTGGGTCGGCTCGTCCAAAATGAGCACGCGTGGCTTGGTTGCCAGCCACTTTGACAATACGACCTTCTGTTGGTTTCCGCCAGACAGAGAACTGACCGGTTGGTCGTATGAGCTGAAGCGGAGACGAAGCCGGTCCAGTGACGGCTCGGCCAGCTGAAGCTCCTTCGTTCGCGACATCAAACCATTTCGAGTTGCATCACCGAGTACGGTCAGGCAAGCGTTGTTCAATATGGAAAAGTCCATGACGAGGCTTTGGCCAAGCCGGTCCTCGGAAACGTAGGCGATGCCTTGGTCCATTGCATCGCGTGGAGATGAGAACTTAACCTCCTCACCATCCAAAACAATTGTCCCTGTTGTGGGCTGATCGATCCCGAACAACACCCGAGCGATCTCTGTGCGCCCGCTACCGACAAGACCACCAAACCCCAGGATTTCACCGCCGCGCAGCTGGAACGAGATGTTCTCAAACACCCCTTCAAGCGACAAGTCTTGGACCTCAAGGACGACATTACCAGGTACGTTGGTGTGACGCGGATAGAGGTTCTCCAGAGCACGACCGACCATCATTTGGATCGCACGTTCTCTGGACAGGTTTGCCGTCAACTCGGTTCCGACTAACCGGCCGTCTCTCAAAACGGTTATCCGATCTGCGACGCGATAAATCTCATCCATTCGATGGCCGACAAACATAATGGCCACGCCCTGCTTCTTCAGCTGCTCGACCACCGAAAACAGCCGTTCAACCTCTCTCTGAGAGAGAGCCGCGGTCGGCTCGTCCATGATAAGAACACGGGCATTCAGCGATAGCGCCCGAGCCACCTCGACCAATTGCTGTTCTGAGGTCCGAAGCTTGCCCAAGGGCATGCTCACGTCGGCGTTGAGACCAACGGTCTTCAAAAGGCGCCTAGCCTCAGACTGCATCCCGGCGTGATCGAGCTTCCATTTCGTCCCTGTCTGGCCGATGAAGATATTCTCCGCGATGCTAAGATCGGGAAACAGGCCAGGATGCTGATGCATCACGGCGATGCCAGCGTGCTGTGCTTCTAGCGGTGAGGTGAGGCGAATTGGCTGATCGCCAATAATGACCGCACCATTGTCGGGACGATAAACTCCGGCGAGCAACTTCACACAGGTGCTCTTGCCTGCACCATTTTCTCCCAGAAGCGCCAGAACCTCCCCTGCCCTTAGCTCGACTGTCACATCAGACACAGCGACAGTTCCACCAAAAACCTTCGTCACGTTCGACAGCGTCGCGACAACATCGTTGCTAGCCGGAACGGCACCGGGCGAAATGTAAGCAGCATCAGGCATGGTGATTGATCCCAATTGCTGCGGAGCATTTGGCTCCGCACGACGCTGCATAGTTCATTTGGGAGCCTCCTCACCCGAAACCAACCGCCACTGCACGCGATTAATTAAAGCAGTTTACTATAATTTATCTTGCGGCTCGTCAAGCGGGGTAATATTCATGGTTTTGACAATCAACGAGGGCCGCGTAAAAGAGCGGAACCTTAGGGTTACGTGGAGATAGGAGCGAGGGGATGGCGGGAAAGGGAAGCAATTCTGTTCAACTTCGCCACTATAACGAGCGTGTGGTGTTAGATGCGGTCCGTCGTTTCGGAGAGGCATCAAAGGCAGAGATCGCCCGGTTCGCTCATCTCACCCCACCAGCTGTCGCGGGCATCGTCGATTCTCTCGTTGCTGCGGGCTACCTGAGCGAAAACGGAAAGCGGTTCGGCGAGCGGGGCCAGCCTTCCGCTCTCTATAGACTGGCTGACGACGGTGCGTATGCAATAGGAGTTCACATCGGTCGCCGCGCGATGGATGCCATCTTGATAAACTTTTCTGGTGGCACTGTGGCGTTCGAAACTCATGAGTACGACCACCCCGATCCAAAGAGCATTAGAGATCTCGGGGAGGGCACGATTTCTCGATTTAAGAGTCTGTTAGGAGAGGAAAAATTGACCCGCCTTGTGGGCATTGGAATCTCCGCACCTTACTTCATAGGCGGTTGGGATGCGGAGTTGGGCTTTCCATCCGACGTTCAGATGGCTTGGCGCAACTTTGATCTGAGGTCGCATTTCTCAGAAACCTTAGGTTTGCCGGTCTTCATCGAAAACGACGCGTCAGCCGCGGCTGTGGCTGAGCTGGTTTACGGCTTAGGTAAAGAGTTTTCCGATTTCCTGCACGTCTCATTGACAACATTTGTCGGTGCAGGCCTCGTCCTCGATGGCACGCTACAAACGGGGCCAAACGGAAACACGGCAGCCTACGGCCCGTTCCCCGTCACACATTCGAGCTTAAATTCGGTTCCCAAACCAGCCGGCAGGTTCGAGGTGCTGCTTCATCGCGCCTCTATCTACACGTTGGTTCACCATTTGCGGCATAACGGATTCCCGATAATCAGGGTACGTGATCTCGATCCCATGCCAGAGGCGGCGCGCCTGCTCGTTGCAGAGTGGCAGGATGATTGCGCAGATGCTCTCGCGCAGGCGATTATCGGAACCATTGCTGTCGTCGACCTTGAGACCGTCGTCATAGATGGGCTGCTGCCAGAGCCACTGCTTTTAGACACGGTTGAGCGAATGAGGCTGCGTTTCTCGGAAATGTTACCGCCTGGACTTATTCCACCGAAGATTACTGCAGGCGCACTTGGCGCTCGTGGATCCGCCCTCGGCGCGAGCCTACTTCCCATTTATTCGATGTTCGGACCGGACACGGGTGTGCTCATGAAAAAGGGCCTGGATAAGAAGCCGCTTATGATTGGGTCAGAATATGGGCGGCGCAGCAGCTAACTCCAATGTTACAAAGCTGCGCTCAACTGGTCTCGCCGATTTGGCCTTGGTCACCCCGTTATGCACAGAAGCGCCCTACAATCGTCAGCGCGAAGGCAATAATGGCAAAGGTCGTTCGAACCAAGTTCCAGGCTCGCCAACGATGACGTAGCGCAGACCAATCGTGTGGGTGCGCAGATGCCGACCACCCGGCGAAGACCTTATTGAGCGGCAAGTGAATACGCCCGGTGATCACGCCAGCAAAAAACAGACTTAGAGCGGCGCACACCTGCTCGACTTGACCTCCGCTGAGCACAGCGCCAACCAGAACGACAACAAGGGTAACACCGAAGAAGACCGGCATTACTGGTCCGTAGACGGCGTCCTTGGCCTGGTTGTAGGAGATCCATGCCGTCGCATCCATTTTTCGCGCAGCATGCTCCATCATCGCGGAGCCAACAAAGACGCCAGCCAATATGCCCGTCAGAAACTCGACACATGCAGGAAACGGGCACATTGTTTCAGGTTCCTTTTCGTTGGCAGCCGGCACCAAACCCGGCCGTCGGCGCTTCGTGATGGTCTGCACGCTTTGATGCTGCATGATTTACCAGCTAGCTTCTCCTGCAAAAAACACTAGGCTCAGGACTCGTTAAATCAAATCCAGAAGATGACAATGGCTGCGATGCATATGGTTGAGAAGAAGGTGTGGGCGCAGCGATCGTATCTG
>NZ_JBIVYL010000024.1:0-25654 GCF_044772225.1 Rhizobium sp. NPDC090275 | reverse complement strand
CAACATCAAATCACACATGACGGTCCCTCTGTTCAATCCAAGTGAATCAAAACCGAGGCAACATAACAAGTAATTTAATAGGTCCTGAACCTAGTGAAGCCGTTATGGAGCACGACAAGATGAGGTTTCTTAGACCAGAACGAGGCGGACAGGCCTTCACCTTCGCGCCGTCGCATACACGAGTACCCTTTTAGCTCTAATGTTGCGAGCATTGGTAACCCAAAAGCTTCACCCGCCCCCGTCGAGCTTTCCGATGACCCAAGACCAAGATAGGCCATCAACTGGCGAGGATTATCGAAGCGCCTAACATTGCCGATCTCGAACACAAGGCGACCACGGTCATGAATGCAACGCCGTGCATCGATTGGTAGGCGGACACGACCGGTGCCATCGACCAGGATGCCGCGGTTTCCACCACCAGCTTGCTCAGGCGATCAAGATGCACACCGGTACGCTCGATAGCCTTGCAGTATCTCCCCAACAAGATGTGGTGGGCGGGGTGGTCAAACGTCTAGCGCGCCAGCCATCTTTTATGGGCTCGCGTCGATGGGATGAGAGGTATAGATCGGGCCGCAGGGCAGGAGACCCGGCGCCCAGGTGTTTGGGCACCAAGAACGAAATGTGGAGCGATTTGCGTATCGACAACGCATTGAATGAACGTGCTCTGACGGAGCTGTGGCGTCTTTTTCGAGAACTTTCAGGTGGATCGTCGATACGATCGACCTCATGCAATCCCAATATGCGCGCAACGGACGGCCTTGAAAACGGCAGCAGGTCGTGCACTGCTCGGCATCGGCCATGCCGGAACCGAGCGCCCATGGGCGGTGCGATACGTCGAGCGTTCCGTACCGCGATTTGGCCTTCGGTAGAGAATTTGCACCCTCGCACCAACTTAGCCCATTACCGGCTCGCCCAGAGTGTGCATCAGCCGGTTTGCCCAGCCGAAAATCGACGCGGACAGAACCAGATCCAGGGATTCGAGCTCGGAAAGACCAACATCCGCCAGTTCCTGCGCATCGGCCTGCGTCGCCTGCGGAGGTGTCGTCGACAGGTGCGCGGAGAAGTCGAAGATCGCCTGCAGGTGTTCGTCTAGCTCGGCGTCGAGTTCATCGGCGAAGATCGCGTCGATCACGTCGGTGCGCTTGGTGTAGTTGATGAACCGGGACGAATGGACGGCGGCGCAATAGACGCAGCGGTTGACGACGGATGCTGCCGTGGCGCCCAACTCGCGTTCGCCGAGCGAGAGCCCGTCCCTGCCGTACATGATCAGGTTGAACAGGGGCGAACGCACCGCAAGCGATTCAGGATCGTGTGCGAGCGTCAGCACATAGGTCGAGATACCCTTGTTCGAGGGCGTGACCTGCATGGCTTCGCGCTGTTCCTCGGTCGCGGTCTCAAGATCGACAGGAATGACGTAAGGCTGCCAGCGAGGAACCTTGGTGGTGAAGCTGTGGACTGCTTCGCTCATTTTCTTGCTCCAATCAGCTTCAGACCCGCGATGACACGCACTTGATAGTTCACGAAGGCGGCAAGCTCCGACAAGCGGACGATGTCGGCATCGGTCACGCCTGCGCTGCGCAATGCTTCGATATGGCCGCGTGTGGATTCGCGTGGCGCCAGAGTGAGACGGTCGGCGTGGCGGACGATCTCGCTTGTGCGTGCATCGTCCAAGTTGGTGCCGGGCTGCGCGAGCAGCGACGTTTCGCTTTCCGCGGCGCGATCGACCAGCGTGTCGTAGTGATCGGCGAGCGCTTCGTTGCTATTGTGACGGGCCATGCGCGCCGCGAGCGCCGCGCGCAGCCCATGCGACAGGCCACCGGGATCGCGCGGCAGAAGCACTGCATTGTGCGCAGCCTCGCTAAGACGCAGGATCTCCGCGCGGTTCTCCATTGCCTCTGCGAGCGCCGAACCAGGCTTCACGTCGGCAAGCGTTTCTATGAGTGTCAAAAGAAGGCTCCTTTGCAGTCCGCTGAAGCTTACCAGTTAGGTCTCACGGGCGGTCATGTCAAATTAGCATGAATGCTTTGACCTTATGCAAAATAATTATTTCTTTTCGAGTGCATTTATAGAAAACCCATGCTTTAAATGCATGGGGAACAATGGTTGATGTTGAATATGCATAGTAACTCAATTGACATTCGCCAACTTGAAGCTTTCGCGGCCGTGATGTCCGCCGGTTCCGTGACCGGGGCGGCTCGTCTGTTGGGGCGGTCGCAGCCGGCCGTTAGCCGGCTGATACAGGACCTCGAGGCTGAACTCGGCTACGCGCTTCTTCACCGAAGCAGCGGGCGTGTCCAACCGACGGCACGCGGATTGCGTTTTCACGCCGAGGTCGAACGTCATCTTGCCAGCCTCATCCATATTCGCGAGCGCGCCGAGGCAATCGGCCGTGACGAGCCGGCGACGCTGACGGTCGCCGCGACACCGTCGCTCGCCGCTGGCATCCTGCCGCAAGCATTGGCCGCTCTGCCCGGCGATCTCATCCCGCGTCACCTGCATGTGCAGTCACTCGCGGCCGAAAATGTGGTGCAGGCCGTGATCGCTCGCTCTGCGGATCTCGGCATATCGAGCCTGCCGCTCGAGCATCCGGGCCTCGAAATTCATTGGGTCGCGGAAGCGCCCTGCGTTGTTGCCATCGGCGCCGACGATCCGCTTTCGAATGACGACGTCGTTCGCCTGGCGGATATCGCCGACCGCCGGGTGATCACGCTCGCCAATCCATATCGCCTGCGTCACCGCGTTGACGAGGCGCTGGACCGGGCGGGCGTCGCTCCTGACCGGATCATCGACGTCAACGCATCGCTGACTGCGCTCTCGCTTGTTCGCGCCGGATTGGGCGTCGCCATCGTCGAGCCGGCCACCGTCTACGGCGTGCCACTGGATGGTATCGTCATGCGCCAACTCGACCAAAACATTCCGTTCCTGTTCGGAGCGATTTCCGCCGCCGCGTTGCCGCTCACGCCGACGGTTTCCGCTGTTATCGATGCCGCGCGCGTGCAGTCTCTCGCCATGCCCGGCTGCCGTCTTCTGGAAGCGAACGGCACCGATGCTCTGGCCGACAGTGTCTATGGCCAAACCACCATTTCAGAGGGAGCGCCCACATGAGCGACCTTTCCGCATATCCCGAGAATCTCGCGGGGCTTGAAGAGCGCTTGCGTCAGGATCTCTCCTGGCTGGAATTGCCCGCCAAATCCTGGGTGCCCGCACGTGACGTCAATGGCCAGCCGGTTGTCGAAGTCGTTGTCATCGGCGGGGGGATGGCTGGTCTCGTCGCTTCCGGAATGCTGAAGCGCCTCGGCGTCGCCAATCACCTCGTGCTCGACAGGGCGGCGGCGGGGCAGGAGGGGCCGTGGGTTACTTTCGCCCGCATGCGGACCCTTCGCTCGCCGAAGCAGCTTACGGGCCCGGCGATGGGGCTGCCGGCACTCACATTCAGGGCCTATTACGAAGCGCGCTTCGGCCGCGAAGCATGGGACGCTCTCGATCGCGCTCCCCGCGAAATCTGGATGGATTATCTGATCTGGTACCGGAAGGTGCTTGAGCTGCCAGTGCGCAACGGCGTCTTTGTCGACAGTATCGTCCCGCGTGAGGACGGCATGCTTGACATTGGGTGCAGTCAGGGCGGCGAACACGAGACGATCGTTGCCCGCCATGTGGTGTTGGCAACGGGGCGCGATGGTCTGGGCGGTCCGTTTGTGCCCGAGATCGCCAATAGCATCCACCGCCGGTTCTGGGCTCACACGGCTGACGAAATCGACTTTGGAGCGCTGCGCGGCAAGCGGGTCGGCGTGATCGGCGCTGGCGCTTCGGCCATGGACAACGCGGCAAGCGCGCTGGAGGCTGGGGCCGCTCGTCTCGACATGTTCGTGCGCCGCACCAAGCTTCCCGAGATCAATAAGTTCACCGGCATCGGCAGCCAAGGCGTCGTCCATGGTTTCGCCGGGCTGCCCGACGGGTGGAAATGGCGTTTCCTCAACTACGCCATGGGGCAGCAGACGCCGCCGCCGCGCCCAAGCGTGCTGCGCGTCAGCACTTTCGAGCAGGCTCATCTTCATCTCGAAAGCCCGATCAGCGCCCTTCGCCAGGAAGGCGACCATATCGTCGTCAGCACGCCGCGCGGCAGCTATCCCGTTGATTTCCTGATCTTCGGAACCGGTTTCAAGATCGACCTGACCAATCGGCCGGAACTGGCAAGCTTCGAGCCACACATCCGCCTCTGGCGCGACCGCTTCCCGTCGCCATCAGGCATGGCAAATGGTGAGCTCGAAGGCTCGCCGGATCTCGGCGAAGCGTTCGAGTTTCTCGAAAAGACGCCGGGCTCGTGCCCGACGCTGTCGAAGATCCACTGCTTCAATTTCCCGGCCACACTGAGCCACGGCAAGCTGACGGGCGATATTCCTGCAATCAGCGAAGGTGCCGACCGTCTGGCGCGCGGCATCGTCCGATCGCTCTTCGTCGAAGACCGCGAGACGCATTTCGCCAACCTTCAGGCCTTCGACACACCGGAACTTCTCGGCGACGAGTGGGCCGACGACGACAATATTGAAGCGCTTTCCGAACTATCTTCCCAGAGGAACTGAGACCCGCGATGCTCGAGATCAAGAACCTGAAGCTATCCTACGGGAGCACCCAGATCCTGAACGGCGTCGATCTCTCCGTGAAAAGAGGCGACGTGGTGTCCATTATCGGCCCAAGCGGGACCGGCAAGACGACACTATTGAAGTGTATCAACCATCTGGCGAAGCCGGCATCCGGAACTATCGCCTTCGATGACGTCAAGATGGATTTCGCGCGCCCCGACAAGGCAGCCGTCCAGGCGATCCGCCTGCGCACCGCGATGGTGTTCCAGCAGTTCAACGTCTTCAAGAACATGACGGTCATCCAAAACGTCATGGACCCGCTGGTCGTCGTGCAGCGCAAGTCGAAGGACGAAGCCCGCGCGATCGCGCTGCAGGAATTGGCGCGGGTCGGGCTGTCGAACAAGCTCGACAACTATCCGTCCCAGCTTTCGGGCGGCCAGCTACAGAGAACGGGCATTGCGAGAGCGCTCGCGGTCAAGCCCGACGTCATGCTCTTCGACGAGCCGACATCCTCGCTCGATCCCGAACTCGTCAACGAAGTGCTGAAGGTGATCAAGGACGTCACGTCCTCGGGCATCACCTCGCTTCTCGTCACCCATGAGATGCAGTTCGCCAAGAACATCTCGAGCCGCATCGTCTTTATGGACGGGGGTGTCGTCGCAGCCGACGGCAGCCCGTCCGAAATCTTCAATACGCCTTCCAACCCCCGCCTCGCACAGTTCCTCAACTCAGAACGCGCGATCCAGTAAAGAAAGGATGCCTGAAATGACTTCCATGAGTTCAATTTCTCGCCGTGGTCTCGGTCTCGCCCTAGCAGGCGTCGCGATCGCGTTCGCAACGGCTTCGTTTGCCGAAGACGTCCGCACCATCAAGATCGCCACATCGGCGGAATCCAAGCCGCTGTCGTGGGGCGCGATCGGCGTCGAGCCGCAGGGCTATGAGCCCGACGTGCTAAAGGCCATCAACGCCAAGCTGCCGCAGTACAAGTTTGTAATGGAAGGTGCTGCCGACATTGCCCAGGAAACGGGCCTTGCGACCGGCAAGTACGACATCGCCACCGGCGGCTACTACCGCGCCCCAGCGCGCGAAAAGCAGTTCCTCATTCCGGAAGCCCCGATTGGCGCCAGCCTAATCAAGATTTACAGCCGCAAGGACAGTGGCATCAAGGAAATGAAGGATTTGGTCGGCAAGAAGATTGTGCCGGTAACGGCTGGCGGCGGCATCTACAAGTTCGCCACTGCATGGCAGGAGAAAAACCCTGACTACAAAATCGAGGTAACCGCCTCGAGCGCCGGCATTCCCTATCCTGACCGCTTGAAGGAAGTTGAAAACGGGAAGTACGACGCGCTGGTTCTGCCATCCAATCTCGGCGAGCAGACGGTGATCGACGAACAGAAACTCGCAGTGCAGGCGAGCGAGCCCGTCTCGATCAACCAAACCTTCGTCCTGATCCACCGCTCCGAGGAAAACAAGGCGCTTTCCGATGGCATCGACAAGGCGCTGAAGGAACTCAAGGCCGACGGCACGCTCGCCAAGCTCTCGCAGAAGTGGTTCGGCGAGGACATCACCACGTACATGAAGTAACGCCTGGCTTTCGAAGCCGGCGACCAGGCCCCAGACCGAAAGAAGGAGTGTTCCAAAGTGGACCTTTCCATAATGATCCCCGAGCTGATCTCGGCATTGCCGCTGACGCTTGCGATCACGTTCACGGCCATGGCCGTCGGCTTCATGCTGGCATTGATCACGACAACATTGCGGGTGCGCAGCATTCCCGTGATCAGCCAGCTGGCTGCTCTCTACGTATCCTACGCCCGCAGTGTTCCCGTCGTCCTCCAGCTGTTCGTCGCCTTCTACGGACTTCCCGTGATCATGGGCTTGTTCGGCATCGACGACTTCGTCTCGCCGACGATCGCCGCGATGCTCGGCCTCAGCCTCTATCACGGCGGTTATCTCTCGGAAGTGATGCGTCCAGCCTATCTCGCGGTCGAGCGCGGTCAGCACGATGCGGCCGACAGCCTCGGATACACGTTCCGGCAGAAGCTGTTGCGAGTCGTTGCGCCACAGTCGGTCCATATCGCGCTTCCCGGATACGGAAACGCGATCATCTACCTGATCCATAACGTGGCGCTCGTCATGTATATCGGCGCGGCCGACGTGATGGCAACGGCGCACTTGGTGATGGAGCGGGATTACAACCAGTACCAGTTCGAGACCTACCTCGTGCTCGCGGTGCTCTATTCGGTGCTGTGCCTCGTTGCCTGGGCGATCGTGCGATTCTTCGAGCGCCGCTCGGGGAAATATGCTTCGAACGACAAGACCGTCAGCGCGCCGCTGATGGCAAGCATCTGATCGGCGAAGGGGACCATCATGTTCGATAGCGAAGTTCTTCTTCCCGATCTCTACGAAATCCTGGGCGCTGTGCCGCTCACCCTTGCGATGGCGCTTGCCATCTTCGTGCTGTCGACGATCGTCGGCAGCCTGTTCGCCATGATCGAATACCGGAAGATTCCGGTCCTCCGCAAGCTCGTCGTTGCCTACAAAGTCGCCTTCAAGGGCGTGCCGATGGTCATCGTCATCTTCCTCGCCTATTACGGCCTTCCATCGACCTTGCACTTTCTGGCTTCGCTTGTCGGCATCGACTACAACGGCCACTCGACGCCGAACTGGGTCACGCTGATCGTGGCGCTGACGGCCTGTGTCGCAGCTTTCCAGGCGGAAGTCGTCAAGGGCGCCTTGAACTCTTTCGATACCGGCCAAGCGGACGCTGCCTATTCGCTAGGCTACAAAAAGAGCCAGCTTTTTCGCCGTGTGATGCTTCCGCAGGTCATCGTCGCGGCAATCCCGGATCTCGCTAATTCCTTCATGGTGATCATGAAGGCCCTGTCGCTCGGTTTCGCCATCGAGGTAGTTGATATTTTTGCGCAGTCGCAGCTGACCGCGGCGCTGAACTTCTACTATCTGGAAGCCTTCCTGGTCGCCGTCGTGATCTACATGGTAATTGCCTATGCCGTTACACAGATCGCCGACAGAACTGAGCGGGCGCTCAGGGTACGGACATAGAGGCTGGCTGGCTCTCGTCGTGTTCGAGACACGCATGTGAATACGGACTGCCTGCGTTCGAGTGTTTGATCGAAGGCCACGTGTCGTTGCTTTCGAGCGGAAGGCGCTATAGCTTCGCATCATAAGCCACAGCGGGAGCGGCTTCGTGCGAGCCGGTGACGTCCATGTCATTCGCCGACCACATCAAAGAAATAGAGAGCGTCGGGCTCGGCAAGAAGACCGGGCGCGATGACGCGCTCATCAAATCCTGGCGGCGTTGCCTTGACGATTACCGGCTGGACCCGACACGGGCGCGTGAAGCGGTTATCGTCTCAAACACCCAACTGCGCGAGCATCGGCAACAGGCGGAAGACTTGGTCCGGATTGCCCGATCTGGCCTCGAACGGCTCTATCAACAGATCGCCGAGCAGCATTATGTTGCTCCTATCCGACCAGCAAGGCGTGACGGTGGAGTTCCTTGGTGATCCGACTTTCGACAACAACCTGCGCAAAGCGGGGCTCTATCTTGGATCGGAGTGGTCGGAGCCGCAGGCCGGCGCCTGTGCGGTCGGCGCGTGTATCGCGACGGGCGAAGCTCTGACGATTCATCAGACTGATCATTTCGATATTACCCACACGCCGCTTTCCTGTACGGCCTCACCGATATACGACGTTCATGGAGGACTGGCAGCGGTTCTCGACATCTCGCTCCTCAAGCATTGCCATCAGCAATGACAGTGTTTGCCGGAGAGACACCGGTCATGTCCGGCTTCCGACGCAGAGTCGCAAAACTCGCCGCGACGTCCTTGCCGCTCATGATCCAGGGTAAAACGGGAACAGGAAAGGAATACCTCGCGCGCTTTGTTCACCAGGCGAGCGGCGTTAAAGGCCGCTTCGTCGCCATCAATTGCGCGGCGATCCCCGAACAACTGATAGAACGCGAACTCTTCGGCTACCTTCCTGGTGCCTTCACGGGCGCGTTGGCCAAGGGCCGAAGAAGCCTGATACAGGATGCCGACGGCGGCACGCTATTCCTCGATGAGATTGGCGATATGCCGTTGATCGCGCAAAGTCGCCTTTTGCGCGTTCTGGCAGAGCAGGAAATTACACCAATCGGCGGATCTCTGCCGCAAAAGGTGAGTTTCCGCGTCTTGTCCGCGTCGCACCGGCCTTTGGCCAAGATGGTCGCCGACGGGACGTTCCGCGAAGACCTGTTCTATCGATTGAACGCGGCTACCCTCGATATGCCGCCGTTGCGCGAACGTGACGACTTTGATTGGCTTCTCACGCGACTGCTTGAGAGGCACGGCTCACGAGGCCAACCACTTATCTTGTCGACAGCCGCTCGTGCGATTGTGACCGGGCACTCATGGCCGGGCAATATTCGGGAGCTCGATAACGCGCTCGCCTATGCGAGGGCGCTGAGTGAAGGTGGTATCGTGGAGTTGGACGACTTGCCAGAGAGCCTGTCGCGAGGGCCTCATGCAGTCCGTCCGGGCGACGGAGCCGACGAACTGAACGCGCTGCTGGTGGCTTGCGGCGGGAATATCTCGGAAGCGGCGCGGCGCCTTGGTGTCGACCGCACAACGCTTCATCGCCGGATGAGACGGTCGGGTTTGCGTAGCATCCACTGAGACACGTGCCACACCTGTGGCGCCACACTTGATGCGGCGCCACAGGCATTCAACACCGGCCAAGACACCGAGAACGCTGCCATGCAAGGATTTCAAGCTCACGCGTTCCCTTGGCACAAGCCTTGCCACTTCCCTTGCGGACAACAAAATGCACCAAGGGAAAAGACATGCGCGCACTGCGATTTCATGCAGCCAAGGATTTGAGAATTGATGACCTGCCAGAGCCGGACCACCTCGGTCCAGGGCAAGTCAAGGTCAGGAACCGGTTCGTCGGTATTTGCGGGACGGACCTGCATGAATACAGCTACGGTCCGATCTTCGTTCCAAAAGAACCGCATCCCTTCACCCATGCACACGGACCGCAAGTCCTCGGCCATGAAGGCGGCGTCGTTGAGGCGATCGGCGAAGGGATGACATCGGTTGAAATCGGTGACCGTGTCTCCATCCAGCCGCTGATCATGCCGCGTTCCGGCGATTACTTCGCCGACCGCGGCTTGTTCCATTTAAGCCCGCAACTGGCACTCGTCGGCCTCAGTTGGCAGAGCGGCGGAATGGCAGAAGCGGCCATCGTCAACGAATACAATGTCCAGAAGATACCAGACGAGATGACCGATGAAGAGGCCGCACTCGTCGAGCCTACCGCAGTCGCCGTCTACGCGTGTGATCGCGGCGGGGTCACTGCCGGTAACAGCGTGCTGGTGACCGGCGCAGGGCCAATTGGAATGCTGACGCTGCTTGCCGCGCGGGCCGCCGGCGCGGCACAGCTTTTCGTCTCCGATCTCAATGATGCGCGTCTTGAATACGCCAAAAGCATTGTTCCTGATGTTGTGACCATCAACCCGAAACGCGATAACGTCGGCGACGTCATTCGTTCCCTCACGGAAGGCAATGTCGGCTGCGACGTCGCCATCGAATGCGTCGGCAACGAGCACGCACTGAAAGCTTGCGTCGACGCAGTGAGAAAACAGGGCGTTGTCGTGCAGACGGGCCTGCACCCGCATGACAATCCACTTGACTGGTTCCAGGTGACGTTTCGCGACCTCGAGATCAAGGGTTACTGGGCCTATCCTACTCACTACTGGCCTCGTCATCCGGCTGATCGCCTCAGGGCTTCTCCCTGCCAAGAAGGTCGTCACCAAAAGGATCACGCTCTATACCGCGGTCAAGGAAGGCTTCGACGCGCTGCTCGACCCGGCGGGAACGCAGCTCAAGATCCTGATCGATCTTTCAAAATAGTGTCCTCCGCTCGATCGGCTGGAAGAGGAGCCCGTCGATCGAGCGGACATTGTCTGCGCCACCCGATCTGGTGGCGCGTGAAGCAATCAAGCAACCAAGGAGGAGTGACATGCTTGACACCAGTGCCACCACAAAAATCGACGCGACGCTTGCAAAGCTCGGCAGCGCACTCGAGGGCGGCGATATCGACGCGGCCGTGAACCTTTTCCAACAGGACTGTTACTCGCGAGACCTCGTCACGTTCACATGGAACCTGCGAACCCTTGAGGGACGTGACCAGATCCGAGACATGTTGGTTTCCCAGCTGGCCAACATCAAGCCCTCGAATTTCAACCAGGATGCCACGCAGGCCGCTGGCGAGGCCGGAGGCGTCGTCGATGGCTGGTTCGAGTTTGAAACTGCAGTCGCCAGAGGATACGGTCACATCCGCTTGAAAAATGGACTGATCTGGACGCTCCTGACGACGATGACCGAACTCAAGGGCCATGAAGAGCCCAAGGGTATCCGTCGCCCTCTGGGCGCCGAGCATGGCCACGATCCAAACCGCACCACCTGGAAGGAAAAGCGCGAGACAGAGGCCGAGGCGCTTGGCTACGCTGAGCAGCCTTATGTTGTCATCATCGGTGGCGGGCAGGGCGGCATCGCCCTTGGCGCCCGCCTGCGTCAACTCGGCGTGCCCGCCATTATCATCGAGAAGAACGAGCGGCCCGGAGACAGCTGGCGCAAGCGCTATAAGTCGCTGTGCCTGCATGACCCGGTTTGGTACGACCATCTGCCTTACATACCGTTCCCGGAAAACTGGCCGGTCTTCGCGCCCAAGGACAAGGTTGGCGACTGGCTGGAAATGTACACGAAAGTCATGGAGCTCAACTATTGGAGCTCGACGACGTGCACCTCCGCGCGTTTCGACGACGAGACTGGAGAATGGACGGTCATCGTCGACCGAGACGGCGAGCAGATCGTGTTGAGACCGAAACAGCTTGTTTTGGCAACCGGCATGTCCGGCAAGGCGAACGTGCCGAAGATCTCTGGCCAGGTCATATTCAAAGGCGAACAGCAACATTCTTCACAGCATCCGGGCCCCGACGCCTATCGCGGCAAGAAAGTGGTGGTCATCGGTTCAAACAACTCTGCCCACGACATCTGCGCGGCGCTCTGGGAGGGTGGCGCGGACGTGACCATGCTGCAGCGTTCATCGACACATATCGTCCGCTCGGACTCTCTGATGGAAATCGGTCTTGGCGATCTTTATTCGGAGAGGGCGCTTGCGGCAGGCATGACGACGCGTAAAGCGGACCTGATCTTCGCGTCCTTGCCCTACAAGATCATGCATGAGTTCCAGATCCCGCTTTATGAAAAGATGCGGGAGAAAGACGCGAGCTTCTATGCTGCTCTGGAGAAGGCAGGTTTCATGCTGGACTGGGGGGCAGACGGCTCAGGCCTGTTCATGAAATATCTTCGGCGAGGGTCCGGCTACTACATTGATGTTGGCGCATGTGATCTCATCATCGACGGCTCCATCAAGCTGAAGTCAGGGGTGGACATCGATCGGCTCACTGAGAATGCCGTTCTTCTGAAGGATGGGACAGAATTCCCGGCCGATCTCGTGGTCTACGCCACCGGCTACGGCTCGATGAACGGTTGGGCCGCCGACCTGATCTCGAAGGAGGTCGCCGATAAGGTCGGAGAGTGCTGGGGTCTCGGCTCCGACACTCCAAAGGATCCCGGCCCCTGGGAAGGCGAGCAACGCAACATGTGGAAGCCGACCCAGCAGGAAGCGTTATGGTTTCATGGCGGCAACCTGCATCAATCCAGGCACTACTCGCAATATCTTTCGCTGCAGCTTAAGGCACGACAAGTCGGCATCGACACACCGGTCTATGGGTTGCAGGAACGGCACCATGTGAACTGAGACACTTGAAGACTGGAATTAAGCGATATGGGAGAGCCGGCAGCAAAATCCGGCTCTCAATGATCATGAGCCAGCAGACCACAAACAAACGCGCCCGCGACCGGTCGCGGAACAGCTTTTGACTACGAAACGTGTTGCGCTCGATCTGACGACCTATGATCGGACGATAGCGAGCGAGCAGGCGGGGCGTGTCCTTGGCCAGCTCGGTAGGGAGCGTTTTTCTGGGAGCCGGCTAGCGGCGCGCGGCCCAGTTCAAACCGCGCCGTAGTATCAGCGGCATATGGGGATGATCGAACTCGGCGGCGATGTGACCGAGTGCGGAATAGAAGACGCGGCCGGCGCCAAATCGGCGCTTGACGACGACCGGCATGGTGACATTGCTGGCCGCAGGGTCATGTTCGCCGGTGAAGGTGGTGGTCGCTAGGATTTCGATCGAGGGGTCGTAGTGCAGGTAATATTGCTCGGACCGATAGTCGAAATCCGGAATGCCCTGCATCACCGGGTCCTCCGGGCAGGTAACCGCGACGCGAAAGTCGATGATGTTGCCGGGATGGGCGACCCAGGTCACGCCGCAGACATAGCGGAACGGCGCGCTTTCCTTGAATGAGGTCGCGAGCGAGCCGTGATGGCCACCAAGCCCAAGTCCTCCGCGGACCGCTTCCACGAGGGCGTCGGCATGAGCCTTTTCGAGGCTCTCGCCCGTGATTACGGGTACGAGAAGATCCGCCTGAGCAAGCTGCGGCGAACCGAAGACGCCGAGATCGTTGGTGACTTCGTTCTGGAAGCCGTCTTCGGCGAGAAGGCCGGCAACGATGCGAGCGCATTGCTCCGGCTCATGACCCTTCCAGCCTCCCCAGACGATGATCGCCTTGCGCATGATCTTCCCTTATCTCTGATGCGCTGGACCGCCGGGGCCATGGCGCGCCGGCGGTACAGAAATTTGCACGATCTCAGCTGCGGATCGTGGCCTTCCCTTCCTCGACCAGCCGCGCCGCCGCTTCGGCGGGCGTCGTGCGCTCGAACGCCAGTTCGTCGGCGATCGGGCGCAGGACGCGCTGGTCGAATTCCGTCGATCCCAAAGGCGCGGGCGCCGGGTAGTCGCCCACCTGATCCTTGAGTAGGTTCACATATTTCACGGTATCCTGCTCCGTCGGGTTCAGGTTCGGCAAAATCGCTTCGCGGACCGCCGGCGATAGCGGCACGCCGCGTTCGACACCGAGGATCTTGCCGGCCTCCGGATCATTGACGAAGAAGCTGATGAACTGCGCCGCGGCTTCGCCGTTCTTCGTCGTCGCGCCGACGCTCCAGATGAGAGCCGGGCGATAGTAGTGGCCTGATGGCCCGCCTTTCTTCTCGCGGGGCAGCATGGTGATGGCGAGCTTGTTCTTCGAGAGGAGCTGGTAGCCGACGAGCTGGTTGGAATAGGCCATGCCCATTGCCGACTTGCCGAGCGCCAGGCAATTGGTGTCGATAGTGTTCTGGTCCAGCGTCTGCACATCGGCGGCGACAGTTCCGCCCTTCTTCCGCAGATCCTCCCAGAAGCTGTACCACTCCTTGGCGTCCTCGACGTCAAAGCCAAGCGCCGCATCCTTGTAGAGGCTTTTTCCGCGCTGCCGCAGCCAGGCGTCGAACACGTAGGTGTAGCGCGCGCCATAGGGGCCGCCCGCGTAATTGGTCTTGCCGACGGCCTTTGTGAGCTCGACCGCCAGCTTGGCGTATTCGTCCCAGGTGAGATCCGGCGTGGGCAAGGGGATGCCTGCCGTCTCGAATGCCGTCTGATCGAAGAAGAGCGCGAAGGAATTGAGGCCGAGACCTACGCCGTAAAGCTTTCCGTCGACGGTCGTCAGTTTCAGTATGTCCTTGCCGAAGGCGTCGACCTTCAATGTCGAGGGCACGAATTCATCGAGCGGCAGGCAGGCGCCGCGCTTCGAGTAGTCGGAGATCGTCCCCGGCTCGAGTTGGAACACATCCGCGATCGAGCGGCCGGCCATCTGTGTTGCGAGCTTCGTCCAATAGCCGTCCCCGCTAAGAGATTCGCCGATGATAGACACGCCAGGAGTCTTGCCTTGATAAAGCCGGGCGACGTCGAGCGTGCGCTTTGCCCGATCGTTCGAGCCCCACCACATGGCGCGCAGCTGTGTGTCCGCCGCGAAGGCCGGCATGCCGGCGCCGAGTGCAAGGCCGCTCGCCACGCCGGCGGAGCCCATCAGAAATGAACGTCGATTGATCTGCATGCTGCTTCCTCCGGTTGTCTGCCCGGCGTCCTCCAACGCCTTTCGGGCACATGGCGGGAAGATTACGCAAAAACTTTCTGTTTGCAATAAAATATCTTTCTATTGCAAATTTGCATAATTTGCATAACTCTGCGTTTATGAACCAGATTAAATCAAAGCGGCCGCGTCAGGCCGATATTGCCGCTGCCGCAGGCGTCTCGGTATCCACCGTGTCGCGGGTCCTGGCGAATGAGCCTGGGATCAGCGAAAGTGTTCGGCAGCACATCCTGCGGGTCGCGGCCGAGCACGGCTATCAGACCAAAGGTTCCTCCGAGCAAATGCCGGGCGGTCTTGCGTTGATTGCTAGCGACGGCGTGACAGGCGGGCTCAGCGTCTTTTACGAAACGATCGTGGAAGGCTTACGCGCGGGGGCTGCTGACGCCGGCATGTCCTTCGATGTCCGGCTTGTTCGTGAGGATCGCGCCATGCCTGATGTCATTCGCGATCACATGAAGGCAACCAACGCAGAGGGCTTGTTTCTGGTCGGGATCGATCCCAACCCCGCGCTTCGACGGTGGATCGAGACCGACAAGATCCCGGCCGTTCTCGTCAACGGCACCGATCCGCAACTTTGCCTCGACGGCGTCTCTCCAGCCAACTTCTTCGGCGCCCTTCAGGCCGGCGAACGGTTGCTTGCAGCGGGACATCGCAAGATCCTGCATTTCACCGGTTCACATCGCCATACCATCCGCGAACGCGTCAGGGGCTTCGACGCGGCGATCGCCTCGGTGGAGGGAGCCACCAGCAGCTTGGTTCCGATGAGTTTCCAGGGCAGTGCCAGCCGGGAAGCCCACGAATTGATGGCCGCCATCCTGGACGAAAATGCGGGCTTCACTGCCGCTTTCTGCATGAACGACTTCATTGCCGTCGGTGTTCTGGAGGCCGTCACCGAGGCGGGGCGTCGTGTGCCGGAAGACTTCGCGATTGTCGGCTTCGACGATCTGCCCTGCGCCTTGATGACCAATCCGCCGCTCTCCACCATGCGCGTCGATCGGGGCGCTCTCGGCCGCGAGGCCATTGGCCTGATGATCGACAGGTTCCATGTCCGATCGGCGCCGGCCCGTCACGTATGCCATGCGGTCGTTCCCATTATAGGCGGCACCGTACCAATGCCGAAAACCGATGAGTGATAGAGATGACCTATGATCCGGCCAGCGCCAATCCGTTAGCAGGCAACCCGCTGGAGACGCGCGAGGATATGAGCCGCGCGCTCCTCGACCTCTTCGATCCGTTGCTCCCCTATTTCTCGAAGGGCAACGCACGCGTTCGGCTGGATGGTGCTGGCGCCCATTTTGATCGCGCGGCCGCGGACCTGGAAGGGTTTGCTCGTCCGCTTTGGGGCCTGGCTCCACTTGGAGCGGGAAAAGGCGATTTTGCCCACTGGCAGCGTTTTGCGGAGGGGCTTGCGAACGGCACGGATCCCGACCACCCGGAATATTGGGGCACGGTCAACGGGCGCGACCAGCGCATGGTCGAACTCGCGGCGCTCGGCTTCGCCTTGGCGCTTGTCCCCGACAAGATCTGGGAACCTCTGAGCGAGCCGGCGAGGGCCAATGTCATCGCCTATCTCAAGCATGCGCGGCAATTCGATTATGCCGACAACAATTGGAAGTTCTTCCGCATCTTTGTCGACATCGCCCTTGATCGTGTCGGTGCCGATTTCGACCGCAGCCTGACGAGGCAATATCTCGAGGAGCTTGAGGGCTTCTATATCGGTGACGGCTGGTATCGCGACGGCAATGTGCGCCGCATCGACCACTACATCCCCTTCGCCATGCATTTCTATGGGCTGATCTATTCCAGGCTTGTCGATGACGACTACGCGAAACGCTACCGCGAGCGCGCCGTTCTGTTTGCCAAAGATTTTCGCAACTGGTTTGCGCCCGATGGCGCGACTATCCCCTTCGGCCGCAGTTTGACCTATCGCTTCGCCTGCGCAGGCTTCTGGTCGGCGCTCGCCTTTGCCGATCTGGAGGCACTGCCCTGGGGCGAGATCAAGCACCTCTGCCTGCAGCACCTGCGCTGGTGGAAGGACAAGCCGATGACCAATCGCGATGGCATCCTGTCGATCGGCTTCGGCTATCCGAACCTGCTGATGTCGGAAAGCTACAACTCGGCGGGATCGCCCTATTGGGCGTTCAAGGCCTTTCTGCCGCTGGCGATCGCGGATGACCACCCGTTCTGGGCCGCGGAGGAGAAGGCTCCGGCTCCAAGCGAAAGTGTCGCGCCGCAGCGCCATCCCGGCATGGTCCTGATGCGGGCAGGTGGCGACGTCGTGGCGCTGTCTTCGGGACAAGAAAACCTGCAGATGCGCTTCGGCACGGAGAAGTACGCGAAGTTCGCCTATTCGGCACGCTATGGCTTCAGCGTCGAAGCCGATGAACGGAGTTTCGCCGGCGGTGCATTCGATTCCGCGCTCGCCTTCAGCGGCGATGGACTGCACTACCGCGTGCGCGAGACGAACACCGAGGCGAAGCTCGCCGGCGTCGTGCTCTATTCAAGATGGTTGCCATTCAAGGATGTTTCTGTCGAAACCTGGCTTGTTCCCACGGCACCCTGGCACATGCGCATTCACAGGATCAATTCGCCGCGCCCGCTGCAAACGGCTGAAGGCGGGTTTGCGATTGCCAAGAGAGATTTCGATCTAGATGTGCTTGAGGCCGGGCCGGGGAGTGCCCACGTCATCGGCGATGCCGACTTCTCCGGCATTGTCGATCTGGGCTCTACGGTGAAGCGAATCGGCCTGGCGCAGAAAGCTCTGCCGAATACCAACCTGATCGTCGCCAAGACGCTTATCCCTCAATTGCGCGGCGAAATCCCGGCCGGCGAGACCGTCCTCATTGCGGCCGTGCTCGCGCTCGATGATCCAGCCGCAGTTTCCGGCGCATGGACCAGGCCCCCGGCGGCACCTGATATCTCCGCGCTTGAGGCCAGGGTTGCCAGGGACGGCATCACCGTCAGTGCCATCGAAGCGCCGGGGCAGATGCCATGAGCCGACCGGGTATCGCGCTTGCCATGCATCCCGGCCGGACGGAGCACGTTCTGCCCGATCACCTTCTCGAGCGGCTAGAGAGTCTGGGCCGGTTGCTTGACCGGGAACCGTTGCAGACCTTTGCAGACGAACGCGCCAGGCGACTATTGCCCGAAACAGAAATCCTTATAACTGGATGGGGCGCTCCCTATGTCGGGCGCGATGTGCTTTCAGCCGCCGGAGGGCTGAAGGTCATTGCCCATGCGGCAGGAACGGTGAAGGGCCTGATCGACGAGGAGGTGTTTCGCGCAGGCATCGCCGTCAGCCATGCGGCCGAGGCCAATTCGATCCCGGTGGCCGAATTCACGCTTGCCGCCATCCTCTTCGCCGGCAAGCAGGTTTTCCGGTTTCGCGACACTTACGTCGCGGACCGCAACCGCGATCGCACCCATCCGATGCAGCGGCTTGCGATCGGAAACTACGGCCGCACCGTCGGCATCGTCGGCGCATCGCGCATCGGCCGGCGCGTGATCGAATTACTGAAGCCTTTCAATTTCAAGGTCATACTTTTTGACCCGACATTGAGCGCATCAGAATGTGCCGCGATCGGCGTCGAAAAGGCTGATCTTGATACCCTGATGCGCAGCGCCGACATCGTCTCGCTGCACGCGCCTTCGCTGCCATCGACACGTAATATGGTCGACGCTCGAAGACTTGCGCTGATGAAAGACGGCGCCACGCTCATCAATACGGCGCGAGGCGCCATCATCGACGAGGCGGCACTTCTCGCCACGCTTTCGACCGGCCGGATCGATGCGGTCATCGATGTCACCGATCCCGAGATACCGGAACCGGCATCCGCGTTTTACGACCTGCCGAACGCGTTCCTGACGCCGCACATCGCGGGCGCCGTCGGCCTGGAGCGGACGCGATTGGGTGAAATGGCTGTCGACGAGATAGGGCGATACATGAGCAGCCAGCCACTGCAATACGCGATAACGCTAGCCGACCTCGAAAAAATGGCTTGAAGGACGGTCGTGCTGCGCAGAGCTAGCTCGACGAGCCAGTCAATCGCTACCAAAGCCGTCTCCGGTCTTCCAGGCAAATGCTGGAGGCCAGCTGAAAGCAGGGGCGTCGGACACCAATTATCTTCCATTGCAGTCGAGCGAAATGCTATAGCTCGCATATGAAAATCCTCATCGTCGAAGACAATAAAGAGCTCGCCGATTGGCTCGCGAAGGCTCTGCGCCAGGCACAATATGCGGTCGACATAGCCTTCGATGGCGAGGATGCGGAATTGATGTGGAAGGTCGCGCGCTACTCGGCTGTCATCCTCGATCTCTCCATCCCGAAGATCGACGGCATGACGCTTCTGAAGCGGCTCCGGCAAAGCGGCGAGAGGGTTCCCGTCATCATCCTCACGGCAAATGCCAGCCTCGACGGCCGCGTGGCTGGTCTGGATAGCGGCGCCGACGATTATCTTGCAAAACCTTTCGAGATCGCTGAGCTCGAGGCGCGCATAAGAGCGATTGTCCGGCGCGGGCAGGATCGCGCCGTGCCGGAGGTGGTGGTCGGCGATCTGGTCTTTGCCGGGGCCACGCGCCAGTTCTCGATCAAGGGCGAGCCGCTTGCGCTGACACCCAGGGAGCACGCGGTTCTCGAGCACCTCATCACCCGCATCGGAACGACGGTCTCCAAGGCCGCTTTGTCGGAAAGCGTCTTCGGCTTCGATGACGAGGCCGACCCGAGCGCGATCGAGATCTATGTTCACCGATTGCGCAAGAAACTTGAGGCCAGCTCGGCCCAGATCGCGACGTTGCGCGGGCTCGGATATCTTTTGCGGGACGCGTCCTAACATGCGTCGCCTGCGTGCCATGCTCGTAGCTGTCTGGGCCTTGCGGCAGAGCCTGCGAGCCCAACTTCTGGCCTGGGTCGTCCTGACCCTCATCGGCGCCATCTGCTTCAATCTCTACGAAAGCTACCAGACGGCCGACCAGACGGCGAAGCTCGTCACCGACCGCACCTATTGAGCTCTGCCCGGGTGATCGCGGAAGCGGTGCGGGTCGACGAAGGCGGCAATGTTGAGGCGGACATTCCGCCGGCCGCGCTTGAGACGTTCGATACCGGTTATGGAGACCAGGTTTTCTACCAGATCATCACTGCCTGGGGGAACCTGATTGGCGGCTTTCCGGACCTGCCGTTGCCGACGGTCGAACGCACCGGGCAGGATCTGGCGTTTCGCAATTCGCCCGTTCGTGCGCTGACGCTCAATCATCCTGTCGTCGGGCTCCCCGATAACGGCGCCATCTCCGTCACCGTCGCGAGCACCCATAACAGTCAATACGCTTTGCGCAGGCGCTTGTGGCTAGATGATTTTTCCAAGCAGTTCGTGCTCGTGCTGCTTGCGGGTGCGGTCACGATCGTCGGGCTGCAGCGAGGGCTGGCGCCCGCGCTGCGGCTGCGCGATGCCGTGCGGGCCCGTGGGCGCGAGCGATTGGATCCTCTTTCGCCCAAGATGGTCCAGACCGAATTTCAGCCGCTGGTGCATGCCTTGAACGACCATATGGAGCGCGTTCAAAACCAGATGGTGGCGCAGCGGCGATTTGTTTCGAATGCCGCCCATCAACTGCGAACGCCGCTCGCGTTGATGTCGACGCAGGCAGGAGTCGCGGCACGTGAGACGGACGACGCCAGCCGCGAGGAGGCGCTGCAAGCCTTGCGCGGCAGCATTCGCCATGTCTCCCGTCTTGCCAGTCAGTTGCTTACGCTGTCGCGCGCCGAGCCGGGCAGCCGGCGGCCGCGAAGCGAGACCATCGATCTTGCCGCTACCGCCCGCGATATCGTCGCAGCTCATGCCGAGCAGGCGCTGCAGCGCGATATCGACCTTGGCCTTGAGGTTTCAGATCCCGTTCCCGTCGAGGGCGATGGGACGATGCTGCGCGAAATGCTCGTCAACCTCGTCGACAATGCCATTCGCTATACCCGCCCTGGCGGCACCGTGACGGTTTCCGTTGCCCGGACGGGTGATGTCGCCGTGCTCGATGTCGAGGACAATGGGCCGGGTATTCCAGTGGCCGAGCGCGAACAGGTCTTCGAGCGGTTCTATCGGGTACTCGGAACAGAGGGTGAGGGCAGCGGCTTGGGGCTGGCGATCGTTCGTGAAGTTGTCGATGGCGCCGGCGGCGAGGTCGTTCTCGCCGAGGCTGGCGGTGGCGGCCTCGTGGTGAGCGTGCGGCTTCCGATCGCGGCTGCGAAACAGGGTAGGGATACGCAGGTATGAAAAAAGGTCGGATCTTTCGATCCGACCTTCGGAGAGCCTGGGAGGATGGGCGCTCTTACTGGGAGTCCATGTGCTGTTGCGGACGCCATTTGGCGAGGCGGTTTTCGATGATCGTCATGATGTATTCGGCGACAAGCGTGACGACCATGACCAGCAGGATCGCGGCGAACATGCCCGCCGCGTCGAAAGTGCCCTTGGCGATCGAGATCAGCTGACCGATGCCGAAGCGGGCGCCGACGAACTCGCCGACGATCGCGCCGATGATGGCGAAACCGAACGACACGTGGAGGCTGGCGAAGATCCAGCTCATGGCTGAGGGAATGACAACCGTGCGCGTCACCTGCCAGTCGGAGGCACCGAGGATGCGGGCATTGGCGATCATGTTGCGATCTGCTTCACGCACGCCCTGGAAGGCATTGGCGAAAACCACGAAGAACACCATGATGAAGGCGAGCGCCACCTTGGACGGAAGCCCGAGACCCATGATCATGATGAAGATCGGGGCAAGAACGACACGCGGGATCGAGTTGATCGCCTTGATGTAGACCGAGAAGATATCCGACAGGAAGCGATTGCGACCAAGGCCGATACCGACGAAGACGCCGGTGATCGAACCCGCGAAGAAGCCGATCAGCGCCTCTTCCATCGTGACCCAGAGATTGTACCAGAGCGAACCTTCGGTCGTGCCTTCCGTTGCCCATTCATAAAGGCGCTGAACGACGCCGCTTGGGCTTGAGTAGAAGAACGGATCGATCCATTGCATATTGGCGATCTGCCAGAAGCGGACGAGCGCCTTGCGACGCTTCATCGCCTTCATTGCGGATGCTTCGATTTCCGCGTCCGATGTTCCCGGGCGAAAGAGCGCGGCGGAGCCGACGGCCACGAGTTGTATCAGCCATTGTTTCCTCCTCAGGCGGCTTCGCTTGCGCGGCGGTAGCTGGTTTCCACCTCTTCGCGCAGGTCGTCCCAGATCGTCTTGCAATAGTTGATGAAGCTCTGCTCGTAGCGGATCTCCGATACGACGCGCGGGCGCGGAAGGTCGATCGTGTAGACGGATTTCACGATCGCGGGGCCGGCCGTCAGCACGTAAACCTTGTCGGCCAGTGCCACGGCTTCCTCGAGGTCGTGGGTCACGAAGATCACCGAGGCCTTGCGCTCGGCCCAAAGCTTCAGGAGTTCTTCGTGCATGACGGTGCGCGTCTGGACGTCGAGCGCCGAGAAGGGCTCGTCCATCAAGAGGATTTCCGGCTCGTTGATGAAGGTCTGCGCCAGCGAAACGCGCTTGCGCATGCCGCCCGAAAGCTGATGCGGGTAGTGATGCAGGAACTTCGAGAGGCCGACGCGAGCGAGCCAGTCCTTGGCGCTCTTTTCCGCTTCCGCCTTCGACTTCCCGCGAAACAGCGGTCCGGCCATGACGTTGTCGATGACGTTCTTCCAAGGGAAGAGCGCATCGGTCTGGAAGGCGAAGCCGACCCGGCGGTCGATGCCGGTGATGGGACCACCCATCAGGCGAACCTCGCCGGCGCTCGGGCGGGCAAGGCCGGTCACGAGGTTGAGCGTCGTCGACTTTCCACATCCGGTCGGGCCGACGACGGCGACGAACTCGCCGCGTTCAACAGTCATGTTGAAGTCACGAAGCGCGGTCAGCGATTTTCCGGTCGGCGAGACAAAGCGGCGACTGACATTGATCAGCTCGACGGCAGGCATCTTGGTGTTTTCCTGTTGCATGGCGAATACCTGTGCGTGCCTCTGCGGGCGTGCACGCAGTGCCCATAGCGCGCTGGCGGTCCCGCCAGTTGGCGGGCCACCCTTCGCGACGGAAGTTACTTCGCATTCTTGACGAACTCGGTCGTGTAGGTCTTGGAGAGATCGATTTGCTTGCCCTTCTTCACGTTCTTGGAGAACTCGGACAGCACGGCCAGAACCGTCTTCGGACCATCTTCGGGCATGACGCCATCGGGCGTGAACATGCCCTTACCTTCGCCGAGTGCCTTGATGTATCCGTCCTTGTCGCCGACGTAGAAGTCCTTCGGCATCTTGTCGGCGATTTCGGCCGCCGAATGCGTGTTGATGAACTTCAGCGTCTTCACGAAGGCGTTGGCGAGCTTCTGGGTTTCTTCCTTGTGCTCGTCAGCCCAGGAGGTCTCGAGATAGAGCGAGGCCGCGGGGTAGGTGCCGCCGAGCGCCTGGCGCGTTGCTTCAGGCGTGCGCATGTCGACGAGAACCTTGGCTTCGCCGGTCTTCAGCATGCGCGAGATCGTCGGCTCGGTCGTCATGCCGGCCTGGATCTGGTCCTGCTGCATGGCGGCGATGAAGGTGCCGCCGGCGCCGACGGGAACCGTCACGACGTCACCCGGCTGCAGCACCTCGCCTGCCGGCGGGGCGCTGGAGGCTGCCAATGGGGTCAAGCGCTTCGCGGGCCTGATCGTCGATCCCGAGGCGCGCACGATCTCGACCGAGGACGGAACCGCCGTGCCGCTGACGACGACGGAATTCGATCTGCTTGCCTGCTTCCTCGACAGCCGAAGCGGGTGCTCTCGCGCGATCAGTTGCTTGACCTAACGCGAGGCGCCAGCGCCGAGACCTACGACCGGACGATCGACGTCGCGATCTCGCGCCTGCGCACGAAGCTCGCCGCCTGCCTGCCGCCGAATGTCCAGGTTATCACCACGGTGCGCAATGCCGGATATCTTTTCAATCTCAATGTGACGGACGGCTAGATGGGCCGGTTCGGAATTCTCTCGCGCATCGCCCTCATCGTCACGGCGGCACTTTTTCTCGGCCAGATGGCGGTCCTGCTCTCCTATCTTTGGCAAAGCGGACGCTCCCCGTTGCCGCCCTATGCCATCGCCGATCGCGTCGTCGCGGTCGTCCGTCTTCTCGATGAGACGCCGCCGCAGGCGCGCCAGCAGGTGCTTGACGTCGCCAATGCCCAGGGCTTCGGCGTCACCTACGGCCCCGGCATACCCGCCGATTTCGAGGATAATCTCAGCATTTCACGGCTTCGCGTGGTCACCCAGGCGAAGATGGAAGACTATGCGCCGGGCCGCATCGTCCGCGCGGGCACACGGCTCGGCCAGGAGGATCGCCGCGACGCCTTCACGATTACCTTCGTGGTCGGCCTGAAAAGCGGCGAGGTCGCCATCTTCACCATCTCTGACGAGACCACGCTGAGGATATGGAATGTTCCGATCGGCTTCCTGGGCGGTCTGTCCGGTATCGTTGTCGCTCTCCTTGCGGTGTTAGCGGTCGCGCGCGAAACAAGGCCGCTGACGGAGCTTGCCCGCAGTATCGATGAACTCGGAAATCGCGTCGAACCGGTCCCGGTCAAGGAGCGTGGCGCGCGCGAGCTGCGCACGCTGATCCGCGCGATCAACAACATGCAGACCCGCATTCTGGCACTGCTGACCAACCGCACGCTGTTTCTCGGCGCGGTGTCGCATGATCTGAAGACCTATCTGACGCGCTTTCGACTGCGCCTTGAGATGATGCCGGCCGGCCAGCATCGCGACCGGGCGGTGCTCGACGTCGAAGCGATGGAGCATCTGCTGAACGACGTCCTTCTGTTCGCCAGCGAATCCACAAGCACGGAGACCGCTGACGAGATCACCGACATCAACGAAGCGCTGCTCTATTGCGCATCCGGCCTGGACGATGTCAGCGTCGATCTCTCGACGACGCCCAAGGCGCTTACTGCGCGCATGCCAAGATCGGCACTGTGCCGGGTAATCGACAACCTGCTTTCCAAAGGCGTGCGCTATGGCCATCATGTCCGCGCCTACCCCGAACGGCGCGACGGCGTCGCCTGCCTCGTCTTCGAGGATGACGGCCCGGGAATACCGGAAGAGGACCTTTCCATCGTCTTCGAGCCCTTCTTCCGCGGCGAGCCATCCAGAAATCGCGGCCATGGCGGCACCGGGCTTGGCCTTTCGATCGTCAAGCAGATACTGGATGCCCATGGCGGCAGGGTGGTGCTTTCGAACGGGGATACTGGCCGCGGCCTGCGCGCCATGGTCTTCCTGCCACTCGCGCCCGCTTCGGCGACGGTCACAGACTGAAACAATATCGAACTAGGACGGCAAATCCACCGGGCTATTCCTGCGTATTCCGACGCGGCGCGATGCCGGGTCCCAAGCCAGAAGTTGCATTCATGCCCACGAAACCGAAGCCACAATATCGACAGCTGCTTCAGGACCCGTTGATCCGTCAGATGACGGCGGCGGACGGTGTGTGCCCGCGCGAGCTCGAAACGCTACTGAACGAGGTCGCCGATCGATTGCAAGACAGAGGAGAGACCGGCCCGTCCACTTGCATCGTCCTGCGCTCCAAAGCCGGACGCTCCCTCGACGAACGGTATTCCGGCGCATGCACCCGGCTTCTGAGAATGGGGTATTCGCCGACGATGCATTGATCGCGTGGGAACAAAAAAACACCGCAACCCCTGGGGATTACGGTGTTTTTATATCACGGTAGGCCTCGAGATGGGACAGGAGGCGAGGGGCTCGCCGGGGACTGAGCCCCTCGCATTGCTATTGCGGCAATGGGCCGTGCACCTTCCACCTGAAATCACCATCGCCGTCAGACTGCCGCGACAGGCTGGACTTTTGATCGGTGGCGACTAGGGCGTAGACTCGTAACGACCTGATCCAGATGCGGGTGGCGAGTAGTTTTACGGCTGCTAGGAAGTTTTGAGGGTCCTTGTCATATCGAGTGGCAATCCCTCTGAACT
>NZ_JBIVYL010000023.1:0-30566 GCF_044772225.1 Rhizobium sp. NPDC090275 | reverse complement strand
CTCATGGTCAGCCTTCGTCTCTTCGACATGCCATCTCCTCACGTTCGAAAGGAAATACATGCCAAGGTTGCTGACCCAGGGACACTGCCTACGTTAAAAAGCTGTCCGGTATCAAATCGGAATCGCGTCCGGTTAATTTTCGGAATCGTGTCCGATTTTTGATCGGAATGCCGTCCGGTAAATCATCGGAATCCACAGCATCCGATTCAAACGGATCCTACCAGACGGTCGACGTGTTCATCTCGTTGACGACTTTCAAATGCCAGGTTGTCTCAGACTCCATGCGAAAAATGGTCAGCTGAACGGTGCGATTGTCCCTTTCGTACGTTGTGCAGAACGGCGAATAGATGATTTCGGGGTCTTTTTCCAAACGAGCCACCTTTTTTCTGATGTGCCATGGGATGGGCGCTTTGATCGCACACCTGATGAGAACCTTCAACCAAGCCAGCGCGCTGCTGGTGCAGTATGACACATGGCGGATGTCTTGTTGTTAGCGCCCCTGCATTGCCTTTTGCGTGGTTCCGATGCCCTAAGGCAGAACGAGGCGGAGCACGGCGACATTACCTGGACATCTTGCTAGGCGCCACTTTTGCACCGTAGAGGCATACCGCCGCAGACAAGAGCATGAAGCCCATGCCGACGAGGTTGGTAGCGGTCAACGGCTCCTGTGCCAACACTGTCCCGACTGCGACCGCAATAGCTGGTGATACAAAGGCAAACATGCCTGCGCGTGTCGGCCCCGCATCCCTCAGGAGCTGGATGTAAAGCCGGTAGCCAATCAGAGAGCCGAAGATCACTAGGAACAACCAGCCACCGAACGCCTTCATGGTCCAGTTGGAAGCCGCCAAGTCCGTGAAGTCTTCGCCGGAGATTGGGGCCGCAGCAGCGAGCAGCAATCCGCCCAAGAATGTCGTCGCACCGGCGACGGCGGTGCTACCGTGCTTCGCAATCATCGGCTTTGCCAATACCGAGCCAAGTGCTGATGATGCGGCAGCCCAGCATACGGCAATGATGCCGATCCATGCTCCCTCGTCGTAGCTTACGCGATTTCCTCCAACGAATAGAAGATATAGCCCAATCGAACCGACGGCCAGGCCAAAGGCTGCTGGCCAACTCCATGCTTCCTGCCGCATAAAGATCCCAAACACGAACAAGCAGATGGGCGTCAAAGACATTTCCAAGACGGCAGCGGTGCCGGACGGAACTTTTGTCATTCCCCAGAACAGCGGCCCATAGCACAGGGCGATCATCAGCAAGCTGGCGATACAGATTGGCAGCCAGTCCGCGGCCAGTGCCCGCATCGAGGAACGGTGCCAGATCGCTATCGTGAGAAAGACAGCCCCTGCTGTCACAAAGCGTAGGGCCGCAAATAACATGGGTGGCAAGGTCGTCACGCCGATTTTGACAGCGATCCAAGTCAGACCCCATATAGCGCAAAGTATCGCGAATTTCCTGTAGTTTGACGCTGACATGGTGTGGACCCGATCGGTGTAACGAGTATAATCCGTTTATACCGTTACAACTCACGCGCCTGTATCCTGTTCCATATGGCAAAATCAGTAGAAGATATGCGACTGAGCGGCGGCCATCCCGCGCTCGACTTTGTGAACACCGTCGACAGCCGACGAAATCGATGGGGTCCGGATTTCCTTGGCGATTACATTGACGTGATCGCTTTCGGTAGAAGGGTCGATCTCGTTTCGGACGTGCAAGCAGCTGGTTTGAAGCAGATGGCGAAAAAAAATCCTGATGCGGCAACGAAGGCTCTGGAAGCTGCGGTAGAACTACGGGAATGTCTCCACCGTGTCTTTCTGCGTGAGGAGATGGGCGGGAAACCAGACATGCATGACGTCGCCTATATCGGCGCAGTGGCAACAGAAGCTCGCGGCCGCCAAGCGCTGGTGAACCGCTCCGGAGACTGGACTTGGGCGCATAGGATCGAAGCACCCAGCGACCTTGTGCACGTTCTTGCCTCATCCGCCGCAGAGCTTTTGACAACACGATCCGAGCGGCGACCTGTGAAGGAATGCAAGGGTGATAACTGCGGCTGGCTGTTCCTTGATAGATCAAAGGGAGGGCGGCGGATTTGGTGCTCAGAAGAGAGCTGTGGCGTCCACAGCCGGGTCAGGAAATTCCGAAGCCATTGAGACGCTGACGCGGATATCCATCCAGTAATAGACATGCCGCGCAGGAAAGCGTTTGCTGGTTCCAAGCTGGACCAGCCGCCTTCTTATATCGCCATCTCGCGGGTGCGGGTTGATTATGCGTCCAGTCCGACTAACGGAATAATTTGTCTCGACGTCACCTTCTAACTCTCCGTCGACCAATGAAAAAAAGTGTCGTGCTGCTTCCAACCGACCCGCAAGTCTGCGACTAGGCCAGAACGGCGCAACGAGCCATATTTACTGGGTGGACACTTAGCTATGACGAGAGACCGTCGAACATGATGACTTCTGCACAGATGCCGGCCTTTGTGCAAGAGGTCCGGATTTCCGCAGCGATATTATTGCCGTAACCGGCGGTCGAGAATGCCTTTCGGCGCTACCGCGGGAACCCAACCCGTCACGCCAGCAGAGCTTACTTTGGCGTTGCGCCGTAGCGCTTTCTGATGGGGACGGTGATATCGTCTGGGTTGGCGATCGCGGGCTGCCCTTGCTGGGGCCCGCGATAGTCGTCAAATGGGGCGCGTCTTCTTCCATGACACAGCCCGCAGCGGCCAGACTGCCTCCTTCAAGCCAACCTGGTTTACGCGACAACTTGCTTGAGTGAGCAATCTTGCAGTGCTCGACTGCTGACGCCAAAAAAATTCCCTGTCTAGAAACATGGTTCGAGACTTCGATTGATCGGCATTTTCGGCAAGCGACAGTCACTGACCGCTAAATCATGATTTCGCCGCCCGTAACGGGAACGACGGCACCCGTCATGTAGCTGCCAAGGTCGGAGGCAAGCAGTACGTAAGCCCCTGCCAACTCTGCCGGCTGCCCAGCGCGTCCGATCAACGTGTTTTCACCAAACTTTGCCGCTTTTTCCGAAGGCATTGTCGATGGTATCAACGGTGTCCAGATCGGGCCGGGCGCGACAGCGTTTACCCGAATTCCTCTTTCGGCCACCATTTCCGCAAGCCCCGCAGTGAAGTTTGATATCGCGCCCTTTGTCGACGCATAGGCGAGCAATTGAGGCGAGGGTTGGCGCGACTGGATAGAGGTCGTGTTGATGATCGCGCTGCCCGATCGCATGTATGGAGTGGCAGCTTTTGAGAGGAAGAAAGGCGCGTAAATGTTCGTGCGGAACGTCCGATCCCACTCTTCGACAGAAATGTCGCCGATGTCGGCATATGTCCGCTGAAACGCTGCATTGTTAACGAGGATATCGATGCGGCCGAGCTCTCGGACCGTCCGCTGGATCACCTCGTTGCAGTGGGTCTCCGTTGTCAGGTCTCCCGGGATGAGAACGGCCTTACGACCGGCTTCTCCTACCCACTTTGCTGTGTCCTCGGCATCGTCATCTTCGTTAAGATAGGCAATCGCAACATCGGCACCCTCGCGCGCGAAGGCGATCGCTACAGCTTTGCCGATCCCGGAGTCGCCACCTGTCACCAAAGCAACTTTTCCCTCGAGCCTACCGTTGCCGCGGTAGGACTGCTCGCCGTGATCGGGAGTGGGTTGCATTTGTGCCGTATAGCCGGGCGGCTCTTGCTGCTGCTCGGGGTAGGGAGGGATTGGATATCTGTCATCGGTCATGGAAGCCTCCTGGATTGGTCATGACCTTAACAAACATGCAAGGTAACGGTTCCTTGAAAACGCCCCACTGCGGCGGGTAAAGTTTGCTGGGGGCGAATACCCCTGCCGCGGAGAACGTCGTTGCCGTGCCATGCCCCTGAAGAACCAAGTTGCTATATTGTCGAGAAGCCTAACCAATGGGTGGACCGACCTTGAAGGAAAGACAATGTCCAAGACCAGACTATTTTCACCCGTCAGTGTCGGTTCTCTTGAGCTTCGCAACCGCATCGTGATAGCACCGATGTGCCAGTACTCCGCAATTGACGGCGAGATGAGTGACTGGCATCAAATCCATTTGGGCAACCTTGCACTCTCGGGGGCGGGCATTCTGACTGTCGAGGCAACGGCGGTCTCGCCCGAGGGAAGAATCTCATACGGCGACGTCGGTCTCTATTCGGACGGTTGCCAGGCAGCGATGGCACGCGTGCTAACTAGCGTGCGCAGGTGGTCGGACATCCCGATCGCCATCCAGCTTGGTCATGCCGGGCGCAAGGCCTCGACAGAAAAGCCGTGGCTTGGAGGCCATCAGATCAGTCCGGGTAGCGATAACGGCTGGAAGACCGTAGCGCCAAGCGCTATCCCGTTCAAGGACGAGTACGATCACCCGGAAAGCCTCGACAAAGAAGGTCTTGCGCGCGTCAGAAACGCGTTCGTCGACGCCACGAGGAGGGCTTCTGAGTTGGGTATCGACGCCATACAGCTACACGGCGCACATGGCTACCTCCTTCATCAATTCCTTTCGCCTCTGTCCAACAGGCGCACCGACGAGTATGGCGGTTCTCTCGAAAATCGCATGCGGTTCCCGCTCGAAGTATTCGATGCGGTCAGGGAGACGTTCCCATCCGGCAAGCCTTTGACGATGCGAGTGTCGGCGACCGACTGGGCCGAAGGTGGCTGGGACACCGATCAGACGGTTGTCTTTGCAAAGGCGCTCGAGTCGAGAGGTTGTTCGGCGATCCACGTTTCCACAGGCGGGCTGGCATCACATCAGCAGATTGCTCTCGGGCCCAACTATCAGGTGCCGTTCGCTCGCGCCGTTAAGCAGGCCGTCGACATTCCGGTCATTGCTGTCGGTTTGATCACAGAGTTCGAGCAAGCGGAAGGCGTTCTGACGACCGGCGATGCTGACCTCGTCGCTATCGCCCGGGCAATCCTTTATGATCCGCGATGGCCTTGGCATGCCGCGGCCCATTTCGGGGAGACCGTGCGAGCTCCCGATCAATATCTCAGGAGCCAACCAAGGCAGTATCGGGACCTATTCGGTTCACCGGTCAGGTGATGCTTCAGCAAAAACACGACCCAGCGGCCTAAGCGAAGCTAAAGAAAATCTCATCCCCGCCGAAACAGGGGGAAGATGGTCAGACATCACAATGGCCGGAAAAATCGAAACCCGCTTTCTTCAGCGCGCCTGCGCGATCGGTTGATGCCATAGTCTTCGAGGCAGAGCACCAAGCTGCCCGTGCCGCCTTCGTGGTGGTGAGGTCGTTAGAGCAAAGCCTGCCGTGACGACCAGTATCTAAGCTAATCGCATTCCCTGCAATGGGTGAACCCAAGGGCTCTTTCGGCGTTAACAACCAAACAGGAGATCACCAATGCATGAGCGCAAAGATATGACGTCGGGTTTCAAAGCAGGTTCATTGAATGGAGAGCTCCAGAAAGCTCAGAGTGTAGACGCCGGACCGATTGACCGCCCTACTGAAAGGTTTGACGAGGTACCCCAGGAGATCACCGATGAAGTAGAGCGTAGCGCTCCTCTGGATTACGTTCCCGCGAGCGTGGAGCTGCATCTTCGCTACAGCGACACACGTGCGGAACTCGAGATCTTGCGGGGCCGACTTGAGCGCATAAAAGACGACGTCGCGGGTATCGTCAAGGCTCGCATGGAGTGGGCGGACGCGAGTGCACATGCTCAGCTTGGCGATTATCCCTGGGCGAAGCTGGCAGCTGCCATGGCCGCAAGTTTCGTAGCAACGAAAGCCCTGCGCGCCCTCCCACTGGCGGCAGCAGGGTCTGCCGTTTTGCCGCTAATTATTTCGGCTATGCAGCGAAAAGCGCGGAGCAGATCTTAAATGTTGTTGGAGGACGTCGGGTCGGGAAGTGCGTAGCTTCATAGTCGGTCAGCCTCGCGGCACCGCAAGGTGACAAACCCTTCATCTGGCTTTGTGAGCATTAATCGATGCCAAGGATGCTGGTCATCGTGGTGGAAGGGACTAAGAGTTGATTAACTCGACCTTAGGCGGCGCCACCAGCGCCGTTGGCTCTAGATACTAAAGTCTGATCGGACCGATCTAAGTCTTGGAAGTTGCAGTCACCGTCGGATGTGGCAACACAAAATTGCGACCGAAGGGGTTGACGTCGAACAGAACGGCAAACAAAAGTCTGCAGCCGGCCCGAAGGGGTCGAACACTGCCTTAGGATTCAGAACGCATTCAAGCGCTGGGCCACGTGCTTACAGCCTGTCTTGCGATGGCCGTCAATTTTTCCCGCGAAAAGCCGGCTTTTGCCTGAACGGCAATGCCATGGGCGACCGCAAGGATATAGGCAGCAAGAACGGCGGGATCGGCATCAGACGGCAGATCGCCTTCGCGTCTCGCTTTTTCGAAGCGCTCCCTTAAGACGGCCTCACCGTCGGCGCGCCATTTGATCAGAGCCTGGCGGCTGGCCTCGGATTCGTCCGAGCCCGCAAGCCCGCCATTGATGCCGAAACACCCGGCGCGATCTGCATAGCGCGTGTTGAGTTCCACGGCGCCTTCGAGCACCTGCCACGCGACGTCGCGCGATCTGTCATGGCTGACGGCCTCCCAAACGTAATTGCCGTAATGCGATCCGTACCGCTCCAGCGCTCGGAGGAAAAGCATGTCTTTGTTGCCGAAGGCTGAATAAAGCGCGGGCCGCTCGACACCGGTTGCGGCCACGAGGTCGGAATAAGACGTGCCTTCAAAACCTTTGCGCCAGAAAACGGCCAGCGTCGCTTCCAGCGCGTCCTCCACATCAAATGTCCTCGGACGTCCCATGGCCCTGTCGTCCCGTTGCCGATCGTCGTTTCACAATGATCGCTTGTAATGCGCTTGACAGCGCATGTCCAGTTTCATAATTGTCATTACGTAACAACCATTATGAAATGTTGATCAGATACTGAGGACGATGATGGCCGATCATTCCAATCGCCAATTCACGCTTGCGGCCCGCCCCGATGGTCCGGCAAAACTGGCTGATTTCAAGCTCGTGCGGACGCGCATTCCGAAGATAAGCGAAGGGCAGGTGCTCTTCCGCAACGCGCTGTTTTCGATCGATCCATATCAGCGCAACCTGATGGGCAACGGCTCTTCCGAATGGCCCACCATCGCTATCGGCGACCCCATGGGCGGCCCGACAGTCGCCGTGGTCGAGAAAAGCAGGCACCCGGATTTCGCCGCCGGCGATACCATCCAGACCTGGTCCGGCTGGCAGGACTATGCGGTGTCGGATGGCTCGGATATTCGCAAGCTTGATGAAGCAGTCGCACCGCTGTCGACAGCCCTTGGACCGCTTGGCCTGACCGGCTTCACCGCCTGGTACGGGATGACCAAGATCCATGATTTCAAGCCGGGCGGTACGCTTGTAGTGACCGGAGCCGCAGGCGCAGTGGGCTCGACCGCAGCACAGCTCGGTAAATTGCGTGGCCTTCGCGTCGTCGGCGTCGCTGGCGGACCGGCCAAGACCGCTTACCTCAAGGACATGCTCGGTCTGGACGATGCGATCGACTACAAAGCTGCGGATTTCGAAGAGCAGGTCAAACGTGCGTTACCCGATGGCATCGACGCCTTCTATGAAAATGTCGGTGGCCCGATGTTCCCAGTGCTGATGGAATATTTCAATCCGCATGCCAAGATGGTTATCTGCGGCACGATCTCGGATTATAGCGACACAGAGATGCCCAGGGGCATCAACTATCTGCCGCGCCTGATCACGCTGATCCACTACCGTTTCATCGCCATCATGGCCTTCGCCACACCTTATGTCATGGACACGTTCCCGGAGTTTCTGGCCGAGATGACGCCCTTGGTGACCAGCGGCAAGATCCGCTACGGCGAGGAATTCGTCGACGGTTTCGAAAAGCTGCCCGCGACGCTTCTGATGCTGTTCGACGGCAGCCACAGCGGCAAGAAACTGATTGTCAAGGCCGAGTGATCTTGTGCCGCCGCCTCGGCGGCGGTGCCTTCCCTTGGGAGCAGAGAGATCACTGATCGCTCCTCGCGTTCTTCCCGAAGAGCGCCTCGCCCCACGCAATTACGACACGGCCCTGAAAGAGCGAAAGGACACCTTCATGACTGATCTTGCAGGCAAGCATGCGCTTGTCACTGGCGGTTCGCGCGGCATCGGCGCCGCCATCGCCTTGGCCCTTGCCGACCAGAACGCGGATCGCCATCAGCTACGAACGCGCCGAGGATCGTGCCCGGCAGATGGTCCAGGCGATTGAAGCCAAAGGCCGACGCAATCAAGGCCGACAGTGCCGAGCGGTGCGGGATATCTCAGGGGCGATGCTCTTTTCTTCCACTGGCCTCTTTAGCGATAAAATGGCGATCAAATAAAGGTCAGATGGGGACTACGAAGCCGTGGCAGATAGGATTCCCGCCCCAACCGCTTCATTATCGAGGCCAGCCAACTTTGCCAGAACGTCTTTGAGGTCGATGGGTGTGAATGGCACTTCCTTTTCGGGCTCTACGCGCGCAGGGCCTTCCGAACTTTGCAATCCGGCTTTAGTGACCTCGTTCACGAGACAGACGGACAGTAGCGAAAAGAAATGGTGGGCCTTTTTTAAGACAGCGGCGCTTGCGATTGGCAAATCTATCACCGGCTCAAGCGTCTTGACCACTCGCCGCGCACCGCGTCGCAACTCCTTTGGCGCGGTGTTATCTGAGACGATCGCGGTGGCAAGCGCAAACATCGCGCGGTAGCTTCGCGCCACTTGGGCTTTTTCCAGCCAATCGAGGTAACGGTAGGTCATTCACGGATAACGTTCGGTCTGCCGGAAAGTGTCGCCCTCGAGAGCAGTGACGGCGGCGACCGTTAACCGAGCGTTAATGCTGTTTTAGGCGTTGCTCATGTGCGGCGGTTCGCTTGACTTCTGCCTTTTGATTTTGGCGCTTACACCGGCATTTTTTGTCTTTCGGATCTTGTCGATCGCGGATGTTGCATATGTTTTGCATTTCAATTCGATAGTGCCCTTGGCAGCGATGATGCAGATTCTTCTGCTTTCGACGAGCGGCATTGGCATCTTGCCCAAACGCTGATGGCGCGTTGTCGGCAGCGACGCTACTGACCAGTGCCTTCGACAGGCGTCCAAATGGAGTAATGTAAATGATCGAAGTCGAACTGTGGGATTGGCGGCAAACTGTCACAAATCTCTATTTCCAGATACGGCAACTCGAAAACCCTGAAGCAGCATGGCGGATGTGGTGCGACACACGAAGAGCGTTGTTTCGATCCCATCCGCAATCACCTATCGAGCCAGACACTAAGGACACGTACCTGGGGCCCGCAGTATTTCCGTACGATCCGACGCTGCGTCTGACAGTCGGGTTAACGACCCCTCGCGAAGAACGGTTCGCTGTCGCGACGGGCGACGACGGGCAGATAAGTTTGCACGCATTCGCCCGAACCAACGGCCTCGCGGATAAAGTCGGCAGCGAATTGACCCTTTATTGGATTGAAGGCTATGGCGGCGGTGTTTTTCTGCCGTTCGCTGATGCCACCTCAGGAACCGAGACATACGGCGGTGGCCGCTACCTGCTCGACACCATTAAAGGTGCGGATCTCGGTTCAATACGCCCAGATCACACCATGGTCCTCGATTTCAATTTCGCTTATTTCCCGTCGTGCGCTTATTCCGCACGTTATGTTTGCCCGCTCGCACCCTCGGGCAATCGGCTGAAAGGAGCCGTGCGGGCCGGTGAGCGAATACCGGCGACGAGTAGATAGACTGCGACTCGTTGGCTGGAATCAAGTTTCTCGCCTAGAAAAGTGCCCTTCTATCTACCCGGTGCTGCCAAACCGAGATTCCTCCTCTGTTCATAGATCCACCCGGTTTCTGGCCGTTACTCCTCTCGATCAAGTGCAAGCGTGGACGTCTGCGAGGCATCAGGGCGTCCGTTAGTTTTAGACGGCGCGAGAGACGCGCCGATCTCCGGGATGTCGAACACGCCTGCGTCGGCGCGGCGTGCATGATCGGCCGAACCGCCCGAATTGTCCTTGTATTCGCCCTTTCTACTGAACTCGTGACTTGGGACGAGACCGGAACCATAAGGGCGGGGCTTTCGGCAACCATCGCGTCAAGGTCGGCGGACGGCAGTCCGCTATGATGTCGGGGTGGCGAACGGTGCTCGCCCGCGTCTGGGCGGAGTGTCGCTTGAGGTCGTTTGAAGCAAGACTCTGACGGCGGCGCCAGCGAGGAAACAATGCTTAAAAAGGCGAGTCGTAGCCCTGCCTGGCACCAGGTATCATTTCGATGACACAACCGTTTTGCCGCTGATCAATTCAGCTGTGAAGCAACGATCTAACCGGCAGTGGGGGAGCATCAAAGGACAAAGGTCCGGCCACTTGTGTGCTTGTCGTCCGAACCGGGTCAAACAGGATCCAATGGTTCTGACGTAGCGAAAGTGGCACCTCCAGCTAACTCTCTCAGCGCTTTTCGCCAAGATGAACGCAGGATGAACAAAATTCTGAGCTATGCGTTTCTTTTCCAGCCGAGAGGAAATGTCAGATGTTTCAAGCAAATGCATCAAGCTTCGCCAGCCCCTTATCCGGTCTCGCCGGGGCAGCGGCCACACTGTCGTCCGCTTTGGCGTATGCTGTTGAACTCACCGACGCCAGGATATCGGTTGTCGATGACTGTGGTGTCATCGTTCTGGAGGGAGAAGCGCCCTCGAATTGTTTGGGTCGTATCTCAGACATCGCGGCAAGCGTTGTGGGTTCGAGATACTGCAGTCTGATCAAACCGATCTAGGTCCTGGGAGCAGCTATCTCCATCGGATGTGGCAACACCAAGTTGCGCGCGAGAGGTTGGTGGCGACCATGGTGGCGAGCACCGTGGCGAGCGCGGCTACGAGGCTGACGGTGACGACCACCAGGATCTGCGCCTCCATCGGAGATCTGGTGAATCCCGGCCAATGGTGTCTGCTCATATCACTCGGGTCGCCTTGCGGACCGATCTTTAAGGGGATTGACCAAATTATCCGGGAACAATCGGCGTCATATACGATTGTTAGTGCGTAACAGACCAAGGAGATCGTTATGGACCACACCAACCACGTCCGTCTTACCGCTTCCGAACTGACCGCAGACAACCTCGAAGGGGCGACCGTTTACGGTGCGGACGATCATAAGGTCGGCTCCGTCGACCATGTTCACGGCACCAATAGCGTAGTGATCGATGTCGGCGGTTTCCTTGGCATCGGCGCGAAGCCCGTTGCCGTTCCGTTTGCAGACCTCGATTGGATGCGGGACGAAAGTGGCGACGTACACGCGGTAACGTCTTGGACTAAGGATCAGCTGAAAGCAATGCCTGAACACAAAGACTAAGGGTCAGCCATCAGTCGATAGTGACACGTGTGGCTCGGCGTCTGTCGGGCCACGTTTTATTTTCTATACGCTGTCACAGCCTCTTTGGGCAGCAGAGCCGCCTTGGGATTGCGAGCGTCGCGTTGAGAGTTGATGATATCGATCGCGATCTCGTCCAAATCTGAATCGATCTCGGCGCTCGGCTTGCGTCATGGAGTGTTTCAGTTAGAAATTACTTGTCCTGTTGCGGCCGCGAACGAGAGTCCAGCTCCATCCTGCCTGGACTGGACGAGACTGATCGCAGCGGTGAGGGCGCACGGCCGTTGCTACTGTCGACCAAGCATCGCACGGCCTGTGTGAACGGTTCGATTTGGTCGTCGGATAGGGACATCAAGCATTGCAACCTGACGAGCCTCCTGCCTTCGATTTTGTTCCCTTTTTGCCGGTGCAGCTCCTTTACGCTGCCGTACCGACCTGGTGCGGTCGCCAAGTCCAACGAAAACGACAGCTGCGGCCAGCCCCAACCGCGACGTGTCCCGGAGCCCCGTGACAAAGGGGCCTTGTCGCGTCATGCGTCGCGCCCTGCTTTACGAGCGCAGTCACCCCCGCGCCCGAACAAAACTCGAATTGAGCGAGCGACCGGTTATTAAATCCCGTTCGCTCGCTATTGAATCAGGATGAACGCACGCTAAGTGCCTGCGATGAAAGCGTTTCCGACACCAACTAAGAAAGTCGGGTTGTGGTTGTTGAGCCAGTGAAGGGGTCGGGTGCCAGCAGCCACCCCAACCCTTTTTTGTCAGTTAAGCATCATGGAAGGCAATGTTCTCGGGAAATTCCCGCGTTCGGGCGTTTACGAGCAGGCAGACCTTCGAAGGCGCTTGAAATCGCTTCAGGAAGAGAAATCTAAGATGCCGACCTGCGTACTAAATACGAGCGACCGAGATTAACCCCGCAGTTCGGAGTAGCAGCGTGCTGAAAGCAATCTCTTGTGGACGCGAGCCAGCGGACGTTGAGCTTGCTTCGGTGAGCCTTCCTGAGGGCACGGTTTGGATCGATTTGCTCGATCCCACTAGCGAAGAAATCGATTGGACTGAAAGGAACCTCGGCGTCCGAATACCCTCTCGTGATGACCTTAGCGAAATCGAGCTGTCTAGCCGATTGGCCAAAGAAGGGGAGAATATATATTTGAGCGCTCCGGTAATCGGAGCAGCGACGATCGAGCATGCAGACCTCACACCTGCTGGCTTCATCGTCACGCCGCATGTACTGATCACCGTTCGGTTCGAAACTTTGCCAACCTTCGATATTGTTGCCCAACGGCTGGAGCACGACAAAACTTTGACCACCGGCATGGCAGTCTTCGTCGCATTGATGGAGGCCATCGTTGACCGTGGTGCCGACGTACTTGAGCACCTGGCTTCTGCCGTAGATGAGGTCTCTAAGGCGGTGTTCCGCGGCAACTTGAGGGGTTCGGGCTCCTCCAAGAGATCCGACTTCACACTGCGGCATGCCCTTTCGAAGCTCGGAAAGTTGGCAGACCGATCCTCTAAGGCCAGAGACGTCCTACTTGGTGTGGGAAGGATGGCCGCCTTCACCTTGGATATGTGCCATACTCAGTTGTCCGATGGCTTTCACGATCAGCTTCACGCGGTTTCCAAGGACATCTCATCGCTCAGCGACTATGAGGGACACCTTTCAGACAAGGCTCAATTTCTTTTGGATGCCGTCCTCGGCTTCATCACGATCGAGCAGAACGACATATTCAAGGTCCTAACCATCGCCTCCGTCGTAGGCGTCCCGCCAACTCTGATGGCAGGAATATGGGGTATGAACTTCAAAGTCATGCCGGAGCTCAACTGGACGTTTGGCTATCCGTTTGCTTGGGCCGTGATCGTAGCGAGCGGTGTTGTTCCACTGATATGGTTTTGGAAACGCGGCTGGTTTTGAACAAGACGCCTGACACACATTAACCGTGGTCAGCGATTAAATCAGCAAACGGCTGTTCCTACTGGACGGCCTACAACCTGTGGGGTAGGCATTGCGCATTAAGATAATCGCAACCATGTTTCCGACGAGGACGCCTTGCCGTTTGAAGCACTGAACAGACTCTGGTCGGGCGTTCGCGAATCCAGCCACGATTTCCGTGCCTCGACGGAGATCTTCCCACAGCTCGATACCGAGAAGCTTATCCAGACGTTGGACGTCCGTGGAAAGGGTGAAGAGAATGGCCGGGTCAATCGTCCGGCAACCTCGGCTCAGTCCTTGGATGAAGTCGAGCAGCGGATTGTTGCTCGTATCGAACAAGAGAAGGCATCGGCGTACCAAACTCTCGAGGACCAGTCACAGACATTCGATGCCAGATTGCGGAACCTGGATTTCGAGGGGCAGTTTGGACTGATCCGTCAGGCCAATGCGTCCAGTCTGTCGGACTTCAAGGCCGAAATTGCCAGCGGGGTCGACGAACTGCATGGGCTGCGACGCGATCTCAAGATCGCGGAGGACGAGATGACGTCGTTCAAGCGAAAGCATAGGCTCGATCGTGCGGCGAAGGTTCCTAGTGCGGGCTCAACAAGTGTCAAAATCGCCTTGCTTGTGGTTCTCGTCCTCGTTGAAATCGTCATGAACGGTAACTTCCTCGCCAAGGGCAGCGAACAGGGTATTATCGGTGGCATCACCGAGGCCGTCGTCTTCGCTGTCCTCAATATCGGCGCAGCGTTGCTGTTCGCCATCTTCTGCGTCCGTAATCTTGTGCATCGATCCTGGCTGATGAAGCTGTTCGGTTTGGTGGGCTTGGCTGCCTATGTTGCTGTCGCTCTTGCCGTGAATCTTGCCTTGGCTCACTATCGCGAGGTGTCGGCAACCATACTCGAGGGTGCAGGGACAGAGGTCATCCGCCGCATTCGGGAAACTCCGCTCGGATTGATAGAGCTCAATTCCTGGATGCTTTTTGCCATCGGGATTTTCTTCTCGATTTTGGCGTTCATCGACGGCTGTATGTTGACCGACCCATATCCTGGTTTCGCTGGGGTTCAACGGCGATTGGACGAGGCGCGGCAAAATTACATATCCGGAAAACTCGATTTGATCGACAACCTTCGCGAAATCCGCGACGAGCACAATAGTAAGATAGAGGAGATCGTTAGGGACCTGAGCTCACGTCGCCAGGAAACTGCCGCAATCATCGCGCACCGAACGCGGACCATGGGGCTTTTCGCCGAATATCAAAGTCACCTCGAACGGACCGCCAATTCCGTACTCACGGCGTATCGAGAGGCCAACCGTGCCGCGAGAACTGACGCTGAGCCCGCATATTTCGCGGTCGCTTACAAGCTTGAGCGCATCACCCCGGTGGTGAAGACTAGCGATGACTGGGACGATCGCGTTCTCTCCGAACGAATTCAAGTCGCCCAGGCTGAACTGAGCGATCAAATCAACAAAATCGGCTCCGCCTTCGAGGCCGCTGTCGCGCAATATCATAAGCTCGACCATTTATTCCCGGAGGCAGGCGTTGGCTCGCAACAGGCGGCGTAGCAGTCGGTCAAGAAGACGCGGCTTCTCGGCCGGCGCTGTAATCGGAACGATCGCTCTTTCGACCGTGGCCGTTGCAATGATCGGGGCGTTTGGGTGGATCAAATATCAAGCGATGTCGACGATCTCGTTAGACAAGACTTCTCTTTGCCCGACAACCGGAGCAACGAGCGAGACAGCGATATTGCTTGATGTGACGGATCCGATCTCCGAAGCTACGTCGATCGATCTCAAAAACCAATTTCAGAGGTTGGTTTCCAGTATCCCAGTCAACGGCGCAATCGACGTTTTCGCTTTGACCGCTGAAGAGGGCAAGCTCGAGCGGACTTTTCATGGTTGCAATCCTGGCAGTGGCGCTCTCGCCAACGAATGGACGAGCAATCCCAAGCTCGTGCAGCAACGTTGGGAAAAGGGTTTCCAGAAACCCTTGGACAATATCGCGGGCAAACTCGGCTCCGGCGCTTCTGGCGAGTTCTCTCCGATCATGGCGGGCATCCAGCGGATAAACCTCGAGGCGTTTCAGCCCTTGCCTGCGGGTATAAGCAAAACCTTGTACGTAGCCTCGGACATGGTCGAGCATACGACGGACTTTTCCAGCTACCGTGATGGGGTTTCGATCACCAAGTTCGAAGCCAGCCCCGCGCGGGAAAAGTTCCGAACGTCCTTAGATGGAGTGCAGGTCAAAATCCTTGCTTTCCAACGGCCAGCCCAGAAGTTCAAGATGGAAGACCTTGCTACGTTCTGGAAATCCTGGGTGGAAAAGAACAACGGGGACTTCGCAGGCTTCACCCGCTTGGAGGGGTTGCAGTGATGGCGACAAGCGATACTGGAAGGACTGCATTTCGAGACTGGGCTCCGATCACGCTGTTCGCAGCTGTGACGATCGGTGGGATGGCGTTTATCTGGTCGGCCAAGCTGGCAGCTTGGTCCACTTTTGTCGTGACCGCAGTTCCGCTGACGCTGATGGCCATCTACTTCCTGGCCTCTATCGCGCTCGCGGGCTTCCGGCTCCACAATGAGCAGGCGGGCGACAACCTATACTACATGGGGTTCCTTTTTACTCTTTCTAGTCTTGGTGTCTCCCTCTACCTGTTTGCGGGAGAGACCTCGATCGAGACGATCGTTCGCAACTTCGGCATCGCGGTGACATCGACAATCGCTGGCGTGACGTTGCGCATCCTGTTCAACCAGATGCGCCGCGATCCGATCGACATCGAACGCAGCGCCCGCCACGAGCTGGCCGAGATGACGAGACGCGTGCGCACCGAACTCGATACCTCGGCCCGCGAGTTCTCGAACTACCGTCGCGTCAGCAACCAGATGCTGACGGAAGGCTTCGAGGAAATCGGTCGTCAAGCCGAAAAAAACGGCGAGGAAATCCGCAAAGTGATCGAGGCGATCTCCAAGGAGGCGATTATCCCGATCCAGGAAGCTGCAACCAAACTCTCGTCCATTATCGAGGACCATAACAAGTCAGTCACCGACCAGGCAGCGGCAGCCACTAGGAAGCTTACCGAAACGACAGATAAGCTCACCACGATCATCGACAAGTTCGGTGTAGCTGTCGAGGGCGTCGGGACACGCCTTGGTGAAATCAGGAAACCGGAGGACGTGATCCGGTTCGAGCTCACCCCAGCAATCGACGCAATCAAGGACATGACGGACGTGCATTTGCGCAGGATGGAGGAGGGGGCCGCTGAGACCCGTTCCCAGGCAGCGAAGCTAGACGAGACACTCGGGCCACTCGCCAACATTAACGGCAAGCTGGATCGAATTGCGCAAGCCATCGAACGCCACAGCCCAACGCTGTCCCCAGCTATGACTCCATCGACTATCGACATTATCGGCCCCACCGTGAGGGAAGACACGGCGGCGGAGGCGACGAGCGACACATTGCAGGAGGCCCGGCCGGGGCCAACGGGTTCGGGCCCTGAGCTGAAACGGCGGCTGTTTAAATGGTGACGAAAGCGGAAACCAGCCCAAGACTTGAACACAAGGGCTACAACCGCGGGCTCATTCTCGGCCTCACGATGGCAGAATCTATGCTGTTGTTGGTGTTCTGTCTGCTTTTGGTTGCTGCCGCAATGATTACCGCCGAGCGAAAGCATCGCTTGGACGCGGAACAGCGGCTGGTGAGGCTTGAGCAACAAAACCAGAAATTGTCGGCACAGCTTGTCGAGGCGCAGGCGAAGCTCGGCGGTCCCTTGACGCCGGCGGACCGGGCAAAATTCGAGAGCGAATGGCGCGAACTTGTCTCCGCTCGCCAGATCATAGACGGGCTCAAAATGAACGACGCGAGCCCCACTGATCTGGAAAAGCTTGCCGCTGTTTCGAAAGTCCTCGCCAACAATAACGTTCCACTAGACCAGGCAGCGCGCAAACTCGAAGAGATGCTCAAGGGCGACATCCAACCGCACGAGTGGCCTCCGATCATCAATCTCTCCGAAGCTGGAGGCTACTACTTTACCTCAGGCAGCGCGGCGTTGACACCCGCGTTCGAGGGGAAGCTCGAAACTTCGATCGCAGAACAGATTTCCAATAACCTCGAACGCTATAAGGTCGACGTAGTCGAGGTGATCGGTCACACTGATGAGCAACGCGTCGCAAGAAGCACCTCCAACCTCGACGACGCGTCGATCGGTGTGATCGACGGCCGGCTCCCGGTCGACGCTCTCCAGCCGGCGGATAATGCTGGGCTCGGGCTTGCCCGAGCAATCGCGGTTGCGAACGTCTTGAAGGCCAATCCAAAACTCAAGGGCGTCACCGTGTTACCGATGTCAGCGGCCCAGCTTGTCGTGCCAGGTGATAAGCTCACCGCGGGACAAGCAGGGGATGTCCAAGAGCGTCGACGCATCGAAATCCGGATCCGCAGACGTGCGTAGTCCCTCCAGCCCTGACTTTAGCGCGAACCCATTCAACTCGCTATTCTCGGCAGGCTAACTCTGCGGCAATCCAGCTGGCGCAACGTAAGCCGAGCAACCGCAATAGCCCGCTATATGACGTCGCCGCTGGGCAACGGTGTCCAACTTCGTCGCCTACGATCTCAAGTTCAATCATCTGTGACGAATACCCAAAGAACTTAGAAGTGATAGATCGGTACGAGGTCCACAGCATCGCTGACACCCGGCGCAAGCCACGTCCAAGTGTTTATTCTCTCTGTTCGACTGGTATCGTCAGGTCCACAAAGCCGCAATTCCGGGCTACCTGATAGACCTGCCGGATTGACTTTAACCGCCGTGCCATCGAGTCCGTGGCCGTTGTGACACGAAAGAGCTGCTTGTTGCTGTCAAATGCGAGCAGCAGCCACACGGGCGCGAACGCCGTCGACTCTGGAGCGAGGACGAAGAGTGGCTTTCCGCCGTCAGCTAGAAAACGTCTAAACTGATACATGTCGCAGGTCGGCAGAGACAGAAGCCATTTCTCGTCTGCGTTGTCCGGTATGACGCCCCTCCGATGGGCGATTATCGAATGCTTTTCATTCATTTCCGATTAAATGGCCGACTTTTCAGAATGTTCCAAAGAGGGGGCCGCCGCCACAGTTTTGATTTTGGAAGGGTAATCATCCGAATACAGTCCTATTTAACCGCCACCTGGCGCAGTAGTCAAAGAGGGCGCATTCACGCAAGCGCTTAGAACGTCACATCGGGAGCGGAATCATCGAGCCTGTTTGTTGCGCGTAAAGCCGTCAACGAGCGCTCGCGTGAAGTTCGTCGTCAGCAAAAACCATTTAGCTTGAGGATTTTATAGGCTTCGATCGTCGCGTGGAGCCGGTCCTCTGATTGACGATTACCGCTGTTAACGTCGGGATGGTGTAGCTTCAGCCGCTCTTTGTATCGTCGTCTGATGTCCTCAGGTGTCGCTACCTGCTGAAGCCCAAGCGTTTCAAACGCCTTAGCCTCAAGTGGCTTGAGCGTCCGGCACGATGTTGTCACGCTCGGTTGGCTGGCCTTGCCTCGTGCTTTAAGTGATTTCGCTGATCCCGACGGAACCGACGATGGCAATGGCGCCTCGAATTTTGGCTGGTCCGTCCTTACTCCGCGCGTGGCGATCTTCCCCGCAGCCGCGTTGAGCTGGTACTTCGCAACGACGGGATCCGAATGGCTAGGATAGTAGCTGTAGCCACGACCGTAGGAGTTTGAATGCTCCAGACAGAAGGTGAGATACAGTCCCTCGGCGGCACTGCCTACTGGCGCTCTTTGGGTTCCCGAATTTTCGCAGCTGTCCCATTGGCACTTGGGCCCGCTCGGCTGGGTGGGCTTGTCACGGCTGCTGCGGATTGGCCTTAGGCCAACGAAGATCTTCGAATCATTCATCGACGTCGTATATGGCGGACAAAGTGTCCTCAGCAAGGTCCGAGCTTGTTGAGATCCCCAAAGCTTCCATGATGGAGCACCAAGCCACGCATGCTGTCCGACCGCCGTCTGTTTTCGTGGGCGCGCATACTTTGTCATTCGTGTCCAGCTATGTTCGGGGTCGCTTTTCATATCGGTTTTAAAAAGCTCAAACCCTGTTACCTCCATCGTCACCTCAATCGCCTAGATGCCTTAATGGACCGGCGCTTCCGAGATTGTAGCCAGATTGATGGCTCTCCCTCAGCATGACGATATTGAAACGGGGTTGGAACGTGTCTGCCCCAAAAATCAAGCGAGGAACAGCCGTAGATTACTTTGCCTGAATCGCCGTTTCTTTGGAGCAAGCAGTGTTTGTTTGGTGGGTTCGGCAGGCAAGATCATCCGCAAGACGAAGGTGGCGAGCGAACCGGAAGCGCTCATTGAACCCTAACATCGCTGGGTTGCTTGTAAGCGGATCGGCGTGGAAGCGGGAACGTGGCGTACCCGCCGATAGAACGCAATAGAGGGCTGCTTGCGCTCCAACCCATCGGTTCAAGTTGGAACCTTTCCCGCACGCAAGCCTTCCGTGAGCAACGTGTTCTGCGGGAGTGAAACTTTGATCAACGACCTTTGGTACAAAAACGCCGTCGTCTATTGCCTTTCGGTTGAAACCTTCTTGGACTCCAACGGCGACGGCGTTGGGGATTTCCAAGGCTTACAGCGACGGCTCGACTATCTGGCCGGGCTGGGAGTGACGGCCGTTTGGCTGATGCCCTTCCAGACGTCTCCCGGGCGAGATGACGGCTATGATGTCTCCGACTATTACAACGTCGATCCCCGGTACGGCACTCTCGGCGACTTCGTTGAGTTCACGCACGGTGCCAAGCAACGCGGGATACGGGTATTGATCGACCTCGTGGTCAACCACACATCCGACGAACACCTTTGGTTCAAACAGGCCTGTGCCGATCCGAATTCTCGATACCGCGATTGGTACGTTTGGTCCAAAACCAAACCCGCCAACGCCGACCAAGGGATGGTCTTCCCAGGAGTTCAGAAATCCACCTGGACCCGTGATAGGCAGTCAGGTGAATACTACTTCCACCGTTTTTATGACTTCCAGCCCGACCTCAACACTGGAAACCCGCTCGTGCAGGCTGAAATCCTGAAGATTATGGGCTTTTGGATCCAGCTTGGCGTGTCGGGCTTCAGGATGGACGCAGTGCCATTCGTCATTGCCGAGAAGGGTGCCGACGTAACCAAGCCGAAAGAGCAGTTCGATATGCTGCGTACCTTCCGCGAGTTTCTGCAGTGGAGGAAGGGGGACAGCATCATCTTGGCCGAAGCCAACGTGGTTCCCAAGGAGAACCTCGAATACTTCGGTGATGATGGCGACCGCATGCAGATGATGTTCAACTTCCACGTCAATCAAGCATTGTTCTATGCGATGGCGAGCGCGGACACCCGACCGCTCGCAAAGGCCATGCGCGATACTGAGCAACGGCCAGAAACGGGGCAATGGGGTGTTTTCCTTCGAAACCACGATGAATTGGATCTTGGACGCCTGACCGAGAGCCAGAGACAGACGGTCTTCTCTGCCTTCGGTCCGGACAAGAACATGCAGCTCTATGATCGCGGCATCCGGCGGCGCTTGGCACCCATGCTGGGGGGAGACATCCGGCGCCTGAAGCTTGCTTACAGCTTGATGTACTCGTTGCCGGGAACGCCAGTTTTGCGATATGGCGACGAGATCGGGATGGGTGATGACTTATCATTGCCGGAACGAAATTGTGCGCGGACGCCGATGCAGTGGTCAGACGAACCGCAAGGCGGCTTCACCAAGAGCGAGAAGCCCGTTCTTCCTGTTATATCGGAGGGACCGTACGGCTTTGACCACGTCAACGTCGCGTTTCAGCGCCGAGACCTGGACTCGATGCTGAACTGGACTGAGCGGATGATCCGGGCGCGTAAGGAAGCGCCGGAGATCGGATGGGGAGGCTTCAAAGTTCTCACCTGCGGTGATCCTGGCGTTCTCATCATGCGATACGAGTGGCGGAAGAACGTCGTCATCACCATCCATAGCTTTCACGACAAACCCTTGGAAGTCTCGTTTGCGGCAAATGTTGATGAAGACGCAGGCGTGCTGATCGACATTCTAGATGGACACGACAGCTGTGCCAAAGACGGGAAACACCACATGGTCCTCGAACCCTATGGCTTCCGTTGGTACCGGGCAGGGGGCTTGGACTATCTGCTGAAGCGAAGCGAGGTCTGACGACAATTCTTGCCGTCGGTACCAACATTTGCGGAATTGCGCAGCAACTGCCACGTGTCTCTATGGCACTAAACTCTCGGATCAGCGTGTATTCGTATGATCCTGAATACGTCATAGACCATGCAGGGGCAGCATCTAGGAGTCGATGGGTTTTGTTGTGATACGTTCCTGGTGGTGAATCGGACTGAAATTTCTGCTTTTCACCACAGACATAGATACTTGATGAGTATCCGGGATACGCCTATATTGTCTGCATGTAGGAGTTGTAACCATGTCTGCCAAAGAGCGCATCAAGAAGTACCGGGAGACTGGAGGAGCATCTGATCTCGTTAGGGTGGAGGTTCTCGTTCCGAAAGCACGCAGAGATGAGATCGTGAGTGCAGCGGCTAAATTGCGCTCCGCGCATCGGGATGAAAAGAGTCGTTTTGCGGAATTTATCAGGATTGCGACCGAGAGGTATGGACTAAGAGTTTTCGATAACATCGAGCTCGAAAAGCTGAATGATCTACAGCAGAAGGTGCGAGTTGTCGCCAATGCCCTTATGGAGCGCGGCGATGCGAGAGCTTATGCGATGGGACGAAGAATGATCGTTCAGCTAGGAGACAAGCGCTGATGGCACTAACGCGGATCCAGAAAGAAATCATGGCCTCCATCGCCGGAAACAGGTCTGATACGAGTTACGTTGCTGGCGGCTTGGTCTTGAACATGGATTGGCCACGGATGTCCGATGACATTGACATCTTTCATGATACCGACGAGGAAATTGGTGTCTCGGCGGATACTGATATCGCGAAATTAGAGGCTGACGGCTTCAAAGTATCGATTGAAGTCAACATTTACGGTTGCGTTGAGGCGAGTGTAGTTCGCGACGGAGAACGCACCCTTGTTCAATGGATGAGCGAGACCCGGACACGCTTCTTCCCACTGGTCAGGGATGATGATTGGGGATCGCGCCTACACCCGTCCGATCTTGCAGTGAACAAGGTGATTGCCGCGTCTACGCGCACAAAGGCTCGGGACTATGTCGATCTGCTGATGATCGAAAACCACATGTGCCCGTTGGGGCCAGTAATTATGGCCGCAGCAGGTAAGCCTCCCTATTTCTCCCCACTGCGTATAGTTGATGAGATTCGTCGTAAAGCGTTGTCCGTCACGAATGAGGACTACACGACGGTTCGTGGCCTGCCTTCTGATTGGACTGCAGCAATGATCCGCGACGAGCTTATTATTGCTCTTGATCACGCAGAGAACTACCTGCGCAATGCGCCCCCAGGACTCGTAGGGATTTTGGCCATAGACATTTACGGCGTTCCGTTGGAGGTCTACGACCTTAGCGCCCCTGGGGTCGGATATCGAAAAGCGACTTCCGAGCCTGAAGTGATACCAGATTTGCCTGAAGCAGGCAGTCGCTGGGGGGATCAAGCTTAATCTAGCGCACGAGTGGGGCAGGGTGTGGTCCGCACATCTGTAGGCAGGTGGCCGTTGCTACCTAATTCCGAACATTTGCCGTGTCGTGCCGACTTGTCCAGCGGACTTCGCTTGAGCTGGGAAGAGCAATTGAGTTCTGCAGACGGCTTATGCGTTGCGCCAGAAGCCACTCTGTGTCGTTTGAGGACCGTCACCTACAACGTCCACCGCGTCGCGACCAGGAGCGCTATTGTGGGGAATGGTTTGATTGTTGGTTTCCACGCGGAACTGAGCCGGTTTTTCCACCGAGAAGTGAGCCACCTCTAAGTATGGTTTTCTGATCAGGGTTTGGACAAGGGGTTGGCCTTTTCTCCTCTCTTCTGAGCTGCTGCGGCCGAGCTGGCTTTGAAGCGGAAGCTGTCGTTTCCGGTCTCCAGGATATGGCAACGGTGGGTTAGACGGTCGAGAAGAGCCGTCGTCATCTTAGCGTCGCCAAATACGGTCGCCCATTCGCTGAAGCTGAGGTTTGTGGTGATGATGACGCTGGTGCGCTCGTAGAGCTTGCTCAACAGGTGGAAGAGCAGCGCTCCGCCTGAGGCACTGAACGGAAGGTATCCGAGTTCATCGAGGATCAGCAGATCGAGACTAACCAGCGTCTCAGCGATCTGGCCTGCTCTGCCTTTGGCCTTCTCCTGCTCGAGCGCGTTGACCAGTTCGATGGTCGAGAAGAAGCGGACCTTGGGGCGATGATGCTCGATCGCCTGGACACCAAGGGCGGTCGCGACATGTGTTTTTCCTGTGCCCGGTCCGCCGACAAGCACGATATTCTGCGCCCCGTCGATGAACTCGCATCTGTGCAATTGGCGCACCGTCGCTTCGTTGATCTCGCTGGCGGCGAACTCGTATCCGGAGATGTCCTTGTAGGCTGGGAAGCGGGCAGCCTTCATGTGATAGGCGATGGAGCGGACCTCGCGTTCGGCCATTTCGGCTTTCAGCAATTGGGACAGGATCGGCACGGCGGCATCAAACGCTGGAGCCCCTTGCTCGATCAGGTCTGTGACGGCTTGGGCCATGCCATACATCTTCAGGCTCCGCAGCATGATGACGACGGCGGCACTCGCGGGATCATGACGCATGGCGACCTCCCACGATCCGGACACGCAGGCCATCGTAGCGTTCGACGTCGGCCTTGGGTTCACGCAACAAGGTCAGCGCCTGTGGCGTGTCGATGTCAGGGCCGTCAGTCGTCTTCCCAACGATCAGACGATGCAGCAGGTTCAGCACATGCGTCTTGGTCGCGACGCCTTGATCCAGAGCCAGCCCCACAGCCCTGACGACGACTTGTTCGTCGTGATGAAGCACCAGAGCAAGGATATCGGCCATCTCACGATCGCCGCCCAGGCGACGCAGCATCTGGTCCTGCATCTGTCGAAAGGCCAGCGGCAATTCCAGGAAAGGCGCACCATTGCGCAAGGCACCGGGCTTGCGCTGAATGACGGCAAGGTAATGTCGCCAGTCGTAAATCGTCCGCGGCGGTTTGTCGTGGCTGCGCTCAATCACCCGCGGATGTTCGCATAGGACATTGCCCTCGGCCGCAACGACCAGTCGCTCGGGATAGATTCGCAAGCTGACAGGCCGGTTAGCAAAGGAGGCCGGCACGCTGTAGCGGTTCCGCTCGAAGGTGATCAGGCATGTCGGAGAGACACGTTTGCCCTGCTCGACGAAGCGGTCAAACGCAGCGGGGAGCGCCATCAATGCTGGCTGTTCTGCGGACCAGACGTCCGCGATCGTGCCGGGCAAGGTGCCGTGTGCTGTGTCGCGCCACAGGTCCTGGCAATGCTGTTCCAGCCAGGCATTCAATGCCGCCAGATCAGGAAAGTCCGGCATCTGTTGCCACAGTCGCGGCCGGGCGTCCTGGACATTCTTCTCGATTTGGCCCTTCTCCCAACCCGCGGCGGGATTGCAAAACTCAGGCGCAAAGACGTAGTGGTTCGTCATCGCGAGGAAACGGATATTGACCTGTCGCTCCTTGCCACGACCGACGCGATCGACCGCGGTTTTCATGTTGTCGTAGATGCCGCGACCCGGCACACCGCCAAACACGCGGAACCCGTGCCAATGAGCGTCGAAGAGCATCTCGTGCGTTTGTAGCAGGTAGGCCCTGACCAGAAACGCCCGGCTGTGTGATAGTTTGATATGGGCGACCTGCAGCTTCGTGCGCTCGCATCCTATCACGGCATAATCTTCGCTCCAATCGAATTGGAACTGTTCGCCTGGGCGGAAGGACAGAGGAACGAATATGCCGCGGCCCGCTGTCTGCTGCTCAATCCGCCAGTCACGAGCGAACGCGGCAACCCTACCATAGGAGCCGGTAAAGCCGAGAGCCATCAGATCGGCATGAAGCTGCTTCAATGTTCGGCGCTGCTTGCGCGACCTCCCGGCCTCGGTCTTCAGCCAGCCAGAGAGTTTGTCGGCAAAAGGAAGCTTGCTCGGCCGCTCCGGTACCGTGAACGTCGGCTCGATCGTGCCGGCACTCAAATACTTTGCGATCGTGTTGCGTGACAGCCCCGTGCGCCGGCTGATCTCACGGATCGACTGCTTCTCGCGCAGCGCCATCCGACGGATGATGTTTAAAAGTCCCATGTGGATCACTCCGTTGCCCCCGCTGCTCGCCGCATTGGGGGAAGGTTCACATGGCTCAATTCTCAATGGAAATTATGCGCCTAACCGGCTCAGTTCTGCATGGAAACCAACACGTTATCGACCGCGACAAGGCTTCGATCACGACGATCAGAGGTGGTCTCACCTACAAGCAAACGGACACCTCGAGGAAGGTTGGGAAGTAAGACCCTTTACGCAGCTTTGGGAACGCAGCTCTACCGTACCTGCACGCGTCTCCTAGTCACGGTCGCGATAACCGTTGCGTTGCGCCAATCGTGATGGGCTCTTCTCACCGTGGGCCGCGCCAGTTGCAGCGCTAACTTCCAATTCCGTCAGTCGCTCAGCAGCAAAACCGATCATGTCGCGCAGAATATCCGCGTCCGGGGTCTTCTCCACAAGCTCGCGCAGGTCCATTATGTCATTGGTCATCGATTTATCCTTCGTATCTGGTTGAGTGTCAGCAACCCAACCATACCGGAGATTGTCGATGACCGCCCGCAAAGCCCGCTCACTCGCTACCGCGCGCTGAGGGCACGCTCGCGGGCGGCTTCGCTACCGTCGACCTACACCACGCTACGGGGCACGATCAACGTGATCGTCTTTGACCAAATCGATTATAGGCCTACTTCTAAGAGAGGGGCCATCGACCTGCCATCACCAGCCTTCCTCACAAGTACTGCTACGGTTCGCCAACAACCGGCGCAAAGCCGTTATCAAGCGTTGTCGGGGGACGTCACCAACGATTTCGCCCTTGCGAAGACAGGAAACCTGCTAACGTGTACTGCCAGACGTATGGCTTGATTAACCTCGTGGTGAGAGCACCTGCTGGCAATTAGGCCGATAGGTTGGAGGGTCGCCGCGTCCACGCCAATGCCGCCGCCGGCCACCACCTGCATATATGATTGGAATTAGGCCGCGGCGGCGAAAACCTTGCAAAAGGCCGGCCGCCGCAATCGCTCAAACCAATAATGCCGTCCGGTGATTGCCGCCAAGCCTTGAGGCAACAAGCCAAGAGGATATAGAAGCGCGCGCATTTTCCTGTACGCCTTGAAGACGCACTCCGTTGACGCCGAGAGGAGTTTCGCTTATATTCGATTGATAGATGGAGGGCGACATGCCGAGTATAGCGAACGAGAACAGTGAGCGTATGAGTTTGAGGGTTCCTGCCACGGCCAAGGCTAAGCTCGTGCGCGCAGCAGCACTTCGTAATACCGATCTGACGAACTTCGTAACCGAATCCGCACTGCGAGAAGCGGAGGCTGTGATCGAAGAGGCCGAAACGATCAAAGTGTCAAAGCGCGATCATCTTCGCATTCTTGAGCTTCTGGAAAATCCGCCCAAACCCAACGCCAAGCTGCGCGCGGCGATTGCCGGTTTGCCTGACAGCCTATGAGTTTACCTGCATGGCATGAGGAGCCGATCGCCAAGTCTCACGGTCGGGCGGAGTTCGATTGCGGCGACGCTCAGATGAACGAGTTCCTGCTCCGTTTTGCCCGACAAAGCCATGAGCAGAATGCCTCAAAGACCTTCTGTGCCATCGATGACGCAGTACCCGACCGCATTCTTGGGTTCTATACAATCGCGCCTTCAGCAGTTGAGCACGCAGCTTTGCCCGATGCAATGACACGCGGTCTTGCCCGCCATGAGGTGCCGGGCTTCAAGCTTGCACGACTGGCTGCCGACCGCGCGGTTGCCGGGCAGGGACTGGGAGGCCTGCTCCTAGCCGCCGCAGCGCTCCGCTGCCTCAGACTTGCAGGAGAGGGCGGGGGACTTCTACTGGTCATCGATGCCAAAGGCGAGCGCGCAGCCAACTGGTACGCCTCCTATGGCGCCGAACCGCTGAAGGACAAGCCGCTGACTCTCGTGATGCCGCTCATCACCTTCGCGGCCGGTTTGCGGGCGAAGGGTCTTCTTTAATCCCAGGACACCGGCACTTCTGTGACTCGCCATCGGACATCGTCAAGGGTGGTGCGCCTGGAAGCGACCGAAGCGGTATATTCTTGAGATATGCTATCCGTCGTCCAGTTCAATCCAGACCGGAGCATGGTCGGTGGTGTGGTACCATTCACGCGGGACCTTGTCGACGCCGCCGGTCTGTTATAGGCACAATTTCAGCTGTTCGCCAGTGCAAGTGGCTGCCATTACACGGAAATTCGACGCGATCCCCTCCGGTCGCGCATCGCTCGCGAACCTGAACGAGTTCGAATACGCGGCGATCGGTCGTTCGCTCCGCAAATCGGCGGATGAATATCACGCCACTTTCATGAAGAAGCTTAAAAAGAAATGATGCGACGTTCGTTTTGATTATCAGATGCATACGGTGTGGGACGCCCTAGAAGTGCCTCTGCCTTCAGGTTCTCTCGAAGCTCTGTCTCTGCTTCCTGGTCTTCAATATCTTCTGCCCAGAGACCATAACCAATCTTTCACCCCTCACCGTTGTGCAATGGGTACATAGTGAAAAGAGCCCGAACGGGATCCTCGGCCTTCGTGCTTAGAATCCGCAACTTGAACTGCTGTTGTTCGCCCGAGCGAATGAGCGGCATCAGATCATCGTGAAACGTGCCGCGCTCATCGGGCGCCATGAAGAACTCGACGCCTGGCGGAATACTCTCGTCTGGCTTGAGCCCAACGACATTCCTGGCAAATCCGTTGAGGTAAGAAACGTAGCCTTGCGTGTCGACAATCGCGATAAAGCCCGGAGCTTGGGTGATCAGCTGCTCGAACTTCCTCATGAGAAGCCTGCTCTGCCTTACCTCCGCCAACTCGTTCTCCAAACCTTCGTTCGCTCGTTAGCGCTCGAGCAGTCTCATTGTCTGGTTGGCAAGGAACCCAAGCAATTCTAGCTGCGCCTCGGTGAAATCGCGAGCCTGATGGTCAAATACACAGAGAGTGCCGATCGGCATTCCGTCCGGCGCCCTCAATACGACACCAGCGTAAGATCGCAGACCCGGCTCTTTGCTCAAGATGGGAGTGAAATCAAATCTGCAATCATTGGACACGTCCGGAATGACGATGTCGCCCGCCAGTAGAGCACTTACGTGGTCCGATTTCACTGCAGTTGGTCTGGCTGAGACGCCGAAGGCCGCTTTAAAAACCTGCCGATCGTATTCGAAAAGTATGATGGCAGATACTGGTGCTTTGAAGGACTCGGTGGCGAAACGAGCAATCTCTTCCAGGTCTGCGTCCACACCATCACGATTGGAGCCGTAACCGCGCAGAGTTTGAAGCCGCTCTTGCTCAGTCCAGACGGTGGACGCGGAACCTGTCTTCTTCGCTGCAACTGCCATTGAACTTTGCTTCATCGATACCGCCAACCGAAGAAATAACCTGGCGGCGGTCTCGCACGCGCGTGCAAGCTCTGACAACGAGGAATCTAGCTCCGGAGCCGCAGAGTTCGCGGAAGGGTTACCGGAAGGTTTGCCTTTCAAGCGCACCAGAAAAGCTCAGCTGGTCACGAAGGATGGAGCAAATGAGAGCTTTCTATACCAATGACGACGCATTGAGGATTTTCGAGGCCCATGATCGAGCTATGGATTTGGGCTACTTCATCCTGGCAAGCGACAAGGCGGAGTACACCCGAGATCGGCTCCGCGGTCTGGCAGCGCGCTTAGACTGGCCGGAGGAGATCGCAAACCTGATCGAGGAGGCTCCGGACCTGGAAATTGATGCACTGGAGCAACGTCTCGCGGAAACAGCCGCGAGTGGACGATGGGACGACCTCATCGAGAATGCGACCTGGCTTTCACAGGGTCCCTCGCTCCGGTGAGGGTTCCTCACCACTCAACGTTACTTCCGTCATAAGCGATGAACGTACCGGTTTCCCTGACCCCGTCTAGTGCACTCAGGATCGAAGATGCGGCATCCTGCGGGCTCATAGTGAGGTGACCCGCCGAGTAGGGGGCTGAGAGCGTTGTTCTGACGGTTCCGGGATGCACCGCGGCGACAACAGCCTCGGGGTGTGTCCTAGCAACCTCAATCGAAGCCGTCCGGACGATCTGGTTGAGGGCCGCTTTCGAGGCCCTGTACGAAATCCAGCCCCCCAGGCGATTGTCGCTGATCGAACCCACGCGCGCGGAAAGAAAAGCGGCCACCGCCCTAGACTTGCGATCTAGCAGTGGAAGGAAATGCTTGGCGACCAACGCCGGGCCGACCGCATTGACCCGGAACTGCGAAAGCATGATCTCCGGATCTATCTGTCGAAGCGACTTCTCTGGCGGATGCCCGTCGGTCGTGAGCATTCCGGTTGCACACATCAGCAGGTGAACTGGTTTTTGAGAGAAACGTCTTGCTCTGTCGACAATGCTGCTTTCATCGAGAAGATCAAAGCTGTCGCCACTGCGGGACAACGCCAGCAGTTCGCCGAGGTTGGGATCCTGCTCCAAGCGAGAACATAGAGCGCCGCCAATTCCTCCGCTCGCGCCAATGACGACCGCTCGGAAACCATGGGGCAGGGATCGGAGGTGAGGGGACCCCCGCTCGGCTTCGATGGTTCTACCCTCCGACATCGCTTGTACCTATCCGACGAATTCTTCAGGGGCCGAAGCTTCGGATGCCTCAAACTGGCAGCGCGCGTTTGACATCACCAACCGATGGCCCTCGAACGATCCGGTATCGGGCCTCGACGAGATTGTAGATACCGAAGGCCGCCAAGCCAACTGCGACGACCACATAGAGGATAGATCCGAACGGTAGCTGCCTCAGCCATGACAAGGCCTCTGAGATGCTTCCAGCCTGCTCGGGATCCACTGTGAAGCCAGCATACGCGAAAAGCACACCAGTGATCGCGAAGACGACGCCACGCGCCACCAGGCCATAGATGCAGACCATACCTACGACACCTTTGGCATCCGGCAGCCGCAGGTACTTCTCGAATTTTCTAGTCAGGCCCTTAGCCGATGTCACCACGCCACCAACGATGAAGCCGATGCCGATCAAGATGGCGATATAGGATCCGAACGGCTGCGACATGACCCATTGGGCGAGGCCTTTCTCACCGGAGCCTTCGCTACCGCCTGCGCCGCCAATTGCGTGGCCAAGCGCGTAGCC
>NZ_JBIVYL010000022.1:0-37844 GCF_044772225.1 Rhizobium sp. NPDC090275 | reverse complement strand
GGGCATAGGGAGCATTCTGGTGAGGCAATATGCTATCCGTTCGGGAGCATTCTTCGATGAGGCAATACGAATCTCACCTTGATTGCCGCTATGCACACGGTCCTGTCGTCAGCCGAGATCGTCTGCATTCAATAACACGTGAAAGCACTCGAACTGCCTGAGATCTGATCTAGATATTTGCTTTTTTGGAGAAATGAATGCGGGTTTTGATTGTCGAGGATGAAGCGCTTGTCGCCCTAGAGCTTGAGCGGATTGTCACAGAAGCTGGGCACACAGCAGTTGGGCCTGTCGCCACCGTAGAGCAAGCGCTCGCTCACGCGCCTCGTGTGGATGTGGCACTAGTGGATTTGGGGCTTTCCGATGGCATGAGTGGGGCAGTTCTGGCTCGTCGTCTCACGGACCGTTTTGGGATCAGCGTGGTATTTGTTACAGGATCTCCGGGTGACGTCGGACACGGCCTTGATGGCGCAGTCGACGTAATCGGGAAGCCATTTTTTGATGAGCGAATTAGGCAGGGGCTCGAAAAGGCCGACTCTGCATCGAAAGGACGAGCTTGGAACTCTTCTATACGTTGGTGATATCACGGATCATATCAATGGTGGGGTTTTGCCTTGTATTTTCGGTGCGCGGTACGGTACCGGTGCCGAAAGCGTATCATCAGAGCAGGTACACCAAAGCGATGCGATCGATCTCCAACAGATTGGGTCCCCGAAATGCCGTGCCAGTGTACGGAAGCTAGATCAAACCTCAAAGGACGGATAACCGTTGCTTCTTGAGGATCAAGCTTTACATATCGATCATCTAACAATTAGGGGATGCCGATATGACTGCTTCTTCTGGCGACCGATCCCAGCCTCTTGCACCGGCGCATGTCGCCATGATTCAGAAACTTGTTGCCGATTACTGTCTGGTATCCAAGGTGCAACCTGGCGGCGCTGAGGCGAGGGATGCCGCAAAAGAGCTGCTAAAATGGTTTCAGGCAGGAGAAACGGACGCTACCCGGCTTAGGGAGCTGCTGTATTCGCGAGGTCCTTCAGATGAGCATTCGAGACTTTAACTGTTGTCTCTCAGTAGCTCTAGCCGGATTTGAATCAGCGCACAGGATCGGTCGCCTATCTCACGTCACCCTTGCTCACGAGCTTAATTGGCAGGAAGGGGACCAACGCATTTCGTTACGCCCGCAGAGCATCAACAGGACATGACGATGCTCACTGACTACCCGAAAAAGCTAAAGAGGCGCTGCTACTGCTGACACATTACAAAATCACAGGCCCTACAAGGGTGCCGTGCTTGTTGTTTGACCTGTCGGCAGTGATCACAGACAAAACGGTTCACCTCTGTCGCGCAATTCAAAGATTGCAGTCCACGCGATGCCTCGAACCGCCGTCAACCTAAAATATTGGAAGCTCTATCTCTATTTAGAGCTGCGATGCTGCCGTAATCACGAAAGCGACATAGGCGGGTACATAAAGCTCGTTCGCAAAGCCCTCACCTATCATCCCTCCTGTGCTCGGCCCAGATCTGGCACGAGCACATTCCTGACGGCGACTATGCCCGAACCTTAGGCCCTAATTCAAAATGGAATGCAGAAACTAATTCGCCGTCATGCGCCTAATTTCTGAGAAGATATCTTCTGGGCGGTACGGTTTGCTGAAAAAAGGCGCGTTCACGGGTAAGAAAGCAGGATCAGGACTGCTATGGCCCGACGTCACGATGATATGGATAGGGGGCCAGCGGTCTCGAACGAATGCGGCCAAGCGCAAACCGTCCATCGTTCCGGGCATATCGACGTCTGTAAAGACGAGCTGGATCTCTAAATTCGCTTCGAGTACGGTGATCGCATCGTCGGCGTTGGCGGCTTCGAACACGATGAAGCCTTCATCTTCAAGGCCGGCGACAATTGACAAACGCGTTAGGGGTTCGTCTTCGACCACGAGGACGGTAACAGGATCAGACATGGCAGCTCGCTTTTTCGGAGGGAAGCTCCCGAACAGTTCGCGAGCATTTGTACGCTATCGTACATAGGTGCCCTTATTGGTCGATATTGCAAGGTCTCAAAACTAAAAAATCCTTTCGACTTAAGGACTTCCGAATACCCCGAGCGGTGAAATCGATCCGAAGGGGCTGCGTATGGTTTCTAGAGCGAGCTTTGGGTTTCACCTTAATGTTCCGCTTAAGTTCCCATCCATCTTTCATATCGCTCTGGAGTATGCGAAGTTCCCCTCCCGTATCTGAGGTAATATTCATGCATTCGAAAGGACCGCGGTGGCACTGTTAACCGATACCACCGAGTTCAGGACTTCGCTCGCCAATTTGACGAGAGCGACGGCTGCTATTTCGCGCGCGCGCACGCTTGACGATGTAGTTGCGACGATCCGTGCAAGTGCGCGTTCCCTCGTGGGCTGCGAAGGGATCGCCGTTATTCGGCGCGAAGGCGACCTCTGTCACTACGTCGAAGAAGACGCCATCGGGCCGTTGTGGAAAGGTGCGAAGTTTCCTGCGTCCGCATGCATCTCGGGCTGGTCGATGATCAACCGGCAGACTGTGGTCGTTCCCGACGTCCAGCAAGATGAACGTATTCCGCACGAGCTATACGCCGACACGTTTGTCCGGTCTGTTGCCATGGCGCCAATTAGCCTCGCTGGCCCCGTCGGCGCGATCGGGGCCTACTGGTCGCAGCCCTATGAGCCGACACGCTGGGAAGTCGAAACACTAGAGGCCCTGGCCGAGGCGGCCGCTACTGCCGTTGATAACATCGGCTTTGCGGCAGGGTTGAAGTTAGACAGATCTCCAACGTCCCTATCTCCACGTTCAGCGGGCGACTACCGAGCCGACATCGAGGCAATCGCCGGGATAGCGGCTGTTCCGACGATGCTGGACGTCGCGCTTCGGACGACCAAGATGGGCTTTGCGGCGATCGCTCGGGTCACGGAAACGCGTTGGATCACCTGCAGCTCCCTGGACAACGTGGGCTTTGGGCTGAAGCCTGGCGACGAATTGCCTATCGAGAGCACGCTTTGCAACGAAATCCGTGATCACCGGCAGCCGATCGTCTTCGACGACGCCTCTGTGGATGGTCGCTACAGAGATCATCACACGCCCCGGATCTACGGCTTGAGAAGCTACATCTCCATGCCTATCATCCGCGAGGATGGCACCTTCTGGGGCACGTTGTGCGCGATTGACCCGAACCCGGCGAAGGTCAACGACCTGCAGGTCATCGGCACATTCAAGCTGTTTGCGGAATTGATCGCGCATCATCTGGACGCTGGCGACCGCCTCCGTGCTACCGAGGCATCTCTTGATTTGGAGCGGGAGCTCTCAGATCTCCGAGAGCAGTTCATCGCCGTTCTCGGCCACGACCTTCGCAATCCGCTCGCCGCAATCGACGCGGGAACCAGCCGCCTTCTTAAGGAAGGCTGGACTGAACGGAGCCCGCTCGTCCTAAGCCTGATGAAGGCAAGCATCTGCCGGATGACCGGCCTTGTAGACAACATCATGGACCTCGCCCGCGCGCGGCTGGGGGGCGGCATCTCACTGGACCTGAAGGAGGCTGATCTGGGCGAGACGTTGCAGATCGTGGCCGACGAAATTCGTTCCGCCCACCCCGCCCGTGCAATTCATCTCGAACTGGATTTCCAGCGGCCGGTAGTGGTCGACAGTCTCCGGATCGCACAATTGTTCTCGAATTTGGTGTCGAATGCCGTCACTCACGGGTTGCACGAGCATCCTGTCAAGATCGTGGGGCGGCATGGCCCTGACGGCGTTGAGGTCAGCGTGCGAAACGCGGGCCCAGCCATCGGCAAGGACGACATGGAAAAGCTGTTCCTCCCGTTCAAGCGCGGCGGTGCCTCTCGTGGAGGACAGGGCCTGGGTCTCGGCCTCTATATCGCTATGGAGATTGCGAAGGCTCACGGCGGAACAATCGACGTCTCGTCCGATGAGACAGCAACGGGTTTCACTTTCAAAATGCCGAACGGCCGCTAGAAAGCACGATGTCCGGAAGCGTGCGTGTAAGAGTTGAAAGAGTGTTGTTCGATGCGCGGTCAACGACCGGATCACGCTCGATTTCAGTCGCTCTGCTCGAACCCGGCGATCAGACCCAGCATACGCTGCGTCCTTGATCGTCAAAATTTCGGCGGGCTTCTTGCCAGAGAAACGGCTCGGTGTTCTCTCCGGGCAAGCCTGGGTCACCGGCACGCTTGAGAAAAGCCTCCTTGACGAACTGCGGCTTAAGGGGAGGGCGGTCTGTGAAATAAGAATGTTACATTGTATCGCCTGCGGATACCTCGAGTCCTACGCCAGCTAGGCAAGCTCTCGCTAGCGATAGCCGCAGTCAACCGGCTTGTTTCGCGTCGAGCGTCAGACCATCGTTACCGCAAAGCCGGGGGTCGGACCGCTTCTGAAAGTCCTGATAGGACACCGGTCGAAGAAACCGATAGATTGCAAGCGTCCCAACCGAGGTAGACCGTCCATCGGCTGTGGCTGGATATGCGCCACCATGAACCATAGGAGGCGATACCTCGACCCCCGTGCCGAAGCCGTTCACGAGCAACCGGCCGGCAAGCATCTCCAGTCTCGGGATGAGGGGGCGAGCGTCGTCCAGATCGTTTTTGTCAACGTGAAGCGCGACGGTGAGCTGGCCTTCGGAGGGCGCCGACACCTGTTCCAGCTTGTCGAAATCCTTGCAGCGTACGACAAGCCCCGCCGCGCCCTTCTTGCAGCTCATGATGCGCGAGTAGCGAGGCAGCCGACGTTTGAAACAGTGCCACAACCCCGTCGTACGCGCCACCAGTCTTTCCCTTGGCGAGCATGCAAACCTCGGCATGTCGTTCGAGACGGCCGACGCCCTCGCCAAACGCCTTGGCGATCGAAGGCGTCAGCATCGTCTGTGCACTGGTCTCAGGAAGCATCTCCCTAGCTCTTGCAATGAAGGTTTCTAGCCCTTTGCCGTCAACGGCCAGGATCAATCCAGGATTGGTGCGGAACTGGCCTGCTCCGAGTGCTAAGGATGCTGCGATATCCTCGGCACGGCTAGCCAGCGCGACCGGAAACACCATGACGGGATTGATGCTGCTCATTTCAGCGTAAACGGGGATCGGCTGCTTGCGTTCGGACGCGATCTTCATCAGCGCCGTCCCGCCCCTTTGCGAGCCTGTGAAGCCGACTGCGCGGATCCTTGGGTCGGCGACGAGCTGCTGCCCGACATCAAAGCCGGTGTCGAATAGGAGCGCGAACGTACCCGCGGGAAGCCCTGCCAACAACAGCTCGTGTTACGAGCCTTCGGTGAAGAGTTTGTCGCCATAAAGAGATCTGGCCTTCCTGTGAGAACGCGCGCCGCCAGCGAGCTTAATGCTGGCGGCCAACGCTCCACGGTCGCGCTGCTAAAGCCTTCAGGCGGCGCGACTTTCTTCCTTTTCGGGGCGGAACGCCGCGTCCTTCGCCATCTTAATCAGATAGGCCACGAAAGTCATTTTGTTCAATTCGGCAAGTTTCAATGCGGCATCGAGATGATCGACAAGATGCAACTTTGTCATGGTGCCTCCAGAATTTTAAACATATTTATGTTCGCAACTAAAACTTAACTGAAGCTTACGCTTAGGTTTTAAAATATAGCGGCCGCTGAAACAGGAAGCTGCAAGCATTGAACCAAGTCGGCATCTGCGCGGGTTAACGCATGACTAGCGAGGCTAGCAGATAATCCTTCAATTCTACACACACGCTCGACCCTCCGACGGCCAGTTGTCTGGCTGTTCTACGGCCAGTATGACGGCATCATTGCAGCCGCGCTTGCTGAGCATCGTTCAATCCGCAGAAACCTTAAGGTTTCCATGCTTGGTGCGAACGTGATAATTGAAGGCTACACAACCAGCCTCGAGGAGGAGTCCTTCGCTTTGGAGCTAGCCCGCTCGATCACGACCTCATGCCAAGTAGTGTCCCGGATGCTCGTTCATCCCGCAACCTAGCTTGTAGGAATGGCTGCCCAAATCCAGCTTTTGGCGGCGGCGTACGACGGCTGCCATCACGCTTGACTGTTTCTCCCCAAGATGTAACCTTCTCGCTGTTCGTCGATATCCACGCGGGTCAGACGGGAGTTTGTCTGCGCTTGTGCCTGTCCAGCGCGTTCATGACGATGCAAAGCGAGGTCGATCCGTCCTCGAGCATGAGGGTGGTTGGTCGCCCGCAATATTCAGCCGGAAAACCAGTGAACTTATCGAAGATCGTCCAAGTTCCGTCGGGCTCCATACGGGTCGAATATCGGTCAGTGACGTAGGATCGCATCGTTATCTTCCGTTTGTAGATCGCACGCTGGACGCCCCTCGATGACGCAGAATTAACACAATCGAGCCGTTGGCTTGCGCATTCGTCTCAATTCTGCCTCACCGAAAGCACGGCCTCAATCTATTTTAAGGTGCAGTCTCTGCAAAAGGAAACTTACTGTGACCGAATTGTTTCGGTGGAGTGCCCATGCTCGCAGAACCGGATCGCCCTCCAGCCAAGTTCCTTGAGGTGTGCATTCACGCGCATATCCCTTGCCCGATTGCGCTCGATCTTGGTGATCCAGAAGTCAGTGGTCTTCTTACTCAACGGCAGATGAACTTCGCACCCCTGCCACAACAGCCCTCAAGAAATACGGCGATCTTCAAGCCCGGAAGCGCGAAATCGCAGGTTACCCGCTTCATGCCTGGGATTGGATAGTGAATTCGATATCGGAGCCTGTAGACGTGAACCCGAGACCGGACCGCGCGCTCGAGGCGTTGTCCTTGCGCGGTGTTCGTTGCATCCGGCAGCGAAGTACTTCGTTGGCTTGGAGGTCTACGGACATGTCGATGGCTTACTGGCGACCTGCGGCAAGAGCACGAGGTGAACGCCGCAACATCTTTTCGCCCACACCAGAAACAAGACATTTTTCAATAGGTTATCCGCGTTTGTTGGCATATTGAGTCCGGGAGACTTAGGCTCAGAAAGAATTCGCCGCCCTATGGCGTAAGGTCACCGACGCAACAAATTGGAATCTCGCACGTTTCTGCGTCTGACCCAGATGGAGAACACCCATGTCAAAGCGCGAACTTCTCGATACCGGAACTGACAAGCTCTACGTGCGGCGCGATGAAAAGGGGCAGTTCAAGGAGTCGACGGACGTCGGCCGCTCGCTGTCGGCAGACCAACGCCAAAAGTCCAAGACGGTCGCAAAGCCTGGCGAAGGTGACCGCGGCGATCATCAAGCCAAGCACTGAGCGTCGGAACGCGAATGGCACGCACCGTTCTTATCTCAGGTGCCAGCATCGCTGGTTGCGCCGCAGCCTGGTGGCTAGGCAGAAACGGCTTCGACGTCACCGTCATCGAGAAGGCTTCAGAGTTCCGCGACGGTGGGCAGAACGTCGACGTGCGCGGCGTGGGCCGCAAAGTCCTACGACTGATGGGCTTGGAAGACGCAGCGCTCGCTCTCGGCACCGGCGAGAAGGGGATAGCCTGGGTCGACGAAAACGATGACGTGGTCGCGAAGATCGTCACCGAAAAACTCGGCGCAGACGGTCCGACGGCCGAGATGGAAATCCTGCGAGGCGACCTATCGCGTCTCCTCTACGAGCCGGCTCGCGCGCGGGCGGACTTCAGGTTCGGCGAGACGATCAAGTCAGTCTCCCCCGCCAGCGGGGGCATCTCCGTTAACTTCGAGAGAGGTACGAAGGAGGAGTATGACATCCTCCTCGTAGCGGAAGGCGTCGGCTCCTCGACGCGCGATCTGGTTTTCAGCGGCCAGAACAATCCGCGCTGGATGGACATGACGATGGCCTACTTCACGATCCCGCGGGAAGAAGGTGACGACCGGCTATGGCGCTGGTTCAACGCCCCCGGCTGCCGAAGCGTCTCGATCCGTCCCGACATGCACGGAACGATGCGGGCGAACCTCGCGATCCATAGGAAGAACGGTGACGAAGCAAGCTGGGATCAGAGCCGCCAGAAGGCGTGGCTTCGCAAAGAGTTCCGCGATGCCGGTTGGCAGACGCCGCGTGTCCTTGACGCAATGGGGACGACGCAGGACTTCTATCTTGACGTCCTGAGGCAGGTTCGCATGCCGAGGTGGTCGCGGGGCAGGGTGGTGCTGCTCGGAGACGCGGCGTGGTGCGTCACGCCTTTGGGCGGCGTCGGGGCGACGCTTGCGATCTGCGGCGCCTACGTGCTGGCCGGGGAACTTGCGACAAACGGTGATGTCGAGGACGCATTCCGAAAATACGAGAACGTCATGCGGCCTTTCGTCAAGAAAGCCCAAGGAATTCCAAAGATCGTGCCGAGGCTGGTGCATCCGCGCACCCGAATGGGCATTGCCGCGCTTCACGGAGTCCTTCGCATCATGGCGTCGCAATCTTTACAGAAGGTGTCGGGCGGCCTCTTTGCGGGCAATGCGGAAGCGGTAGATCTGCCCCAGTATCCGGCCCTCTCAATTTGAGCGAGATTGATGTCGGTCCCGTCTCCAATCGCTCGCCGCACGCTCCGCTTCCGAAGACCGGCGCATTCTATACCATGTTGTGGGAGGTACGTCATGAGCAGCGGTGAAAGCTCCGAGGAACTCGACACCGAGCGGCCAGAAAAGAAACGGTCGTTCGACCTGGTCGAGGCGACCGCTCACGTCGCGGTCGACCGTCACTCGTTCGAGCGGGTCCCACCCGCCGCGACCGTTGCCTCGAATCTGCCGTTCGATCTCAATCCGATACCAAAGGTCATCACTTTCGATTGCTACGGCACTCTGGTGCGGTGGTACGAGGTCCTGCTGCGGGAGATAGCCTCGACGCTGGCCGAGTACGGACGAACTGACACCGACGCAACGGTGGTTCTCGACGACTTCTCCGATATCGCCAAACAAATGACGGCGGACAAGCCCCATAGGCTCTACAAAGAAATCCTCCGCTCAGGGTTCGACACCGCCTTTCGAAATCACGACGTCGAGCTCAGCTCGGACAATATCGAACGTATCGCCAACGCGCCCATGATGATGGGTCCGCATTCAGACGTTCCGGATGCCCTGCGCCGGCTCCGGGAACGCTACAAGTTGGCGATCTTCACGAACTCCGACGATGACCTCATCGCACCGACGGTCGAGCGTATCGGCGTTGCCTTCGACTACGTCATCACTGCGGAGCAAGCGCAGGCCTACAAACCTTCGCGCGAATTCTTCGAGCACGCCTATCGAACGATGGGCGTCACTGCCGACGAAACCGTTCATGTCGCAATGGGAATGTACTGGGACATGAAGGCGCGCCACGAGCTTGGCTTGCGTGGCGTCTGGGTCAACCGGCGTGGGGAGCAGGGGAACCCGGACTGGCGGCCTTATGCCGAAGTTCCAGACGTCGGCAAGGCGGCCGAACTGCTGTTGGCTCCATGAAAACGCGTCGCCTCCGCGCGCTGTCTGAACGACGCCGTTTGCCCATGGAGGTCGAAGGAACGTCGCGAAAGTGATGAAGCGCCGGACGAATCCGACGCTTCCATGTTCGATCAGGCGCTGCGCGCCTGTTCCGGGTGTCGACCTTCGCCGAATTCCTCAACGATTTTTGCGCAGAACGCTGGTAGGTCATCAGGCTTCCGGCTCGTCACTAATCCCTGATCGGTCACGACCTCCTGGTCGACCCAGGTGGCCCCCGCATTCTCAATGTCTTTGCGGATCGACGAGTAGGACGTGACCGTACGTCCCTTTAGAACATCCGCTTGTACCAGAAGCCAAGGGCCGTGGCAGATCACGCCGACAGGCTTTCCCTGCTCAAAAAAGGATCGCACGAACGAAACGATATGATCGTCCGCCCGCAGCTTGTCGGCGCCGACGGTACCGCCAGGAATCACAAGTCCGTCGAAATCGCTTGCCGAAACATCCTTCGCGGCCTTGTCCACGGCGTAGCTGCCGCCCGGATCGAGATCGCCGTTGTTGGTCTTGGCCTCGCCGGCCTCGATCCCGACGACCGTCACAGTCGCGCCTGCAGCTTCGACTGCTTCTTTGGGCTGCTTGAATTCGGGTTCCTCGGTGCCGCGCGGTGCGATCAGGACGGCGATCTTCTTCCCTTCGAGGGTCATGGCTATCTCCAGTTTGGAATGAGGTTGGGACGGGAACGTCGTAGTTGAAACTCGCCTGTGTGTTCGAAGTTCCGGCCGAATATGCCTGAATTCTGAGTACGGTAGGATAGACGATAGTTCGGGCAGGCGGCGGAAGAACGCTGGGGGCAGCTCGTTCCCGAGTCTGTTCGAACCTTAAAGTTGACAAGGAGAGACCGTGTTCCTAGTAAGTAACTATCTGGTTAGGTGATTTGAGTGGGCTGAGTTCGAGATAGATGGAGGGGTTTTGATACACACGGTTTCACATGTTAGCTTGAAGGCGTCTTCGGAAATGGTCACCCGAGCGCTTGCCCATGCGGCTGAGAATGGCTGGAGCATCGCTGTCAGCGTAGTCGATGCCGACGGAGCAACAATCGCATCGGCGCGAATGGATGGCGTGTCGTCGCAAATCTTGGGTTTTGCCGACGACAAAGCGTTCACAGCATCTACGATGCGCAAGACGACGGAAGCCTATTTCGAGCGAATGGATCAAAGCGCATCGCTAAGACTGGGTCTCGCGAACAGAAACCGCCTTCTCGTCTGGGGAGGCGGTCTTCCTATCAAGTACAAGGGAGCCGTAATCGGAGGAATCGGAGTGTCCGGCGCGCAGGACTTCGAGGATGTCGCGTGTGCGCAGGTGGCGATTCGAAATGTCGACCTCGAGGTGGAGTGATCACCTAAGCGCAAACAAGGCGCATGATCGTCTCGATGTTGAAGGCGAGACGATCATCGAGCGCTGCCTTCTCCATGAGATCGCGTTCAAATATGATCGAGCCAGTGAAGCGGTTGGTTAGATAGTAATATCCGATCGCAGCGATCGTGATGTTGAGCTGAACTGGATCAACGCCCTTTCGAAATACTCCGGCCTCAACCCCGCGATCGAGAATTCCTCCGACGAGGCTGACGAGTTTCCGATTTGTCATTTTTACGACCTCGGAACCCTTGAGGTGCTTGGCGCGGTGCAAGTTCGCGCTGTTGACAAGGGTGATGAATTCCGGGTGCTTGAGGTAGTAGTCCCACGTGAAGCGAACGAATTTTTCCAAGGCTTCTTTCGGCTCCAGAGTTTCGAGACTGAGCTTGTGTTCCGCCGTCCGGATATCGACGTAGGCTTGCTCTAGAACCATCTGAAAAAGCTTATCTTTACTCTCGAAGTAGTGGTACATCATGCGCTTGTTATTGAGCGAGCGCTCAGCGATGACGTCCACTCTCGCACCCGCGAGACCGTTCTTCGCGAATTCCTTTTTCGCAGCCTCCAGGATGCGAGCCTTGGTGGCCTCCGCGCTTCTCGGCGGTCTGCCCGCCTTCGTTGTCTTTATCTTTGAGTCCAAAGTGTCGCCTCCGAGCGAATTCATTCCAATCTACCGCGCTTATACACCAACCAGTTGGTGTATGAAAGTGGATGAAGGTCAACAGTTTGGGCTTGACGAGAGCGGTCATAACCAAGTAACTGGTTAGTGCGTTTATGAGATAGGTCTCGGCTCAACGGAGCATCTTACGCAGCACGTTGAGGAGACCCGGACGCGTCACTCTGGCTATACGGGAGGAGAGTCATGTCGACGTTTATCAAGGACTTTATCGAGCGGGAAACGATCTCGCGTCGTAACTTCATGCTTGCATCGGCGCTGGGGATCGGCGCCATGGCTGTGCCGGGCCTCAATGGTTCTGCGCGAGCGGCACTCAAGGACCCGGCGATTGCTTGGAGCTACCGCGACCGCGCATCCGCATATTGGAACTCGGTCGTCTCCGGCGGCGAAGCATTCGTCGAATCGATTGGCAGGCAGAAAAGCGATCTGGTCAGCCTGATTAACGAAGGGTCGTCGGAAAAGTCGCTCGCGGACATCAAGGCGTTCCTGGCGAAGAACAACGGCAACTGCGCAATCGCCGCGGACTGCAACGACAGCCCCAATGCTCGTCCCGTCGTAGAGGCGGTGAAATCGGCTGGCGCATACGTGTCGACGATCTGGAACAAGACCGACGATCTTCATCCGTGGGACTTCGGCGACAACTACGTCAGCCACATGACCTGGTCCGACGTCGATCCGGCGGCTCAGACGGCCAAGATTCTGTTCGAAGCGATGGGCGGGGAAGGCGGCGTTGTCCATCTCGGCGGTATTGCGGCGAACAACCCCGCGATCGAGCGCCTGGCCGGCTTGAAGAAGGCGGCTGCGGAATATCCCAAGATCGAGATCCTCGACGCGCAGCCCGCAGACTGGGATACCCAAAAGGGCGCCGCTCTGATGTCGTCGTTCCTGACCCGCTATGGCGACAAGATCAAGGGCGTCCATTGCGCCAACGATAACATCGCATACGGTGTGATCGAGGCCCTTCGCGCCGAAGGTATCGAGGACATGCCGATCGTCGCCTACGACGGCAACCCCGACGCCGTGAAGCTGGTAATGGAAGGCAAGTTGCTCGCGACAGTCTTCACCAATCCGCACTGGGGCGGTGGCATCTCCGCCGCGCTCGCCTATTACGCGGCAACTGGAGCATTCAAGCCGTCGGAAGAGCCTAAGGAGCATCGGGAGTTTTACGGTCCGACCATCCTGATCAGCCAGAAGGACGCAGCCGAGTTCAAAGCCAAGTACATGGACGAGACGCCCAAGTATGACTGGAAGGACTTCTGGTCGCCGACGAAGGGCCAGATCAAGTACAGCGGCTAAAGTGAGGAGGGCGGCGCGCTCCTTGGAGCGAGCGTGCCGCCAATTAATTCGCAGACACATGTGGGAGGAGCGGCCGAATGATGTCGGTATCGCGCGAGAATCTTATCAAATGGGCACCGTTCCTGGTGCTTGTAGCATTGGTGATCCTTTTCACCGCAATCAACCCGACCTTTTTCTCGGTCCGCAACTTCTCCAGAATTGCCGTAGCCTCAGCGCCCGCGCTCATGGTGGCCATCGGCGTTACGTTCATTATCGTGATGGGCTCGATCGACTTGTCGATGGAAGGCGCCGTCACCCTTACAGCCGTTCTCTTCGCCTACCTTTTCATCGCGCTTGGCGGGTCTCTGGCTGGTTTTGGCTGGCTCGCGATCCCCGCGACGTTGGTCATCGGCGCCGTGATCGGCATCATCAACGGATTGGTCCACGTCAAGCTTCGAATACCGTCGTTCATGGCGAGCCTCGCCATGGGTTTCATCGGGACCGGTGCCGGGATCCTTTTGACTGGCGGCGATATCGTGAAGGTTTCGGACCCGATCTTTCGCGGTCTCCTCACTATGCGCTTTCTCGGTTTCCCGCTGATGGTCTACGTGGCTGTCGCCGGACTTCTCGCAGCTTGGTTCATCCAGCGCTACACTATCCTAGGACGAAACTTCTATGCCGTTGGGGGAGGCGAGGATCTTGCACATGCCTCTGGTGTGAACGTCGCTCGCGTCCGCGTTCTCGGTTTTGGCCTCGCCGGCATCTTCTATGCGCTTGCGGCCATTTTGGTCGTAGGTCGGATTGGTCAAGCCGAGTCCATCACAGGCGCCAATTTCATGTTTGTCTCCATCACGTCTGTCGTCGTCGGCGGGGTGGCCTTGTGGGGCGGCATCGGAGGCGTCTGGAACGCGCTCGTCGGCGTTCTGATCGTCGGCGTCATCAACAATGGAATGATCGTTATCGGTCTGCCGGACTTCATGCAGCAGGGTGTTCTTGGCGCGCTGGTCATTCTGTCGGTCGTCCTGTCGACCGATCGTTTCTCGATCTCGTTCGTAAAGTGAGCCCGCCATGTTCCAGTTGAAAGCAGTCGACAAGCGGTTTCCAGGCGTACACGCGCTCAAGTCGGTCAATTTCGAGATTGGCCGAGGCGAGATCGTCGGCCTGGTCGGAGAAAACGGTGCAGGCAAATCGAGCCTGATGAAAGTCATCTACGGTGCATACCAGCCGGACTCCGGACAGGTCATGATCAATGGCAAGTCAGTGCGCTTCGCCAATCCCCGTCAAGCTATGGAGCATGGTATCGGGATGGTGTTCCAGGAGCAATCCCTGATCACCAATCTCACGGTGATGGAGAACATATTCCTCGGCTACGAAGCACAATTTACCAAGGCGGGCGTCGTGAACTGGCACGCGATGGCGAAAGCGGCGCGCTTCCAGCTAGCGAAAGTGAAGCTTGATATCGATCCTGCGATGACGACATCGAAACTCTCCTTCGCTCAGCGCCAATTAGTCGAGTTGGCAAAGGTCCTGACACTGGAGGAGCGTGTACAGGGAGATCTGATCATCCTTCTCGACGAGCCGACGTCGGTTCTCAGTCAGGAAGAGGTGAAACTGCTATTCAAGCTGGTGCGCGAGCTCACGACGCGTGCTTCGTTCATTTTCGTTTCCCACCGAATGGACGAAGTTATGGAGCTGAGCAATCGGGTCTACGTGATGAAGGACGGCCAGGTCGTGGATGTCGTCGCGAGCGGCGACGCCGATGTCGAGACCATTCAACGAAAAATGGTGGGCCGAAACATCGACCGGGAGTACTACCGTGAAACCAGGCAGAAGCCGTATGACACGGCGAACGTCCTCGTGGAGCTTGATGACGTGTCTCTGCCTGGAAAGGTTCGCAACGTCTCTCTGAAGGTACACGCCGGCGAAGTCGTCTGCCTCGTTGGTGCCGAAGGGTCCGGCCGCGAAGGTATTATGAGAGCCATCTATGGGATGATCTCGCCCATCAAGGGAAAAATCCGGATCAAGGGTAAAGCGCCTTCTCGGTTCAACGCGATGAAGGCCGTGGCAATGGGTCTCGGATACGTGCCACGCGAGCGCAAGGTCGAGGGCATCGTTGCGGGCATGAACGTCTACGAGAACATGACGCTCTCGCAGCTCGGTCGAAGGTCGAACGTCGGTGTCATGCGCGTTGGCGAAGAACGGTCGCTGGCACGAGACTGGATCCGGAAGCTTTCGATCAAGGCTCACTCGGAATACGCCGACTGTGGGAATCTATCGGGCGGCAACCAGCAGAAGGTAGTTCTGGCCAAGTGGCGCTCCGGTGGTTCCGACATCATGCTTCTCGATCATCCAACCCGCGGCTTGGACATCGGTGCGAAGGAAGATGTCTACGAAATGATCCGGGACATGTCGGCAGCGGGCGTCGGTATCGTCCTGGTAGCTGACACCTTGGAAGAAGCTATCGGCCTGGCCCACACCATCGTTGTCATCAAGGACGGAAGGGTGACGAAGTCGTTCGACTATACGCCCGGCGCAAAGCCGTCCCTGTTCGATCTCCTGCACTACATGATTTGAGGGTACCATGGACATTCACAAACTAAAACCGCACCTTCCGTGGATCACCCTCCTGGCGTTGCTCGCTATCGTGGGCATCCCGAATCCAGACTTTCTGCGCCCGACAAACCTGCTTGAACTCGCGGGTGATATTGTCCCGCTTTTCATTATGGCACTCGGGCTGACCTTCGCCGTCTACATCGGCGGCATCGACCTTTCTGCGCAATCCATGGCCAACATGGTCACTGTCATTGCGTCCGTCTACCTAGCAACTATGGGAGCCTGGGTCGCTGTAGTCTGCGTCGCCGCCGGGTTCCTGCTTGGAATGTTGTCGGGATATGCGACGACGAAGTTATACGTGCCATCGTTCATTTCGACGCTAGCGGTCGGTGGTGTGGCGTTTTCTGTCGCTCAGTGGCTTTCTGGTCAACGGGCTTTGAACATGGATGCGGCGCAACGCAACGACACGTTCGGCTGGATGATCGGTCATGTGGGCATCGTGCCCAACGAGCTGATCCTTGCGGCCGGCCTCTTGGCAATTTGCCTGTTCATCGAACGCCGTACGCGACTGGGCCGTGTCTTCAAGGCGATTGGAGCTGGCGAGCCAGCAGCCGCGGCATCAGGCGTCGACGTCGGCTTCTATAAGATCCTCGCATTCGCCATATCGGGTGCCCTGGCAGCTATTGCAGGCCTTCTGTTTGCCGTGAAGCTCTCCGGCGGCGCTCCGACGATCGCGAACGGGTTTCTCCTTCCGGCCATCGTTGCCGTTCTGGTCGGTGGCACGCCGTTGACGGGCGGCGTGGGCGGCGTTCTTAATACGGCGATCGGCGCGATGATTGTCGCCGTGATCCGTTCATCGATGCTCTACTTTGGCATCGAAGCGACCCAGCAGCAAATGGTGTTCGGGCTGGTCCTTATCCTCGCCATCGCTTTGACGATCGATCGGTCCAAGCTCAAGACGGTGAAGTGATATGAATACTCCCCAGACAATGAAGGCCGCCGTACTCGTCGAACCTCGTAAGTTTGAGTATCGCGACGTTCCGGTTCCACAGCTCGGCCGAGACGACGTCCTCATCCGGGTGACCCAGGTCGGCATTTGCGGAACAGACATCCATATGTTCCACGGCCGCTATGCAGCCGACGCGCTGCCAATCATCCCTGGACACGAGTTCTGCGGCGTTGTGGCAAAGCTCGGCGAGGGTGTTACTAATGTGGCGGTTGGTACGACAGTGGTTGCAGACATCAACATTGGTTGCGGAACATGCTTTTGGTGCCTCCGTAACGAGATATTGAATTGCTCCGAAGTCACGCAGATCGGCATCGGTAGAGATGGCGCTTTCGCGGAGTTCGTCGCCGTGCCGTCGCGTCTGGTGATACCAGCGCCCGAGGACGTCGCAGCGGGAGTGCTTGCCTTGACCGAACCGGTAGGCTGCGTGGTGAGAGCTGCGAAGAAGGCGCGGGTTGGCCTGGGGGACTCAGTCGTCGTTTTGGGAGCAGGTCCGGTCGGCAACCTTCACATTCAGATGATGCGTCTGGTCGGGGCGGCGCCTATCATCGTCTTTGATCTTTCGGAGGCCCGTTGCGAGGCAGCGCTCAAAGCTGGCGCAGACATCGCGGTGAGCGATCCCGCCAAGCTCAAGGACGCCGTGAGACAGGCCACGAACGGTATCGGTGCTGACTTTGTGATCGAGGGCGTCGGTCTCGCAAAGCTCTATGCGACGGCCTTCGAACTAATCCGCAAAGGTGGTCATGTAGCGTTTTTTGGCATCACGGGGCCGACGGATGAAGTCGCGCTTCCCATTTTGCAGACCGTGTTGCAGGAAAATAGCGTCAAAGGATCGGTTGCGGCGATGGGCGAGGATATGCGTCAAGCTTTGAAGCTTCTTGTACACGATCGGTTCGACGTGACGCCCTTCACTGGCGCCGTATACCCACTTTCGGAAACCCAGCAGGCGTTCGACAGCCTTTCAAACAGACCGAACGATCTAAAGACACAACTTCGCGTGTCGTGAGACCGCTTCGCCAACGCCTTTGGGCTTTAGCGCGCTGAAACTTGAAGATGGAGGATCAAATGGACCAGCTTGTACAGAACAACCGCCTTCCCGCTAAGCCTAAGGATTTCGGCTACTTCGTGGATGGAGAGTGGAAAGCCCGCGACGACAGGTTTGAGCGCACGTCGCCCGGCCATGCGGTCGCCGTCTCTCGTACCGTTCGGTGCACGATCGACGACCTGAACGATGCCGTCGTCGCAGCACGCCGCGCCTTTGAGAACGGATCATGGGCCGATATTTCCGGTGCAGAGCGGGCAGGCGTTCTTCTCCGCGCTGCGGAGATCATGCGGCGCCGCCGGGAAGAGATCGCCTACTGGGAAACTCTCGAAAATGGCAAGCCTATTTCTCAGGCGCTTGGCGAAATCGACCACTGCATTGCCTGCTTCGAGACCGGTGCAGGTGCCGCCCGCGCTTTGCACGGCGATAGCTTCAACAATCTGGGAAAAGATCTCTTCGGGATGGTGCTCAGGGAGCCGATCGGCGTCGTCGGGCTGATCACGCCTTGGAATTTTCCCTTCCTGATCCTTTGCGAACGCGTTCCATTCATCCTGGCATCGGGCTGCACACTCGTGGTCAAGCCGTCCGAGGTCACCAGTGTCACCACGCTGCTCTTGGCCGAAATTCTGGACGAGGCCGGCCTTCCCCGCGGTGCATACAACGTGGTCACAGGTTCCGGCCGTACGATCGGTCAGGCGATGACCGAACACCAGGATATCGACATGGTGTCCTTCACCGGCTCGACCGCCGTCGGACGCGCATGCGTCCATGCCGCTGCGGACTCGAATTTCAAGAAACTCGGCCTTGAGCTCGGCGGCAAGAACCCGATCATCGTGTTCGCCGATGCCGACCTTGAATCCGCAGCAGACGCTGCCGCATTCGGGATTTCCTTCAACACTGGACAGTGCTGCGTCTCCTCCAGCCGTCTTATCGTCGAAGCCAAGGTCGCACGCGAATTCGAAGAACTTCTCGCTTCGAAGATGAAGAGGATCGTCGTCGGCGATCCTCTTGACCCAAATACCCAGGTCGGGGCGATCACGACCGAAGCACAGAACAAGACGATCCTGGAATACATCGAGAAGGGCAAGTCTGCAGGCGCAAAGGTGCTCGTCGGCGGCGAGGCGATCGACCACGGCGGTGGCCAGTACATTCAGCCGACGCTGTTTACGGGCGTCACCCGCGATATGGCCATCGCTACCGACGAGATTTTCGGGCCGGTCTTATCCAGCTTCACCTTCGAAACGGTCGAGCAGGCGATACAGATCGCCAACGATACCGTCTATGGTCTCGCTGCCAGCCTCTGGACTTCCGACGTCAGCAAGGCGCTCTCAGTGACGCGCCGGGTGCGCGCAGGCCGCTTCTGGGTGAACACTATCATGGCCGGCGGACCGGAAATGCCCCTCGGCGGCTTCAAACAGTCGGGTTGGGGTCGTGAGGCGGGGATCTATGGTGTCGAAGAGTACACCCAGATCAAGTCGGTGCACGTAGACCTTGCCAAGCGCCAGCCTTGGATCGTGTGATGGCGGACGCCTTCGACTATATCATCGTCGGCGGCGGCTCGGCGGGTTGCGTTCTTGCAGCCCGCCTTTCCGAGGACCCCACCACCAGGGTATGCCTGATAGAAGCCGGCGACCGCGACAAGAACCCCCTCATACATATGCCGGTCGGTTTCGCGAAGATGACTACCGGCCCGCTTACGTGGGGACTGGAGACCGTTCCCCAAAAGCATGCCATGAACCGGGTTATTCCATATGCTCAGGCGAAAGTGCTCGGCGGCGGTTCGTCCATCAACGCGGAGGTCTACACGCGCGGGCATCCCACGGATTACGATCGCTGGGAGCAGGAAGGCGCCGCGGGATGGAGTTTCGCCCAGGTGCAGAAATACTTTCTGAGGGCAGAAGGAAATACGAGTTACTCCGGCCCGCTTCATGGGACCGAAGGTCCGCTTGGCGTGTCGAACATTCCTGAGCCGAACGTGATGACCAAAGCGTTCGCCCGAAGCTGCCAAGAATACGGGATACCGTATAATCCTGACTTCAACGGCGAGCGTCAGGAAGGGGCGGGGATCTATCAGATCACCACCCGAAACAACCGTCGGTGCTCGGCTGCAGTAGGCTATCTCAAGCCTGTACTCGGCCGTCCGAACCTCACGCTCGTAACCGGTGCGTTTGTCTTACGCATTGTCTTTGAAGGAAAGAGAGCTGTCGGCATAGAGTACGTCGTCGATGGCCGCACAGTGCTTGCGAGAGCCGACGCGGAAGTCATTGTCACAGCCGGCGCCATCGGCTCCCCTAAGCTTCTGCTCCAATCCGGTGTCGGGCCCGCCGATCATCTTCAGTCTGTCGGCATCGATGTCGTCCACGACCTCGGGGGGGTCGGACAGAACCTCTCGGATCATTTTGGCGTTGATATCGTCGCCGAGATCAAAAACCGCGACAGCCTCGACAAATACAACGACTTTCGCTGGATGGTCTGGGCGGGACTGCAGTACGCCTTGTTCAATTCCGGACCGGTCACTTCGAACGTTGTGGAGGGCGGCGCATTCTGGTTCGGCGACAAGAAGGAAACTCGACCTGATCTCCAATTCCATTTTCTAGCCGGAGCAGGGGCGGAAGCAGGGGTTCCGTCTGTGCCGAAAGGGACGTCGGGCGTCACGTTGAACAGCTATGTACTTAGACCGAAGTCACGCGGAAGCGTAACCCTGCGCTCCGCGAACCCTAGGGATCTCCCACTCGTGGATCCCAACTTCCTCTCTGATCCCGATGACCTCAGGATTGCGGTTGAAGGCGTCAAGATCAGTTGCGAGATCATGCGTCAGCCGTCGCTTCAGAAGTACGTGAAGACACTCCACTTCCCTGATGCCGGCGTGAAAACGCAGTCAGAGTTGGAAGACTATGCAAGACGGTTCGGGAGAACCTCCTACCACCCCACGTGCACGTGCAAGATGGGGGTAGATCCGATGGCCGTTGTCGACCCGAACCTTCGGATTCACGGGCTGGAAGGAATAAGGATCTGCGACAGCTCCGTAATGCCATCCCTGGTAGGATCCAACACGAATGCCGCGACGATCATGATCGCGGAGCGCGCGTCTGATTTTATTCGGGGCAACCATTAGGAACGACGAGCGGGGTACGCCCCGCTCGTTTCCGCATTCGTCCGGACGCAGCCGCCAACTGCCCGACGCAACGCGCGGATGCTGCCTCAACACGGTGCGCGTCAAGCCCATCGCCCATCCCGCCTTATCTACGGCATCCTCGATGATCCGCTGGTAGAACGCCTCCCTTCGGTCGCGCGGTCAACGAACTCGTCTATGGAGACCGGTTCGCCGAAAATTTTTCAGACACTTTTGTGAGATGATATCCGCCGAAAAGAGTTTGGAGGCACCCGCGATTTCCGCCGCGGCCGCCCTGGGTGATCAAAGCCAGCTCAAAGAGTCGTGCCAGCGCCATTTGCTTGTCCATGACGGCTTATGCGGACGGACCGTCCCACTCGGGTGCCCAAGGCACTTTTGTCCGGTCAACGCACCTGTAGTTCGTGTGGTTGAGGCTATCGATGCGCCCGACGTCCACGCTTGAAAGGGTAAAGTCCATGATGTCAAAGTTGGCGCGCATGTTATCCACCTTGGTGGACATCGTGTTGATTGCCACGCCTTTTTGAAGGATCCAGCGCAACGCGACCTGCGCGGGCGTCTTCCCATAACGCTGCCCGATCTCATCGAATTCTTGGTGCTTGAAAATTTCACCTCTGGCAACCGAGCAGAATGAGGCTAGGGGAACACCGCACTCTAACGATGCCGCGAGAAGAATTGACTGGTCAAGGAGCGGGTGGAATTCAACTTGATTGATCGCAACCTCACCATCGAGAAACGACTGGGCCTCCTTCATCATAGCTGCGGTGAAGTTGGATACCCCGATTTCAGCGGCGAGCCCCATTTGTTTTGCCTCCCGTAAGAGCGATAAGGCGTTCCTATTGTCGCCGGACGTGTCCGGCCAATGCAGAAGGAGCAAATCCACTCGCGACAAGCCTAGCGCTTGCAGACTCGCCTCGACGGATTTGATGAAAAGGTCGTTTCCGTAGTTGTCCGGATGAACCTTAGTCGTAATGAGCATGTCGTCGGTGGGGACGTTCGCATTTCTGATCGCAGCGCCGACATCGGCTTCGTTTCCATACATCTGAGCTGTGTCGAATGCGCGATAGCCGACCTCGTAAGCAGCGGCGAATGCTCTGCTCAAATCTTCCCCTTTGAGCGGGTAAGTGCCAAATGCCCGCTCGTAACCTGGCTTGAAACAAACCGACACTTCCTATCCTCCTCCGATAAGTCCTGAAAAAAATTCCAAACTAACAGGCGGCTAAAATCCGCCGGAACGCGTTGTTTTTCAAGCTTGCACTTCCTTATTCGACCTCATATAACGCACTAACCAGTTACTTGCAACGGCCGGGAGGAAGCCTATGTCGAAAGTCAAAAACGCCACCGAAGTAGCCGCTCTGATCAAGAGCGACTCGATCGTCGCCGTGAACTCATCCAGTGGACTTTGCTGCCCTGATGCGGTGCTTGCCGCGATCGGCGAGCGTTTTCGCAACGAGGGTGTCCCGCGCGGGCTCACGACCATTCATCCTATTGCCGCTGGAGATATGTTCGGCACGAAGGGCGTCGATCATCTCGCTCAGCCGGGCCTCATCAAAAAAATCATCGGAGGCTCTTACCCCTCCGGTCCGTCCTCTGCCGAGCCCCCGCTGATCTGGCAGATGTTGGGTCGAAATGAGATTGCGGCCTACAACGTCCCGAGCGGCGTGCTGTTCGATATCCTTCGAGAAGGAGCATCTCTTCGTCCCGGCGTATTGACCAAGGTCGGCATGGATACGTTTGTCGACCCCGAGCAGGAAGGGTGCGCGATGAACGACGCCGCACGCGGCGAGCCGATCGTTTTCCGACAGAACTTCGCTGGTGAGGATTGGCTTTACTTCCCCTCTATCCGCCCCGACGTGGCAATCATCAGGGCGAGCACGGCCGATGAGCGGGGTAATCTCACTTTCGAACATGAAGGCGCCTATCTCGGCGCGATGGAACTCGCACTCGCTGGGCACAACAGTGGCGGAATCGTCATTGCGCAGGTTAAGCGGATCGCCAAATCGGGTACATTGAAGCCGCACGATGTACGGGTGCCGGGAATTCTCGTCGATTATATCGTCGAGGCCCCGGACCAGCTTCAGACGACTGCTACGCCGTACGATCCTGCTATATCGGGAGAGTTGTTCCGTCCACTCGACAGCTTCCGGCTTCCCGAGTTCGACGTCGCCAAGGTCATCGCACGTCGTGTGGCCCGTGAACTGCAGGCCGGTTGGGCCGTGAACATCGGCTTCGGGATCTCCGCGAATGTGCCGCGAATCCTTCTCGAGGAAGGCCGCCATGGCGACGTCACCTGGGTTATCGAGCAGGGCGCCGTTGGAGGAATACCGCTGCTCGATTTCAAATTCGGCTGCTCTTCGAACGCCGAAGCATTCGTCGCATCGCCGCACCAGTTCGCGTACTTCCAGGCAGCAGGTTTCGACGCGTCTTTGCTGTCGTTCCTCCAAATTGACAAGGACGGCTCGGTCAACGTCTCCAAGCTAACCGCACGCCCGCACGTCACGGCAGGTGCCGGCGGCTTTGTGGACATCACCTCGCGCGCGAAAAAGATCGTCTTCTCCGGCTACTTCAACGCTGCGGCGAAGTTGTCCATGGCCGATGGGAAGCTGGTCATCGACCGCGAAGGCAAGGTCGCGAAGATTGTCGACAGGGTCGAGCAAGTTTCTTTCTCGGGCAAACGCGCCGTTGCCCAGGGTCAGGACGTGACCTACGTCACCGAGCGTTGCGTCATGAAGCTCACCCAGGAAGGACTGCTTGTTACCGAAATTGCGCCCGGCGTAGACCTCCAGACGCACATCCTCGACCAAACAGAGACGCCGCTGCGCGTGGCCTCGGATCTGAAGATCATGGACGCCGCCTTGTTCTATCCCGGAAAGGATGTCGTTACACACACCAACCGTGATGCCGCATGAGTGGGTGCAATCCACGGGTCGTCCTTACAATTGAGGGCGACACGGCGTTCCTGACGCTTCGACACAAAGAAAGCCTGAATGCGATCGACGACGCGGCGGTGGAACAGATCTACGCCGCTTGCCGCGTCGTCGAGAAGAACACAACCGTCAGGGCAATGGTGATCACTGGCGATGGAGAGAAAACGTTCTCCGCCGGTGGGGATATCAAAGCCTGGGCCGGTTTGACGCCCCAGGAGTTCGGGAGGCACTGGATCCGCCGTGGGCACGATGCGTTTGACGCTGTCGCAAGGCTACGGGTGCCAGTCCTGGCAGTGCTCAATGGCCACACTTTCGGTGGCGGCCTCGAGCTCGCGGCGGCGGCAGATCTACGCATTGCCGAAATGCATGTAAAATTCGGCCTGCCCGAAGCGGGGTTGGGCGTCATCCCCGGATGGTCGGGTACGCAGCGGACCGTACGTCGTTTCGGGCCGTCTGTCGTCCGTAGGATGGCGATTTTTGGCGAGGTGCTGACTGCTGAACAGGCTGTGGCCGCGGGGATCGTCGAGGTACTCGTGGAAAAGGGCGAGGGGCTGGCTAAGGCGAGTGAAATTATTGCGACATTGCGGTCTCGCGCACCCATTGCGACTGAAGTGGTCAAGATGCTGATAAACGCTGCGGAAGGCGAGGAGGTGTCTCGAGTCCTTGATACGGTCGCTGCGATGAGCGTCGCTTACACTGAGGATCTCGCAGAAGGCGTTGCAGCTTTTAGGGATAAGCGAAAGCCGAAATTCAAGGATTCGTGACATGCGGGCTGATAAACGAGCGTTTTTGACATCGCTCTTCGAGGCGGCAGTTGCGGCCGCCGATCCAGAGAAGGCGATACTAGACTTCCTCCCAGAACGACCCAAGGGAAGAACCGTCGTAGTTGGGGCAGGCAAGGGCGCCGCACAACTCGCCAGGGCGTTCGAGCGCAATTGGGAAGGACATCTGGAGGGTGTTGTGGTGACCCGCTACGGCTACTCGGTGCCCTGCGAACGGATCAAGGTGCTAGAGGCATCGCATCCCGTTCCTGACGCTGCCGGATTGGACGCTGCCGAGCAGTTACTCAAGATGGTTTCTGGCCTGACAGAGGATGATCTGGTGGTGGCGCTTGTTTGCGGTGGAGGGTCCGCGCTTCTCCCCGCGCCGCCCGATGGAATGACGCTCGATGACGAGATCGCACTCAACCGCGCACTGCTGGCGTCTGGTGCGCCAATCGCGGCGATGAATTCCATCCGCAAATGCATGTCGCGTATCAAGGGCGGCCGGCTGGCCGCCAGGGCCGCGCCGGCAAGGGTCATATCGCTTGTGGTGTCCGATATCCCCGGAGACGATCCGGCCCTCGTGGCGTCAGGGCCGACTATCCCGGACACGGCCACGCCCGACGATGCACTCGCTGCAATCAAGCAATACCGCATCGAACTGCCTGAGCAGGCAATGGATCATATTCGAAGCGGGCGCTCCGCGGCGCCTGGCGTGACCGACAGTGTCTTCGCGAGGAACGAGGTCCACGTAATTGCCTCCGCCGGCCGATCGCTTGCAGCGGCTGCGCGGGTAGCCGAAAGTCTCGGGATTCGAGCGGCCATCCTGTCCGACGCGATGGAGGGCGAAGCTCGTGAAGCGGGCCGATTCCACGCTGCGGTCGCAAGAGAGATCGTTCTACGAGACCAGCCTTTTGACCGGCCCGCGTTGCTTCTCTCTGGTGGCGAGACCACCGTCACGCTGCACGGCAGCGGACGGGGAGGGCGAAACACCGAGTTCTTGTTGTCGGCTGCCATGGGCCTTGAAGGCCTGGACGGCGTCCACTTGTTCGCCGCCGACACAGACGGTATCGACGGTAGCGAGGACAATGCGGGTGCTTTCGCAGACGGAACGACTGCTGCACGTCTTCGCTTGATGGGAGAAGATCCCAAAATGCTCTTGGCCAACAACGACGCCTATACGGCATTTTCGCTTGTAGGAGATCTGTTCGTGCCTGGGCCAACCGGCACGAACGTAAATGATTTTCGCGCTGTGCTGATCGAGTAAACGAAAGAAGGCCGGGGAGAACCGGCCTTCAATATCTGCGCGTTCATGAATCAAGCGCTTGGTGTCGGCGCATCTTCGCGAATGAGGCCCTGCTTCTTCAACTCCGCCCAGAATTCACCTGGGATATGATGGCTGAACCAATCGAGATTCTTCTGGAGCTGATCGACCGTTCGCGTTCCGGCAATGAAGGACGCAATAGCCGGATGAGCGACAACAAACTGCATCGCCGCTGCCGGGAGCGGCACGTCATATTCCTTACAGACCTTCTCGATCCTGCTTACTCTATCGAGGATTTCGAAAGGCGCCGGCACGTAGTTATATTTCGCGCCGTCCACTGCCCCAGTAGCCAGAATACCTGAATTGAACCCGCCGCCGATAACTACGGCCGCGCCGCGCTCCTCGCAGAGTGGCAGGAACTTGTCGAGGGATTCTTGTTCGAGGAGCGTGTAACGACCCGCTAACAAGAAGCAGTCGAAGTCATGTTGCTGCAGGGCGTCGTAACAGACTTCCCATTCATTGACCCCAACGCCGATCGCAGCCACCACTCCTTCTTCCTTGAGCTTGGACAAGGCTTTCCACGTGCCATCCATCGCTGCCTTGAAGACCTCGGGTTGCGCGTCACCGCGAGTGAACTTGTCGATATCGTGAATAAAGCAGATGTCGATTCGCTCAAGTGCTAGCCGCTGAAGCGAGTCTTCGAACGAACGCATCGCGCCGTCGTAGGTGTAATCGAACACCATCTCGTTTGCGGCGGCGTTGTTCCAGGGCGAGAACTCGATCTCGCTTCGCTTCTTTGGCTTGAGCAGACGCCCCACCTTCGTCGACAAGACAAAGTCATCCCTGTCCTTCCAGCGAAGCGAGTGGCCGCACCGCAACTCCGACAGGCCGTGTCCGTACATCGGTGCAGTGTCGTAGTAACGAACGCCAGCGCCCCATGCGAGTTGAACCATGTCATCCGATGCCGCTTCGTTGATCGGTCTCGAGAAATTGCCAATGGGCGCCGCGCCGAACGCAAACGGGGTTACTTCGAGGTTCGTTCTCCCGAATTTCACTTTAGTTGATGGATTCATGAGCTTCCTCCCTTGCTAATGCACCAAGTAGTTAGTTACATTGCAGATCCCGTGGCGGGTGACAAGAGCTTTGGGCGGGGTGTTCTTGCAGAAATTCGATGACATTATCACTGGAGCTGGTCGCGCTGGGTGCGTGTTGGCGAACCGTCTGAGCGAGGACGCCGGCATGAAGGTCCTACTCGTCGAGGCCGGTGGCCGTGATAGTCACCCGCCATTCGAATGCCGGCCGGGTTCGCGAGGATGACCAAGGTTATCGCGCGCTGGGACTGGTCGACCGTTCCCCAGAAGCACATGAATGATAGAGTGCTTTGGTACACCCAGGCGAAGGTGATCGGCGGCGGATCCACCATCAATGCCCAGATCTACACTAGAGGAAACGCGCTCGACTATGTCGCATGGCAGGACAAGGAGGGGTGCCTCATCAACGCCTCGAACACTAATGCGCCAACAATCATGATTGGTGAGAACGCGTCAGACCTTCTTCGCGGTCTACCTTCGCTACCGCCCGCAGTGCTCGAGCATGAACGAAACGAGCGGGCTCGGATGTCCCGTTAGGTTCATGGCTCCACACCCGAGTTCATCCAACGGCATCCGGACAAGGGATTGCCGACGTGTTCGTTCGTCCATGACGAAGTTATGCGTAAGTGGATGAAAATAAGAGATTAGCCTGAAAATCATGCTGGTTTTTTTAATTGACTCCCGGTGAACATGAGACCTATGTAATGCACTAACTAGATACATACTTAAATCAGCGTTGTTGATGATCTCCTGGGTATGTAGCCGGTAAGGAGGATTGCGTGAAAGTTTACGGAATTGAGCATTTTGGTTTCACCGTGCCGAACCTCGAGGAGGCAGTCGAGTTCTTTGAAAAGATCTTCGGCGCCGTAACCGCAATTGAAACGGGCAAGGTGGACGGCGACGACGAATACATGAAACGCCGGTTGGGCGTGCCGGGTCGTTGCCGTATCGAAAACATTAAGGTTTTGCGCGTCGGCAACGGCAGCAACCTGGAGCTATTCCAATATTCGGGCGAAGATGGCGCGACCGAGCTGAAGCGCAACAGCCAGCCTGGGGGCTTCCATGTCGCCTTTCAGGTCGACAACGCGAATGCAGCCGCGCAACGGCTCCGCGCTCACGGCGTCGATGTGCTGGATGGGCCGACATATGTGGAGAGCGGCCCAATGGCCGGGCTCACGTGGGTCTACCTTCGCGCGCCATGGGGCCAGTTTCTTGAGCTTGTTAGCATGGACGGTCCGCTTGGATACGCGAAGGATGGCTGTCCACGGCTCTGGTCGCCCCTTGATTGACGTGTTCGCGTCCCGCCGAGAGCCGGACGTGGAATAGGCCAGGTGGCTGAAAGTTCACTTTCAACCGGATGTGAGGAGGCCTTCAACGAGTGGATGCCAAGGCCGTCGGCAATGACGTCGTTCTGGAATGCGATGACCTCTCCGTCCCATTGCCTGCACGTCTCAGGGGCCGTTTACATCAGGGCCAGGCAATCACGCTCGGCGTGCGGCCTAGCGACATCCGGCTGGTTGCGCGCGGGCGAACAACCGTTGATCACAGCGAAGGTGGAGGTGGTCGAGTAACTAGGCGTCGATGCGCTGGTCGATCTTCGAAGTGGTCGTCAGGAGTTTGTTGCGCAAATGCCTGCCGGCTCACGACCGTCGGTCGACACCTCTATCAATCTCACTTTCGAACCCGCGGGCTTGTCTCTCTTCGACAGCGAGACTGGGAACTCGCTCGATCTGGACTAGGAGCAGAACAATGGCAAATGGTATCGTGTTCTCCGCGAAAGACCGGGCGGAGATCGAGCAACTTGAACTATCACCGCTTGGCGACAATGAAGTGCGGGGACGCACAATTGTCTCCCTTATCAGTCCGGGAACGGAATTCGCTTGGCTATCCGGCGATTCCTTTCCCCTCAGGCCAGGATATGCAGCGGTTTTCGAGGCTCAGGAGATCGGCGCCTCGGTTACGGGCGTCGCCACTGGTGACCATCTATTCTGTATGGGGCCGCACAGGAGCGTCCAGCAGTTGGACTTCAGGTATGTCCTGAAGGTTCCGGACAATCTCGCTCCCGAAATTGCGGTACTCACGCGACTGGCCGGTGTTTCAATGACAACCTTGATGTCGACCAAGGCAAGGCCTGGAGATGTCGTTGTCGTCACAGGCGCCGGTCCCGTCGGCCTGCTGGCATCGCAACTCTTTCAGCTCTCCGGATACGAGGTGGCCGTTGTCGACCCGGATCCCATTCGCCGGCGTCAGGTGCTCGGCGCCGGGATAAAGCAGGTCTATCCGGCTATGCCTTTCGACGATCCTCGCATTGCGGGACAGGCGGCGCTCGTCGTCGATTGCTCCGGCCATGAGGGAGCGGTCCTCGATGGGTGCAGAATCACGCGTCCACATGGCGAGGTGGTCCTTGTCGGAGTTCCTTGGCGGCGCCTGACGGATCTGTATGCGCATGACGTGCTGCACGCTGTTTTCAACAACTTCGTCCATCTTCGAAGCGGTTGGGAATGGGAGGTTCCGATCCTCTCCAAAAGCTTCAAATGGGAAGAGCTTCTGGAAGGCTACAACAACCAGCCCCAGAGCGTCTTCTCGGGGTTTGCAAAAATTCTCCATTGGCTCGCCGACGGCCGCATTTGCACAGAAGGACTCGTGCGAGCTGTCTCGCCCACTGATCCTTCCTCGATTTATGCCGACCTGAAAGCTCGAAAATTCGACGAGCCATTTGTATCTATTCACTGGAATCGAGATTCCTAAATACCGATAACGACCATTGGCAAGCCGTTGACTGGAAGCCTTTTCTTTGTTAATCGGTAACTAACCAGTTACATAATTAGAGGTCGAAACATGCTGCTCACCGAGATCCATGAACAGGTTCGCGAGACCGCTCGTCAGTTCGCCGACGACGTCATCCGGCCGGTCGCCCACAAGCTGGACGAAGAGGAGAGATTTCCTTCGGAGATCTACGAACAAATGGGCCAGCTCGGCCTCTTCGGTATCGGCGTTCCTGAAGAGATGGGCGGACCGGGTCTCGACACACTTGCGTATTCCGTCGTCATGGAAGAGCTCTCGCGCGGTTACGCATCGATCGCCGACCAATGCGGCCTAGTCGAGCTCATCACGACGCTGCTAGTCCGTCACGGGACGAAAGAGCAAAGAGAACGACTGCTCGCCGATGTAATGACAATGCGGACCAAGGTTGCCTACTGCCTCACGGAACCGGAAGCAGGCAGCGACCTTTCCGGGCTGCGTACCACCGCCGAGCGGGATGGAACTGGATGGAAGCTGAACGGCGGCAAAATCTGGATTCACAACGCTCCGGTCGCAGACGTTGGCTTCGTTCTCGCCCGCACGGACAAGACCGCCGGTCATCGTGGCATGAGCATCTTTATCGTTGACCTGAACCAAGCAGGCGTTGAGCGTGGACCGAAGGAACACAAGATGGGTCAGAGGGCGAGCCAGGTCGGCGCCCTGACGTTCAGCAACGTATCGCTTCCGGCCGACGCCTTGCTCGGCGAGGAGGCGCGCGGTTTCCATATGATGATGAGCGTTCTGGACAAGGGGCGCGTTGGTATCGGGTCTCTCGCCGTGGGCATCGGCCAGGCCGGTCTCGAAGCGGCGCTGGAATATTCGGTGCAGCGCAAGCAATTCAATTCCGCCATCTCGGAGTTTCAGGGTGTCCAGTGGTTGCTTGCGGACATCGCCAAGGACGTCGAAGCAGCCCGACTTCTTGTCCGTAGTGCGGCCAGCAAAATCGACACGGGCGAGGATGCGACGAAGGCATGTTCCATGGCTAAATGCTTCGCGGGAGATATGGCAGTGGCTCGGACCGCTGACGCCGTACAGATCTTCGGCGGTAGCGGTTACATCCGCGGTTTTGAAGTCGAGCGCCTCTACCGTGACGCCAAAATTACGCAGATTTACGAAGGAACCAACCAGATCCAGCGTATGATCATTGCTCGTCAGCTCATCAAGAACGGAGCGCGGTGATGGCGGGGAATCCAGGGCAGGTCGCGCTGGTTACCGGATCTGGTCGCGGCATCGGCCTCGGTATCGCAAAGGCGCTGGGCGCGGCAGGGTTCTCGGTAGCTCTGAACGACTTCGGGCGCGACGACGAACTTGCGATCGCAGCGGAGACGCTGCGTAGCGAAGGCATTCGGGTCGCAGCCGTTCCCGGTGACGTATCCAGCCTTGCTGGACACGTAGACTTGCTTCGAGCAGCCGAGGACGCCCTCGGCCCGCTGACGACGCTCGTCAATAATGCGGGCGTGGGCGTTCTTTCTCGGGGAGATCTGCTCGACGTCACCGAGGAGAGCTACGATCGTTGCATGGCGATCAACGCGAAGGCGCACTTCTTTTTGACCCAGGCCTTTGCGAAACGTCTCGTGAGTCAGTCGCGCTCCCCTGATTTGTTCTACTCGGTCGTCAACGTGACCTCGTCCAACGCTGTCGCGGCGTCGGTTCAAAGGGGCGAATATTGCGCTTCGAAGGCGGCCGCAGCAATGATCTCGAAGGTCTTTGCGGCGAGGCTTGGCCAAGATGGCATCGCAGTATTCGACGTACAACCTGGGCTTATTGAAACCGAGATGACCGCCGCTGTCCGAGAAACATATCAGCGCCGCGCAGAGGATGGTCTGACGCTTTTCCCGCGCCTTGGTCTTCCAAGCGAGATCGGTACTATCGTTCGATCGCTCGCAACTGGGGCGCTTCCGTACATGACGGGACAGGTTCTGTCGGCCGATGCCGGCATGCTGGTTCCAAGGTTCTGAAAGGTTCACTCATGCGTATCGCTCTTCCTGATCAAAGCGGCCGGTCTAAGACCTATGAACTGCTTGCGCGCCCATTGCCGACAGAGAATTTCTCCCGCTCTTTCAATAGGCGCGTCTTCTCGGCAGCGCACGTAGTCGCTGACCCATTTGCAGACACCAATCCTGGTTCCGCAGCAGCGGTCGATTGGGATGCAACCCTCGCTTTCCGACGCCATCTTCACGACCTGGGCTTGGGCATCGCGGAAGCGATGGATACCGCCCAACGGGGCATGGGCCTTGATTGGAAGGGCGCGCTTGAACTGGTCCAGCGTACGAAGTCGGAACTGCCGGACGCACTGGTCTACAGCGGAGCCGGAACAGACCACCTGAACCCGAAGGATGTACGCACGCTCGACGACGTAGACCGCGCCTATGCAAGTCAGCTTGAAGCCATTCAAGGAACTGGAAGCGACGTTATCCTTATGGCCAGCAGGGCGCTCGCCGCCACTGCGAAGAGCTCCAAGGACTATGTCGCCGCGTATGGAAAAGCACTCGCTTTGTGCGACAGGCCGGTCATCCTGCATTGGCTTGGCGACATGTTCGACCCTGCGCTGGCCGGCTATTGGGGCGGTGGGGACTTCGAGGCGGCGATGCAGACCTGCCTAGAAATTATCTCGGCGAACCAGAGCAAGGTCGACGGCATCAAAATCTCGCTTCTCGACAAGGAGAAGGAGATCCAGATGCGGCGTCTCCTTCCCCATGGAGTGAAGATGTACACGGGCGACGACTTCAACTATCCGGAGCTGATTGCCGGTGACGAGGTCGGATACTCCCACGCACTCCTTGGCATTTTCGACCCTCTGGCCGGCGCCGCAGCATTTGCGATGTCACAACTCGCTGCCGGCGACAAGGACAGTTTCCATCGGATACTCGATCCGACGGTACCGCTCGCCCGAACGATCTTCGGAAGCCCGACGCAGTATTACAAGACCGGCGTGGTTTTCCTCGCCTGGCTGAACGGTTTCCAGGATCACTTCGTGATGTTGAACGGCCATCAAGCGATGCGCCCGCTCACCTACTTCTCCGAAGTCTTCCGCCTTGCCGATGAATGCGGAGTCCTTCGCGATCCGGAGCTCGCCGTTCATCGCTTCAACCAACTGCTCGCCGTCTACGGAGCGAATGGAATTGCGTGACTTCTCAGGCGACCATTCTGCCCTGGCGTTGAACACCGCTACCCTTGGCCACAATGTGGACGGCTTCGGGGCAGGGTGGTCGCCTGAACAGGTTATCGATGGATGCGCGGCGAGGGGATATGGCGGCGTCGTCTTCTGGAGACGTGAAATTGGGTCGAACGCGACCGCCATCGGCCAGCGAGCGAAAGCTGCGGGACTGCAGGTCGCCGGACTATGCCGTTCTCCGTTTCTTGTGGGTCCACTTGCGCCCAAGGGCAGGGAAGCGGTGCTTGATGACTTCCGCTCGTCGATCGACATGACTGCCGCCTTGGAAGCCCCAATTCTCACGATCGTCGTGGGAGGTGTCGAACCGGGGACGAAGGGTATGTCCGAGAGCCTCAAGATCGTCGCAGACAGGGTCGCCGCAGCCTGCGAGTTTGCAGAGAGAGCGGGCGTACGCCTGGCTTTGGAGCCGTTGAATCCTGTCTATGGTGGCGACCGGTCCTGCTTGGTCACCGTTCGAGACGCCGTCAACCTCTGCGAGGTGATCGGAGCAGAGAACCTTGGCATAGCCGTCGACGTCTATCATGTTTGGTGGGACACGGATCTCCCGAACCAGCTCCATCGTGCCGGTGCGCGTCGGATATATGGTTTTCATCTTTGCGATTGGCTCGCTGATACCAAAGACGTTCTTCTTGATCGAGGAATGATGGGAGACGGGGTGGCCGACATACGAGGTATCCGGGGGGCAGTGGAAGCCGCCGGCTATGAAGGGCTCTGTGAGGTCGAAATCTTTTCCAAAGACAACTGGTGGAGACGCGAACCTGGCGAGGTTCTCGACGTGCTCGTCGAGCGTTTCCGAAGTGTCTGCTAAATCAGGAGCATACCGATGAAAATTCTCGTCCCGGTAAAGCGGGTGGTTGATTACAACGTGAAGATCCGCGTGAAGCCGGATGGCACGGGCGTCGAACTGGCCAACATCAAGATGTCGATGAACCCCTTCGACGAAATCTCGGTGGAAGAGGCGCTTCGCCTGAAGGAAGCCGGCAAGGCAGAGGAAGTGATCGTGGTCTCGATCGGTCCGGCCAAGGCTGAAGAAACGCTGCGCACCGCGCTCGCCATGGGTGCCGACCGCGCCATTCTCGTCGAGACCGACGACCAGGTCGAGCCGCTCGCCGTCGCCAAGATCCTGAAGGGCGTAGCAGACGCCGAACAGCCGGGCCTCATCATCGTCGGCAAGCAGGCGATCGATGACGACAGCAATCAGACCGGCCAGATGCTGGCGGCATTGCTCGGCACCGCGCAGGCCACCTTCGCCTCGAAGATCGAGATCGGCGATGGCAAGGCGACCGTGACCCGCGAAGTCGACGGCGGCCTGCAGACCATCGACGTCAAGTTGCCTGCTGTCGTCACCACCGACCTGCGTCTCAACGAGCCGCGCTACGCTTCGCTGCCCAACATCATGAAGGCGAAGAAGAAGCCGCTCGACAAGAAGACGCCCGCCGATTTCGGCGTTTCCACCGCACTGAGGCTCAAGGTGCTGAAGACCGAGGAGCCCTCCGGCCGCAAGGCAGGCGTCAAGGTCGCATCGGTTTCTGAGCTCGTCGAAAAGCTCAAGTCCGCTGGCGTCCTCTAAGGTTCGAGAAAGGAGATATCATCATGGCCATTCTTCTTCTGGCTGATCACGACAACGCAACCCTTTCCGACCAGACCGCCAAGACGCTCGCGGCAGCCGCCAAGATCGCCAAGGATCAGGGGGGCGACGTGCATGTGCTGGTCGCCGGCAAGGGCGCCAAGCCCGCAGCCGATGCTGCGGCCAAGCTCTCCGGCGTCTCCAAGGTCCTGCTCGCCGAAAGCGACGAGCTCGCCAACAATCTCGCCGAGCCGCTGGCCGACCTGATCGTTTCGCTGGCCGCAAGCTACGACACCATCATTTCGGCTGCCACCTCGGTCGGCAAGAACGTCCTGCCGCGTGTCGCCGCCCTGCTCGACGTCGCCCAGGTTTCCGAGATCATCGAAGTCGTCTCGGCCGACACCTTCAAGCGCCCGATCTATGCCGGCAACGCCATCCAGACGGTGCAGTCAACCGACGCCAAGAAGGTCATTACTGTTCGAACAGCTTCATTCCCTCCCAAGGGAGTGGACGGAGCTGCCGCTGTAGAAAGCGTCGCAGCGGTGGCCGATCAGGTCCTGTCGTCCTTCGTAAGCGAGGCCATTGCCAATTCCGACCGCCCGGAGCTGACATCCGCCAAGATCATCATCTCCGGCGGCCGTGCACTTGGTTCCTCGGAGAAGTTCCAGGAAGTCATCCTGCCGGTTGCCGACAAGCTCGGTGCTGCAGTGGGGGCGAGCCGTGCGGCGGTCGATGCCGGCTACGCACCGAACGACTGGCAGGTCGGACAGACCGGCAAAGTGGTCGCGCCCGATCTCTACATCGCCTGCGGCATCTCCGGCGCCATCCAGCATCTGGCCGGCATGAAGGATTCGAAGGTGATCGTCGCGATCAACAAGGATGAGGAAGCGCCGATCTTCCAAGTCGCCGACTACGGCTTGGTGGGTGACCTCTTTGAGGTTCTGCCGGAACTTCAGAAGTCGATTTGATGACCGAGACGACTGAACTGCCCGAACGCGAGAGCATGGAATTCGACGTCGTGATTGTCGGCGGCGGTCCTGCCGGCCTTTCGGCTGCGATCAGGTTGAAGCAGGTCAATCCCGAACTCTCCGTCGTGGTGCTAGAGAAGGGCGCAGAAGTCGGCGCGCATATCCTGTCTGGCGCCGTCGTCGATCCTGTTGGTATCGACCGGCTGCTGCCGGATTGGCGCGAAGAGGCCGATCATCCGTTCAAGACCGAAGTCCAGGACGACCACTTCCTGCTGCTCGGCCCGGCCGGCTCCATCCGCCTGCCGAACTTCGCCATGCCGCCGCTGACGAACAACCACGGCAACTATATCGTCTCGCTCGGCAACGTCTGTCGCTGGCTGGCGGGCCACGCGGAAGCGCTCGGCGTCGAGATCTATCCGGGCTTCGCCGCCACCGAAGTGCTCTATAACGACGAGGGCGCTGTCATCGGCGTCGCCACCGGCGACATGGGCATCGAGAAGAACGGCGAACCCGGCCCGAATTTTACCCGCGGCATGGAGTTGCTTGGCAAGTACGTGCTGATCGGCGAAGGCGTGCGCGGCTCGCTCGCCAAGCAGCTCATTGCCAAGTTCGACCTGCAGAAGGATCGCGAACCCCAAAAATTCGGCATCGGCATCAAGGAACTCTGGCAGGTCAAGCCGGAGAACCACAAGCAGGGCCTCGTGCAGCACTCCTTCGGCTGGCCGCTCGGCATGAAGACCGGCGGCGGCTCGTTCCTGTATCATCTGGAAGATAACCTCGTGGCCGTCGGCTTCGTCGTCCACCTGAACTACAAGAACCCCTATCTCTATCCCTTCGAAGAGTTCCAGCGCTTCAAGACGCATCCGGCGATCCGCACCACCTTCGAGGGCGGCAAGCGCCTGTCCTATGGCGCGCGCGCCATCACCGAGGGCGGCTATCAGTCGGTGCCAAAGTTGACCTTCCCAGGCGGCGCCCTGATCGGCTGCTCCGCCGGCTTCGTCAACGTTCCCCGCATCAAGGGCAGCCACAACGCCGTGCTCTCAGGCATGCTGGCGGCGGACAGGATCGCTGACGCCATCGCAGCGGGTCGCGCCAATGACGAGGTCATCGAGATCGAGAACGAATGGCGCGCAAGCGACATCGGCAAGGACCTGAAGAAGGTCCGCAACGTCAAGCCTCTGTGGTCGAAGTTCGGCACGGCCATCGGCGTCGCGCTCGGCGGTCTCGACATGTGGACCAACCAGCTCCTCGGCTTCTCCTTCTTCGGCACGCTCGGCCACGGCAAGACCGACGCCGCCTCGCTGGAGCCGGCTGCCAAACACAAGAAGATCGACTACCCCAAGCCTGACGGTGTGCTGACCTTCGACCGTCTCTCCTCGGTGTTCCTGTCGAACACCAATCACGAGGAGAACGAGCCGGTTCATCTGAAGATCAAGGACATGGCGCTGCAGAAGTCGTCGGAGCACGACATCTTCGCCGGTCCCTCGACGCGCTACTGTCCTGCAGGCGTCTACGAGTGGATGGAGAAGGACGGGCAGGAGACCTACGTCATCAACGCCCAGAACTGCGTCCACTGCAAGACCTGCGACATCAAGGATCCCAACCAGAACATCAACTGGGTGCCGCCGCAGGGCGGCGAGGGGCCTGTTTATCCGAATATGTGAGGGGCGAGGTCGCACGCATGGGTCACGACGTGTTTGGTGGGCGACGGGATCCGGAGCGGACAAGGAATACGATCTTAAAAGCTGCGACTGAGGAGATCGTCGCTCATGGTTTAGGTGGAGCGCGGATCGACAAGATTGCGGAACGCGCCAAGTCGAACAAGCGCATGATCTACCATTACTTTGGGGACAAGGAGGGCCTGTATGCCGAAGTGCTGGATCACGGACTTAGGAAAATGCGCCTTGCAGAGACTTCGCTTCGCCTTAGCGAATGCTCGCCACTTGAAGGCGTCGAAGCGATCGTTCGTTTCGTCTGGCGCTACTTTCTCGAGAACCCTGAGATCTTAAGTCTCCTGGAGACTGAAAATCTGCACAGGGCAAGATACCTTCAAGCGTCCGCCAATGGTAGGCACCTTAACTATCAGCTTGTCGAACAGTTAAGGGGACTGCTGGATCGGGGAGCCGCCGAGGGCAGTTTTCGACGTGACGTCGATCCTCTGAACGTTTTTCTTTCTAGCCTTTCGCTAAGTTTCTTTTACCTGTCAAACCGGTACACGCTCTCGACGATCTTCAACAAAGACCTAGAAGATGCCAGCGCGCTCGCGCAGTGGGAAAGCCATATCGTGCATGTTGTCACCCGGTCGCTTCTTTAGCTCTCCGATGTCGCATTTCTATCCGGCCCCAATAACAGGCGACCAGCGATTTGCTCAGGAGACCAGCGTGCCTCCAACTGGGTAATGATCTCCTCGCGCAAATTCGGGTAGCGTCGCAGCTTTCTCAGTCTCCGTCGGCGTTCGTTGGAAATATCCTGCGCTACAGTCCTGTAGTAGCCATCGTACTGGGGCAACTCACGATCATGAAACGTGTTGCGTTTGATCTCCCGGTAAATCGTCGAGCGGTGACGGCCAAGCTGGCGGGCCATCTCGTTGACGGGAACTCTTGCCGCTACCAACTGATGTAGTCGTCGGCGATCGGCGAGGGTGATCTGCGTATAGCATCGGGACATGCCAAAATCTCCAAAATGAAGCCATTGAATTCATTGGCATGTCGCACTTGGAAATATAATGTACCCCGCTACATCGGATGTCAAAGCTGAATAGGGCTGCGACGTTGTCAGCCATTTAGAAACGCGACACTGGCTGCTGGGATCAGCTCCCGATCCGACCGGCTGGCCGGGG
>NZ_JBIVYL010000021.1:0-40727 GCF_044772225.1 Rhizobium sp. NPDC090275 | reverse complement strand
GGGCATAGGGAGCATTCTGGTGAGGCAATATGCTATCCGTTCGGGAGCATTCTTCGATGAGGCAATACGAATCTCACCTTGATTGCCGCTATGCAATCCGAAGTCAGCGATATGAATAAATCGAGCTTCGACAAGCCGATAATGCAGGACGTTTAGGTGCTCGCTCGCCAACGCGACCAAACGGCATCCGAAACAAAGGCCGGCAACGCAGTTGCGTCACCATTCGGCCCGACTAAAGGGGCTGTCAAAGCAATACGGTTTCTGGACTATCTTCTTCGTTGCAATGGGAGGGGTTTCGCTCGTGTTGCTCGACGCGAAAATGCGGGATTAGGTAGCAACTGCCACCCGACTCTCCGCCGATGAACACTTAGGATCGACGCGATCCTAAAGGAGTGGTTGCGTATGGGTCGATGTTGCGGAAGAGTAGAAGCGGAAGCGTGCCGAGATCGGCGCTGAGATCGATGATCTGCGGAAGCGGCTCTCAACGCTCGAACAGCAGAGAGCTGCCTTCGATGTCGTCATCCAGACGTATGAGCCAGGCTATGCCGCTGCCGCATCCCTCGGTGTTGTCCGGCGCCGAGGCGGCGAAGGTGCCGACGGAATCTCTGCGCTCTTCAAGGACTTCGACCGTCGGAGCTTCACCCTTCGCACGCTCCGGCAGGCTGGGCGGCCGATCACAACGGCGGAGTGCGCCTCAGCGTTTGCCGGTGAAATCGGATTGGAAGAGGACGATCCCCGTATGGGGAAGATCGGCAATCGCTTTTCCCAAGTACTGGACCAGCTCGCCAAGGCGAATAGAATTCGGCGCGCCGGGATGGCCGATGGTCATCGGCATTTCTGGGAAGTGGCTATTTAATAAGGCCCACATGGTTCTGGACTCCGACACTTTGAATGTCCTGCGGAACCATCAACTATTTAACGCCAGCCAGGTGCTGATTGCTCTGGGTCAGAATCTTGGTCGTCAGACACGTCTATCATGCGTTTACGACGCCGATCGGCAACGTTTTGCTTGGCTTCCAACCTTTCCAGAATGCCTTGGAGTTGATGCTCACGCACTCGTGCATCAAGACGTTCGTCTTCACGGTATTTCTGAAGGATTGAGACGGGCCTAAGTTGATCGCCGAACTCGCGTTCCGTTGTCTTACCAATATGCAAGTCACGGATAATGAACTCAAGTTCCCGAAGGGCAAAGAGCTCGTTTGACCGACGACTTATTTTCCAAATCTGATAGTTGATCTTCAATGTAGCATTCTAGGATCAACAAGCTCGCAACAGCCTGCCGCAACGAGTGATCGTTGCGGCGACCCAGCATATTGATGTTGCTCAGACGGCTCCTGACGCAGTCCAGGGGGTGCATCAATGTGATGGAAATGGCTTCCGGATTTTCAGCATCAGCAAAGGTGATTGAATTTTCGAGGAGGGACTTGTCCTCGACCCCTTTGATCTGGGCAAGGAAGTCCACCACTATGTCGCGCTTTCCAAGCTTGCCCGTTACGACAGCCGCATTCGGGGTGTGGTTGTCACCGGAGGGTATCTCCAGAAGGCCGTTTTCTTGGCTGTCTGCAAGCGCGCGCTCGGCTTCCCGGTTATGATAGAAATCGAGATCCTTGCTCGTTAGCTCGCCGAGGCCGTCGAGCTCCTCATCCATGCCATGATAAAGTTGGGCCCAGATGTTAACAGCTTGCCCGCCAACTATGACCGGATTGAATCGCTGAACAAATCCTAGAAGAGTTTGAACTTCTTCTGCTGTGAGATGCGGCTCGGCATCTTCGCCACCGTGGGCAATCATGTCCGGCTCTCTCTTAGGAGTGAGCCAAAGCTTTACCGCCGATAGCAACCATCTTGTAACGGTGAAGGGGAAGTGCAGCAAACGCCGAGTTCTCGCGGCGCAACTGAGAGGGGCTTACCGAACCATTATCGAGGCGCGCTTGATCAAGATCGCGGCTCTCTTGCTTTTCAAGAGCGCGTTTTTGCAAATCAAGATGGGCAACCCTGTAGCTCATACCGCTCATCCTAACCAAACTTTCTTTAGATTAATTCAACAGCCATTTCAATGGCGCAGATGGATCAAATCCATGGAACCTCGCTCATTCCAGCTAATATCAAGATAAGACGGTTGGAACCACATCTCAATTCGCCGGCCAATCGACCAAGAGTTCCTTCGCCGCCCTAAAGGCTATTCAGCCGGACTTAGTCCATCTTCCTAAATGAGTTCTGGAGGGTGGTTGCCCTGCGCCTGGCGTGAGGATAATCGCCGTGTCGACAACGGCCTGCTGCTCTGGGGAATGCTCCACAAGGCATTGTCGAGGCCGACGTCGAGAAACCTCTGCGGATACTGGCCGATACTTTGACTGGTACGCGGCCGAGATCGTCGTCAGGCGCTTGAAGTTCTGGTTCTCGGCACAGCGCCGATCGACCTTACGGTTCTCCGGCTTGATATGGCCGCCCGCGTACTTGCCATCGATGTGGATCTCGCCTTCCAGCATCATCCGGAAGCGCCTCGTCGAGATCGCCGAAGCCGACCTGCGTCCGCTGCTCGCATGCAAACTGCTGGGAGATCCGGCGTGCCAAGACAAGACGGCCTGGGTGCTGCTGATGAAGATGCGCGATCCTAACGCTCCGAGAGGAGACCCGCTCGGCCGCGGGCGCGAGCAGACCCTGACGCGCGTCATCCGGAGCGAGGATTCCAACGAGGCGTGGGAGATGGTTAGGAAACACGTCCGCAAGGGGTCTCGTCTGCACGCGGACGAGCATTTCAGCTACAACGATCGGAAAGGCTACCTCCGGCTGATAGCTCTGTTGCCGATCAATTCAGCCGCCGGCGCCGGGGGGCGCGTCATTCTCCATGAACTCCGGATACTGAACGACCTCGCTCTCGATCGTGTCGATCGACCTTTGCGGATGGTCATTGGCAACGTGGAATGTCGATCCACTTTCATCCATAACGTCGAACCGTTCTGGCGGAGACTTCGAGAACAGCTCCGATGCTTGTTGTGCAGCTGCTTGGGGCGTCTCGGCAACAACTGTCACGGACGTGCTGACCGTGTATTTCTGCTTCTGCATACCTGCGGCCCTCGCTCATTGTTCGGGGCGGGGCAAACCCTTAGAAGTCCCACCTCCGGCTGCGGTGCAAGAGATGGCTCGGAAATGAGCCACCGCACAACATCCCGTATAACGTTCATGAAGGCGCCCCGTTCCGCAACCTAACTGAAATCCTGCCATCGTTGCCCAGCCAGATAGCTCACAACGCCGTCTTCGATCTCCCTCAAAACCTCTTCATAGTAAGCAGTCCACTGCGCGGGAGCGTGTTTTTGAGAACGAATCCTATCTTGATGAGCGACGGCCCTCTCGTACGCCATAAAGAGCGCTCCAATCTGTTCGCCGGAAGCGTTTCGAAGTTGGTCTCGCAACGCCGGTAACCGCATCATCAACTTTTTGCGGCCGAGCTCTTTTTCTATTTCCTCGTCCCGGTTCACCATCTGCGGTCCAGAAAATTACAGGTCTTTCAGCAGCACCAGTCGATTACCACCTGGCAGATCAATCATACCCTCGTTCTTGAAAGCGTACAGCGCGGTTACGATGGCGTCCTGACTTATTCCTTGGTCGACGAGCGGCGGGCCGATCTCATAGAGACTAAGTGACACCCCTGGCTTGAGCTTTATATCTTTCAGCAGCTTGAGAAGCGCAGATTTTGCATCGATATCGGTCATCAATGAAGTCTGCTCCCGGCTTTATCTTTTGGCAAGTCCGTATGCTTCGTGTGGAGCTATAGGTAGAGGGGTTGATAGCGATCGGGCATAGAAATTATCTGCGTCTGAGTAGGATCGGAAACCCCATTGTCCTGCACCCAAAGTCTGGCTGCGGGATGAGTTGACATACCGAACTCAATATACTTGCTTAGAAAATAGATGGCGCGCCTGGTGGGGAAGTGACGACTTCCGAAACGACGAAACACATGCGCTCTTCCGGAAGAGGCTGTCACAAACACTCAGGATGCCATCATCGAGTGGATCTATGCTGCGCGCGCGAGGACTTAATGTCCAGCTCCGGGAAGCGCGCTGCGCGGGAGCTCGATGAGAAGGAGAGACTGACCAGGACTCTCAAATCGGTTGCGGAAGACGCGGGTCACACAGATAGCCGTATGAGAGAGCTCGAGCGGACTGTTCGGAAGATCGAAAACGCCGACGCTTGGTCGCGGTTCGCATATTTGACGGGGATGCCCGGAGCTCCTCACACGGACGGCAACAAGCTTCCTTTTTAGTCACACCGGTCAGTGCGGTGTCCCGGTCTCCACATGCTGGCAAACCCTTTCTTTAGCAGAATTTGCCCACTGAAATGGGAGCATCCTGAGAAGGAGCGGTGGCCGCTTCGCGGCGCAAGAAAACGTTCAGGTGGCTACCATACGCTCTGTTGATGGCGTGGTTGCTGACCTCCATTTTGGTCCTGGATCATTGCCAAGCGAACCGCTGCCCGATTGGCGCGCAGCGGAGGATTTGGCTGATCATTCCGAAGGAGACAGCTAGTCGCTGAAGAAAGAACTGCGGCTGAGAAGAGGATTGACAACCTGTTAGCAAGCCGATCCCTTGGTACAATAACCCAAGAAATTGTTCGTCGGTGCTCACTGTTCGGTGCCGCCGTTGATGTGCTGAAGTTCGCGTAGATCGCTCCTTGCGTCAAAGGAGACGAGGTTTGTCAACTGATGTGGAGAGCCGAGAGAGTTACAGGGACCTCAAGGCCCTCCACGTGCCGAGGAAGTGCTGTTTGGAGACTATCTCGGCGGGGAAGAACTCATCTCAGCGCTTTAGGTTCCAAGGCCTTGCGCGCGGGGCAGCTTTCATGCCGGTGAGAATGGTGGCGCTTGCTCGCTGTCAAAGCGCCGGCCGAGACGATCCTTCGGCTCTTAGAAAATCGACAAAGCTGCGCATGCCCGAACCGAGATGGCGGTGTCGAGGGTAGTAAAGGCAAAGGCCGGGGTAGGGGGGCGTCCATTCCTCCAGCACCTGCCGCAGTTTACCGTCGACGAGAGCATCGGCCGCCATCCACCGTGTCACGTAAGCAAGACCGATACCATCCAGTGCCGCTGCCAGTAGAAGTCTGGACTGGTCGACCACGAGATTGCCGGGCGTTGTGATGACGACGTCCTCGCCGCGGCGCCGGAACTCCCAGCGATAGATCGACCCGCCTGCCATGCGAAGCTGAACGCACTGGTGAAGCGAAAGATCGGACGGTGTCTTGATGGCGGGCGCTTCGTCGAGATAGGCGGGCGATGCCACGACGATGTGCTGCTGGTCGGGACCGATCGCGATCGCAACCATCTCGTCGGGGACAAGTTCGCCAGCCCTAATGCCGCAGTCGTATCCTCCTTCGGCGATATCGACCAGTCTCCCCTCGGAGCGGATTTCGAAACGCATGGTGGGCTGAAGCTTCATGAAGCGGGTCAGAAGTGGCATGAGGACCTGCTCGGCGGCATTGGCCTCGCAGTTGATCCGCACGAGCGCCGACAGTGAGGTCGCCTGCTCATGCAACTCCTCGACCGCGAGGCCAATTTCGCCAAGCGCAGGCATCAGTCGCTCCGCAAGTCTTCGCCCCGGATCCGTCAGCGATACGTTGCGGGTCGAACGATGGAAAAGCTTTACCTTCAGTCTTCTCTCTAGTCCGGCGACCGCGTGGCTCACTGCCGACGGCGTCTGGCCGAGCATTCGGGACGCGGCCCGAAATCCGCCGTGCTCGCACACGGCAAGAAAGGCCGCAAGTTCGCCGGGCGGAAGCGAGCTCACTGTTCGAATTATCTCATCATTGCGCAAAGCGTCAGCCATCTAGTTCACGAATGCCACGCGCTTATCTTCCGGGCAAGCCGAATGTTCGAAGGAGTAAGACCATGGCTTCATCCATCCCATTTGGGTTCTCGTCCACTGCCGCCGAGGTCTTGGAAGGCGTCGACCTTTCCGGACAAAATGTCATTGTGACGGGAGGCGCCGCGGGCATCGGATTTGAAACAAGCCGCGCTCTCGCTGCCGCAGGCGCGGCCGTGACGATCGCGGCCCGCCGTCCGCACGACGCCGAGAGAGCTGTCGCGAAGATGAGGCAAGCCATGCCCGCCGCTCGGCTGAGCGTTCGTCGCCTTGACCTCGCCGATCTTTCTTCCATCAGGGAGTTCACAGAAAGCTGGGACGATCCCCTGCACGTCCTCATCAACAACGCTGGCGTTATGGCCATTCCGGAGCTTCAAAGGAGTGGCAGGGGCAGGAGATGCAGTTCGCCACGAACTATCTGGGGCATTTCGCGCTCGCGCTCGGCCTGCGCCAGTATCTGGCCAGCGCGAACGGCGCCCGCATCGTTTCCGTCGCCTCGACCGGCAACTTGTTTGCGCCGGTGTTCTGGGATGATCCAGACTTCCGTTTCATTCCCTACGATCCGCTACTTGCCTATGGGCAATCGAAGACGGCCTGCATTTTGATGTCCTTGGGGATAACCAATAATTGGGCCAGCGATGGCATCACGTCGAACGCTCTCAACCCCGGAGCAATCGCAACCGGGCTTCAAAAGTACACTGGCGGCCTTCGAACGCCCGAGCATCTCCGCAAGACGATAGAGCAGGGAGCATCCACGTCGGTGCTACTCGCGGGCTCGCCGCTTGTGGGGGGAGTTTCCGGCAGATATTTCGACGATTGCCAGGAAGCTCCTGTCGTCGACAAGCGCGGAGCCGGGCCATTCAAGGGCGTGGCAAGGTACGCGGTGGATCCGCAGAACGCTTTCCGTCTTTGGGAAATGGGGACGCGGATGATCTCATCGCCGCTTTAGTTGGCGTATCCTGCCGGACCTTTGCGGGGGCCGGCAGGCTGCCTCCTTCACGAGTGTTGCGAGCCTGATTAAGCCTTTGCCGCCACCGGAAGACGGAACGGCGCTCCAAGTCGGTTGAAGGCGTTCATCGCGGCGATCGTGATCGTCAGATCGACGAGGTCCTTCGGGTCGAAAGCGGCAGCGGCAGCGGCATAGGCCTTGTCAGACGCATGGGTCTGGCTAACGTTCGTTACTTCCTCGGCCCAGGCAAGAGCGGCGCGTTCCTGGTCGCCGAACAGGTGAGGCACCTCGTCCCACACCGGAACCAGCGTGATCTTGTCGACGGACATTGTCTTGCGTAGATCGCGGCTGTGCAAGTCGATGCAATGGGCGCAGCCGTTCATCTGAGACACCCGCAAAAAGACGAGGTGGATCAGCTCTGCCGGCAGGTTCGTCTTGGCCGTGACATAGTGGTGGACAGCGAAGAGCGCCTTGGCGCCCTCGGGGGCGACTTCGGACCAGTTCATGCGGGACATGTCGTTTTCCTTTCGTAAGGACACGGCTTTCCGTTCGCCGGAGAAGCCGTCGTCGGATGATCTGTGTTTTAGCGGATATGTCTCGTAGGACGCTTTACGGCTTGCGCGGCGTCGTCAGGACGGTGTCATCGGTATCGACGACGAAGACGGCGAGTAGCTTCGCCGGTTCGGTCTTGCTGGCATTGGCGCTGACGTCGTGATGGTCTCCCGGCAGCTCGGTGAAGTTCTGACCGGCGGTAAAGGTTTTCGTCTCGCCACCGTTCACGGCACTCTGGATCGCGCCTTCTAGGACCGTGGCATAGATCAGCGCGGACTTTGCATGCGTATGGGCGGAGCTGTAGCCGCCTGGCCCGTATTCGACGAGGACGCCCTTGACGCTCTTGCCGGCAACGTCGGGCAAGGGATGCTCGTAGACGAGTGTCACCTTCGCATCTTTCGTGTCGTGTACGAGTTCGGGCCTTGTCACGTCGTGAGCGGACGCGGTGGCAAGGGACGCCGTGAGTGTTGCGGCCGCGTAGAGAATGGTCTTCATGATCGCGCTCCTCTCAAGCCTTCAGCCACTCAGCGATGGTGATCCGGCCCTTGATGTACTGCCCGCCAGGAACCAGTGAGTCTTTTGCGACAGATGCACCGAAGTAGTCGACTGCGGCGTCTGCGATCACCGGATTGCCGTCGCCCTTCGCAGCGAGATACGCTCGGATAAAGGATTCGAACGCTGCGCGCTCGGGTCCGGCAAGATCGACCGTTGCGTGCTTCGGTTCGCCGAGCGCGGCTTCCACCAGAGCAGAGGCGACGTCGCTGGCAGCGATCGGTTGGAAGTCGGTATCGGGCACCTTCACCACGCCGTCGGCCGCATAAGCGCCGGCCAGGGTTTCGATAAACTCGTGGAACTGCGTTGCTCGGACGATTGTATAGGCTTGACCCGAGGATACGACGGCCTCTTCCTGCGCCAGCTTTCCCGCCATGTAAGGATTGGCTGCGAGCTGGTCGGCATTGACGATCGAGAGCAAGACGTGATGGCGCACGCCTGCGGCCCGCTCGGCGCTCGTCAAGTTCCGGCTGGATGTCTCGAAGAAGTCGGTGATGGCTGCCTTGTCGAAGGACATCATGTTCGACACGTCGATGACGGCATCGGCGCCCGTAAGCGCGGCTTCCAGTCCTTCTCCCGTATAGGCGTTGATGCCATTGCGGGAGCTTGCGGCGACGGCCTCGTGGCCGGCGTCCTGCAACAGCTTCACTGCCTTCGAGCCGATCAGGCCCGTGCCGCCGATGACGACGACCTTCTTCAAATTAGTCATGGTGCTTTCTCCTATGACGAGGCGCGATTGCCCGTCTTGCGTTCGTGGAGTTCGAGGAAGGCGCATCCGCGGGCGGCGATACCACCGTCGTCGTCTGCGCCGAGATCCGCCAGAAGGTCCGCAACGGATACCTTGGCGAGTTCTGCGCGATATGCCTTCTCGGCCTTCAGCATCGCGGCGTTGATCTGGCAGGGCTTGGTGAAGTAGCGCTGCGGCAGAGGGTTCGGTCCCCGCTGGCGGATCTCTGCGCACCGGAACGCGGGCGCCGGTCCTTCAACCGCGAGGACGATGTCGAGGAGGCTGATGTCCTTGGGCGTTTTCGCAAGTCGGTAGCCGCCCTTGGGGCCGGGCGTCGTCGCAGCGATCCCGGCACCGGAAAGCGCTTGCAGGTGCTTCAAGAGGTAGCTCGTGGACACGCCATGCAATTGCGCCAGGGCTGCCGCCGAAAGCACGCCATCCTCTGACAAGCCCGCGAGGAATGCCACGCAGTGAATGGCCTGTTCCACGCCTTCGCTCAGCTTCATGTTGCGGCTCCTATCATGGATATAATTTATCCATGATTAAGATCGATGTCAATATAGGCCCGACAAAGCGGAAAATCGGAGTATGAGATCAGAAGACGGAGTTTCGGACGGACGATGCGCGGCCATCGTCGATAAGCTCACAATGAGCTGAACACACTGTGAGAGATGAATGAGTGCCCAACGACAACTTTCGGCGACGCCGGAAGGCATCGTACCCGCGCTTTACCCACGTCAATATGCTGGACGTCGAGACAATGTTCGGCTGCTACGACCCCGAAGGAGTGAGCGTTGACGCTCCCTTCGCTGCCGCCTCGGCCAGGTCGCTACGGCGGCGATCAGATCCGGGGGGCTGTCTGCGGAGCGGGGATCGTCGATCTCGGCCGTGCGGTCTGCGGTGGCCTTTCGCGTTTTATCATTGCGGACTTGCTTGCCTAAGCCAATCGACCCCATTCGCAATTCCACTCGACACCTTCAACAAGCTCGACATAGATTGGCTCATTGCTAGAGGCTCTATGAGAGGCCGCCAGCTTGAAGGCGGCCTCTGGCTCCATTTCTTCACCGGGAAAAATCGTATCATCCGCGTCTGTGTCGGCTATTTTGCGGACATACCCGCGGATCTGGTCGCCGGAATGATAAAACTTGATTACCAAGGATCCAGTGGGGACAAAGTTGCGGCGGTATCGTCGAAAGTCGTAGCGTACTTCTGTCGCGTCAGCGGCTCTATACCAGTGGGCTAGATCCTGGCCCTCGGGACGGCCCTCATCTTCCCAGATCTGATACGCGCGTTGTCGTGTCGTCTCCTCGTCGACAAGAGGTCTCTGTTGCTGCTCGACGACCTTAAGGACGACTTTGCCCGCTGCGCCAGATGAACATATGGGTCGCTTGTGTGCCTTCAGATGGGCAACCTGCGCTGCTCAACGGTCGGGCGAGCGATCTTCCGGTCGTAAGGCTTCGTCAGGCGTTGTCAGAAGCCTCACCTGGAGAGTTTCAGGTCGTGCTCCTGGATATTGAAGGTGACGTGATACTTCGGGCGGATGGTCCGGTGACGATAGAACAGCTTTCTGAGGTGGTGGGTCGCGTTTCCCCGGGTCCACTGAGACGGTCCTAGATCAATTTATCCCGCTGTAAACTTCCCGTTCAATCGCACGTGACGGGCGAGCTGGACGCGAGCCGGAACTCTACCAGGTCACGCTCGTTCGGCTGCCTTCTCGCGGCGGATGTTGCCGCCTATTGGTTCGCCTGTGCAGGGCTCGACGGCGTTCGGCGTTTCGATGTCTAACAAATAAGAGCGCGGCCATACGCCCGAAAGCGCCGCACCAACGATTTTTCATAAACACCTGCGACAGTGTCCGATGTGCGATCCGGCCCAATCTCTCTCTTACGACCGCAGACTATATCGTAACTGGTCACTATCCACGACAGCTGACCAATATTTAGATACAAAAATTGGTCAGTGAGGCGTTCAAGCTTCATGTAGTTATCTGAAGAGCGGTGGTCAGGCCCCTACGAGCGGGTCGTCGGCATGGAGGAGGCTCTGCCAGTGGATCCGGCTCTCCGCTCGATGTACGAGGAGCCGCTTTTCAGCACAGCGTCTGACCCTAGGCCCAAAAAGTCTCGACCGCCGAAACGGTGCGCTACGACGAGCTTGTCCACACGATCGGAAGCGCGAAAGCGAGGCAAGGCAGCGCTGGCGCCAGCTCCAAAAATCCGATCGCCGTCTCGGTTCCCTACCGGCGCGTAAACAGGATTATAGGGTTGAGCATTCCGCGTAGAGGAAGCGCCAGGCTGATTTGCGCTTCTGGCGGCCAGGCAGCGAGGCGGTCGCCGGCGCGAGCCGGATGCCGCCATTGCTTGCGACTCGTGGGGACGCAGGGAGTCGTTGATTCCTCTCGGATGCTGGCTTAGATCTGTTGAGGCGCCCGACGCGTCAGGCTCGCGCGGCGAGAGTCAGTGCCCGGGAGATCTCATGACCGAACGAAGACGTGTTGTCGCCGTCATTCCTTGCAACGACCTCGTTGCCAGCGAAGAATTCTACGGTTTGCTGGGATTTGCCAGACACCCAGAAGCGGTGGACTACGGAGACTACGTCATGCTTCACGACAATGGCGGCGCCGAGATCCATCTGACCAAGGCGGCGGAAGACTGGCTGGTCCCTCACAAAAGCCCATTCGGCATATACTTCTATGCCGACGACGTTGATGAGCTGGCGCGGCGCCTGGAAGGTCGGCTCCTTCATCCACCGAAGATGCAGCCTTGGGGAATGTACGAATTTGCAGTGTCCGATCCCGATGAACACCTCGTGCGCGTCGGACGAGGTGCCTGACAATCCGTTTGATCTGGGTCGACCAGCGCAGATGATCAGACGCTGCCGTTCCGCCGCATAGCTCGACCGCTTATAGGAGGAAAAGTCTCCCAATCGCTACCGGGAAGGCTTCCTTCGCCGCTTGAAAGGAGGCGGCGGGGACGACGGGTAGCAGCGTCGTCTAGGTGTGCACTTCGGCGGTGAACGGAGTTTCCAAATATGGGTATCAGCCCGCCTTGCTACAGCAGTTCCGGCCGGTTCTACGATGTCGTCGTGAAAGTCAGCCGTGAGCGGATGGGTCTAGGTTCATCGCCGCTAGCCGACAGCAAGTCCGAGATCGCACCTGCCGCTCCTTTTTAATGGCGGGAGGAGCGTTGCGCGAGGCTCAGGGCCACCCCTATCAAAACTTCGAACGGCGCCACTGGTTTCCTGATAATCTGCTCCTTGCGGAAACGCCTTGGCAGCACGTCCCTGTCGAATCCGGTGACAAAGAAGAAGGGAATGGCCCTGTCACGAAGGAGACCCGCCAACGGAAACACGTCCTCGGCGGCAAGCCTCACGTCAAGAATGGCGGCATCGAGCTCCGCCCTTTGCAAGGCCATGAAGGCGCCCTCAAGGTCGGGGTATGGGCCAACGATGTCGCCGCCTTGCCGTTCGATCGCCAACGCCATTGCCTGGGCTTGGTCGTAATCATCTTCGACGACAAGCACCCGTCTTCCAACTAGGTTTGAAAAACTCATAAGCGCGGTTCCATCTTGTCCGAAGAGGCCGGAGATCAATCTCCGACCTCTTGGACGGTTCAGTGCCAGTACATCCGTGGTCACCAAACCTGGCTTTCAACCTACCTTCGACTTCACCATATCGAGGTGGTCGATGTGTTCCTTGATCTGGCCGCGAGCCAGCTTGGTGACGCTAAGGTGCTCGCGGTTCTGGCCAACTTTAAGATAGTCTTCCTGGATCGCCAGCAGCTTCTTATGGCCGTCGAGCTGAGCGGTAACGAACGCTTTGTCGAACGCGGCGCCGCTGGTGACCTTCAGCTTCTCCAGCGCAGACTTGCTTTCCTCGTGGAGCATCGCCTCTACCTCGCTGTCGGACGGCCGCTGGAGAGCGCCTTGGGCTTTGCCCTCCATCTTTATAGACTTCAAGATGTAGGCGATGGTCTCCTGCTCGGCGACTTCCCATTTGGCGAATTCCTTTACCATCGGATCGGAAGCCTTTTCGGTGGCAACACGGCTCGTCGCCAACGAAAGCGATCCGACCTTCTTCGTGTCGTCCGCGTGTTTTTTCTCAGCGTCGCTGGGAGCCATAGACGCCTGAGCGAAGGTGGCGGTGGAAGAAAGAAGGGCAGGCAGAGCGGTCGCGGCGGCGACGGCAGTTAGCATTGCACGGCGGTTCATCCCTATCTCCAGGGTTCCTAAACGGCCCGATAACCTGGAGCAAGATCGAAAGTTCCCTAGCCGAGCGCGTGCTCGATGCGTTCGACATGATAAGCGTTGGTCGACGTGCCGTCCTCGATGGCCACGATCTCCGCTTCAGTCAGCCCGGTGGCAATCGCGAGATCCTCAAGGCTGTATGATCTCGCGATGCGAGCTTCGCGAAGACGAGAACTGAGCATCTTGCCGGCATCGTCCAAGGACGTTTCGATATTAATGTGATCCATACTTTACTCCGAGTGCTGCAAGGGTGGACTTGTTACTTCAGCGTTTGCAAATCTGTTCATTCTGAAGATGTGTTGGCGGCCGCAAGCCGCAGCTTGCGAAGGCGCTCGTTTTTCTCTTCACGAAGTCGGCGCTCTTCAACTGCGACGTCGACCGCAATCTTGTTCGTGTGTTCGAAGGCCGCCATGCGCTGTTGCACGGTCAGGGTCTTCCTGATCCTGCTTACCATGATATTGATCCTCTTAGGTTTCTTCATATATGGGAGGATTGGAAAGGTGTTTCAACGACTTGAGGCCGCGTGTCTACTAGCGTACAGCCGGTCGTCCTGCTTCCTGAAGCGCGTGCTCCCCATCAATGACGGTAATTCACCCCATCATCATTCGAGCTTGCGCAAGAGGCGTCCCTCGCGTCTGCGTGACTGCTTGCGCGTGGGGTGAGACCACCGCCTCCTCCTCGAGCGAACGCCGCCGAGCTGGTCGAAAATCTTCAGGATAACAGCCTTGAGGGCACCCTCCTCGTCGTTCATTGGAATAGGCCGAACTCGTCGCGCGCCTCCTTCTAAAACATTCGTCGTCATCACCCCGCAAAAGCCGGACATCGCGATGCTCGCGCGTGGGAGACCGTCGAGCCTTGGAAGAAGTAAGATGCGCAGCTGGTGGTGTTCGACGAACACGACGCCGAAGGTGAGCTCAACGACCGGTGTCGTTTCTACGCACGCCGATACAAACATCCGCGCCATAAGGTACGCTATTGAGGTCGCTGGCACTGCGGGCATTTCTTCGGGATCGTGGTTCGACATCGGGCGGTTTATGGTGGAAGTGTTGCAGCGGCGAGAGTGGCAGCACCCGCTGAAAAGCGCGGTGAGACGAACTGAGTTCTCAGTCAATCGGCACGGTTGCCAGCAGCTTGCCGTTGTTGTCCATGATTTCGAAGAGTTTTCGGCCAGAGCCGCCGCCCTGCGAAGGGGCCCGTTGCAGCTGCGCGCAGAGGAGGGCCTCCGCGATTGCGTCTCCGATATCGGGAAGCAGAACGCCATCTCGATCAATCAGCAAATTGCCGTTCTTGCGGATATTGAAGTGAAAACGTTGGAGGCGAGAAGGTTTGGGCATCGCCTAACCGCCAGATTCCCTAACCGCTTTCACGTCAACTTCGGCAGCCTCGTGTCGCAATTCGCGCAAGGTCGAGGCGACCAGCCCAAGGAACATGGCTGCGATCAGGGCGGTCAGGATCGTAAGAAGGGCAAACATCCGATTTCTCCAGCGTGTATCAAGAAAATGACGGGTCGATGGAAAAGTTCCGCATCTGTGAGGCGTCAAGTGCTTGTCGGGAGTGTCGTCGTCTGTCGATGTGGCGCGTCGAAATAAAAGGCTCGGTTGCCGTACACGGTTCATGGCATCAACCGGAAGCATCCCGGTCGTCTCCCAATCGGCCTCGCGGTCTTCGGCCGAGTCTCGTCAGACCTCGGTTCGGTGTCGTGTATTGCGAGAGGTTGAAGGCCTTAGCTTTGATTCCTTTGGCCTCTTCCTTGGTATCGGGGCAGGCCCACAATGTCGCTGACCACAATCTACAGCTTGTCCTTATCCAACACCAACGGCAATAGATCAGCAAAACACCTTGCAGTCACAAAGGCGAGCGTCCCAGCCTTAGCCGGTGACTTCACGAAGAGCTTCGCTTTGCGGATATCGAGCCGGCAGCCCCTTAGTGCGTTATTGTCGTAAATGCCATCGACGACCAATATCGTCGGAACGCCGTCGATACCGCAACCCGCCCCCGGCCGCCAGCGTTTTACATCGGAAAGCCCGATGTCGGTCGCGAAAAGCGTGAGGATGAGTAAGGCCGCGTTCATGAGACAAGTCGTTTCTTAGCATCGCCAGCTGAGTGGTCGCTGAGAAACTGATCGCAAGCCGGCGGACTACAGCGTCCATGACGGCTCCGAAAGCAGGACGAAGGTGGAGTGCTCGTCGACCTCGTTTCCGATGCTGACCACAAACGAGCGCAGGCCGGCTCCTAAATCTGCAGACAGAACTCGATTTTCGAGGGGGCAGAGGCATCCGAGCCAAAGACGTAGCCGATGCCATCTTTTTTTGCAGAGTGTCTTTTGAGGGTCGGTACCCTCTAGAGAGCCACCAGAAAGCTCGCGCCCACACTGTTTGAATACTTCGAAGACGAGCGTCACCCGCGGCAATTCGATTTTACCGCCAAAAACGAAACCATGCTCTTTGAGTAAATACCCCCCGAGCGAAAAGGCGGAGCAGGCAGGCGACAGGAAGAGCGTGAGTTCGATCCACGCTGTCCCCCTGTGTTATCCACAACCCACGCTGAAGACGCCATGGACCTGGACGCCTTCAGGGAGCGAGGGCCTCCTGCTTGGTTTCAATGAATGCTTCCCGCCCGGCATGATGTCAGGCCATCGTCGTGGAACCATTATCGGAAGTTGCACCTGGGGCTTTTAACGATGCTTCGTCTGCATCCGGAACTCGGCCGTCGGGTGTGAGGTCGTCGACGGCCTTCGGGAGATCGCGGCTGAGCCGATCGACGATCTCCTCATGCGACATCCCTGTCTTGGCGGCGAGCTCGTTCAGGATATCGGGGCCAAGGGCCTCGGAGAGTTGGCCGCTATCGATTTCCGTGTTCGGTCCAGGTTTGATCCACGATTCAGCTTTGTCCGCGTGGCCGTTCTGCTGGAAGGTTTTCAGGAGGTCACCCAGACCGCCGCTAAGGATGCCGCCAGTCGTCAGGCCACCGAGAAGATCGCCGAAGCCGCCGGGTCCGCTAAAAAGACCGCCGAGCCCGCCGGCCTGTTGGCCCTGGCTTTCGCTCTGGGGCGCTCGCGAACCGTTATCAGGGTGGTTCTGGATACCGCGGAGGAATTCCGCAATCTTGTCGCGGTTCTGATAGCCAGCAACGGCGATCACGCCCAACAGGGCTTTCAATGGTCCACTCATCATCTTGTATCTCCTTCATTAACAGGCGACTATTGTCACTCGATCTGGTCGCCACGCCGAACAACAAGCCGACCAGTAAGCTGACGAACCGGACGCTCGTTAAATCTAATCGAGCAGGTCGGCGGGAACCTTCCCGCCATTTTCTGCGAGCTTTTTCATCAACGCCTTGTGCAGGAACATGTTCATCTTGGCGCTGTCGTGGGCGTCGCCGGAATAGCCGAGTTCGTGGGCGAGTTCCTTGCGCTCTTCGAGGCTGGCGTCCATTCCAAGAGCCTTCATCAGGTCGACGATCGAATGACGCCAGTCCAGCTTCTGGCCGGACTTCCGGACCGCAGCGTCGAGGACGGGCTCTATGTCGACCGAAGGTCGCGGCGTTGTGTCGGCCTGCTGCGGCGAGCGCTCCTGCGATGGTGCGGGCGAAGCCATCTGCTTTGCGGACGCAGACGTGTTCCCCGCCGTGGCGGCGGGCGCGGGCGCCGAGGAGGCGGGCCGAACCTGCGGGGCAGGTGAGGTATCAGTCGTCCCGCCTGTCGACGGCTGCGGAACGGAGGCGGCGTGCGCCCCGCCGAAGATGGCGTGCTTGATACGGTCGAAAATGCTCATTGTCTGTCCCTTCGTCGTAGCAGGGAGCCGGATGGCTCCCGGTTCTGGCTAAGTTCAACGCGCGATGTACGTGTCGTCGTCGCGGCCGACGTGCGTCGTGCCAACCGAACCGCCAACCCATGCGGCAACAGCGCCGACAGCGAGAGCAATGAACGCCAGGATTGCGCCCGCCGAGAAGGCTGTGGCCGCGGTCTTGGCCGCTTCAGTTGCCTGCTCCTTCGCCTTGGCGACCGCGTCCTTGTACTGCTGTTCGTATTGTGCGACCTGCTGCTTGGCCTGGTCGACCGGAATACTTTGCGCCTTGGCGATGGCGTCAGCTGCGCGGTTGCGCGCTTCTTCCGCCTTCGCCTGATCGCCGGTTACGGCGGCGCGCACGGAAGCGACCGCGGCGTCGCGGAGCGCGGCGGGGTCGTTGCCACCGGAAGCATCACGGATGTTCTGCTCGATACCCGCCATCGGATCACTTGCAGTAGCCAGCGCCGGCGCAGCGGTCGTCGCCGCCGTCGCTACACTCGAACCTGCAGCGGAAACAATACCGCCGAGCCCGGAAAAGACACCGCCGACGAGCGCGCCGACCGATGTCGTCAGGAGATAAACGACAACCAGCGTGGTGACGGCCCAGGTGGTGAGGCCGTGAAGCGCGCCGGTCGAGCCGACCGGACGGCCGCAAAGACGGCTTGCAACATATCCTCCGACGAAAGAGGCAATGAGACCGGAGACAACAAACCACACAGCGGTGCTGACGGAGAGGGTGGCGGCGCTCGGATTGTCGTTGGTGCCAGGATCGATGACTGCAGCGCCGATGCCAGCACCGAGCAAGTTTAGAAGCAGCTGAACCACGAGGGCAACGGCGACGCCGGCAAAAATCGCTCCCCACGAGGCCTTGGTCAGCGCGATATAGGGATTGGCGTCGCGGGTGTGGACATGCGCGATTGTTGGAACGGGTTCGGTCATGAGTTTACCTCCATCACGGAACTGTGAGTGGCACTAAAACCTTCGAGGAAGCCTTTTGTTCCAACGTGCTGATCTCCTTTGAAAATCAGCCCAGAAAAAGTCCGCTGGAACCGCCAGGATCGTGTAGTCAAACAACGGCGATCATTGCCCTTAAAAGCTCCGAGCCGTTTTTCCGGCAGGGCTGAACGCTGCTTGGATGCGGGAGTTTCGTCGAGCGCTCGGTTGTAATCCGTTGCAACCGAGACGTCGCAGGCAAGTCGCGTTCTATAGAATGGCTTTGGTGCAGATTACGGCATGTAGTGCAAATTCTGCAGGTCAACAACGAGCCGCTTCTACTGCTCGCTATTGACCTTGCAGAGGGTGCAGGTTTTGCGCCTTTGGAAGCGGGAGACGATAACGAGGCGGTCGTCTTACCCGAAACGCGACGTGCATCCACGTCGTCCTTACCGACATCGCTCCGCTCGGCTGGTGCAGGTGTTCTTTCGACCGCTAAAGAGCTTGCAACAAGCCAAATCGCCTTTGCTGAGGACGTCGCATTGCGCGCCGTAAGCCTTATCTCCACCGTTTATCATCGGCATCCGCGAAAGGCACTTCAGCCGACCCTTCAATGACAGACACGGGTGCGCTGCAACCTTCCGCCGCCTTCTATGTTCTTGTGATTGCAGACGATAGCAGGAGTAATTTTAGGTGACGCTTCACAGTGGAATTGACAATGAACCGAACTTGCAACGCTACGCGAGCATTCGGTTCGCGACCAAAGAAGACATGAACATCCTCGGTCGGTTTGGGGCTGATCTTATGCAGCTTCATCACGACTGGGACAGCTCGCGCTTCATCTCGCCAGGCCCCTACACCCCCAGCATGTATGCGAACCACCTCTGCAGCCAGCTCGGCAAGTCGGACGTGATGGTTCTTGTGGCGGAGGTGGAGGGTACTGCGGTTGGATACGCCTATGCGGGCGTCGAAGGGCACGACTACATGGCTTTGCGCGGTCCGGCGGGCGTGATACACGACGTCTTCGTCGACGCCGGTCAGCGGCGAAAGGGCGTTGGGCGCATGCTTCTCGCTGCAGCGGTAAGAACGCTTGGGGCGATGGGTGCGACCCAGGTGGTTTTGTCGACGGCACATCGCAATGGCGCCGCGCAGCGATTGTTCGCATCACAAGGCTTCGAGCCAACGATGATCGAGATGACGAAGCAGCTCACACGGTAGTTGACAAGGTCACAGCAGATAGTCAGGCGCCTCGGATGAGGTAGGACGATCTGCGTTGTACAATGAAAGAGTGCCTTTCGCAGATGAGTTCCGGAAGGGGGTTCGTGCCCATAACACGTTACAAACGACCTGACATCAGGCACTTTTAGCCAGGAGCTGATTCAAGACGCCAGAAATTATTAGTCGTTCGAAGTGTGCCTGTCCCGAAACTGCTCTATCTGCTCCGGTTCTTTCTCGTCGAGCTTGGTGATCTCGTTGCGGGCCTCGCCATGCGCGTGAAGGAGTTCGTCGAGCTTGGCATGGATCGCCTGCGTGTCGCGATGCTCGGCCCGCTGGATAAACAGGGTCATACACCATGTGGCGAGCGTGGCAAACCCGTGCCATTCCGAGGACTGTGAGCCAAGAAAGCCACCGCATTCGCATCTCTCTTCGTTGTTCGTAAATAAGACTTTCCACTGCGATCCGGTTCTCGCTGGAGACGCTCGCTAACATTTGGCTAGGCCCTACACTCATAAACGGGGTTCACACGCGGGCATGGCTTTGATTCAATGAGGCTTTGATTTGGAGGCCTCAGATGACCCGTCGCCGGTTCGACCTGACTGATTTCGAATGGAGCATTATCCAACCGCTTCTTCCTAACAAGCCTCGCGGCGTCCCGCGAGTTGACGACCGGCGCGTAATCAACGGCATCTTGTGGCGATTTCGGACCGGCTCGCCCTGGGCGGATGTTCCTGAGCGCTATGGCCCCTACACAACCTGCTACAATCGTTTTGTCCGTTGGAGAAAGGCTGGTGTCTGGGACCATGTTCTGGAGGAGGTCTCAAGGGCCTTCGACGGCGATATTGTCATGATCGACAGTTCCTGTGTCCGCGTTCATCAACATGCGGCCACGGGAAAAAGGGGGATCAAGACGATGGCTGCATGGGACGTTCCCGCGGCGGCTTGACGACGAAAATCCATGCTCTTGTCGATGCAGATGGCCGTCCAATTGGCATCGACCTGACCCCAGGACAAGTGCACGACAGCAGGGCCGCCGAGCCAATGCTGAAGGATATCGGAAAGGGTGCCATACTTTTGGCAGACAGGGCTTATGATACAAACGCCCTTCGAACCTTGGCAAAAACAAAACGGGCGTGGGCCAATATTCCAGCAAAGCGAAACCGCAAGGAGAGCTTTCCGTTCAGCTCATGGGTCTATAGGCAGCGAAACCTCGTCGAGCGATTCTTCAACAAGCTCAAGCAGTTCAGAGGGATTGCCACTCGATATGACAAGGACCCTCAAAACTTCCTAGCAGCCGTAAAACTACTCGCCACCCGCATCTGGATCAGGTCGTTATGAGTCTACGCCCTAAAAGAAAGCCCTCCCAGGCTACCGGGAGGGCTTTCTATCGCCGCATGGGAGGGAGGCGGCTGAACGACGGGTAGCATGGTCGTCGGCCTGCAAACCTGTGCGACAAACCGAAGTTCCCGGCGATACCAGAAATTCATCCGTTGCGTACTCCTTGTTAAGCGGCCCCTTCATAGAATCTGTTGATCTGGCGCCCGTGTTGCGCACGCGTGCTACACACCTGCGACTTTCCGATAAGGGTGAACACTTCGAACATCGAGAGGCGGCGCGCGGGATCGTGCGAAAGTCGCCGCTGGCCAGCACTCCGCACTCCGCTGCAAGGCTTAAAGGACGAACCTATCGCCACGTGTGGCAACAACGGTACGCCGCACCGTCCGGTAGCGTACCGTATCAATCAGGCCGTTCGTGCGTTTACGAGAAAAGCGCAATGATGGCGGATGTCGAGACCAAAGATCAGAAAGCTGAGGCCGTCGCATGAGCGCCAAAGGCACGACGCCAAACCCGAATGCCCGAGCACTGGCGTCTCAAAAGGCTAAAGATCAGGCACGCCAGCTCTAACCAAGGAGACGATCATGGACGAGGAAATCCGTAAGGCGGCATAAATCGGTGGGAGGAAGACGGTCGTCCCGAAGGGCAGCACGAACGCCATTGGCGCGAAGCGGAAGAAGCTCACCGTTCAAATTCAGCCGTCGACCAAAATCGGCCGTCGGGACATCGGGGCGTCGTCCCGCCGGACGGAAGCGAGACATCGTCCGACGCGGTCCCTTCGAACCAACCAGGAAGCTTCAAGCCCGGCGAACTCGCTTCCGAAAACAAGTGATCCTGCGCGGCCAACTCACAAGTCACGATGATAGATCCTCCAACCACTAGCCTGAACACGGTGGAACGCAAAGTCGAGCTCGATCAGACGGTCGACTATGCGATCCAGCTCCTCGTCGAAGAGGCCCATCTCGTCGGTTGGACGCGCGTCGAGTTCCTTACGGCTGTACTCGATGCGGCAAACGCCCGGCTGTCTGTTATCGAGGACGAGCGCGAACTCGATGAGGGAAGCGCTTGAAGATCGCGACGTACACGTCCTCGCACTTGTGTCGCACGACGCGGCCAAACCGAAATCCGGCAAGTTCATGACGTGCAAAAAGCTTCGCACCGAGCCAAGAAGACTGCAGCGGAGAAGGACGCTCAAAGAGCGGGAGGCCCTTTGCCAAGCTGGAACGGGAACGTACGCGACCGCGCCAGCTAGAACAAAAAAACTGCGTGAGGACGGTGCTTTTGTTCCCGACACTCACGTCTGATGAGCTTTCATTTGTACGCTCTTTATAAGCTGCTTTAGCGCTCTGCATTGAAGGCTCAAAATGGGTGAAACCCGCGCTCATCTCGCAACTCGTCGCCGAGAACCTAGGCTTACGCCGCTTACAAGGCGGGCACAAGCGCGCTTTGCGCGGATCATCCGATATCATTTTGATTATAGAATGCTGGCTTCCTTCCAGCCAAATGTATGCCCGCGATACCCGCGCTGCATGTTGAGGAACAACCGTACCGCCCGCAAGTTTCTAAAGCTCAGTCTAAGAGAAATGGCGCGAGCGGCGCCCGCTTTGGAGACAACATCGATGACAACTCCGAGACGCGCGGACAGCCCAGGACCTCGTATTTACTACGTTAATCCGCTGGACCTGCCCCATGCGATGAGCTGGCTTGCCGTGTTCGATCATGCCGCTTCCCTGAACTTTGACACAGTTCTGACGGCTCCTTTCTTCCGAAGGCAGGATCCGGAAGGAAGCATTTTTGCGTCGTCAGATTACGGCTTTGTCGATCCCGCATTGAAACTTTCCGGCGGAATTGAAGAATGCGCCGCGTTTTTATGCGATGCCGCGCGCTTGCGGGGCATCTCTCTTATGATGGATGTCGCATTTTCCGGTGAGGGATCAGCCGGGGGCGATTGCTCCGGCTCGCTCGATCCCAGACGCTCACCATCCGCTCCTTGGCGACATAATGTTCAAAGGGGCGATTTAGACCGCCTTCTAGGCGTCGTTTCGCGGTTGTCTGCAGCCGGCATCTCTGGGTTTCGTTACTTGGGTCTTGACGAGTTGAGCGAGGCAGATCTGAAGCTCGTTGCTAGTCCAATAGCAGCCAGAAACCAGCCGTTGCGGCTGGTTTATACGCCTGGCACCGATTTCGCCTTTCGCAAAAAGTTACAAGGCCTCGGCTTCGACGGAACGTTTTCCTCACTTGCTTGGTGGAACATGCGCGATGGTTGGCTTCTTGAAGAACACCGCTTGCAAAGACAGTTGGGTCAGCAAGTTGCTTTTCCGGAAGCGCCGTTTGCAAGACGGCTCGCACATGGGACCGAGAGCCGTGAGATACGCCAGCGGAAATGTCTTCGCTCGCTCAGGCTCTCCGCGGAATTTAGCGATGGTATCCTGATCCCTATGGGGTTTGAATACGGGGCCGTCTTACCGCAAGATTCCACGAGGGGTTCGGGCCAAGACTTGCGTATGATGGCATCAAGCGGTGAGTTCGATATTTCTGCAGCGGTCCGAGAGGTCAACGGCGGGATGGCATCGCGCAAAACCGTCTCGCCGTATGACTGTCAGACCTCCGACCGGGTCAGCGTCATCACCTTCTCGGACGCTCCCGATCTGCGTATCGCAAGCGAGGTCACGTTCCTCGCGATTAACAGAGATCTTCGCAATCCTTCGCCGTACCCACAGGACATCATATCGACGGCGGCGCCGCCATTTTTTCCTGATCTGAAAGCTACACTTGGCCGCCTTTTGCCTGGCGAGGTGGGGAAGCTGCCTGCGGCTGCGCGTCCCGCGATCGCCCTTGAGATCTTGACCTCACCGGAAAAGGCCACCGCGCAATCGCAGCGGATCGCGATAGAGAACATCGAGCCTCAAGTCGACGGGGGACGTTTTCCGGTAAAGCGGGTCGTGGGCGATCTGGTCTGCGTCCAAGCCGACATTTTTTCCGACGGCCACGATCACCTTGCAGCGTCCCTGCTGCACCGCGGTGTAGGCGATGATGTTTGGCACGAATCGCCGCTGCAACTCGATAATAACGATCGCTGGGTTGGAGCATTTCGTCCCGATCGGCTCGGCCGGTTTGAATTTTGCGTTGAGGCCTGGAAAAATCCATTCGCCATCTACCGGTACGAGCTTTCCAAGAAAGCTGAAGCAGGCCTCGATCTAACGTTGGAACTGATGGAAGGAGAGGCGCTGGTCGGCAAGGCTGTCGCTTCAACGGCGGGTGAGGCAAACGCCACACTACACGCCAAGCTTATCGAGATTGCAGACAGTCTGGCGAAAGCTGACCCGACGGCGAAGACGAGACTGCTGTTATCCTCTCATGTGTCGGATCTGATGTCTGACGCAGATCAGCGACCCTTTCGAGTTCGATCACCGCCCTATTTCGTCGATGCTGAGCGCGTCGAGGCATCATTTGCTAGCTGGTACCAGGTGTTTCCGCGATCGCAGAGCGGAGAGGTGGAACGGCACGGGACTTTCGACGACGTCATCGGTCGTTTGCCGGCAATTCGAGAGATGGGATTCGACGTCCTTTATTTTCCTCCGATCCATCCAATCGGTAGCACCAACAGGAAAGGTCGAAACAACAGCCTTACGTCGACGCCCAATGACCCGGGAAGCCCTTACGCGATCGGCTCGTCCGATGGCGGCCATGATGCCATCCATCCTCAACTTGGCGGGTTTGAATCCTTTCGGCGGTTGATCGCGGCGACAAGAGAGGAGGGTCTGGAACTGGCGTTGGATCTTGCAATTCAAGCATCTCCGGACCACCCTTGGCTGATAGAGCATCCCGGCTGGTTCGAATGGCGGCCAAACGGGACGATCCGCTTTGCCGAAAACCCGCCGAAAAAATACGAGGACATCGTCAACGTCGACTTCTACGCGCAAGACGCAGTACCTGCGCTTTGGGAAGAGCTGCGAGATGTCGTTCAGCTTTGGGTCAACGAGGGCGTTAAGCTTTTCCGTGTCGACAATCCGCATACCAAGCCGTTCCCCTTCTGGGAATGGCTGATCGGAGACATCCGCGCGCGACATCCTGAGGTCGTGTTTTTATCCGAAGCGTTTACGAGACCGAAAGTGATGTATCGGCTAGCTAAGGTGGGCTTTTCTCAGTCGTACACGTATTTCACGTGGCGCAACACCAGGTGGGAGCTCGAACAGTATATGAGCGAGATCACCCAGACCGAGGCTAAGGAATTCTTTCGGCCTCATTTCTTCGTCAATACGCACGACATCAACCCAGACTTTCTCCAAAACGCGCCTCGGCCAGCGTTTGTCATTCGGGCCAGCCTCGCTGCTACCCTTTCGGGGCTTTGGGGCGTTTACAATGGATTTGAGCTTTGCGAGGGGCGCCCAGACGCCAAACGCAAGGAATACGCTGACAGCGAGAAGTATGAGATCCGCACGTGGGACTATGACCGCCCCGGCAACATTAAATCAGAAATAACGACGTTGAACCGGATCCGCCGGGAGAATCCTGCTCTTCATTCTCATCTTGGCCTCACTCTTCTCAACTCATCAAATCCGAATGTGATGTTCTTCGAAAAGGCGGCGCCCGGCCGCCATAACGTTCTGCTCATCGCAATCTGCCTCAATCCACACGCGGTAGAAGAAAGCACTGTCGAAATCCCCTTATGGAAGTCCGGTCAGGACGACGACGGAACGATCGAGGTGGACGACTTGGTCAGCGGCAGCCGTTTTTCGCTAACGGGGAAGTGGCAGACGCTGAGGCTCGATCCATCATATTTGCCATTCGCCATCTGGCGCGTCAGGACAGGAGAAATTTGATATGGACGACGTGTCAATGGGCGAAAGCGCCACGAAGACCGCCAGCGACACCTTGTGGTACAAGGACGCTATCATCTATCAATTGCATATAAAGTCCTTTTACGACGCCAATGGCGACGGGATAGGGGACTTCGAAGGTCTCTTCGAGAAGCTCGATCATATCGCAGCGCTGGGCGTGACGGCGATATGGCTTCTGCCTTTCTTTCCCTCACCCAGGCGCGACGACGGGTATGACATCGCAGATTACGGCAGCGTAAGTCCCGATTATGGGACGATCGACGACTTCCGTAAGTTCGTTACCGCGGCCCATGATCGCAACATTCGCGTGATAATGGAGCTGGTGATTAATCACACCTCTGACCAGCATCCATGGTTTCAAAGAGCAAGGCTCGCCCCTGCGGATAGTCCGGAGCGCAATTTCTATGTTTGGTCGGACACGGACCAAAAGTTTCCCGAGACCCGCATCATTTTCATAGACACCGAAAAGTCCAACTGGACGTGGGACCAGACGGCCGGGGCGTACTATTGGCACCGTTTCTATTCGCATCAGCCTGACCTGAATTTCGACAATCCGCTCGTCATGCAGGAGCTCCTGTCTGTAATGCGCTTCTGGCTTGAGACGGGTATTGATGGCTTTCGTTTGGATGCGATCCCTTACCTCGTCGAAAGGGAGGGAACGATCAATGAGAATCTGCCGGAAACACACGCGATCTTGAAGCGTATTCGAGCGGCGCTCGATGAAACCCACCCAGGGGTCATGTTGCTCGCCGAAGCCAACCAGTGGCCTGAAGACACCCGTGAATATTTTGGGGAGGGAGACGAGTGCCACATGGCGTTCCATTTCCCACTTATGCCCCGGATGTATATGGCCATTGCTAAGGAAGACCGCTTCCCGATTACCGACATCATGCGGCAGACGCCAGATATTCCCGACACTTGCCAGTGGGCGATATTCCTTAGAAATCACGACGAGCTGACGCTCGAGATGGTGACGGACGCAGAACGCGACTATCTCTGGGATACCTATGCGTCTGACAAGAGGGCACGTATCAATTTGGGCATTCGTCGCCGCCTCGCACCGCTGATGGAGCGTGACCGCAGACGGATTGAGCTAATGAACGCGCTTTTGCTGTCGATGCCCGGCACGCCCGTTCTTTACTATGGTGACGAGATCGGAATGGGTGACAACATCTATCTCGGCGATCGCGACGGCGTTCGCACACCGATGCAGTGGTCTCCCGACCGCAACGGCGGCTTTTCGAAAGCCAATCCTGCGCGGCTCGTCTTACCGCCTGTATCGGACGCTCAATACGGCTATGAGGCTCTCAACGTCGAATCCCAGACCTCTGACGCCCACTCATTGTTGAACTGGACCCGCCGCATGCTAGCGCTGCGCGGCCGCCACCCGGCCTTCGGCAGAGGATCGCTACGCTTTCTCACGCCTGAGAACCGACGCATCCTTGCCTACCTTCGTGAGCACGAAGGGGAGGTCATCTTATGCGTCGCTAATCTATCAAGAGTACCGCAAGCCGTCGAACTCGACCTTTCAGCCTATGAGGGGCGGGTCCCAGTCGAGCTAACGGGAATGTCACCTTTTCCGCCGATCGGACAGCTCACCTACCTTCTTACTTTGCCGCCATACGGGTTTTTCTGGTTCCAGCTCACCGATCAATCGGACGGTCCAGCGTGGCGCACAGCTCCGCCCGAGCAACTTCCAGATTTTCACACAGTTGTTATTCGCCGCAGCCTGATGGAGCTCGTGGATGAACCCCAGCACGAGCGGGTGTTGAGTGGCGATATCCTACCAGCATATCTGTCAAGGCGGCGCTGGTTCGGTGCCAAGGACCAAGCACTTCAATCGGCAAGACTGATTTCAGCCACCCCGATCCCCTTTGCCGACGGCGTGGTGTTAGGCGAGCTTGAAGCGATCCTACCTGACCACGTCGAGAGCTATCAGCTCCCGCTTGCCGTCGAATGGGACGACACCACGACCAATATCCTTGGCCAGCAGCTTGCCTTGGCAAGAATCAGACAGGGGCGGCGGGTCGGGTTCCTAACGGACGGCTTTACTGTGGATTCGATGGGACGGGGGATCGTTGAGGGCCTGAAAAACCGGTCGATGATTACCGGTCGCTCCGGCACGATCGAATATATTGGCACCGACCATCTGGACCGCCTTGATATCACCGACCAAATGGAAATCAGGTGGCTCTCGGCCGAACAGTCCAACAGTTCGCTCATTATCGGCGACGTCGCGATGATCAAGCTTATCAGGCACGTGTTCGAGGGTATCCACCCCGAAGTTGAGATGACGCGCTTTCTCACCGAAAAAGGATATGAGCATACTGCGCCCCTGCTCGGCGAAATCGCGCGCACCGATGGCGAAGGTCGCCGCTCGACCCTCATCGTCGTTCAAGGAGCTGTCCGCAATCAAGGTGACGCGTGGAACTGGATGCTGGCCAATCTGCGGCGCGTCGCAGACGAGGTTGCAACGACGGAAGCCGACCTTGAGCTAGCCGACGACCAACTAGACCCTCTCTTAAATTTCGTTGCCATGGTCGGCCAACGCCTCGGAGAGCTGCATGTACTCTTGGCCAAGCCAACTGATGATCAATCCTTCGCCCCACGGCATGCCGAGCCGGCTGACGTCGCCTCGATCAAAAAGGCGGTGACCGGCGAGATCGCGTATGCCTTTTCAAAATTAGAAGAACTGAACGACACGGGTGATGACGCGGTCGACGAAGGCGTTCGTAGCTTGCTTGCCCAGAAGGACCAGATACACGAGCTTGCTGCCCAGTGTTCCGAAAAATCTGCGGGGACGTTGCTGACACGTGCACATGGTGATTTTCACCTCGGCCAGATCTTGGTATCGGAAGGCGACGCTGTCATTATCGACTTCGAAGGCGAACCCGCACGAAATCTTGCGGAGCGTCGTGCCAAGACGTCTCCGCTGAGGGACGCGGCGGGCTTGCTTCGCTCTGTTGACTACCTCGTAGCGACAGCAAGCCTTGAGAACGACGCCGTGTCAGATCATCACGACGAGCGTCGGCGGCTGGTCATCCGCCGGTTCGGCAGCGCTGCTGAGAAGTCGTTTCTCGAAAACTATACCAAGGCGCTTTCGGCCTCACGCGAACTGCCAAGCGACCCGGAAACCGTCAGCGAACTTCTCGACATTTTCCTCTTAGAAAAGGCGGCTTATGAAATCGCCTACGAAGCTCGCAATAGGCCTAAATGGCTGCCAATTCCGCTTTTTGGATTTTCGAAAATCGTTTCACGTTTGCAGGAAGGTCGCGCATGATGGAGCCGTTGGTGGAAGTAACATCGGATCTCGATCCAAGCGAACTTGCTGCAATCGCAAAGGGCGCGCACGGGGACCCTTTCGCAGTTCTCGGTCCCCACCTGGCATCAGATGGCAGGATAAAAATTCGTACCTTTGCGCCTGGAGCGCTCGGGGTTGAAGTGATCGACCGTGGAGATGGATCGGTTTTGGCGGTGTCCTCGCTTGCTCACGCGGAGGGAATGTTTGAGGCGGCTCTGTTGGGAGAGGCGCCATACAGACTAAGGGTCCTTTGGCCTAACGGCCCCCAAGAGACGGACGACCCATACCGCTTCGCTCCGCTGTTGCGTGACCTTGATCTGCATCTGATATCACAAGGAACTCATTACCGCCTTTCGTCTGCACTCGGCGCCAACCCGCTTGTCGTTGAGGGGGTCACAGGCGTTCGTTTCGCAGTCTGGGCGCCTAACGCGCGGAGGGTTTCTGTGGTCGGAGACTTCAACAGTTGGGATGGTCGACGACATCCAATGCGACTGAGGCGTGAAGCCGGAGTCTGGGAACTTTTCATTCCGGACCTGACGGTTGGGGATCGTTACAAGTTTGAGATCCTCGATAGTCAGGGCAACCTACTCGCTCAGAAAGCCGACCCTGTGGCACGGAGTGCCGAAGCTGCGCCATCGACTGCTTCTGTCGTGGCCTCACCTGAGCCCGTCAGATGGCAAGATGCTTCCTGGATGGAAAAACGCGCGACGACTGATGTCATGGACCGACCAATCTCCATCTATGAGGTTCATCCGGGATCGTGGCTGCGGGAGATGTCTGACGGCGGAAGGTCGCTTGATTGGTTCGAGCTTTCGCAGCGACTGGTGCCATATGTCAAAGAGATGGGCTTTACCCATATCGAGTTGATGCCGATCATGGAGTACCCGTTTGGCGGATCGTGGGGATATCAGCCCTTGGGACTTTTCGCGCCGACCGGAAGGTACGGCACTCCCGAGGACTTCGGATATTTCGTCAACCGCTGTCACGAAAACGATATAGGCGTTATTCTAGACTGGGTTCCGGCCCATTTCCCAAGTGACGTTTGGGGCTTGGCTCGCTTTGACGGCACCGCACTGTACGAGCATGAGGACCCACGAGAAGGGTATCACCATGACTGGAATACTCTGATCTATAATCTCGGGCGATCCGAGGTTAAGAACTTCCTGATTGCTAGCGCTCTCGAATGGCTGGAACGGTATCATGTCGACGGTCTGCGGGTCGATGCAGTAGCCTCAATGCTGTACAGGGACTACAGCCGTCCGGAAGGGGAGTGGATTCCCAACCGATTTGGCGGTCGAGAGAACCTGGAAGCGATTGAGTTCTTCAAGCACCTCAACAGCATCGTCCATGAACGCCATCCGGGCGTGTTGATGATTGCCGAAGAATCGACAGCCTTTCCAAAAGTAACTGGTTTGCCTGCTCATGGAGGATTGGGTTTCGACATGAAGTGGAACATGGGGTGGATGCACGACACACTTCATTACATGTCGGATGACCCGGTCTATCGGAAGTATCACCATGGCTCCATGGTGTTCGGGATGGTCTACGCCTATGATGAGCGGTTTGTCCTACCGTTCTCACACGACGAGGTGGTGCACGGGAAGGGCTCGATGCTGGGAAAGATGCCCGGTGACGACTGGCAAAAGTTTGCAAACTTAAGAGCCCTTTTCGCCTTCATGTGGGGCCATCCAGGCAAAAAGCTGCTGTTCATGGGTTGCGAGATCGGTCAGCGAAGCGAATGGAACCATGACGGTTCGGTCGAATGGGATTTGCTTGACGATCCTCGTCATCGAGGGCTCCAGAGATTAGTCAGAGATCTCAACCGAGTGTATTCGCATTTTCCGAGCCTTCAGCACGGTGATCTGCATTCAGATGGGTTCGAGTGGGCGGTCGTCGACGATTCTGAGCAATCAGTTGTAGCTATGATCCGGTATGATGAGACGCGAAGCACCGCTTGCCTGGTTGTTTCGAACTTTACCCCCGTGCCTCGCCACGCCTATAGGATAGGCGTGCCGTTCGAGGGCCTATGGCGCAGACTTTTGAGCACCGACGATAGCGTCTACGGTGGGTCAGGAGTGGATACGCTGGACGCCACCGGCCAACCCGTTCCCGCTCACGGTCGTGCAGCTTCAATCGAGACCGATTTGCCGCCATTATCAACGCTTATCTTTATCAGAGAGTGATAACTGCTGCTTGCGCCGAGGTAGACGGTCCAGTGATTTCCTTGCGCGCAGGGCCATTCGCTTCAGCTTCGTCTGTCGCATCCAGCGATCTCATCGTTACAACAGGTGCGTCCTCGTATTCAGGTCATGGTTGTGAGGCTTCCAATCTAATCGTGCCCCAAATAGTGAAGTCATTGGCCGCAATGCTGCAGCCTTGGACTTTGGATGTGCATGCTAAAGCGGCGGGCGGCGGCTTTCAGGCTTTGCTCATGTCCGTTTACGAGGAAACTTCGAAAGTGGTTGTTGGTCGCCATTTACTGGATCGGGGGTACCTGACGCGCCAGTGCGTCACACGAACAATCAAGGAGAGGGCCGAAGAACCGACGCCCAGCATCGGCTCTCGGCGCCTGGATAAGTGACGACTAAAACGTTTGCTCACTGGCGTCAAAGGCGTAGTCGCCAGTGCTACCCATAATGTCGGCAAACCTCGATGGCGTCACCGGCTTGCCCGGCGTCTTAAATCGTCAGGCGCGCTCAGTTGAGTGTCGCTAAGTGCACGGCGGCTTTCGTTTTGGAACTCAAGTCTATTTTAGAGGTTGTTAGCAACCATTCACCCGTTGGAGACTGCCAATGACACCGTCCGTAGCGCTTTTCGATGGAGCCATATCACGGATCGATAGGGCCGCGGCGTTGGCACTTGCCGCGGAGTTGAGGGTCGCAGCACTCGGGCGGATCAGAGGTGAGATATCTTCAACGTTCGATGCAATCGCAAAAGCTAGGCGCCAACCGTTGCCCAGCACGCAGACATTTCCAACGACCATCTCGAGCGCCGCCGTCGGGTGAAGTTGTGTTTTAACTCGGTTCGGTAGCAACGATGTCCTTCGGCCTTGCTGCGTCGCGGCCGTAATTGGTTTCGCTGCCATTTGAGGCGCGACGACACATTTGGCAGAAAGAGAAAACCATGGGATCGAAACTTGACCGGCTTGCGCACGCACACGGGATCGGCCTCACAAGGCCAGACCCCGAGACCGCGGAGGTGGCAATCACTGATGCTACCAAGCGGAAAATTCTTGCAGCGTTGAGGGTGGATATTGACCGCGGCGGCTACGAAGCGGCGTCAAACACGGCACCCGTGCAATCGATGGCCAAACCTACACCCAAGTCGTTTTTACCTGCTTGCTTGAGACGAAACCGTCTTTGGGGGATAAGCCTGCAGCTCTACGAGCTTCGTTCAGCGCGCAACTGGGGCATTGGCGACTTCGAAGATCTTGTGCAAATGATCACACTAGCCGGTTCCCTTGGCGCTGACTTCGTCGGTCTTAATCCACTGCATGCACCGTTTCTGGCCGACCCAAATCGATGCAGCCCTTATGAACCGTCGAACCGGCAAATGCTGAACCCACTTTATATAGCAGTGGATAAGGTCCCAGGCTTTGAGAGCGACCCAGAGCTAGATGCGCGATTGGCAGAGTTGAGGCAAAACGACCTCGTAGATTATGTGGGCGTCACCGAAACGAAGATCACGGCATTGCGTGATTTGTGGAAGAAATTTCGTGCATCGAGGGGTAAATTGACGAGTGAGTGGAAGAAATTCAACGCTTTCGTTGAAGATGGAGGTGAAGTTCTTCGACGGCACGCTTTGTTCGAAACCTTGTCATCGCACATGGGCACGCTGGGAAGGAGCACGGGCTGGCAATCATGGCCACTCGAATACCAGCGCGCCGATTGCTCAGAGACTGCCGTGTTTGCCAAAGAACATGCAGAAACGATCGACTTTCATATGTGGCTGCAATGGCTTTCTCATCAGCAATTGACCAGTGCTGCAAACGCCGCTCGCAAACATGGCCTCCGGATTGGCCTATATCTTGACCTAGCTGTTGGCGAAGCGGTCGACGGGTCAGCCACCTGGAGCGAACGTGAAGCGTACATCGCCGACGCTACTATAGGGAGCCCCCCTGACCCGTTCGCAACAAAAGGACAGGACTGGCGCTTGGCAGCCCTTCATCCCGCGGCAATAGCGGCAGGAGAGCGTGCACCTTTCCGGCGCATGCTTTGCACGGCCATGCGTTATGCGGGGGCCATCAGGATCGATCATGCAGCGGCTCTCCAACGACTTTTCCTCGTTCCAGTCGAATGCACGCCGGATCAAGGGGCTTATGTCGACTATCCGCAGAACGAACTGTTGCAGATCTTGTCCGAGACCTCCAAAAAGTTTCGGTGTCTCGTCATCGGGGAAGACCTTGGGATCCTTCCCGACGGCTTGCAAGAAAATCTGGCCGCGGCTCAAGTTTTGTCCTACCGCATTTTATCCTACGAGCGTGACGAGCACGGGTTCAAGCCCGCGGATACGTATCCTCGGCTGTCGATTGCGTGCATTTCCACTCATGATCATCAAACGTTGGCTGGCTGGTGGCGTGGCGCGGATATTAAGGCCCGATTGCAACATGGGATTGTTCCCCCAGATTTGACCAAGACCCACCTTGAAGAAAGGCGTCACGAACGCGAGGATCTCTGGAATGCACTCGACGATGCTGGCACACATCCACCTGCTGAACCGCCACCACCGACCGCCAGCGACCGCAAGTTGGACGATTTGGTCGTGCGTGCTCACAAATTTATTGCCAAGACTTCATCATTGCTCGTTTCCGTTCGGTTAGCCGACATGACTGCCGAAAGGCGTCCTACAAACATTCCCGGCACGAGCAACAGTTACCCGAACTGGAAACCAAAGTTGTCTCTCGACTTGGATCATCTAACCGGCCAACCGCTGCTGTTAAGGATCTGCGATGCGATGCGCGAGGAGCGATCGACGTCTTAAGTTGGTAGACGCTTCTGAGCATATCGGCTGGCCGATCTCTGCGATAAACTCGATGGTGCTCGACCGGCGTCCCCGAGACAGGGCTCCGGGGCGGCCAGCCGCTTCACGTGCCCGAGTTCCTTGACGTTCATCATGCCCTGAACTGCGTTCTCCTTGACGAATATCCCGGAGCCAGCAGTCGAGAGTCTGGTGAGAATAACGCCCCGTGGACGCAATGTCGTGAACCAGAAGGCCGCCGCGCACAAGCCGGCGAAGCATGCAATCGCAGTCAAAGAACCAACTGATCTTATTCTCGGCAGGCAAACGTCCTACAGTCGTGACTTTGCAGCCCGAGGCTGGTTAACAGTCTCGAGCGCATTCGCTATTGTCCAGGCAGTTCTTCGGTATGCGTCGGACCGGCCGGGAGCTTTTCTTCGGAATGCTCCCTGTCCGCAGCACGGATGGGTGCTGTCGCGAAGGATGACACGTAAAGCGATACCCCAACGGCAACTGCCGCAAAGAGGAAAGCCGCGCCGATCGAAAATGCGGCACGCTTCGGATCCTCTTTCATCATTCCAAAAGCCAGTGCAAATCCCAGCAGGGCGGCACCGCCTACAACAGCGACAAGCCAGATATAATTCAAGGCCATTCTCCACTTTGTGCGACACCAGGGGCCCAGAGCACTTCGATCGGAGCCAATGAGCTCATCGCTACTGGCATGGATTTGACGGGCTGCATTGTTGCCCTCTCAACGCGAAGGGTTGCTCAGGCTTGGGCAATCTCCACCGGCCGGGCAGCGACTGCTAGCTAGCGCGCGACGTCACGGACGAGCCGGCCTTGCCACCGCCGTCCGCTCCGGCTTCCCCGTTAACATTCCTCCTTTGCTCGAAGTCGGAAATTGCCTGCTCCCAATGATCAGCATGTCGGCCTTCGGGGCGACCTGCTTGCTCCCACAATGAGTAAGCACGCTGGCTGATCCACTCGTGACGTTCGCGCTCAAGGTCAGACACTGTTTGACCATGGCTTAAGGAAACGCCAGTTCCGCCGGCTTGCCTCGTCGTCTCTTCGTCAAGACCAGGGGCTGTGCCTGGCTCTTCGCCCGAGGACTTTTCCGCTCGTTCCAGGTGCGAATGCTTTTTTGGTGTGTTCACGGGATTTCGAACCTTTTTCATTGGCATTCCTGTCCATTTCTTGGTGTACGTTAGAAAAGTGACCCACAGCAATCGGGCGGACGTCCCAGCGGGATCGTGCTCAATGGGGTCCGCCCCTTTGGAAAAGGGGGCTGATTTCCGTTCGTTGTTGAACCAATGAACCTCGATATGTCCCTGTTGTTCCCGAGAAAAACGCTTACGACATTAACTTGTCCAGCTTTGAAGCCGGAGCTATCCTGGGTCTTACATAAGCAACATGTTCACGAGCGATCTTTTTGAGCGCCCTTACTGGAATTTGGCCGTCGTTTGGCTCACGCAAGGGTTTGATTGGTCCAGAACTCACCTTGCAAATGCAGTGGATCGTGGAGGCTGGGCTCCTGCACGGGCGCAACTTCGGCAATCCAATTAATCTGGCCGTCGCCGCTTTTTACCGCAATTGTGGGGCGGATGCAGCAACTGCGGCTGACGGAACAATTACTTGCCGGTGCGGTTTGCAATGTATCCGTTCTCAAACGACGAGAGATTTCAAGATGAGTGGATCGAAACAGCCCGGAACCGATGATAGCCGCGTCTCAGATGGTGCGGACAAGCGACGTGAAGAACTCGCGGGACAAGCCGCCAAAGGACTACGCACGGCATTGCGCGACCAGGCTTCAAGCCCGGACGCGCAGTCGGCCACGGATAAGTTGAAGAAAAGCCCGTCGTCTGAAGCGCTGGGCTCTTCTGCAGAAGAAGCGGTTGAAGACGGGGAAGGTGCAGGCAAGCAATAACCTTTGCCAAGCGGAAAGGCAGGTGCAAATAAAATCCGGATCGGCGTGGGTTCGCAGCTGGGATGCTCGCGGGATGGACCGTCATTGTCGTTAGCAACGTCCCGCCGCCAAGCGCGTGGGGTACGGCCGACCTGCGCTTGGACCGCTGCTTGTCATTCGCTTGTTAACCACTTCGCGTTGAGACGGCACACTCGGCAAGGGAAAAACAGTTCCCGCTTTCAAGCGGAAGAGAATTGTAAAACGGAGGTCGGCGCGCAAGACGTCGAATCCGCGTGAAGAAGGGTTACCGACCTGATTGCTGGGCCGGCGTTCATGTTAACGCCACGGTAACGGACAGCCGATCCAGCACCAAGCGGCGAAGGGCCGCTGCAACATAAGACCCTTCGCCATGCCGACGGGGTTGAACCGGAAGTCTCCCGCGCCGACCTAAATAAAACCTTGATGAAAGACCAGAGTTCCAAATCTCTTTCGCCAATCTGATGCGCTGGCCTCATGCGCATCGCGCCTCTACGGCCGTCGGCAACGAAAGCCTTTCGCCGCTCGCCGTCGGCGAGCTGCTTACGCACGCAGTCGACACCGGGGAACTTTATGCCGGCCGGAAGCTCCCCAGTGGAACAAATGCACTAGCTCTTGGTTGGCATTAGACACTGCTAATGAAGGAGAAGGATATGCCTCCGATGTCTCTCAACACCCGGACCGAGAAAAGACCGGCAACTTCGAATAAGCTGACTCCCCGCTCGAAACCAAATGCTTTGCGGAACGCACAGGTGATACCTCCCTATAGAGTTGACCTGACGTTGATGCCAACCACGCTCGATCAAATAATTACCCGACCTCTCGTTGGTCGGGACCACTGATCGCTTACATGGCAAAGCCCAACATAAACCGCGTGTCACACAGGTACGTCTATTGCTCGATCTCGATCCCCACCAACTGGGGCGAACCGGAGCACCAGATATGAAGGAAGTTCTAGGACGAGTATCATTTGCCCTCCCGCTCAGCATGACTTCGCGGTTCCGTAGCTCGGAAGCCAGTTGAACATTAAATGCCATTTGTGGACGTCTGAAAAAACGATGCCCTTGGGATAACCCGCGACTCTACGATCGAAAATTGTTCAGGCGGTGTTCGACGCGCTGGCGATTTCCCGAGGTCAGTCGGTTATGCGACGGGCAAGTTTCTGCGGTCGTATGGATTATTCGACATGCCCATTCGCCACCAGGGTGTCGCCAGCGCTTTTATCAGGCCGATGACGGACTTCCTAGCGATCTGGTTCGCAAGTTTGGTAGAGCTCTCTCGAGACGGATGATTTCAGACGACACGATCATGCTCTCGATGGAGAGCCACCTCGGGCGAAGCGTCAACTGCAAGGCCATCTACTTCCAAGAAGCGCGGCAGGCGTTGTGCCGAGATTTGTGACTAACCGTTTAAGGCCTGCGGCTCGTTGTAGCGGCACAACTCTTTCTCAGGCGCTACTCCCCCACAAAACGCTGGATTGATGCCGAACCTGAACACCCCTTTTTTCGTTTCGCCTCGTTGGCCGCTACTTTTTAAGGAGAATGATTTGCCCATCATTGCCACCGCGGGCTGGTCCATTCCAAAAAATATCGCTGACCGATTTGCAACGGAAGGAAGCAGTCTCACCAGATATGCCTCGGTACTCAATGTGGTCGAGATAAACTCGACCTTTTATCGCAGGCACAAGAGGTCCACCTTTGCCCGATGGGCGGACGCTGTCCCGGACAGCTTTCAGTTCGCGGTTAAGATGCCGAAAGACATCACCCACACCCACGCAATGAAATGCGTTGCTGGCGCCTTCAGCACCTTCATTGAAGATATTGAGCCGCTGGGGAAAAAGCGGGGGCCGCTACTTTGCCAAATGCCGCCATCTCTCGCATTCGACGCTGGAATCGAAAGCGCGTTCCAGGCAATGCGAGACTGCGATGATGGCACGATCGTCGTCGAGGCCAGGCATGAGAGCTGGACGTCCGCCGATGCATTGAAGCTGCTGAATACCTATGCTCTTGATCGAGTTTTCGCAGATCCTTCCCCCGTCTGGAAAGCGGATGAATTTGAAACCCCGCCAAAATACTTACGACTGCATGGCAGGCCAAAGATCTACTATTCCAGCTACACCGCAGATGAAATCAGATCGTTCTCCGACATGGTGGCGTCCGACGGCTGGTGCGTGTTCGACAACACTGCCGCGGGCGCGGCGATCGATAATGCTCTCACCGTGCTTGAAGACCTCTGACGATCGAGCGCGTCCGCATGGTACTTCCACCTCCTAAACTTCCTGGGATGCCTCCTTGCGGCCCGCCATGAAACGCGGTGGCGTCCAGTCGTCGTAAAGGTTAGAGGTCACTAGCGTAACCGGCACCCGAGATACACAGAGCTTTGAACAAGCCGACGGTTGGACTCAGTCTACGAGAGCGGCACGCTTTTAATGAAAGTAAGTGTGGCCGGTAAATCCTGTCTCGACGAACAGAGTGTCCTTTGAGTTCCAGCCAGCGGGCTGGCGCGTAGAGGTCGCCACGTCTTGGCGCTGTGTTCTTGGCCATGCCGTAAAACGGTAAGAGGACCAAAGGCCGCCGTCATCGTGATTGGCGGCCTTCGCTGTGAACCCTCAGTTGTTGTGGGCTGCGCAGGCTTCGTCTTCCGGCGTGGCGTTGCTCTTGCCACCCTGTGTCTGAAGCTTCCCGGATCCCGCGCTGCTGGCCGGATTGGCACACTTCGTTTTGTCCATCTTCATTGTGCTTCCGGTGGACGTCTTATCCACAGCCTTAGGTTTTTTCATGTCGGTGGTCGCGCCACCGCCAGTATCACCGTGGTTCTTGTCAATTGTCGAGCCAGCCGGCGCGGGGTTGGACTGAGCGAAAGCGGCGGTCGACATGCCAGCCACCAAGAGTGCCGTGGCGATGATCTTAATACGCATTGCAATTCCTCCTCAGGATTTTGCGTTTTCGACCTAAGCTTAACAACGGCTCGTTTACGTTGTTCCCAGTTTCAAAGGAAAATCTCGGAATGCCGGAATGACCGGGCTCAGCCCGGGGTTTGGCGTGGACGTGGAAGCATGGGACGACGTTGGGCGACGTGAGGTCATCTATAACTATCCAAAGTGATTGCTTTCAATCGCGTCGCTCGCGGTGTCACCTCATCTAGATATGAAAACCGCGGATCGTTCGGTTCATCCATGTAGACCACGGTGATATCTCGATTGACGGTTCGCTGTCGAACACAGCTCTGCCTTTTTCACCTGCCGACGTCAGTGACTGAAGCGTTATGTCGGTTCCAATTCACTGCGATCAGGTTGCCGTCCGCCGCGGTACCGCAATGAAAACGATCGCCGATACAAAAAGAACCCCGCATAAAGCGGGGTCAGGGGTGCTGCAGGAGCAGCGGACATTTTGATCATAGCACCGACCTTTTCCACTTCAAGGACTTTTCGCGTCTCTTATCGCCAAACGCCATTAACGCGGACACCGACTTGGAAAAAAACGTATCATGCCGTTAGCATGTTGAGCCGGGCCGACAATATTCCCGTTAAGTTCCCTCGGGATTTGGCCCGACAGGTTGGTGCCTGCCTTTGGCGTAATCGGTAACCACAGTCATCACCACGGTTGCTTCTGAGAGGCTACCTGTACAGCGCCACTCGCGTGGTTGGATGGAGGGAAGGGAGAGCCGACGACTTACAGGGGCTTTAGCCCTCCAGATGGTGCTTTGTTCTCGTGAGGATCGCAATAGCGCAGGTCAGCGTGACGGCTCGCAGTTCCTCTAGCCTGTCGCCGGCCTACAACGGTTCATGTCCAGTTCATAGCCAAAGCGCCATGGTACTAACATTACCACTGGAAAGGCATAACCATGAATAGAATCTTTTCCCGTATCAATACAGCCGTGGTTGCGGTTGTCATGACGGCTTCGAGCTTTGGCTTGGCTGCTGCCGCGCCGCTTTCCGCGCAACACACGCAGGTGACATCGGCGGTGGAACTTGTCCAGTACCGCGATCACCATCGACGTGACTGGCGCCGACACCACCACCCGCGCGACCGCTACGAGCGTCGGCACGGCCGCCCCGGCTACTGGAACGGGCATAGAGGTTACCGTGAATACCGCAGGGGCTACCGTCGACATAGTGATGGCTATTACTACCCGCGGTCGGTATTCCAGCTTTATATCCGATGAGACGGTCTTGATATTCGCCGAATGCTTAGCCCCGTCAGCAATGGCGGGGTTTTTCGTTGGTTCATTTCAGTCGGAGAGGCTACAATGAAAGCCCTTGTCATCGTTGCCGTAGTCGTCGCTGGCGCATCCTTCACGGTCACGGCCATCGGTTGCGCGCACTACGAGCCTGCAGGCCGAGCGCTCTGGTGGGCGCCTTAGCGTTTGGCTTTTATAGCGCACGGTTTCGCCAGAACACTCGCTTTTGGGGCGCTATTTTTGTTGCTCGCTTCGCCCATCGAACGCGCTACCGAACTTCTTGTTCATGGAAACTTTCTCACCTGAGGCTTTGACTTGAAACCTGCTCGCAACTGTTCGTCGTTGCGAGAGGCGGTTGCACGACCTAAAAGCTGGATGGCAAGGCATCGACATCCTCGCGAGGCCGAAACCTTTTTTTGCCGGCTGTCCCAGGAAATGGACGGTGGCTCGATTAGTCGATTGGATTTTTCGGTCAAGCCATGTGCTTAGACTTCCGCGCAGGGCGACACGCAAGCGGCAGTATCGAAAAAAATTCCCCCGGTGCGAGCCGGGGGATAAAGGGAGGCGACCACGGGGACACTTGACGCGGCCAATGCAAAAACCTTTCAAAGATGAAGAAGTTCCGACGCTCCTGAGGTTTTGAAGCCGCCTGTCTTTGCGCATGTTGTCACGTTTGCCGCTTAGGACCGCTTGGATCAATCAGCATCTTTTTTCGAAGCCGCAACTTCGAGTGTTCTGGTGGATCCAATCATTTCATGCGACGCATGCCGCACCAGTCATTGCTTGATGGACCTTGTCGTATCGCGTCTTGGGTGAGAGCGATCGGCTCGAAGCCGTCGTGTTGCAACGGCCTTCAGGCTCTCTTCCGGAGTTTTTTGAACGCGGATATCTCGGGCCGAGAAGCTGTGGCCTCATCGCCTTTTCGTGATCGCCCACCTGTTGGATTGGCGCACATCTCCGCCCGCGTGACGACCCCGGCGACGCTCTTGCTAAGCATCGCGCGACTGGCGCAGTGTTGAAGAGACGGTAAAAAAATCCCCCGGTCGAAACCAGGGGCTAATGGGGGAAGAGAGCCACGAAGGAAAGGCGTTCACGTGGCCCCACGCAATAACGATCGGTCGATGACAAAGTTCCCTCTCCAATAGGCAAATTGAGTGATGTCACAAACGGGCCGGTTCCACTTGAAAAGGCAGGCCAGTTGCACTTGATCAGTTGCTTCCCATGGTCCGTTCAGAGATAAGTTCAGGGGGATCGTGTCCCACGAGATGATGTAAGTGCCGACGAGGCCACCGTGCTCTCCGGCAAGGCCGGGAGGATCAACGTGCCACGGCTGGCAAGCTGATGATTGGATCATCGCTCATTTT
>NZ_JBIVYL010000020.1:0-41752 GCF_044772225.1 Rhizobium sp. NPDC090275 | reverse complement strand
TCAGCGGCAATCAGGGTGATAACTTCATCCCGACCGCGACCTAAGAATCTCATCCAGATTGTCGCCAGCGTCTCATCCTGATCGCCGCGCTATATCGGATACTTCTCTGCACATTCCTCTGTGGTTTCGCCTTGTTGTTCGGCGTGATCGATTAGGAACCGGATGAGCTTCACGCGCTTGGTGAGACTGCAAGTCACCCATTACCATCCGCAAAGGTCGATCGACGCGATCGAAAGTAAGGTCGTTCAACATATCCGGAGTTTACGAAGGATTACGCGCCTTCCTACCCCTGCGCCGGCGACAACGTGGATCGGCAGGAGATATATGAACCGGAGGTGGTGTTTCCGGGGCTGTCCGAGGCAGGATATGAACGGCGAGAAAGCGAAAGCGCTAGGGTCCTCAAAATCACTGAATTGACTGCGCCCATTAGCTTGATATGGCCGCTCGCTTCGAATATCGCTACTGACGCGAGGAACACAACGGTGCTATCGAGGTTTATGGATATCGTCATGCAAAGTTAGACGCGTTGTATGGCGATATGGTGAAGAGCTGGTTCCCCTCAAAGCGATCGGCTCTTCGCCGCTTATTTATCCTAAGATTCGCAGATGCTGCCAAAGGGTCAAGAAATGGCTACGAATAGTCGAAATCAGACTGCGATTTACGTGGGTGGCCTGCTACTTACTGGCTTTATTATAGCCGCCGGCGCGCTCTTTTCTGGGAAGATGAACCCAAATCACGAGACCACGACGGTCAATATGCAGCGATAGGCAATCGAGGTCTTCGATATCGCAATTGCGGGAACATTTCGTCGTGACAGGAATTTTACTCCGCCGAGATAGTCTCCCAACGTCTTGCTCGGCAGTGGAGGGCCTTGAGCCCCTGTAACTCTCTCGGCTCTCCACACCCATCCTCTTGGAACATACAATCGTTTTGCTCGTTTCACGTCCGACCGCGCTTGCCAGCTTGCCGGCTTTGCCCTGACGCGGTTAAAGGGTGGGGAGCCTTATTGGGGCTCCCCACTTCCCACTGGAAATGTGTGACAGGAGCACCTGCGTGTCAGGATACGGCCCCAACCTTCGCCTTGCCTTACTGTTGCACCACCTGAACACCGACGACTTCAGGCCTCTCCCGCCGGGCTTGGGACGAAAAACGGTGAACGCTGCGGATGAAGCCGGGTTTGTCGACGTCCGCGATAGCTCGCGGTTTCCGATGTGTCGGCTGACGGCCGCTGGTCTCGCTTACCGCAAGGCGAACCCATACCCCTTCGACTAGGGTCGCAGGACGTGGGGGCAGAAGACCGCAATGCCTGATGCTGTTGAAAGCGCCACGGAAAATCTCGGCGACGAACAGGCCATTTCTGCAGCCGCAACCTCGTTAAAACGGCGATCCGAAACCACTTGAAACCTCAAAAATCACATATTAGATTTTCGCTATAGACCACAACTTGGCAGCGATGGAGGATGCTATGAGCCCTGTTGATGTTCTGTGGGAAAGCCCTGTGACGATCAGGCTGACAACTGGCCTGGAGAAATCATTCAGCAGCATCTCGGATGCCCTGGACTTTCTGGAGTTCGAATGGCCATCTAAGCGTGGCGCATATCACAATTCAGCGGTTGTTTCCTGCCGTAACGCTCTAAAGAAAATGACGCCCCCCGCCGTAGCGCGTGAGTACTTTTTCGCCGCCTGCCTTGAGGCGGGCTTCAAACCGAAGACGGTTACGGCCGCTGGACTTGCAGCAACGGGTGGGTTTCATGCAAACGCGCATGGTTCGCACCCTTAGTGTTTTGGCATCGTAAGTTCGGGCTCAAGGCCTATTTCGAGAACTGGACGAACGCACGTCCAAGTCCGTTGCATCGAACGTGTGGTTTTGTCTGCGCGGAGATGCTGTAAGGCTTCCCGGCTGTTTGCCAACTGATCAGATAGCCTAGACCGCACTCTCGTCCCGCACCTTGCGAAGCCCATCACAGGATGCATGGCGCAACTTCCGTCACTGGCCAAGTTTAACCTAGGGCCAAGCCTATTTGGTAAGGTGACCACTGTGCCCCTGGCCGGTAGATTGAGGAGGTAACCAGAGGTCACTTTGCCATGGCACTCGAAAGCTCACAAGTTAGAGAGCATATCCAGCGAACGCTGGAAACGATGAACCGCCTTGATATGTCTGCCGACTTTAGCCTGCGACAGCAGTTCTCCCAGATGATGGGAGATCAATATGAGGCGCTAATCGGCCTCAGCGTGGTCGAGTTGCTGCAGATGGTTGCCACAAGGGGAAGCAAGCAATAGACGGCGGTCAGCTCGCCTTCCGGAACTCGGCCATGTCGTCGGGGAAAATGTGCATGCCGGTAGCGTGGGCAGCCTCGACAAAAGCAGCACGGGCCGCAGCCGGCTCGGCGGCCATCACCATGGCGTCGATCGACCGTGCGAGAGCACTGTGAAATCCCGGCTTTGTCTTATCTGGCCACTCCGACGTGAGAAACGCGATCATTTCCTCGACGGTCTCGACGCGAGCATGCTGCCCGGCGCCGCGGATCTCGACTTCGAGCGGCTCGATTGGTGTAAGGGAAAAGCTGGCCACGACGCGCTACCTCAGTTGACAGTGGATCCGACTCAACTGACGCTCAAGTGATTCGTTCCGAATCAAATCAAGGGCTTGTCAAAAACGTGTGCCTCGTCGCGTCATTCGTGCACGGATGGAGCCTGGACACCAAAATCCAATTTCGTTCGAGATTTCATCGATATCGGGCGCAATATGACCGAAATTCCGGGAAATTCGAGACCGTATGACTTTCGAGATCGCCTCTTGCATGAAATCGGGCAGAAATTTATTTCCATAGGCCGGCATCATCCCGATCGACAGACGAGTTGACCGCTACCATGACACAGCTCTGAACCGACCTATAACTGAAGTTGTATTTTTTTCGATCAATTGAAATCCACCAAGTCGCTGTCAACGTGTAAATAGATCGCTGTGATCAAAAACGGGTTGAAAGATGAATTCGGCGGATCAGAAGAAAGACGAGATTGAAGTCAACTATCAGTTGGGACGGCGTATCAAGATGGCTCGCAAGTCGCTTGGGTTGAGTCAGACCAATCTTGGGATTGCTCTCGGAGTTTCATTTCAGCAGATAGGAAAGTACGAGAGCGGCAAGAATACCATGTCTATTCCAACGTTTCTGACTATCTGTAAAACCCTCCGCTTGAAGCCGTCAATGCTGCTCGACGATTACCTTGGACGAGAAAAATCATAACACATGGGAACGTTGGGGCGGGCCAGGGGTTATTAAGGCAGCCGCGCTCGTCCCCCGATTCCCGCGCGGTTGTTATCCCTCTCCAATTCACCCCGCCCTTGTGCGGGGTTTCTTTTTGATGCGGAGCTGCTGACCTTGCCCTCGTGATCAAATCAGCTTATTTGGACTGTCGCTCAGGGGTTTGTTGAGACGCCTGAGCGACAGGCGAAGGGCGTTCTCCCAAAGATCCCTTCGCCTTTCTAGCCGTCACTTCAAGGCGTGAGCTGCAAATTCCGAGGCAATCCGCCCCCTGATTCCGAAATGATGTCGCCCCCTGATTCCGAGAAATAGTCGCCCCCTCGTTCCGAGATGATGCCGCCCCCTTTTGAGGCATCTTTCAAGGGTGGTCTGCAGGTGTGAAGTTTCTTCCCTTGAGGTCGAGGAGGAAGGAACGCAATGCCTGCGGAGAGAGTGGAGATGCGGCGTGTCCGCGAGATACTGAGATATCGGTTTGAGCAAGGACTTGGGCACAAGTCGATTGCGGTGCGGGTTGGGACTGCGCCGTCGACGGTGCGCGAGACGCTACGGCGTGCAGCGGTTGCTGGCCTGTCGTGGCCCCTTGGTGACGACGTCAGCGACGCAGTCCTGGAGGCGGCGCTCTACAGGGGGGCCGGGACGAAGATAGGACACCGCCGCGCGCCGGAACCAGATTGGGCGCAGGTCCACCGCGAGCTGAAGCGCAAGCATGTGACGCTGCAGATCCTATGGGACGAATACATCGGTCTTCACCCCGATGGTTATCGCTATAGTCGATACTGCGACCTTTATCGCGGCTGGGCGTTGAAGCTACCGGTCACGATGCGGCAGGATCATGCAGCCGGCGACAAGCTGTTCGTCGATTATGCCGGCGACACCGTTAGCGTCGTAGTCGACCGATTGTCTGGCATGACACGACAGGCCCACCTGTTCGTTGCGGTCATGGGTGCATCGAGCCTCTCCTACGCCCAGGCGCGCTGGAGCGAAACGCTTCCCGACTGGATTGAATGCCATGTCCAGGCGCTGGAGTTCTTCGGCGGCGCGCCGGCGTTGCTTGTTCCGGACAATGCCAAGGTGGCGATCATCAAGGCGTGCCACTTCGATCCTCAGGTCAACCGGACGTATAGCGCGATGGCGGCGCATTATGGTAGCGCCGTCCTGCCGACGCGGCCGCGACGCCCTCGTGACAAGGCGAAAGTCGAGGCCGCGGTTCGTATCGTCGAACGCTGGCTGTTGGGCCGCCTTCGTCATCGCACCTTCTACAATCTCGCCGAGGTCAACGCGGCGATCGCCGACTTGCTGCATGATCTCAACGACAGGCGGGTCCTTCGCCGGGTCGGCGTCACGCGCCGCCAATTATTCGAAGAGCTTGACCGGCCTGCTCTAAGGCCATTGCCTGTGGAACGCTATGTCTTTGCGGAATGGCGTATCCGGCGTGCTGGATTGGACTACCACGTCGAGATCGAGCGGCATTATTACTCCGTCCCTTATCGCTTCGCTCGCGAGCAAGTCGAGGCGCGCATCACCGCCAATACGATCGAGATCTTCCACAAAGGCGAACGGATAGCCGCTCATCGCCGCTCCAGTGGTAACGGCAAGCACACGACGACCCCCGATCACATGCCCTCGGCCCACCGCCGTTTTGCCGACTGGACGATCGAACGCATTCAACGCGAGGCCACGTCCATCGGGCCGGAGGTTGCGTTGCTATGCGAAAAGATCCTCTCCGACCGGCCGCACCCGGAGCAGGGCTTTCGAGCCTGCATGGGAATTATCCGTCTGAACAAGGGCTTTGGGCGCGACAGAGTGAATGCCGCTTGCAGCCGTGCGCTGGAGATCGGAGCCCGGACCTACGGTTCGGTGCGCTCCATCCTCGACAATCATCTCGATCGAGCCGCCTCCACCAATGGACCAGCCTCGCATGAGCCTATCCACCACGAAAACATCCGCGGACCTCGCTACTACCACTAAGGAGAAAGAAGAATGCTTGCTCATCCAACACTCGACAAACTCAACGCCATGGGCCTGGCCGGCATGGCAAAGGCCTTTGGGGAGCTCATCTCCAACGGTGAAGCCGAACAGCTCTCGCACGCTGAGTGGCTGGGATTGCTGCTCGAACGGGAATGGAGTTCCCGCTACGATCGCAAGCTTGCTGCCCGGCTCAGGTTCGCCAAGCTGCGCCACCAGGCGACCCCGGAAGATGTCGACTATCGCAGTGCACGCGGTCTCGATCGCGCACTCTTCATGAAGCTTCTCGGGGGCGACTGGATTAATGCTCACGACAATCTGGCAATCTGCGGCCCCTCAGGTGTCGGAAAAAGCTGGCTAGCTTGCGCACTCGGTCACAAGGCGTGCCGCGACGATCGCTCTGTTCTTTATCAGCGTGTCCCAAGGCTGTTTGCCCAGCTCGCGCTTGCTCGCGGCGACGGCAGGTATGCCCGGCTGCAACGGACACTGGGTCATGTCCAGGTCCTGATCCTGGATGATTGGGGTCTCGAACCGCTCAACGAACAGGCGCGGCACGATCTTTTAGAAATACTCGAGGACCGCTATGGCCGCCGCTCAACGATCATTACGAGCCAGCTCCCCGTATCGGCCTGGCATGGCGTCATTGGAGACCCGACCTATGCCGATGCCATCCTGGATCGCCTCGTCCACAATGCCCACCGCGTCGAGTTAAGCGGCGACAGTCTGCGCCGAAACCTGCCGCGCAGCGCTTGACACCAAGCCTGAACGAACTGACAACAATAACTGCCTGCAGACCTCCTCGAAGAGGGGGCGAGATCATCCCGGAATCACGGGGCGCAATCATCTCGGAACAAAGGGGCGGCTTCATCGGAATCGGCACGTGAGCGGGCTAGCCGGATCGGAAGACGTGATGATGAACTTGACGGCGGCGAAAGAACGTGGATCGGGCTATCTTGCGTTTCGTCAAATCAATGCTCCCTAGCAACCCCAGATGCCTTTTCGATCGAATTCCATGGTTGACCGGTGTTATTCAATCGACTAAATCCCCGCCGCCGTGCTTCCTGTCTCATCTAGGCGGCAACGGAGGGTCCGGCCTTAGTGGAGGGTCGGGCCCTTGCCACCACCAGCGGCTTAAGAGGTGTCGAGGCGATTGTGAGATGAGATGTGATCAGCGCGGTCGTCGTTCTTGAAGATTGTCACCGTCGTTTCCATGATTGGCCGGCAGCTTCTCAAACCCGGCGCGCGCACTCTTTTTCGTCGTCTGCTGACAGCGCCTTGTGCAAAGCGCTTCGCGTCTTCGGGTCGGCATCGCAGTCCGCGTCAGGCCACGCGCTCTGCTGAAACTAGGTAACGGCGTTCGGCGCGTAGCCGGAAGAACCAACGACAGGCGAACGAAGCGGTAGACGCGGTGAGCGAAGCCGTTCATGCCGCCGTTCCACCTCTTAGTGATCGTCTCGATGTCGCCCTGGTCGGCTCAACGATCGGGGTTGCGGCTCTGCCAATACCAGTGGCACGAGACCTACTCTCGGATCGGTGTTTACAAGATCTGGCTTTGCGACAAGTCAGGAGGGGATGAGCCGTTGGGCAAGGCACCAGCCGTGAAATGCCTGGTAATCGCCCGTCCTTGTCGACTTGCCAGAAGTGCACCCATGTAGAGCTTGCCATCTCCGTCAACCAGGGTGGTGTTATCAAGGTCCGTGCATGTGTCGCAGCGCTTCTGGGCGCCTGTCGGCCCCAGACCTCTCGGTCGAAGCGGAATTCGGCGCTCTCGTGCGATAGCTGGGCGAAGTATTGCACCGATTGGTGCGTTCGGTCGAGGCCATACCGGGCGCCGTAGTGATGACAGAGTTCATGTTCAGGCGTTCACGGCCCCTTCGCCCTCGCTCGGATGCGCGGCAGTTAGGTGCACGGTCATGGAAAACTCCGCTGTTTGGTGTGAATTAGGGAATCGTTTACCGCTAGGCGGCTAACGATCGGATGTGATGGCCCTCATGGAGATTGCCTTGATCTGCAAAATTGCGTTGGCAGTCGCCGTGATCGCGCTAGTCGGCGTTGCCGTGTTTGAGGTCGACTCTCCATCGGCAGCATCGGCAGCATCGGCATGGCCAGAAATCCACTCTCCGAAAACGAACAGGCTTCCTGCTGGGCCCACCGGGAACGCGCAAACTCAATAGCGGCGACAAACAGCCGCGGACAAGCACGGCGCGCCAGCTTTCTACGAGCACTGTGATCTCCAATGATTTCAGTGAGGGTTGCAATCGATATGCCGGGCAATGAACTCGACAAGCTTCACGCAAGTTTCGGGATGCTACGGGCATTCCAACTTAAATGACGCGAGCATTCTCGCGGGTGATCATGAGGATCTTCGATGGCATACGACTGGAAAGGCGTCCGCACTCGGCGCATTCGGCGCATCAAGCTGGCGCTATCGTCCCTGATAACCTTGGCAATCTTATCCACGCCACTGATGGCCTTCGACTGGCTTTAGCCACTGAAACGTGTGGATAGTAACGATGCGCTAACCACGTCAGGCCTGACCGCTCGACGGCGATTAAAATGGGTGATTTGGCTAAGAGCGCCCCGCACACCCCTCATTGCTGCGGCGCACGAGATCCGGTGAGCGGACCCACGAGGAAAACGACCGGATCTCAAATATTCCCTCTCAACTGTACTTGAGACACAGTGAACGAGCCGCCGAACAAGGAGGTTCGAACGCTCGCGAAGAAACGCGATCGGTTCAATCTACTCTCTGATATGCAATGAAAGCTGCGGCGTTTACCGAGCGATAGCTACGGTCTACCGGTGATTGATGGTTGCAACGGATATGAGTTCGAAGGGACTGCCTGAACTGAGGATGTCGAGGTCGGACGTGCCCTTGATGTCCTCAAGGTTCGCTCGATGCCGTATCAACTCTGATCCGGTCGCCCGGTGGATGATCGTCGTCTTCTGGACGTCGTAGGCAACCTCACGCCCGAGGGGAGCAACCGCCCACTTCCGGTCAGTCTAGCCCGAATCGTAATGTTGCTTGGAAGCGACGAATGCGCAGAACGCGTATCCGGACGTCGAGGAGATCGACCGAGCCGACCAGCTGACAGGCTGATAAGCCGTATCTCTCGTCTTTGAGCTCTGGGTCGGTCAGCTGGGTGGTAGCGTCTAGCTCCTTTCGCTGAGCAGCAATTCCAGCGATGTTCCCGTCTCGGCATGTATGGGTGCGCTTGCCGGTGCGCTCGCGCCGATCGCCGCACATGCCAAGTTTCTCACCGATAGCGATCAGCTGCAGATTGTTGGCGACGACAGTGTTGATGACCAGCGTTTCACTACCATCGGGATTTTCTCCCTCGGTCACAAGCATGCCTTGCCACTTCATAACCTTGCGGATGTCAGCAAAGCCGGTCTTGTGATGGCGAGCTGTCGATGGCCGTCTCGTTAGCCTTGCGGCGAAACATTCTCCCTCTCCAAAAGCTCGGAGACGCGTTGTGCGATGTCGTCTTTATGGTGTAAGCAAGATGAATTCCCGCCGTCAGGTTTAAAGCCAGCAGCATATGCGTCATCGGCTGTCTTGCCTTCTGCCACTCTTGCGCCAACTGCTCATGCCGTGCATTTTTTAGAACTGGTAATAAGTTTACCTCAGGAGACACCATGATCTGGGCTTCGATAATTCTAGGAGCTTTTTCGGCGGCTGCGTGGCTGGGATCTGCAGTGATATCACCTGTTCTGAGCGAGACTTTTTGGGACGGGGCTCCCGCAGGTCTGATTAGGCGTCTAAAGCTCGGGTCGGCGCTTAATGCTGCAGGAGCATTTTTTGCAGCACTGTCTATCAGCCTGCAAACATACGCCCTGTACCCGATGAGCTGATTACAGCGCCCACCCAAATCGCTCCCAGACGGCTCGCCGTAAGCGCAAGCGAGGACGTTTAATTAGTCGGCTACAGCCAGCTCCCGTTTCAAGCTAACCTGGGAGGCAGTTACATGAAATTAGGTGTCTGCAATGCGGCGCCACGGACAAAGTCACCGTTGAACATTCGGTCTTCGATGCTGTGACACTGCCCCTCTTTCGTTCCGGGCATCTGGGCTTTTCGGAGCCCAAAACACTCGACATTACAAAATCTTAACCCAAGCATTCATATTCAGTATTAGCGCCAGTCCTACGCTCTTCGTGTCAACAACGAGGACCATGAACGTGAAAATTCTCGAAAGCTCAGTCGCAGCCGCACTCGCTTTGGCTTCTCTAGCCGCTCCCATGTCTGCTCAGGCAGCAAGCAATCACCGTGATTGGAAGCATGCTCATCCGCACAAGCAAGTCTGCCACACTGAGCGCCACAAGGTGAAACACCACGGCCGGTGGATTGTTAAAACGGTCAAAGTCTGCCGATAACTTTCTGAGTGGCGTAGCGTTGCCCCGCTGGAAGGCGGGGCTATGCGCTCGAGTTAGCTATCCAGCTGCTGGCGGACGGCTGCGAGGGCTACCAGCCATTGAGATTTTCATTTTTCGCACCACTTATGGCTGATGAACAAATCAGAGACCAAAGCGCACATCACCCACATAGAATCCATGTCGATTATCGCTGCGCAGGATGCCGCGCGCGATAAGAAGACATCGCAGTTGCGGGAGCTACGCTTGGCTCGCGATGCGGAGAGGGCCGCGAGCGAAGAGGTGAAGGCCGTTAAGCCTAGACGAAAGCGAACCGCCTCCTAGCTTGGACACTGTGCGAGCGTATGAAACAGAAAGGCGGCCCGGAGGCGGCCTCATGTGCTGATCGCCCTACGCAAATCACCACAACAATCACTTCATCCCGTTTAAGCTCTGCCTTATGTAACACCACCGATGACACGGGTTGTCGGTACAAGGTTTTTTGCCAGTATCACTGCGACTGCTTGCACAGGCATCGCATTTGTATCCGATGCCTGTTTGTTTCTTTCGGCGTAGCGAGCCTCTGCAGGGCTTTTCTCTCCTCAATGACGTGAACAGCCTTCGACAGTTCTGCGTCGCTGCGCTTGCGCGTCCAGCCGGCCACCGAAGCATGGCAAGAGCATGTCACGAGTCTCCTTCTACCGGTCGGTGGTGAGACTGCTGATGCGGGCGATGACGCGATCGATTTCGGGCAGTGGCGGCTTTTTCCGGTGCCCTTATAGAGAACACTTCTACAATCAGATTACGGGCCAAATGACAACGAGCGCACGAGCCAACGCGTGTCGCAAATGTTGAGCCTGTCGAGACGCCTGGCACGCTCATCCCTTGACGGCCGTCTGCTCGACGGACGCTTTTCTTCGTCAGGAATACGTTGCGCTGCCGGCGCTCCCACCCCTCAACGAAGATCTCCGGGCGGATTTACTCGTCCAGCGGGTTACCGAAAAGATCAGTCGGGGGGCTTTCTTTTGGCGCGCGCGACAGCGGTTCGTCGATCCGTCCGCCGAATGATCGAGCGCTGCCCGGTCGCCCTGACCAGAGAGCGAACTGGATTTTCTCTCCCGCTTTTATGTCGCGGTGGGCCACGAAATAGCCTCGGTGGTCAGGTGCACTATCATGTCCGGCTTTTTCATTTTCAAAAAGGCAAACGTCGCCCATCCGGGGTTCAAAAGGCATGATACTCCTCCAGGTCTTGCTGCGTGAGCGTCATCGTGATGTGGCGCGCCGCTTCGCGTCACTCTCCGAGCCATGTCGACCAGCCGATCCACCATACGATTGCAGATGAGCTCGTTTCCAATGTCGGATCAATTCGTTAACGCCTGGGATTCTCGTTGATATAGATGGCGATCATCGGGGGCCTCGGCAAGGCTACGACTGCCCTCGTCTCTAGCCGGAATTGCGCCATGGCTTGCGAACGGGACGTCAAAAAACCCTCATGACCTCCCCTAGTATCGGTGCGTAACCGAGGAGGGAAAGGTGGGCAAGAAGAAGGTTCGAGAAAGAGAACGTGTCGCTGAGACAATAAGAAAATTGGCCGTTCCGGGCATGAAGCCCAAAGCGCTGATCGACGCGGTCAAGGCAAAACACCCAAGCGCCTCCAAGAGGCATAGCGCGAGGCGCTTTTGACCGTTATCATGTCTGCCGAATATGATCCTGAAGAGACTCAGGCGCTCATCGACATAGTGAGTGAGACTGGTGATAGTCGTTTGAGCAAAGACGGTTGGAGACGACGAGCACCAATGTCGCTGATCAGACGTAGTGCATGGTCAAAACCGGTCGACAGCTTAGATAGCCTCAATGGATTGTCGCGCCTAATGGCGACGTTTTGACTTGCTCGCGTATTGAAGCTACCAACCTTGCGCTCGATTTCACAATTTCGGCCGCGATCTCCGGATCGCCGCTTCCCACGTCGTACGCAAGTTCTTTGATGGAGGCAGCGGCGTTCCTCACCAGCGTGATTAGCGCATTCTTCTCACTGGGAAGTTGATACGCGAACTCCTCGAGTAATGTGCCGAACTTAATAAGGACGGCAGTGATCTCACGAGACGTCATAAAGAATGGCTTTAGATTGTCGGACATCCTCGCAGCTCTCTCAAAGCGCTTGATTTAAAATGGAAAGGTCGGGCGGATTTCTCGCGCCCGACCTTTCCCTTGCCTCGACAACAACCTCCTGACCTCCTTGGAAGTCGTCGGAAACAATTCAATGGATGACTTAGCGCGCAGCGTCGGGAATTCAAGCCGGAGATGATCTTCCTCGGTTGCGACGCGTGCCAATTTGGGGTTCTATCGCGGCCAGCCACACATTGAGCCTAGGTCAACGACACGCGCCGTCTGGATAAATCTTGGGTCATTAATGACATCGTCCTACGAGAGGTGCAGAGGCCCAATCTCGCGTGCCTCATGGCCTTCCTCGCGATCGATACCGTCAGCGGGGTGTGCGGAGCCTCTCAACGGACATTTACGCCTCAATAACCTTTAAGTAATGGCACGCTGCTATGATGACGGGCAGTGTGATGGCGAATGGATTAGATATGCTTCGAGTTTGGCATGGCCTTAGTTTCCCAGTTCTTACTTTGCTGAGCGCTTGCACCACAACCGAGCCTCTTGTGACGGCCTCCACAGGCCTGCCCGAAACTCCACGCCAAACCGATCAAGCTGTGATCGCCGAGACCGTGGGGCGTTCTGACGAGGGCATGCGCCCCCTGGCCTGGGCGAACCCTTCAACAGGCAGCGCCGGCGTCATTCAGCAAATTGGACCTGTCCTCGATGGAGGCCAAGGATGCAGGCAATTCATCAGCACACATCAGACGATCACTGGGAGTTCAACTCTGGACGGCGTCGCTTGTCCCTCGGGGAACAACCACTGGAAAATCAATGGCTAAATGACTTCAGGTCTGGCGTACGTCCTGTGCCGGTGGAGCGACGCCAGCGCACGTCCCTTTGCATAGGGTCTTCAGCAACGCATAAGCCTCACCCTTCCCCGACATTACTCGAGCATTTTGACCAGCTTCGGCGGCACGAGCGTGGTCGTTGAACAACCATTACCGCCTGACCTAGCCAGTCCGTAGCCTTTAAACACTGGTGCAAGCGCTTCACGGATTTAACGCCAGCGCAATAGACAGCTGGCCACCGACATGCTCGTTCAGCTTATGGCTAAAAACGCCCGGGTCGCCGCGGCGCTCTGAAATTTGGGATGCGTCGACTTGGGTGTCCCATCGAACGTGGGCGGCATCAACCGCAAGGTACCGTCACGGCGCACGATATGGGGCTACCGTGCCGCCAATGCAAAGGCAACCGTCGGCGCTTTCAGGTCTGCCAGCGCCCATACCTTTAGCTTGAGCGCGCGGGCCTTGCCGACCGCCATGTCGCCGGCAAAAAGCCAGACAGGACTGTTCCTATGTGGTTCGCGCCAAAGTGCCGCGGCTTGTGGGCTAAGGAGGGTCTGATATTGTGGCGGCTTTCGCGTTGCGAGGCGGACGCTCTCAATGTCCGCCTCCTTGGTCAACAAGCGGGCGACCACAACTTCAACCTTCGGAAGAATTGTGGCGGTCTGGACGTCTATAATTCAGTGCGCCTTACCGCCTGCCTCGCCAACAGCTTCGACAAAAATAACCCGAGCGTCATCGGCGCTCATTCGGCCGTCCAGAGCGGCCTTGCATGCCATTCGAGCACGTAGGAACTTGAGACCGCTCATATTGGGCCATCGGTCGGTGAGGCAGGTCATTGCCTCGAACGGACCCCCAATCACCTTCTGTTCCTGATGTGGGAAATCGACAGAAACTGGTGCATTCCAAGCATTATTCGGCATTCGATCCTCCTAGTGACGCTGTACACATCTGCGACAATATCTAGGGTGAAGATCGACTTGGAACAGGAGCCTATTCCCCTCGGTACGGTCCCAGACGGAACCCTTTAGAAGCGTCGTCACTTGCGAGACTTTGTCGAGCTGTTGACTCCGGCACGAAAGAGAACATAGTAGGAACATAAAAGCAAACTGAGGATGATAGCGATGGCTAGAACGCCGATCGGGCAGCTACGGGCTGACGATGAAATAGGCACGTATTGGACCACCCCGAGCGAGGCATCTCTTGCGGAGGTCCATCCGCTACTCATGGCGGTTCTCCTTATGCTGCCGGGGCGCCAGGAATGGTCTGTGGTGTCGGTAGAGGCATATGACATGGGTTCGGGCGGACCGATTGGCTCGTTCGATATTGCTTTTGACCGACGCAGTGGCAGGGCATGCGGCTACTTCAATACCGTTGGTTGCGATCAGCCAATGGACAAGCCTTTGTGGTTCCGGAGCTCCGGCGATGAGAATGACTTCATCGAGGCATTTTACTTGCTCATGAGGGATGCCGGGCACGTCTCGTAATGGAGCCTGCAGCCGAAATCAAAGCCGCGAGCGGCTCGCGCACGATCTTCCTCAGCATTTCGGGGGCGGATTTAGTGGTCTAAGAGCCTCGCCCTTGCCTGCGGCAATCTCAGCCACTTCCTACGCGAAGCGGTCGTGGGCTTGTCATCGATGGATGGGCCGATCGCCGCCACCGTCGTCGCTCCCATGTTCGTCAATTGATGAATAGTGAGCATGCTCTCATGAGCGTCGGCACCACAGTTGCGGTCTGGCTGCAGGACGTTGTCCACGATGCGAGCAAACGCGCAGGGCCTTCCGCCCGCTTGCTCAGGTCGAGATGGATTTGCCTTCGTACCGGACGCGGAAGTTTCGGCGCTGGAAGTCCTCCGCGAAGCAGACAAAGATCAACTCCAGATCATGGTCCGCATCGCGCTTTCCAAGGATGCTCAGTGACGCCACAATGACCCCGTTGTAGCCACGGGTGAGACGGAAGGCGGCATTACGCACCGCTGTCGTTTCTGGATCTTGGCGATCCTCGCGTCGTTCGTATACGATCCAGAAACGGGCTACATCCCAAGTGAGGCGCAGCATGTCTGTAACCGTGGCTAAAAACTCTTTCGCACTCATCGAGGGCGACCAAACCAATGTTGTCTCTCCCGCGTCACTCACGGCGTTGAAGTAGCCGTCACACGGGCGGCCGGATGTAATCGCCTGCTCGATGACCTCGAATGCAGCGTTTTCGGAGATCGTGCTTTTAAAAAGGATGGCCATGGAATCGGTGCGGTGAAGTTGCTGCGTAACGATAGCTGGGGAAACGGACAAGGGCAACGCAGACCCGCGACGGCTGAGCATGTACCACCTCCGCCCGGCTTGGCGCCGCGGCAGTTTCCGTTATTGCCGGCGCGCTGTATTCCACGGTCATCCGTTTCTTCATTGCGGCGCGCTTTGTCGCAAGAGTTTATCTCGCACGCGTCGACTTTAGGGCGATGATCGCTTCCGAGGCGCGTGGTCGGTCTTGCCACCTTTCCTGGAGCCGCGTCACGAACGATTGCCGGCTTCAAGCCGACCGATCAGCGGCGCTTATTTTCCAGCGCATCCCACCGCCGTTGCTTGCGAGACTTGGGTTTCAAGCTCTTCCAGGTCCGATCTAGGAAGCGCAGAAACCGGGTGACATCCATCAGGCGATCGACGATCGAACTTAGATTGCCGAGCCGTTCGTTGATAATCTCATTGGCGGTGAGCGCGACTTCGGCAGGCCCGTACTCGGGAAAGTGCGCAGATAGATCCGCATAGGGGTTGGACGCGTCACGCCCGACAATGTTGATCTTGCCCTTGCGGAACATCAGCCGCAGAAGCACCTGTTCGAATGTCCAGTCGTGAACATCCAGCACCTTGTAGCGCTCGCTGCGCTTCGACGAGAAGCCGGCCAGCGTGATCCTGGTGCCAAGATTGAGCGTCGTCAGCCAGAAGCAGAGCGCAAATCCCGTCGTCGGCACGCTGGCGCGAGGATAGAACGGCGTGAAGACATCCGTCAGGTCGAGATGCCTGACTTGAACGTCGCCGAAGTCCGACGCCGGGCTGAGCTGCTCGTCGGGCCCGGCCTTGATGTTCACGACACCGTGGAAGGTGCGCGTGTCGAAATAGGGCAGAACCTTATCGACCTTGCCGCTCTTGACGAGATTGGCGCCTAGCGTTCCGCTTCTTGAGAAAAGCATGGAATGACGGCTAAAAGGCTCGCTCAGAACCTTGAAGACCTTGTTGAAGAAGATGAAGAGCGTTGTGTCGGGAAAGCGCCTTTTCAGTTCCTCGATATCCACCTCATCGCTGTTTGCCACCAGAACGACATCGCTATAGTCAGCCAGCAGCGACCGCCACTCCTTTGCGGCAGCCGCAGCAGGGTTGGTCGTCCTGACGCTCATATCTTCATCCCTGTCGCTCATTGTTCCCTCGCTGTCGTGTCGAGCCCTGCCGTGTCGAGCCCTGTCGCTTCGGGCCCTGTCGTTTGGGGCCCTGTGGTTTCGGGTAAGGCGCGCTTTTTGACCAGGCGCGCGGGCGAGCCCACATAGATGCCGAACGGCTCCGTCGTCCCCTTGATGACGCTATTGGCGCCAATGACGCAGCCGTCGGCGATGTTGCTGCCGGCAAGCACCTTGGCCCCCGCACCGATCCAGACGTCCCTGCCGATCTCCACCCTGCCCTTTTTGATCGGCTGATCCCTGATGAGAACAGTGGCGTCCTCGTAGCTGTGCTCGAACGAGACGATGACGACATGTGCCGCGATCCGGGTGTTGTCACCGATTAAGACGCCGCCATGTCCGAGCACGATCGAGTAATCGTTGATCGAGACGTCGTTGCCGATCTCGATCATCCCACTTTGCGCATCAAGAACCACCCCGCATCTCGTGAAAAGACGGTCGCCAATCTCGATCTTACCGTGCCGATAACGAAGCTTCGGCAGATACCGCATGTTCGGGTTCTTGCCGATCCGCAGCGCTTTACCTGATAAGGCAGCGCGCAAACTGACGAGAAAGCCGAGGTTCACCGGTCACACGGGTGCGAAATGCGGATCGAGCGCGCGTGCCTTTTCAAGCCAGACATCCGCGTATTCGACGTCCTGCCAATTATGGAACCACGGACCGCCATTGGTGTAGTGGACCGCCTTTGGAAGGCCTTGCGTCGGCTTCGTGCTCCAGCCCTCCAGCCAGTTCCATTCTTCGGGGATTTCGCCGATCTCGCTGTCATTGGCCCATTGCAGGCGGTGAAGATAGGCGCCGGTCTGCGAATTGACGAGCTCGGGCGTCAGCAGGCGTGTGGAAGGGTGCTCGCAATTGAACAACATGAACGAGGACCAGTTCTTGCGAGGGTAATTGGTCTGCACCTTGCCATCCATCTTCACGCCCTCCTTGGGCGTGTAGTCGTGATGAACACAGGCGACAGCCTTGCTGTCGTCCTTGTAGCGCAAGAGGTCGGCTACATCGCCGAAGAACAGGAAGTCGCAGTCGCAAAACAGCGCCCAGCCCTTGTAGCCGGCAAGCCAGGGCGTGAAGAAACGGGAATAGGTAAACTCGGTCGATGCCAAAGGATCGACTTCACGGGTGTAGACACCCTGGTCGACGAGCTCCTGCAGCTTGATAGGGTGAACCTCAACATCAATGGAGGCGTTCGCGAGCAACGTGGCCTTGGCGACTTGGTAGGCAATATCTTCGCGGGAATCCCATCCAATATAAACTGTTAGTTCGGCCATTTATCAGTTCTCCGGGCAGTTCAAGGACAGAAGCTAAAGCGAAGCATGTGAAATGCCTGAGTGACAAAGTCAACATCTGGGTGATCAGAAGAACTCATGCCAAGGCGGCATCCCCAGCTTCTCTCCCTCGTTTTCCAGCCTGGGATTATTCATATACCGGGCAGCGGCATCATTCCATCGAACCGTGATTGCGGGCCTGATAACGATTACGCTGTTCAGGCAGGTCACAAAGACCTACGAAGCGCCAACGTCCATTTGACCGGCCCTTCCGTGTTTTCATTTTGGAACATATTTCTCTCTCGCTGGTTTTTCCCCGCCGAGATGGTCTCCTAACAGCTTCCTCGGCACGTGGAGGGCCTTGAGGCTCTGCAACTCTTGGCCCTCCACATCACTCCCCCGTAGGACTTGCTTTCAAGACGAGCTACTATCAGACTTTTGGCCATTTATGGACGACGGCACGGTAGATCTGAAATGGCATGCGCATCGAGCGAGTTATAAAAATGGAGACTGGAATTGACCACGTCGCCCATGGTTGGGCTCTCCTGTCGCTTCGCGTTCCCGAGGTTCGAGCACTTTCGGCGTACCGTCAATCGATCGGTGAGATGTGCGAAGCCTACAGCATTGCCGTCCTCCACCTGCGCAAAATAAAAGATCTTGGACGCGACACCGAAGAAATCGCCGAGTATGAACGCCTTATCGCCGAAATCGAGCATGAGACGCTGTATTACCTTGAGATGCGCGCGCAATTGTCAGCTTAATCCCTGCCCTTCGAAATCGGCGCCCGGCAATGTCCCAAGGAACCGAATCCCCCATGATCCGTTGCGCTCGCCACAAGCCCAAAACCTGCGTCTTGGAGGCAGACAAACATGATCAACCAAAGATATGCCGTGACTAGCACTGCGTCAGTTGAAGCAGCAACACCTCAAGAGGCCGCGGAGAAGATGCTGGACCAACTTGGAAAAGCTCGGTCGGTCAGGTTCGACGTGGTCGACGAAAGCGGATCAACATTTCACGTTACCGTTCACTCCTCCGAACAATCGCATTCTCAGATCCAAACACCTGATGGCAATGCCGGCTGAGGCTAGCTCACGAACTGATCGCAGTGCGGCTTATCTCACCGGCGAGATGTTCCTATGCTTCCTCGATCGGTCATGGCCTCGGGCACCGGGGATCTTGCCAGCAACGATGCCTGCCCATCTTGCCCGCGCCAGTAAATCGGCTACCATAGACTGTCGCTTGGGAGTTCCCTGATACGCTTGAGTGACAGGCGAAGGGCTCGTTACCCCCAAAGCTCGAGGCCCTTCGCCGCATCAAGCATTTCATGCCCAAGGAGGACGGAACCGGCACAGCGATCGGCCCCTCAATCCGCCTCCCCACATACCAGGTCGCCATCGGCCCGATCAAGTTTTCCGCTGCGCGAGTTCGATTATGATACCATCGGGATCTCGCACAAAGGCTACTTTTTCCAGCACCTCGGGATTATAAGCAAAACGCGGTCGCTCCTTTATGTCAACGCCGGCCATCTCGAGCCTTGCGAACGTGTGGTCGACGTCTTCGTAGAGAAATGTCAGGTGGCGCAATCCGGCAGTGTCGTCGGGTACGTCCATCGCTGGCTTGGCTCCATTTGCGGGAGCGACAATCTCCAGCATCCCGCCGCCCGCGTCCAAAAAGGCTAGCTCCGCGCCGTCGTCCATCTTTTTTCTCAGATGGAGCGTCAGCCCGAGTAGCTCGCAATAAAATCGGATCGCGCGATCCATGTTGCTGACAGTCATGCCCACATGTTCAAAGGATTTCAGCATTCGCGACCCATCTCCGCTTTAGTATCGTTCAAGCTCTCGAAACTAGTTGTCGGGGACCATTCAACAATGGCTACTGAACATTCGGCAAAAGAGGCCTCGACCTAACTCGGCCCAAATTGCGGAATCGGCATGACTCCCGGTGCTCGCGCGAGCTTACGGAGAGCAACAGCGTCACTTCACAGCGGTCAGAAGGAGCAGTTCAGTCTCCTATGCATAGCTGGGCTGCGTATAAAGCGGTTCACGTTTCAAACCAACACGATTATATCGGCGCCACTTGAGGCCGCCTGCTGAACATTCGGCGTTCGCGGCCTTTGCAACCAACGGGCGCTCCCCAGATTATGGGTTGAGCGCCCGCGGTCGTTATGGACCTGCAGCGCGCCAAAACGCGTCATGGTGTCGCGGCCTGCTTAGTCGACAAGTCCAAATACGCTCACCGGTTTTTCGAGCCCGCGCAGCCTACGCGATCCGAGTTCAAAAAATTCTGACGATGATCCCTGCACAAGCTGGACGAACTCGGACGAAAGCAAAACCGGCCGCCTTACTTCCTTCGTAAGCTCTTCCAAACGAGACGCGATATTGACGGCGGGGCCAATCGCCGTGAAATCCAGGCGTTTTCTAGACCCTATGTTGCCGTACATCACGTCGCCCACATGGACACCGATCCCGTATCGAAGAGGCGATTTCCCGCCTTTCACCAGCGTTTCATTCAAGTGGCTCATTCGTTTGCGCCCGTCCTTTATCGCTTCCAACAGGTCTGCGCAGGCATTGGGGTTGCTGAGCGGAAACACAGCCAGGAGACCGTCGCCCATAAATTTCAGGATCTCGCCGCCGCGAGCCTCGATCGGTTCGCAGAGTGCATCGAAGTAGCCGTTTAGTATCTCGATGATGTCGTCTCGTGGCCATAGGTCCGACAGCGCTGTAAAATCGCGCAAGTCGCAAATCATGATTGCGGCGCTCACGGTCTTCCCGCTGCCTCGCGTCGTCGCGCCGGCCAAAATCTCCGCGCTGGCATGCGGTCCGACATAGGTTTCCAAAAGCGTCCGGGCCATGGCGTTCTTCATGCGGATTTCACTTGCCAGGGCGAGCGCCGGGAGCAAGTCCTTGAGGTAGACGATCTCGTAGTTTGAAAATCCAGTGCTCTTTTTCGTCGCGAAGGTGACGACGTGGCGCTTACCCAATGTATGCTGGATCGGCCATGCCACGTAGTCCGTAAAGCCATCCCTTTGGAGTTCTTCGAAAAGAGGATAGGCAGCGGCCTCGTCGTTGCCCGCGACGAAACGTTGCCTGACCTCCGATGCCCCGTTGTATATTTCCGTGGCCGGTCTGCGAAGGAACAGCTCCGTGGTGTCGACATTGTAGTCGAATGTGTCGATATGGGCTTGCTCGAGGCCGGGCTGCCACAGGATCCGGGCGCCTTGCCACTGAGGGTGCTGGATCCTGAGGTGTAGCGACGACCTGGCAACCGGTACGCCTTCGAGCACGAGGCGCTCGCAGAGTTCAACAAGCAAATTGTCCAAGAAACGCTGTGAACTCGTTTCGTTCATGAGCCAGTCTAGAATGGGGCGGCGTTCACGCGGCCATATACCTGGCTCGGGACGGCACGGCATAGTTGTGATTGGGCTCATCAGAATCCTCCGGTCATCCATACTACGAAATCTTATGGTGACTGTGGAAGAAAAGATCGAGTTGGGGCGCCACGTCACGGTGGTGGATCCAAATTCCCACGCGGCCAAACCCGAAGAGTGAATGCTTTGCTGCCATTCTATGCCAGCAGGCCAGCACTGCACCTGCACCTCTCAGTCCGTCTCGGGACAACTCATCGCCCGTGCCCCGATCTTCACCGACGCCTTATGCCAATGGCTGAGCGTGTTTTCAAAGACATTCCGCTCAAGCCTTCTTCGGTCCGCGCTCGACGAGCAGGATATGATCGGCGGCAAGCACGACGTCATTGCGCTGGTTCAATACCTCGCAGCGCTCGACGACGCGGCCCATGTCTGGCCGCTTAGGATCGTCTTCCTTGGAATAGATTGTCACCCGTGTGCGGATCGTATCGCCGATATGAACTGGCCGCACGAAGCGCAGCCGGTCGTAGCCATAGGAAAATGCGACCGGATTTATGAGCGACGCCGTCAGCCCGACGCCGATCGAAAACACCATCGTGCCGTGTGCGATGCGCTGGCCGCCAGGTAGCGTCTTGGCAAATTCCGCATCCATATGATGCGGGAAGAAGTCGCCGGTATGCCCCGCATGAACGACGAAGTCGGTTTCGGTGATCGTCCGGCCGGTCGTCGTGCGAACCGCATTGAGTTCGTAGTCTTCGAAATGGATGATTTGCTCGGACATGTGATTACTCCTTCGGCAGCAGACTTATCGGTGTGGCGGGGCTAGTGCTGGATTGATAGGCGGCCTCGACGAGCGCCATTGTCTGCCATCCGTCATCGACGGCTCCGATAAGCATATCGTCCTCGCCGGACGCAAAACGTTGAAGGTTCGCCATCCGATTGGCGAAAGCGTCTGGAAACCAGCTCCCCTCAAGTGGAACGGCGACCCATTCGTCGGTGTTACTCGCCCTGATCCAAAGCTCGTCCGGCTCTCCTTGCGGATAATCGAGATTGACGCCAAGCTTCAAATAGGCGGCGCCCTTTGTGCCACATAGTCGAAATTCGCAGGCTTGAAATCGTCTGCCGAAATCGTGGTCATGGTTGATTGACAGGACGCAACGGATTTTGTCGCCATAGTCGAGGATGGCGGCGGTTCGGGTCTGCGCCACTTCGTGGTTTGGGTGACCGATGGTCTTAGCGTGGACGCCGAGCGGATTGCCCAGCAGATCCCTGACGAGATCGAGGTAATGGATTGAGTGCATGGCGATCTCGATGCGCGGCAGCCCCTTTAAAAACGGCCATAGGCCCCATGGCGTTGCCAGTGCGAGCCAGGCATCGAAATCGACGACTTCGCCAAGATAGCCCCTGGCGATCGCGTCCTTGAGCGCCAGCATCATCGGCGCAAAACGCAGCTGGAAGTTGACCGCGGCCGTCAGCCGGCGCGACCGACACAAGGACAGGATCTCGGTGGCTTCCTCTAGGTTGTCGCCCATTGGCTTTTGAAGCAGCGTGAACGACCCCGGTGGAAGCTTTGAGAGGATGGCGGCATGGGCTGTGGGCGGTGTCGCCAGATCGAAGATTGCGCCGTCGACCTCGAGCGCTTGGTCTGGCGACACGAAAGCCAGCGTGCCCCATTCTTTTGCCAAGGCGCTTGCCTTGCCAAAATTCGGGTCGAAAATGCCCGCAACCGGGAATCCGGCCTTCTTGTAGGCCGGCAGATGCGCGTCGCCGACAATGCTACCAGCGCCAAAAATCACGATTGGACGCGGCTTGGCGGGACGCGGCCATGATTGCCGGAGGCTTTTGGGGTCGAAAGGCTCAGTCATGGTGGAACACCTCCTCCATCATTGCCCACCACTCGCCCTTCTTTCGCGTTTCAAGCGGCTGTTGCTGGGGCATGCAGACGGCCCACCATTCCTTGTTCTTTGGGTGTGCAGCCATCGTTGCCATGTCTGCGTCGAAATCTTCTCCGGTATATTCCCAGTACCCGAAAAGAAGGTTCTCCGGTTCCTTGAGGAAGATCGAATAGTTTGTGATGTTGCATTCAGTGATCAGCGCCAGGATCTCTGGCCATACAGACGCATGAAGGCGTTTGTAATTCGCGACATTTGCTGGCTTGAGCCCGATAACCATTCCCATCCGCTGCATGGACATTCTCCTCAGCCGCGACGCTCTCTGGTGAACTCGCCAATCGACCGGTCTTCGATAGCTTGCCAGTCCCAGCTGATACCGATACCGGGCTCGCAGGGCGCGATCGCGCGACCGTCGCGGATCTCCATACCCTTGGTGGTCAGTTGATCGAGCTGCGGTATATATTCCACGTATTTTCCATTCTGCGTCGCGCAGACCAGACTGACATGCAACTCCATCAAAAAGTGCGGACAAACGGGAATATCGAAAGCCTCGGCGGCATGGGCGACTTTGAGCCAGGGTGTGATGCCGCCGATACGTGCGACATCGACTTGGACGATCGAACAGGCGCCCTTTTGCATGTATTCGCGGAAATGGCGGATCGAATAGATCGATTCGCCCACGGCGATTGGTGTCGTTGTCGAGCGAGAAAGGCGAATATGTCCGTCAAGATCATCCGCCGGCAATGGTTCTTCGATCCAGGCAAGATCAAGGTCTTTCAGGCGCGCGGCGCGCCTGATGACTTCATCCACCGTGAAACCCTGGTTGCAGTCGGTCATGATTTCAAAGCTATCGCCGACCGCTGCGCGCACAGCCGCAAGTCGCGCGTAATCCTCGGCGCCATGCGGTTTGCCGATTTTGACCTTGGAACCGGAAAAGCCTTTCGACTTCGCCAAGAGCGCATCTTCGACCAGCGCTTCCTTTTCGATATGCAGCCAGCCGCCCTCGGTGGTGTAGAGCGGGCAGCTGTCCTTTGCCCCGCCTGCCAGCTTCCAAAGGGGCAGCGCCTGCTTCTTGGCTCTAAGATCCCATAAGGCGATGTCGACTGCGGCGAGAGCCAAGGCCGTAATTGCGCCGATCGTCGTTGCGTGGGTCGCAAATTCCATCTTGCGCCAGATCGCCTCGATGCAATCAGCATCCGCCCCTATCAATAGCGGGACGAGATGATCCCACAACAGCCGCATGATCGACGATCCGCCGGTACCGATCGTGTAACTGTAGCCGATGCCGGTGGCGCCGTCGGCGTCGGTAATCAAGACGATCGGCGTCTCCTGACTGACAAAACTCTGGATGGCATCGGTGCGCTTGACCTTGGGCGCCAGGTCGACCATGCGGATTTCAATCTTCTCGATGCGTGCCATGTGTTGCTCCCTACCCTCAGCTTGCCAGGCTCTTGCCGGTGTCTGCCGAAAAGAGATGCGCCTGCGACAGATCAAAGCTCATCTTCAGCTGCTCGCCGCTTGAAAGGGCGCGGGGGTTGAGCATGCGCGCCACCCATTCGCGACCGGCAAATTCAACAAAGACAAGCGTTTCGTTGCCAAGCGGCTCGGTGATGGTGACGGGTAGGCTCGCTTCGTGGACTTCCGCCACGTTGCCCGAAACCAGACCGTGACCAGTCGGGAACATATCGTCTGGACGCAGACCGAATGTGACCTTCTGGCCGCGGGTGACGGCGGATTTGAATTTCTCGGGCAAAGGCAGACGGTCGCCATTGGCAAACAACATATGACCATCATCGATGGTGGCATCCAGGATGTTCATCGGTGGAGAGCCGATAAAGCCGGCAACGAAGCGCGTCGCGGGGCGCTTGAACACGTCGTCAGGCGTTCCGACCTGCTCGATATGGCCATCACGCATAATGACGATCCGATCGGCGAGTGTCATGGCCTCGACCTGATCATGGGTGACGTAGATGACCGTCGCCTGCACCTTGGCGTGCAACTTCTTGATTTCGGTGCGCATCTGCGTTCGCAGCTTGGCGTCGAGATTGGACAAAGGCTCGTCGAACAGGAAGACGTCTGGGTTTCGCACGATGGCTCGGCCCATGGCGACGCGCTGGCGCTGGCCGCCCGACAGTTGCGCTGGGCGCCTGTCCATCAGAGCTTCGAGGCTGAGGATGGCCGCTGCCTCGCTGACGCGCTGATCGATTTCAGGCTGCGCGACCTTGGCGATCTTCAGCGAGAAACCCATGTTCTCGCGCACACTCATATGCGGATAAAGAGCGTATGATTGAAAGACCATCGAGATGTTGCGATCGCGTGGCGGCAGATCGTTGACGAGGCGGCCGCCGATTTCGATGTCACCACCAGAAATCGGTTCAAGTCCGGCCACCATCCTAAGCGTCGTCGACTTGCCGCATCCAGATGGGCCGACGAGCGCGACGAATTCCTTATCGGCAATATCGAGATCGATGCCGTGAACGATTTCGAGCGCGCCGTAGCGCTTGACGAGTTTCTTAAGGGAGACCTGAGCCATGGGATATCAACCTTTGACCGCGCCAAATGTCAGGCCGGATACGAGATGCTTTTGAATGATGAAGGTGAGCGCCAGCGCCGGAACGATCATCACCACTGCAAGGGCGCACATGCCGCGCCAGTCGATCGTGAACTCGGCCGTATAGTCGAGGAGACCGACCGGCAGGGTTTTCGAGTTGACCGACCGTGTCAGCTGAGAAGCAAGGGCATATTCGTTCCAGCAGGTGAGGAAGGCAAAAATGCCTGCTGATGCGATACCTGGGCCGGCCAGCGGGAACTCGACCTTCCAGAAGGCCTGCCAGCGCGTGCAGCCGTCGATTTGCGCCGCTTCGGCGAGATCCTTCGGGACTTGGCGAAAGAAGCCGTCGATCAGCCAGATGGTGAAGGGCACATTGAGGGCTACATAGGTCAGGATCAGCCCGAAATGCGTATCGATAATGCCAATACGCGAATAGAGGATGAAAAGCGGGAGCGAAAGGGCAATACCTGGCACCGAGCGCGTCAGCATCAAGCCGAGAAACGTTGCGGATTTGCCCGCGAACTTGAAGCGCGCGAATGCATAGCCGCCGGACATGCCGATTGCGAGCGCGATGACCGTCGAGGTGATCGAGATGATCAGCGAATTGCGGAAGTAGTCCCAGATGGGGATGCCGCCCTTGCCGATGCCGGAGAACATGGCCCGGTAGGCATCGAGCGACAGCTCATTCGGGATCCAGACGGGAGGCTTCGCCATGATTTCGACCGGCGGTCGCAGCGAACTGAGAACGATCCAGAAGCCTGGCAGGCAGATGATAAGCATCGCCAGGAACAGTCCGATCAGATAAAAGACACGGCCGATACGGCGACGCAGGCGCTGTCGAGTATTGCTGTCCATGACTACCACTCCGCGCCGATCTGGGTGCGGGCAAGCGCCAGCTTCCGAAAGAAATAAACGGTAAACGCGATCGACAAGATGATCGAGACGTAGGCCATGGCATTGGCAAGCCCCATCTGAGCATCGGCGTAGGCGGTGCGTCCGACCAGTGTCCACAAGAGCTCGGTTCGCCGCGCCGGGCCGCCATCCGTCATGATCTTGACGATGTCATAGGCTCGCGCGACATCGAGCGAGCGGATCGTCATGGCGATGAACGCGAAGGGCATGAGAAACGGCCATATGACGTAGCGGAACGTTTGCCAGGGCGTACAACCGTCGACGCGGGCGGCCTCCACGGGCTCTTGCGGCATGGCGAGCAGCCCGGACAGGATGAGGATTGCAAAGACTGCTGTGGACGACCAGACTTCGGCAACGACGATCGAAAATAGCGCGAGGTTGCCGTCAATCAGCCACGGGATCGCGGTGTCTGTCAGTCCGAGCGCCTGAAGCGCGTTGTTGATGAGGCCGACATTGTCGTTGAACATGAATTTGAACTGAAAGCCCACGAGGACGGGGGAAAACATCATCGGAAACATCATCATGGTGCGCAGCAGGCGCTGACCCATGGTTGCCCGATTGACGAGCAGCGCCAGCCCTAGGCCGAGCAACATTTCAAGATTGAGCGCGATCGTCAGCAGCACCACGGTGCGCACGAACGCTGCAAGAAACACGGGATCCGTGAGGATGCGAACATAGTTTCGCAGGCCGACAAAGACAAACAGCGTCTGCGGCCGGGTCAGGCGGAACGGTGTGAAACTGGAATAAAGAGAAAGTAGCAGTGGCACCAGGACGACAGCCGCCAGAACGATGATCGCCGGCAGGAGCAAGACTATGGGTGTCGGGATTTTTTTGAACATCGAACAACCTGTCCACGCCATATCGGGCGCCTGGACCGCAGGGGAGCCGAAAGAAAGCTCCGATCTTTTAAAATCGGGCCCGCACCCGTTTGCAGGTGCGGGCCCCATTATGACAGGATTAAAGAGCGCCGGCGTCCTTGAGAATGGACGTCGCCTTGTCGGCTGCGGCGTCGAGAGCCTTCTTGGAGGTCTTGTCGCCGAGGATAGCCGATTGCAGTTCCGGATAGACCGCGTTGGAAATCTCGATCCATTCGGGCGTGCGCGGAACCGGGAAGGCATGTTTCATGGCTTCCTGGAAGGCGCCGAGAGCTTCCTTCTTGTAAGGATCGCTCGCAGCCTGCTCGATATCCCAGTCCCAAACCGCCTTGCGGGTTGGCAGGGTGCCGGTGGCCGCCTCGATCTTCTGGGAATCTTCGTTGGTGAGGAACCAGACGAGCGATGCCGCCGCATCCTTGTGCCCGCAGGCCTCGGTGACGGAGAAACCGTGATGACCTGACCAGCCGGTCCGCTTGCCTGAGGAGCCGGCGGGCTGAACGATAACGCCGACATTGCCGGCAATCTTCGAGTTTTTCGGATCGTTGAAGTAGGAAGCCCAGCCCGGCCAGTCCAGATCAAGTGCGACTGTGCCGGATGCAAAACCAGCGCCGAGGTCATCCCAGAGATAGTTGGTGGTTCCGACCGGCACTGCCTTGGCCTTATACATGTTCACGAACCAGTCGAGAGCGCGTACGCCGGCTTCCGAGTTAAAGGTCGGCTTTCCGTCCTTATCGAGATATTCACCGCCTTCAGCGACCAGCATTTCGAAGAAGCGGCCATTGATCGCCTCTTCCTTGCCGGGGAACTGCGTGCCGAAGAAATTCGGCGGATTGGAGAAGAAGATGGCCTGATCCGACACCTGCTTCCAGGTATCCGGCGGAGCCAGGTCGTAGCCGTACTTCTCCTTGAAAGCCTTCTTCTTGGCTTCGTCGGTGTAGAGGCTTTTTTGGTAGTACATTGCCGAAACATCGAACTGCGCGCGCGGCAACATGACCAGCTTGTCGTCGATAGTGGATGCCGAGATCGTTGAATCGACGAACTTGGCAATCTCGTCGGCAGGCAGCAGCGGCTTCAGGTCGGTATAGAGACCTTCATAGATCGGCGCGAAGGACGAGTGGTTCGAGCCAACGCACCACTTGATGTCGCCCGCGGCCAGATCCGACTTCATTTCCTTGTCGAGCTCGAAGTAGTTCTTCTTTGAAAGAACGTTGACCTTGGCACCCGTCGCCTTCTCCCATTCGGCGATGCGCGCATAGAGCGGCTCATACTGCTGGCCGCCGATCAACTTGGCATCGATCGTCACGCCTTCAAATTTTCCCGGCAAATCGGCAGCACTGGCGACCGACGTAGCCAGCGAAATCCCAGCCGCGAGGCTGGCAATCAACTTTCTCATATTCCTCTCCTCCAAAACGGCGATCCGCCAAGGAACAGCCGGCTCCTCACATATGAGTTTTATTTTTATATACAAACGACAAGAAAGAGCCTTCGTCAAGCGGAAGTTTCCCTTCTCGAAAGCGCAATCTGCGTATATGCAACTCTTATTCATAGGAGACCGAAAATGGAAATCGATGACGCAGACCGTTACCGCGCACCGGCGCTCGACAAGGGTCTCGACATTTTAGAACTCTTGGCGAGTGTCGAGGACGGCCTGTCACAGAGCGAAATCGCAAAAAGGCTGGACCGGAGCGCGAACGAGTTTTATCGCATGCTCGATCGACTGGTGCGTCGCGGCTATGTTGCAAAACTCGAGGGCGACCGCTTTGCACTGACGCTCAAGCTCTTTGGGCTTTCACAGTTGCATGCCCCGACCAGGCGGCTTGCCTCCTTTGCAACGCCGCTTATGCGTGAGCTTGCCCAGAAGACCCGCCAGGCCAACCACCTTGCGGTCTTTGATCGCGGTAACGCCGTTGTCATCGCGCAGCAGGAAGCGCCAGACTATTGGGGGATTTCCATCCGCGTCGGCTCGCATGTGAACCTCTTCGACACAGGTTCGGGCCATGTGCTTTTGGCGTTCAGGGATAAAGACGAGCGCGAGCTGATGATCTCCGAGCATGTGCGAAGCCGTGACGACATCAATCTTTCAGAGGATTTTTACGAGCGCCTGGACCAGATCCGGAAGCAGGGCTACGAGATGATGCCGAGCGCCCAGACAGCTGGTGTCTACAACCTTTCTGCGCCTGTTCTCGGTGCCGACGGCACGTGCATGGCAGCGCTCACCTGCCCCTATATCGCATTGGTCAACGCGCCTGGGGCCCCCGATATCACCCGCACGATCGCGCATCTTCAAAAAACCGCCAAGCAGCTCTCTATCCTGGTCGGATCAGACGAGATTGCGAAATCGCAACGGTCTTCATAAATGAATCTTTCCTTCCAGGATGCGGCCTCCGCGACCCCACGCGCTCGAAGCGCCTCTGCATCGATCGTTTATGATCCGCAGTCAGAGAAGCAAGGCGCAGAAATCAGGCGGACCTGCAGTTCGGACTCAGCCTAATCATTCCAATCGCGGTAGTGACGGCGATCCCAATCGCGCGCCCTTCGATCGTCTCGCCGATCGGCTTCACGATGATAGCGGTCACGATAATATTGACGCTCTGCGCGCTCAGGGTGTTTCGTGCATCGCCACGGCTCGCGGTGGCAGACGTTTGCGTCACCGCCAAGCAGGCTGTCCTGCCCCTTGCCGTTCACATCAAAGGCGAATGCGGGAGCTGCGATCAGCAACGACAGGCCGAAGGCTGCAATATAGTCCTTCATCAAACACACCTTTCATCCGCGATGCCAAGTGGGCGTGTTCTTCGCTCGCCTCCCATCGCCGGAGTAACTGGTGTCGAGACCAACTGTTCCATTGCGGGCAACAGCTAGCCCCGCATCGAGAGGCAGACGCAATGACTGGGACACGGCTTGGACATGCGACCGCGTCTTAGAAACGGTCGAAAGGCACGGACTTGGCACGCGGAGTGCAGGTGCGAACCATCAGATTGTCTTGCTGACGTGGCGTTCACGCCCATAGACCGAAACAAGCGCGACGATGATGGCACCGAGCGCTGCCTGCACCGCTGACGGTTGGAAGCCGAGGCCGATGAGAAGCGTGTTGATTTCCGTCAGCACGAGTGCGCCTGCGATTGTTCCGAGATAGCTTCCCTGCCCGCCGATCAATGCTGCACCACCGACCACCACGGCTGCAATCGTCTGGAAAAGATACGGCTGGCCGACATCGCCGTAGGCCGACCCTGTAAATCCGAGCAGCAAGACGCCCGTCACTGCCGAGAACAAGGCACTGATCGCAAAGGTCACGGCCCACATGCCAACGGGATTGATCAAGGCGAGCGGTGCGGCGAAAGGGTTGCTGCCAAGGGCGTAAAGCCTGCGACCATACGGCGTGCGGGCCAGTATCAACGCGACGATTGCGGCGAGGATGACCACGCACGGGACCACCCACGGCAAAGGCAACGGGCCAGCACTCCCCCCGATCGAGACAAAGTCAGAAATCGCCTGTGGCGCCGACCCTGACGGAAAGCCGGCTGTCCAAAATAAAACGGCGCCCTGGACCACCATGCCAGTTCCGAGCGTGACGATCAGCGGATGGATGTTCAGACTACGCGATACATAGCCGTTGAATGCACCAATCAACAAGGCAATCAGCGCTACGATCAGGCAGACGATCGCGAAATTCCATTGCTGGCCATAGAGTTGGGCCGCCACCACGTTCGCAAAGCCGATCACGAAGGGTATCGACAGATCGATGCCGCCAAGGATGACGACAAGGGTCTGGCCGATGCATGCAATCGCCAGCAGTGATGCGAGCACAAGCAGCGCGCGGATCGCAAAAGGCTGCGAATAACCGGGGATGAGGATGGTGCCGATCACGTGCAGCAGGATGACGATCGCAAAGGCGCCGATTGCCCGGCCAGTCGTCCCCTTCAAGAGTTTGGTCGTCATCATCGGGCGCGCGCTCCTTTGGCGCTCTTTTCCTGAAGCGCAGTCAGCACGACGGCGGCAACCAGGATCGCGCCATATGCGATCTGAAGAACGTAGGTTGAGACATTGAAGGCGGTCAGCGCGCTTTGCAGCAAGAAGATATCGATCGCACCGATCGCCGCTCCGGCAAGGCCGCCGCGCCCACCGGCAAGGCTGACGCCGCCAAGAGCGACCGATGCAATGGCAATCAAGGTATAGCTGGCGCCAATATTGGGATCTGCTGACCCGATCAATGCCGTTAGCATCAGGCCAGCGATTGCAGCAAAGAGACCGGTGATCAGGTAGGCAATGAACCGAACTTTCGTGACCGGCACCCCGGCGGTATAGGCAGCGCGATCGTCGCTGCCAACCGCCATCAAGAGGTCGTAGTAAGGAAGCTTCTTGATAAGCAGCCAGCAAATCGCAACAGAGGCAAGGGGCAGGATCGACCAGCTTGCCGACATGGCCTTCAGCCAACCAGGGGCTGGACCGACAGGCGACGGCACGATTGTCAGCGTCACCCCGCCGAGGACGAGATAGGTTCCAAGCGTTGCAACGATCGGCTGGATGCGCACGACGGTCGCCAGAAAGCCATTGATGGCGCCGATCGCCAGTCCGGCAAGGAGTGCTGCAGGTATCAGCACGGCGGGCAAGGAAATGCCCATGGTGAGAAAAAGCACCTGGATGACGATCGCGTTGACGAAGCCCATGGCTGGTCCCACAGAGATATCGATACCGCCGCGCCCGGCCAAAATAACCGGCGCCGACGCAAGCGACGCGCCGATCAGCGGCGCTGCAAGCCCGATCAGCGTCCCCCAGTTGCCTGGAGCAAAGCGCGTCGGATTAAGGATCAGGTTCAATGCCAGCAGCAGGACGAACAGAACCGCTGCAAAGCCTGCATTCCTGACCAGATCGGCAAGACCGAAAAAGCGGGCGCCCATATCAAACGGCCTTTCCAAACATAGCCGAGATAACGTTCTCAGCCGTCATTTCAGCGCCGGCCATTTCGGCCGAGATCTCATTGTCGCGAAAGACCAGCAACCGGCCACAAAGAACAAGGATCTCCTCAATTTCACTCGACAGGATCACCAAGGTCATGCCGTCTGCAGCAAGTTCGCGAAAGACCCCGTAGAGCACGTGGCGGGTCGCGACATCGACACCGCGCGTCGGGTCGTTTAGGAGGAGTATGTTGGGGCCGAGCGCCAGGGCTCTTGCGAGAAGAACCTTTTGCTGATTGCCGCCTGACAGCGTGGTGATCGACGCATCGAGATCCGGCACCTTGATCGAGAGCTTCTGGCGATAGGCTTCAAAGCGCTCGCGACGCCTGGCCGCTGTAATCAGCCCGGCAGTCGTGTCTTTCCAGACGGTCGCGATCGCGAAATTGTCGAGCACGGACATGGATGGAAAAATTCCGGTCGCCCGTCGATCACGTGGCAGATAGGCGATCCCGTTGGCAACAGCCTGGCGGAAGTCTTGTAAAGGCCTGCCCTGCCCCTGCCGCATCACAGAAACCTGTCCGCTTGCCGGTGCGACAAGGCCCGCAAGCGCTTCCAGGAATGTCTGCTGCCCGTGGCCGTCCAACCCGGCAAGACCGACGATTTCGCCCGCCGCGATCGTCTGTGATATCGGTCGGGCGCCTGCCTTCAATTCGAGATTGTCGATGGTCAACCTGACATCAGACATGGCTTAACTCCTCGGCCATGCGTGGGGCCATTGCGGCTAAGAGTTCTTCCGATGAGGAGATGCCGGCCTCTTCGGTGCGAACGACACACCCGCTTCTGAGGATCGATATCCTGTCGGAAAGCGCTTTCACCTCGTCCATTCTGTGGGTGATGAAGATCAGCAGACTTCCGGCATCAGCGAGCTCCCGCATCAGGCGAAAGACGGATTGGCGGTCGCCAAAGTCGAGCGCTGCCGTCACTTCGTCGAGGATCAGGACGCGTGGGCACCGCACCACCGCCCGCGCCAAGACGACGAGCTGCTGGGCGGCCAGGGGAAGCGATCCGGCCGTCGCATCGAGCGGAATGTCGGTGACGGCAAAGCGGCTGAGCGCGTTGGCGGCCGTTTCGCGCCGGCTTTTGCGCGCCACACCGCGCGTCCACAAGCCATCGACCCCAAGCAGGATGTTGTCAGTCACGTCGCGATCAGGTGCAATCAGGATTTCCTGGAAGACGGTCGCGAAACCGGCGCGTTGGAAGCTGGCCGGGTTGGTGGCGGCAAGGCGCGCGCCGTCAAGCCTGACTTGACCTTCATCCTGGGAAACGATGCCTGAGAGGATCTTGACGAGCGTGCTCTTGCCCGAGCCGTTTTCGCCAAGGATCGTATGTATAGTTCCGGCACGAAACGTGACCGTCGCGCCTGACAACGCGACGGTCTCCCCGTACCTTTTTGATAGGCCTTCGATTTCTAACATGTATCCGATCCGGGGAGGCTGCGGTCATGGACCGCAGCCCGTCAATCTTACTTGGCGCAGGCGTCGGGCGTCTTGGCGTAATCCCATCCCGGCGTCGGCTTGGCACCGTCGAAATAGGCGTTGAGCAGATCTTCCGGCATTGGATCCGTCGGCGGCACTGGGAAGATCGACACCGCATCGGGGGTCATGCAGTCCTTGTACCACTTCGGCAGATCGGCGTTGTGAACGGCCGGGATCGGGATCATGAGCGTGTTCAGCCTCGGCTTTTGCCCGTCGAGCATACGCACGCCCACTCTAAAGAGTGTCTGTGCGGTCCAATGGGGCAACAGCGCATGGCCCTCGAACTTGTACTTGTCCGGGTTGGCCTTCCAATAACCGAGCGCATCGCCTGTCAGGGATCCTGTGATAAGCGGTGCGGGGCGGCCGGCTTGCGCGAATGCCTCGGCGACGACCCGGCTTTCGCTGCCGGTTGTCCAGACAGCATCGACAGGTGCCGGATTGGTAGCAATGGCCTGGAGCACGACCGTCTTCGTGACGTTAGCGGTCCAGTTGCCGTTGACCGACCGAGCAACCTTCAGGTTCTTGTCCTCGGCAAGAGCCTTGTCGGCACCCTGACGTTCCTGAGCGACAATCGGATGACCGGCAATCCCTTCCACCATCAGCACATTACCGCCCTTGGGCAGCGCCTGGTTGATAGCCGTGACCATGTCATAGCCCCAGCGGGCATAATTTGAATCGACATTGATCGCGTTTTGGCTGGTCACCGAGCCCGCCGCAGTGACGAAGGGAATTTTTGCCGCGGCGGCCGCGTCCACCGCGTCGTCGAGAGCGGTCGCAGAACCTGGGATCGAGGTGATGATCGAGCAACCCTTGTCGATGAAGGCGCGGATCTGGTTGATCTGCTGGCTGACGTCGTTGTTGGAATCGGAGACTTCGAAGCTGGAGACGCTGCCATCGGCGATCAGCCCGTCAACCAGCCGCTTCAGCTCCTTGGTCACGGTAACGCGCCAGGGATTGCCCTGGTAGGATTCCGAGTGACACCATTTCCAGGGCTTGGCCGGCGGCGTCCAGTTGCCCCAGGCCGATGGGCCGATTTTTTGAGGAGCGCCGTCATATTGTGCCTTCAAAAGATCGGGCAGACCCGACACGACGGTGCCGACATCGCTTTGCGCCATGGCTGGCACGCCCAAAGCCGCCAAGCTCGCGCCCGCCAGCAAACTGCAGATGCTCTTTCTCATTTCACTCCTCCTTATCGGCGCCTGGTTCCTCCCGCGCCCAATTCAAAAGCTGTTGGCAAACATCTTGTTGAGATCGGCGACCACCTGGCGAGCCGCTTCACCCTCCTGGAGGCCCGCATTGATGCGGTCGGATGCCTGCTGCTGGAAAGCCATGTAGCCGTTGTGCCGCGGCCGAACCCACGCGCCATCAAGGGTGGCGCGGGTCGCGCGATAAAATTCCGAGGCGTGTTGATTGACGGTGTCGTCTTCCCAGGCGTCGGAATGGCCAGGTTGTCCGCCGGCGCTTGCGTATAGTCCACGCTGTATGGGGCCGCTCGCGATCCAATAGGCAAAGTCGATCGCTTCTTTCGGACTTTTGGAGAAGGCCGATACCGCGATGCCCGTGCCTCCGAGCGCCGAGCCGATGGGGCCACGGCTGCCCGCAACGGGAATGTCGGCGAATTGCAAAAGCCTGTCTCGAAAACCCGAAATCGAATAGCTGACATAGCCATAGATGAGCGGCGCGCAGTCGATGCGGCTATCGGGGGATGACATCTCTTCGAAGATGGCAATCGGGTCCATGTCGAAACAGGCGGGATCGACGAGCGATGCGATCTCGCGCATCATTTCGAAGGTCTCGGCGCCAGCCGCGGGCTCGATCAATTGTCCAGGGTCGACACGGCAGGGATGCCCGCGATTGGCTGAGAGCGTGTAAAACGTCATCAGCGTGTGTGGAGGGCGAAGCGGCAGCAAGACCCGCCCTTCCCTTGCCAGCGAAACGACCTCCGCCCAGGTGGCAGCTGGTTTGGCCAGTCTATCCGGCCGGTATGCCTGGACCTGCGTCGCCGCGTCAACAGGAAAGCCCCATTGACGGCCTTCGGCGTTATAGCTTGGGTAGGACGCGCCGACACTGCCGGCGGCGAGCGCCTTTTGCTCGTCGGCACGATCCGTCACATCGAGTGGCAGCAGGCACTTTTCGTGGGTGATCTGTCCGACATGGGGATGATCGATGACGATCAGGTCGTAGGCGCGCGCCAAACCTTCGACAGGGTAGGTCTCGAAGTCCTGCAGGGAGCGCTTTTCCCAGTGAACGGCAATGCCTGTCTCCGCCTCGAAGAGTTCGGAGCAGGCAACCATTGGATCGTAGCCACGCGGATGGCTCCATGTCATGCCCTTCAACGTCACCTTGCTCATAATCCGAACTCCTCGCGGATTGCGGCACTGTGCTCGCCGATGCGGGGCGCTGCGCGGTCGAACTTCGGACGGCTGCCATCGACGCGAAGGGGCGAGCGCGTGGTGAGGATCGAGACGTCGTCGTCGCGGGTTACCGTCTGCAGCATGTCGAGAGACTTGAAGCCGTCGCTCTCCATGAGTTCGTGCCAATTTAGCACTCTTGCGCACCAAATATCGGCCGGCTCCAGAATGGCCAGCCATTCGTCGATCGTGCGTGTCGCTATCTTCTGCGCGATGAGCTCCTTGATGCGGTCGCGCTCACGAAACCAGCTCGAGGGATCGTCGCGATAAGGATCGAGCTCTGGCATGCCGAGGAGATCGGCGAGCTTGGGTATCGGCGTCATGGCAATCGAGAGGTAGCCGTCGCTTGCGGCATAGACACCGTAAGGCGCGGAAAGATAAGCATGTGCGCTGCGAAAATTGGATCGCTTCGGCAAGCGCTTGCCGTCGTTGAGATGAGTGGTCAGCACCTCGAACTGGAAATCGACCAGTGCCTCCATCAAGCTGGTCTCGACGAGGCTTCCCTTGCCTGTGACCCCGCGGCGCACAAGTGCCGCCAAGATGCCCTGGCAGGCGGCGGCCCCTGCCAACATGTCGCCGATCGCCAGGCCAAAGGGTACGGGACCCTGATCCTCGTCACCATTGAGCCACATGACGCCTGAGCGTGACTGCGCGAGGAGATCCTGGCCCGGGCGTTTGACCCAGGGGCCCTCGTCACCATAGCCACTGATCGACGCGTAGACGAGACGGGGGTTAAGGGCCCTGACCGCTTCATAGTGAAGCCCGAGCCGCTCGATAACGCCGGGCCGAAAGTTCTGAATGACGACGTCCGCGCTCTGAAGCAATGTCCTTAATGCCTTCAGATCACTTTCGTTTTTAAGATCGATCGCAAGGCTTTCCTTTGCACGGTTGATGGCGTGAAAGATCGTCGAGTCACCGCCGATTTCGGTGTCGCTGAGATAAAGGCGCCGCGACAGGTCACCGCCATCGGGACGCTCGATCTTGATCACCCTCGCGCCAAGATCCATCAGCCGGAGCGAACAGTAGGGCCCGGACAGGAACTGGCTCATGTCGACGACCACGAGGCCGCTGAGGGGGAGATCATTTGATTGCGTCATTGCAGATTACTTTTCCGTCTTACCGGCGAAGTCGGCCGGGTTCTTGTACTTCACGGTTTGCAGGTGCTCGCAGTAGAGAACGAGCTCGCCCTCGCCCTTGAAGACTTCATAGCTTGCCCTGATCAGGCCGAGTTCCTGGTAGCGGGGACGTTTGCTAAGGTTGGTGCGGATCGTGTAGATCGTGTCGCCGATGAAGACCGGCTTGATGAAGCGCAGCTTGTCATAGCCATATGAGAAGGCATTGACGCAATTGGTCGCGACCAGGCCGAGCCCAGCGGAAAAGACGAAGGCGCCAGCGACCAGTCGCCGGCCGAAGACGCCCTCGCTTTCAGCGAACATCTGATCCTGCACGTAAGGGTGTATGTCAGTCATCAGCACGTTGAAAAGATGGCTGTCGCTTTCGCCGATCGTGCGACGCAACGAGCGGATCTTCTGTCCTTCCGGCCAGTCCTCGTAAAACCAGTTTTCGGCGTTCCACACCGGTAAATCGGCATGCTCATGCGGCATGTCGGATGGATGCGTGGACGAAATCCCGACGGTCGACCCCTGGCCCACAGCGATGCCCTCCCCCGGCAACGAAATTTCTTATGTGAATATCACTTTCACATATGCATCACCTTTGCAAGTCCATTCGATTATGCGATCAAGGAAACGAAGCATGGACGGAAAGGGAGACCGGATATGAGTGACGCGTATTTTCTTTTCATCGGATCCTGTAACCGGAAAACGCCCTACTTCGCGTCGGCCAACGGCGCGGGCGTGAGCGTCTATCGGTTCGACGAGGACAAACTCGAGGCAACGAAAGTCACCGAATATGGCGACATCGACAATCCGACGTACCTATCGGTGAGCTCGAACGGAAAGGCCGTCTACGCCAATTCCGAGATCTTCGGCTGGCGGGAGGGACTTATCACTGCGCTTTCGTTCGACAGCAAGTCTGCCTCGCTCACCTATCTCAACATGCAGCCATCTCGCGGCAGCATCACCGCTCATAATATCGTCGCACGAGACGGCAAGAAGCTGATGGTCGTAAACTACGGCATGGCAGACGGCGGCCCCGACCAATCCTTGGTGGCATTCCCATTCACTGACGAAGATGGTCTTTATCCGCCCAGCGCATCCATACGTCAGATCGGCCAAGGACCCGACACCGCCCGGCAGGAACGCAGCCACGCCCACAGTGTCGTGGAGATCAGCGACAATCTATTCGTGGTGGCCGATCTCGGCTGCGACACACTGACAAGCTATCGATTGGAGGGCGACCAACTCCTCCATCTCTCGCAAACGCAATGTGAGCCAGGCTCTGGACCTCGACACACAGCCCTTCACCCGAACGGGCGTTTTCTGTACGTGCTGAATGAACTTAACTCGAGTTGCTCAAGTTTCGCCGTGGATGAAGGTTCAGGGGCGCTGACACCGATCGGCTCGACGGAAGCACTTCCGGATACGGACGGAAACCATTGTTCCGACATCCAGATCTCGCCCGACGGGCGTTTTCTTTACGGCGGAAATCGTGGGCATGACAGTATTTCGGTGTTCAAGACGCTCGACAATGGCGAAGTCGAACTCCTCCCAAGCGTGCCCTCCGGCGGAAAGACGCCGCGTAACCTTGCGCTATCACCATCTGGTCGCCTCCTGTTTTGCGCCAATCAAGATTCCGACCGGATTTCAGTGTTCGAACGAGATGGCGAAACCGGGCAACTTCAAGATACCGGAGTATCCATCGAAACCGGCACGCCAACCTGCATCAAGACATCGGCGGCCTGACACGGATCATAGTCACGATTAGTCACGACACACATCTCAAACTCGTATGCCCTGATTGAATAGGTAACGGGGATATGCTAAGCGCCGAACCCGGCGACCAAACCGAAGCAATAAGCGTCGCATAGCTTCAGCTCCTTGCCATTGACAAGGGCATGCGCCTCACTCTTCACGGCGCCGCGTGCCTGAACTCCGTACCAAGGCCGGGTTCGGGCAAGACGCACGCTTTCCTCGCTCACGGCCCGGTATAGCCAACATGGCGCTTGGACAGACTCCGACTCCCTTGCCTCCTCGCGGACAATTTAAACGCAGCTATTCGCAAGATTCCTGCTTACAGGTTGCATTAGGCCTTGATCGTGTTCGCACGTTTAGGTAGGCACGCGCCACGAATTGAAATGGCAAATCAGCATAAAAATGAACTTACTCTACAAATGCCTCGATTTTTTCAGTGCATCGAAGTCAAAGTACCGAAATCATCTTGTCCCCTTCCCAACCCACGCCGACAGAGCCTTGCCCCAAGCGGTGGCGGGCACGATCGTGGCGTTTTACACCAAGAATTCCCTGTATGAGTTCGAAGCGAGACGAATGGTCTTGTCGGCAAGGCGCCTCGGTCTCTCGGTCGAGACGACTGCAGTCGACAGTGCCGGCAGCTAGGTCCGAAACGCATCGCTGAAAGCAGCCTTTCTTCTTGAGGCTCGTCGGCAACATCGCGGACCGCTCCTCTATGTCGACGTTGATGCCGTCTTCCACCGCAACCCTTGGCCACAGCTATCGCGATATGAGTGCGACATCGCTCTGTACCGGGAAAACGGCCGATTGCTCTCGGGGACGATCCTATTGAACGACACTCCCCAGACGCTCCAACTCTTGGAAGAGTGGAAGAAAAGGTCCGACACCAACCCCGAGATCTGGGACCAAGTCGTTCTTCAGGAGATCCTCGATCAGGATCAGTCTCTTGAAACCGGTGTCTTTCGCGTTGAAGAACTTCCCGCTGCTTTCTGTTGGATCTTTGACCGCCTTTCAAACGTTAGGGACGACCACGTCTACATTGAGCATCTCCAAGCGAGCCGACAAGCAAAGGGGGCGGAGAAGCGAGGACGTAACAAGAGTCTGGAGCGTCGAGCGGCGCGGATTGAGACCATCGAAAAAATACTCGCCGTCGAAGAAGCTGGCTAAGCCAGTTGCCTTTCGGCAATACGCTTTCAACACATACAGGGCATTCTTAAAGCCGCTAACCGTTCGGACAGATCTCATGTTTGCAAATTTTACAGCTGAGGACGGGAACAGCGCTGTCGCTGTCCGCATCAATCCGGAGTACGTCGCCTCGGTCCTGGAAATACAAGCTGATAGAACGAAAATCACTCTGTCCGGCGGCACGGATCATATCGTGGCACATCCACTCGACGTCGTCATCCGTCGCCTGCAGGAGGCCCTAGGACCGGTCGCGGTATAGGGCGGGGCATAAGCCCTGGCATCAGAAAACGGCTCTGATCGATGTCCAGCCGAGCTAGTCCCAGCGTGTTGGTGTGGCGCCGGCCTTCACTGATGCAGATTCAGCGCATCTCCTCGTTGCGACAAAGTTCTATTTCTTCGCCTTCGCCATGCCCATCGCCTTGACGAGGCCATCAACCGAGCGTGTCGAAACGCCCTGTATATAGGCCTCCTGAATAACCGCCGTAAGAGCCTTCTCGGCCATACGGCGTGGTTCAAGGAAGCTCGGGAAATAACCGCCGGTACAAAGCTTGGGAGTGCGCAGGTCGGCGGCGCCCGCCTGCGTCTCCCAGTCTCGGTCGCGGTAGCCGTTGCGCTGGGCAAGTCGAAAGCCATTCTTCTCGCCATAGTCCGCACCGGTCTTCGTGCCGACTTCCAGCGCCATCAGTTTCTCGGCAGCAAAGCCGATCATCTCGCGCAGCAAATCGGCGTCAGCGCTCTTCTCAACGAGTGAGCGTAGGTTCATCATGTCGTCGGCCATCGGTGGAGTCCTTCAGGTTGTCTCTAAGCAACCCGACCCTACCGGAAATCACCGATGGCTACGAAATCCAGCTATACCACTCCCTGGGACACGATCCGATCGCTCCTGGTCTCTGCCATACATTTACAATCTGGCCGGATCGTAATAGTGGTGCCAAATATGAAACGCGGTCAGTGATGCACGAAATCCTTCCAAACGTTAGCGTGGGCATTCCGACCTACAATCGCCCGGATTACCTCGAAGCACGCATCAAGAACGTGCTCCGTCAAACGAGCAGAAATTTCGAGATTATTATATCAGACAACTGCTCGCCTGATCCAAAAGTCCAGGCAATTGGTGAGCACTTCGCAAGACTAGACTCGCGGGTCAGATATATTCGGCAATCGCATAACATTGGAGCCGGAGCCAATTTCCTTTTCGTTCTTGAACAGGCCCGGGCACCACTTTTTGTTTGGGCGGCGGATGACGATGAATGGCATGAAAACTATTTGGAAGTATGCGCCAAGAATATCGGATCGGCGCAGTTGTTCTGCCCATCAATGGAAATCTTGTTCCTGGAGACTGGCGAACGGCGAGAACTAGAATTGCCCGATTTGTCGGCTCCGCGCGGGACCGTTGCTAACCTTCCAAAGTTTCTTTGCAATACTCAGCCGAGCATGGTTTACGGCCTTCATAAAACGGACGCTCTGAAGACTTTCACGAAGCGCGAGCTCAAGTATGATCTTTGGGACGTCGCTCTTTTGTATCACGCCGTTGTTAATCTCGGGATAACAGTAGGAACAGGGACGGTATACAGCGCAGGTATAGAAGGGGCAGCCTACCAGATAAAGACCTTTGGCCGGCGCGGAAGTGAAGATAAGCTTTCCTACAGAGGGTTTATCGGGTCAACCGTCCTGTCAACACTTCAAAGCCGCCAATTCCCTGGCTTTAAAGCAAAAATGCGAGCTCTCGTACTTTTGCTCAAAATGAGCTCCGATCTAATAATCCACTTAAGGAATGCGTATCCCGAAAGGTCTCGCGCACATCATCGCCTGCTCGAACTCCCGAGGAAGATGCGTGCTCGGTACGATGAGTTATTAGCGCGTCTGTCGTCAATCAAACGGCGCTTTATCACTGGCAAATAAGATTAAGTTGTTTGTCCGCACAGAATGACGACAGATTATTGACTGCTTATCCCTTTTGCTCAGGCGCTAACCATATTTGGTGAGTCCGATCGACAGGGTTCGGGGATAGGCGTAAGAGTCTCGCCATGGCCAGCTC
>NZ_JBIVYL010000019.1:0-45092 GCF_044772225.1 Rhizobium sp. NPDC090275 | reverse complement strand
ACGCGCTACTGTCCTGCCGGTGTTTACGAGTGGGTCGAGAAGGACGGGCAGGAGACCTACGTCATCAACGCCCAGAACTGCGTCCACTGCAAGACTTGCGACATCAAGGATCCCAACCAGAACATCAACTGGGTGCCGCCGCAGGGCGGTGAGGGGCCGGTCTATCCGAACATGTAAGGCATAAGCCATGAGCGCTACCCTTGCGACCAGGCCGGCGCACATGGGAGAACTGCCGCGCCTGACCGAGATCGAACTCGACGCCTTCGCGACATTGGCGGAGGCGTTGGGCATCTCCGACGCCGCGCATGCCTTGCCGCACGCTATCCTGCAAAAGGCACTCGAAGCCGGCCTGCTGATCGTGGCTGCAGACGGCGACGATCACCCAGTCGGTTTCCTCGCGGCGGAAGAAATCCACGACACCCTCTATGTGACCGAACTCGATGTCAGCAGGGACTGGCAACGAAGGGGCGTCGGCCGACGCCTGATGTCCCAGGCTGTCGAAATGGCAAGGACACGCCGGCTTTCCGCGCTGACATTGACGACGGACCGCCACGTCCCGTTCAACGCACCTTTCTACCAATCCATTGGCTTCCAAACAGTAGACGGCGCGAACATGCCGCGATTTCTGCGGGCGAAGATCGATGACGAGATCAGCAACGGCATGGACCCGAAACGGCGCGTGGCCATGGTGCTGCCGCTTGGGCGACCGACTCAGGGCTGAAAGCCGACTCCTAGCGCGGTCGCGATTCGAGCAAGACGTTTGTCGCGGGTAAAGAGACGGGAGCCTGCGGACAGCATCACGGATGCCAGAAGATGCGCATCGACATAGCCAATTCCGCTTCCCATCAAGGCGTGCCGACTTATGAGCGCCAGCACTTCGTCGTTCTTGGCGACGCTGGCTTGCGGCAACTCGCCTAGCGCTTGGATCGTCGCGTCGTAACGCGGCATGAACCCAAGCGCGATTTCTCCGGTAACAAACGGATGGACAAGTACCTGATTACGCTTGAGCAGGAATTCGACCTGTTCGTCGTTTTTCCGCAGATGGTCGATCCAGATCGATGTGTCGAGCAGGATCACTCCGACAAATCCATGTCGACGTTCCCACCCCAGGTGCCGTCCTCATTCCAGCGACGGCGCGGGGGCGCTTTCAAATCTGGCGCGCTGCCACCGAGCATGATCAAGCGACGTGCTGCCTCCTGCTGGATCAGGCGCGTGAGAGCCTCTTTCAACAAAGCGGAGCGTTCGTTGATACCAGTCACCTCTTGTGCGCGCTCAATCAAATCGTCGTCCAGCGTCACTGTCGTTCGCATTTAAGCCTCCGCATCAAATCGTGCATCTAATGATGCGCCTTTCCGCAACAGATGTCGAGAAGCACCTCACAACCTCTTAACGAATGCGTTACCGCCGGCACACGCTTAGCAGTTCATTAACCATAATCTCCGTAACTTCGGTCTCATCAACCGAACGTTAAGGATCTGCTTCGATGTCGCTTTCCCGCCGTGGTTTCGTTCTGGGCGTCTCCGCGCTTCTCGCCGGCTGCGCTTCAAGCGGTCCTGATCATCGTGCCAACTACGCGGCCATTCCGGCCGAGAAGTTTCCGCTGCCGGCCATGCCGATCGACAAGATTGATCCGGAGCTTCGTCGCCAGCAGGTCAGCTACGCCTCGAGCTATAGCCCCGGCACCATCGTCGTCGATACGCCCGCCCGCCGCCTCTACTACATCCTCGGTGACAATCAGGCGATGCGCTATGGCGTTGGCGTCGGTCGGGAAGGGCTGGCCTTCGCGGGTGGCGCATATGTCGGGCGCAAGGCCGAATGGCCGAGCTGGACGCCGACCGAAAACATGCAGCGCCGCGAAGAGCGCTACCGCAAGCTCGCCGGCGGCATGCCGGGTGGCCCGAACAACCCGCTCGGCGCTCGCGCCATCTATCTCTACCGCGGCGGCAACGATACGCATTTCCGCATCCACGGCACCAACCAGCCGCAGTCGATCGGTCTTGCCATGTCGAGCGGCTGCATCCGCATGCTCAACCACGACGTCATCGATCTCTACGAACGCGTAGCACCCGGAGCGCAGGTCGTCGTCATCCAGGCAACGGCCTAAGTTACAATGAGAAACGGGGCCTGAGCGGCCCCGTTTTCCTATTTAAAGCAATGTGCCGCTGAGGATCAGCAGCGCCACCGAGAAGTAGATCACCAGCCCGGTCACGTCGACCAGCGTGGCGACGAAGGGTGCTGAGGCGCTCGCCGGATCGAGCCGCAGCTTCTGCAGCACGAAGGGCAGCATCGAGCCGGCCACCGAGCCGAACGTCACGATCCCGATCAACGCCGCGAAGATCGTGAAGCCGACGAGGATCCAGTGCTCGCCATAGTCATAGAGCCCGATATTCTGCCACAGGATGATGCGGGCAAAGCCGACGGCGCCGAGGATCGAGCCGAGCACGATCCCTGTTGGTAGTTCGCGCAGCAGAACCCGCCACCAGTCCGACAGCTTCAGCTCGCCCAACGCCAGCGCCCGGATGATGAGCGAGGTCGCCTGCGAACCAGAATTACCGCCGGAGCTCATGATCAACGGCACGAACAGCGTCAGCACGATCGCCTTTTCCAGCTCGCCCTCGAAATGCTGCATGGCGCTCGCCGTCAGCATCTCGCCAAGGAAGAGGGCGCAGAGCCAGCCCGCGCGCTTCTTCAGCATGCCGGCGAAGCTGATCGCCATGTAGGGCTTTCCAAGCGCCTCCATGCCGCCAAACTTCTGCGCGTCTTCCGTCTGGTCGGCGATCATCGTGTCGATCACGTCGTCGACGGTGACGATGCCCAGCATATGGCCGTTCTCGCCGATAACGGGCAGCGCCAGCAGATTATGCTTGCGGATCAGCCGCGCCACGTCCTCCTGCGTCATCAGCGGATCGGCCCGGACGATGCCGCCCTGCTGGGCGACGCTCAGCACCGAGGCCTGCGGCTCTCCGTTGATGAGGCGGCGCAGCGTGACGACGCTCGTCAGCGCCTGTGTCTCCACGTCGAGAACATAGATCGCATAGACGGTCTCGCGCGAACGCTCGACCTTGCGGACATGCTCCAATGTCTTCTCGACTGTCCATGTCGCCGGCACGCTGACGAATTCCGTCGTCATGATGCTGCCGGCCGTGCGCGGCGGATAGCCCATGAGGTGCTGCACGGCGAGACAGGTCGCGCGGTCGAGCTTGGAAAACAGGTGTGCCCGTGCCCCGTCATCCATTTCCTGAAACAGGTCGGCGACGCGGTCGTTGGCGGTGGCGTTCAAAAGCCGTGCGGCTTGCTCGACCGGCATTTCGGTCAGCATCGCGGCGGCATGGTGCAGCTCCGGACGTCCGAGTATGCGGACGGCCTTCTGCTGCGGCAGCGTGGCGAGGATGGCCGCTGCTTCTGGAATTTCGAGCGCGTTCAGACGCTCGACGCGTTCAGCCGTGGTGATGGCACCGAGGCTGTCGCTGGCAAAGAAACGGGCGGCATGGCCTGCCCGCAGAGGGAAGCGATTGATGTTCATATAGCTCGCCTTTCCGTCGATCCGCCGCAGCGTCCGACGGGCGAGCCCGATCGATATCGGTCAGCGCACGAAGGCCGCGTACGGCAAAGGCAATCGACTACTACTGTCGCTTGGCATCGTGAGATGGCTCCATTGATATCCGCTCGGAACGGGCGTTCCGTGCGTGATGCTGTAGGTGGTCCCAAACGCTGAAAAAGTCAAGCGGGGTAGGTGGTTGCGGCGAGAAAGCCGCGCAGGTCGCGCGGCTTTCTTCGTGGGCGTGATGAATGAGTCGCTTCTTTATGCCGAAATGCTCATCCAACAGGACAAGCGGGCAGCCATCAGAAGCCCGCGAGCACGAGCTTTCCCTTGGTCTTCCCGCTCTCGATCATCGCATGCGCCGTCTTCAGGTTGGCCGCATTGATCACGCCGAGCGTCTCGTTCAGCGTCGTGCGGATGGTGCCGGCATCGACCAGGCCGGCGATCTTGTTCAGGAGCTTGTGCTGTTCGATCATGTCTGCGGTGTTAAAGAGCGGGCGCGTGAACATCAGCTCCCAATGGATCGAGATGGCCTTGCGCTTGAAAGGCACGATGTCGAGCGTCTTCGGATCATCGATGAGCGCAAAGCGACCCTGCGGCGCGATGGCCTCGACGATATCCTGCAGGTGGTCGCTGGTGTTCGTCGTGGAAAACACGAAGGCCGGAGCGCCAATGCCAAGCTCAGCCACCTGCGCAGCGATCGGCTTCGAATGGTCGATCACATGATGGGCGCCGAGTTCCTTCACCCAGGCCTGCGTTTCCGGCCGCGAGGCGGTCGCGATCACGGTGAGGTCGGTCAAGGCACGGGCGATCTGGATGGCGATCGAGCCGACGCCACCGGCGCCGCCGATGATGAGGATGGCGTTGGCGGCACCCGGTACCGCATCCTGCACCTTCAGGCGGTCGAACAGCGCCTCATAGGCGGTGATCGAGGTCAGCGGCAGGGCAGCGGCGGCCGCGAAATCGAGGCTTGCGGGCTTGCGGCCGACGATGCGCTCATCGACCAGATGGAATTCAGCGTTGGAGCCGGGGCGGTTGATCGCGCCCGCATATGCCACCTCGTCACCGACCTTGAAAAGCGTCACATCAGGACCGACCGCCTTGACGATACCGGCCGCGTCCCAGCCGAGCACCTTGAACTCGCCCTCTGCTGGCGCCACGCCGGCGCGGATCTTGGTGTCGACGGGATTGACCGAGACGGCTTTGATCTCGACCAGGAGATCATGGCCGGTAGCCTCGGGCATCGGCAGGTCGACATCGATCAGCGACGTCTCGGCGGAAATGGGCTGCGGGGCGGTATAGGCGACGGCGCGCATGAAAAACTCCTGTGTTTGTTGCACGGGTGCTAGATGCGTCTTACGTTGGGAGTGCGCAAGAATGCACAAATTCTGTACGTAGTACCCGAAAGGATACCGTCAAATGTCGTTGCCGAGAGACAAGCTGACCGAGAATTTCCCCGGATGCCCGGTCGAGGCGACGTTGAGTTTTCTGGATGGCAAGTGGAAGGGCGTGATCCTCTTTCACCTGATGGAAGGCACGCTGCGCTTCAACGAGCTGCGCCGCAAGCTTCCATCGGTCACGCAGCGGATGCTGACCAAGCAGCTTCGGGAACTGGAGGAATGCGGTCTGGTGTCGCGCACGGTATTTCCCGTCGTGCCGCCGCGCGTGGATTACGCGCTGACACCGCTCGGCAGGACATTGAAGCCTGTCATCGCGGCCTTGGCCGCTTGGGGCGAGGAAAACATATCCTGCCGCCCCAGCGGCCGCCACCTCAGGGATGTGGCGGCCTGTGAAGGGTCAGCCGCGGCTGCGGCGATCGAGGCGTAGCGAAGCCGCGAAGACGACGATGCCGAGCGCAGACAGGATCGCGCCGACATAACCCGTCGAAGCCGAGCCATAGCCCCAGGCGATGACGAGGCCGCCGAGCCACGCGCCGAGCGCGTTGGCGATGTTGAAGGCGGAGTGGTTGGAGGCGGCCGCCAGCGTCTGCGCGTCTGCGGCGACATCCATCAGGCGGGTCTGCAGCGCCGGACCGGCGGCAAAGCCGCAACCGATCAGGAAGACGCAGAGGCCGAGCATGAAGGGGCTGGAGGCGGTCAGCGAAAACAGCGTCAGCACGATGATGTTGAAGACCAGCGAGCCTCCGATCGTGCCCATGATCGACTTGTCGGCGAGCCAGGAGCCGACGACATTCCCCGCGTTCATGCCGACACCGAACAGCACCATCATCACGGCGACCATGCCGGGCTGCAGCATGGCGACGCCGGTGGTCGTGTCGGCGATATAGCTGAACATCGCGAACATGCCGCCGTAGCCGACGGCCGCGATGGCGAGCGTCAGCAGCACCTGCGGCCGCTTGAAGGCGCCGAGTTCGCGCATGAAGCTCGCACCCTCGGACACTTCATCACGCGGCACGTAGTACCAGATCAGCGCCATGGTCACGAGGCCGATCACGCCGACGGCGGTGAACGCGACGCGCCAGTCGAGCGACTGGCCGAAGAAGGTGGCGAGCGGGGTGCCGAGCAACGTGGCGATCGTCAGGCCCAGCATGACGCGGCCAACGGCGCGGGCGCGCTTGTGCACCGGCACCATCGATGCGGCGACGATCGCGGCCACGCCGAAATAGGCGCCGTGCGGCAGGCCGGTGATAAAGCGCAGCACGGTGAAGCTCTCGAACGAGGGAGCCATGGCGCTCAGGATATTGCCGACGGCGAAGATCCCCATCAGCAGCAGAAGAAGCGAGCGGCGGGCCATCTTGGCGGCTAGCACGGCAATCACGGGAGCGCCGATGACGACGCCCAGCGCATAGGCGCTGATGACATAACCTGCCTGCGGGATGGTAACGGAAAACGTGCCGGCGACATTGGGAAGCAGGCCCATGATCGCGAACTCGCCGGTGCCGATCCCGAAGCCGCCACATGCAAGCGCCAGCTGCACGAGCGCTACCGCCATGGGCGAGGGCGCCTCGGAGACGGGGATGTCGGCGATGGAATCGTTTACGGCGACCTGGCTCAAGCGCGAGCTCCTTCGGCATGCAATGGCTTGGAACAGTCGCGCAATGAATGTCACTGCCGGACGGACAAGCGGAAAATGAGGGAGATGGAGCGCCTGCTCCAACACGGTATTAATTTACGATTTGTCGGGAGGCGTCATGTGCGTTTTATGCAGCGCAGCATCCCGCCAGGCGCATACGTGAGCGGCGTAACGGTTCCACCCGCGCGCTGCGGTGTCATTTGGCAGGCCATCTGCTTGAATTTGCACGCTGAGCAACCATGTCTAACCAGCGCATGAGCGGATGGACAACAGGAACTCGATGAAGCTTATAGGTTTTTTCAACCGCGATGGCGGCACCTTTCGCACGACCGACATGGAGGCGTACGAGAAGCATGCGGAACGGGTGTTCCGCGAAGCCGGCCATGATTTCGAGGCGGTGGTCTTTCCCGGCAAGGAGATTGTTCCGGCGATGGAACGTGCCGCACGCCGTGACGATATCGAAGGAATCGTCGCCGGCGGTGGCGACGGCACCATTTCGGCCGCATCCTCCATCGCTTGGAAGAACGGAGTAGCGCTGGGCGTCATCCCGGCCGGAACGATGAACCTGTTTGCGCGATCGTTGCGCATTCCGCTCGATATCTGGCAGGCGCTGGATGTTCTGGCATCGGGCGAGGTCGATCATGTCGATATCGCCAGCGCCAACGACCGCCCTTTCATTCACCAGTTCTCGGCCGGGCTGCATGCACGCATGGTCCGCTATCGCAATTCCTACAGCTATCGGTCCCGGCTCGGAAAAATGCGCGCCAGCACCCGCGCGGCCTTCGGTGTTGTGCTCAACCCGCCAGAATTCGAGGTCGAGTTCGAGGCGATCGGCATCAAGGAGCGCCGCAAGGTGTCGGCCGTGTCGGTATCGAACAACCCCTTCGGCGAAAACGCGCTGCTTTACGCCGATACGCTGACATCGGGCGAGCTCGGCTTCTACACCGCCAAGCCCTTGAAGCCATGGGGCGTAGCGCGGCTCGCCATCGATCTCCTGCGCGGCAAGGTGAGGGAGAACGCCGACGTGATGATCATGCACCCGGCCGAAGTGCATCTGCACTTCCCGAAGGTGCACTCCAAGGCCAATTGCGTCATGGACGGCGAACTCCTGCCGCTCGCCCGCGACGTGGCGCTGAAGCTGCACCCCGGCGAACTCAAGGTTCTTGTCCGGCAGGGGCTCGCCGCTCAGGTCGATGAGGCCGAACGCCGGGAGCCGACGTCCTAAAGCCGCGGCAGATAGGTGCGGCAGTCGAAGTCGGACACGGTCCGGAGATGCGTGATTGCCTCCTTCCGCTTCGTGTCGCCATAAAGCTTCTGGTAGGCCTCGCCGAAGACATCCGCGATGAACGGCGACGCCCTGAAGGTCTCGACTGCCGTCAGGAAGTCATGCGTCAGCTTGGTCGTATTCTCTGGCATATGCGACGGCGTTGTCTCCTCGCCGGGATCAAGCTCGTTGTCGAGCCCAAGCAGCATGCCGCCCAGGATGGCCGCGAGCAGCAGATAGGGGTTGGCGTCGGCACCGGCAACGCGGTGTTCGATGCGGGCGGCCGGGCCGTTCTTGTCGGGGATGCGGATCGCCGTGCCGCGATGCCCGTAGCCCCAGGTGAGATCGACCGGTGCGAAGGAACCCGGCTGGAAGCGGCGGTAGGAATTGGCGAACGGCGCGAACACCAGCTGCGCATCGCGCATGCTTTGCAGCATCCCGGCGCAGATCGATTTCAGCTTCGTCGCCTCGCCACCCTTGGCATCGAGGATGTTGCGGCCCTCGCTGTCGATGATGCTGGCATGCACATGCAGGCCGGAGCCGGCGTGATCCGAATAGGGCTTGGCCATGCAGGTGGACTTCAGCCCGTGCTTGCGCGCTGCCTGTTCCACGATCCGCTTCAGGTAAATGCAGTCGTCAGCGGCAGCCAGCGCGTCGGCGCGGTGCAGCAGATTGATCTCGAACTGGCCAGGGCCGAATTCCGCCGTCGTCGCATCCGCTGGCAGCCCCTGCGCCTTCGCATAAGCGCGCACTGTCTGGAGATAGTCGTCGAGCGCATCGACTGCATTCATGTCGTAGAGCTGGAAGCCGTTCGGATCGCCCTTGTAGGTCAGGCTTGCCGGCGGCATCGGCCGGCCGCTCTCGCGCCAGTTGGGCGCCACCACGTAGAACTCGAGCTCCGTGGCGACAACTGGCGTCAGCCCTCGCTCGGCATAGCGGTCGAGTACCGATTGCAGGATGGCGCGCGGGTCCATGAAGCTCGGCGTGCCGTCGAACTCATGCATGGTGGCGAGCACCTGTACGGAGCCCTCGGGCGCCCAAGGCATCGGCGTCAGGCTGCGCTTGTCGGGAATGCACTGGCCATCGGGATCGCCGACGGAGAGCGACAGCCCAGTGATATCATCATTGTCGTCGCCCCAGATATCCAGCGACTGCGTGGAGGAGGGAAGGCGGACCTCGCCGGCCCACACCTTCTTCTGCGCGTCCAGCGGGATCTGCTTGCCGCGCAGGTCGCCATTCATGCCAACCAGCAGGATTTCGATGCGCGGATCGCCATCCGCAGCTTTGCCGTGCATGTTGTCGCTCGCCATGATCTTGAAAATCCCCTCGGACAAGGCCAAGGTCGTAACTCATTGGGAAGAGGCTTTCAATATCCGAGGGTGTTTAGCAAATCATGTCTGATACTTACGCGCGCTCCAATCTCGCCGCCATCGATGCCGCTCATCATCTGCATCCGTTCTCCGATATGAAGAAGCTGAATGCGGACGGCACCCGCATCATCCAGCGCGGCGAGGGCGTGCACGTCTGGGACAATCACGGCCGCAAATATCTCGATGGTTTTGCCGGCCTCTGGTGCGTCAATGTCGGCTATGGCCGCAACGAGATCACCGAGGCGGTGGCGCGGCAGATGAACGAGCTGCCCTACTACAACACCTTCTTCGGCACCACGACGACGCCGACGACATTGCTTGCCGAAAAGGTCACGGCCCATGCCGGCCCGCGTTTCAACCACGTCTTTTTCACCGGTTCCGGTTCCGAGGCCAACGACACATGGTTTCGGATGGCCCGTGTCTACTGGAGCGCCGTAGGCCAGCCGTCTAAGAAGATCGTCATCTCCCGCAAGAATGGCTATCACGGCTCGACCGTCGCCGGCGCCAGCCTCGGCGGCATGAAATACATGCACGAGCAGGGCCACCTGCCGATCGAGGGCATCGTCCATATCGGCCAGCCCTATTGGTATGGCGAGGGCGGCGATCTCTCTCCGGCCGAATTCGGCCTCAAGGTTGCGCGTGAACTCGAAACGAAGATCGATGAGCTCGGCGAGGATAACGTCGCCGCCTTCGTGGCCGAGCCGGTGCAGGGTGCGGGCGGCGTGATCATCCCGCCGGAAACCTACTGGCCCGAGATCGCCCGCATCTGCAAGGCGCGCAACATCCTGCTCGTTGCCGACGAGGTGATCTGCGGCTTCGGCCGTCTCGGCGAATGGTTCGGTCACCAATATTTCGGCGTCGAGCCGGATTTGGCACCGATCGCCAAGGGCCTCTCGTCAGGTTATCTGCCGATCGGCGGCGTGCTGGTCAGCGACCGCGTCGCCGATGTCCTGATCAACGAGGTCGGCGATTTCAACCACGGCTTCACTTACTCCGGCCACCCCGTCTGCGCCGCCGCCGCTTTGGAGAACCTCAGGATCATCGAGGATGAAAAGCTGGTGGAGCGCGTCCGCGACGATATCGGCCCGTACTTTGCCAAGGTCTGGGGCGCGCTCGGCGATCACGACCTCGTCGGTCAGGTCCAGAGCGTCGGCCTGATGGCCGCGCTGCAGCTTGCCGCCGACAAGACAACCCGCACCCGCTACGAAAAGCCCGATGCCGTCGGCACGCTTGTCCGCAATCACGCGCTCGCCCACGGCCTCATCCTGCGCGCCACCGGCGACCGCATGCTGGCATCGCCGCCGCTCGTCATCAGCCACGAGGAAGTCGACGAGATGGGACGTATAACCAAGCTTGCGCTGGATGCGGCGTGGAAAGAGCTGAAGGCTTGAGGCCGGCTTACTTCGGATAGATCCAGACGTAGCTGAACCCGACCTGATCCTCCGGCCGCCCCCGGTGATAGGGGACGGAGGTGCTCTTCACGTCTACCGCGCTATATTGTTCGCCGAGGTTCTGGGTGATCCATTCAGCCAGCAGCGGCGGCAGTGCCTCTCCGCTATCCTTGGTGATCCACACAAGCAGGATCGGCCGCTCGGCCGTCCACTCGTAGCCGATCTTCATATTGTCGAAGAACCGCGACATCAGTGGCACATCCGGCCATTGCAAGTGAAGATTGCCAGCCGGCAGCCAGCTGTCGGTCACGATGAGACCCGGCGTCTTGCTCTCCTCAGCAGCAATGTGTTTGGCAAAGCCGCTATAGGGCACGTTGTAGGCCTCGTACCGACCAAACAAGGTGGGCAGGTTCGGCCTGGCGAGCAACGCCGCCGGGATGACGATCATCAGAACCAGCGGCACGACGATGAAGCGGCGGAAGTGACTGTCCGCGCGATGGCCGGCGGCCTGCATCTTCAGGCAGAAATAGATCGGCATGAGGAACAGGAACGGCAACAGCCATCGGTCGCGCAGCGAGGTCATGCCGATCGTGACGACCAGAACCAGCACCAGAAGCGCGATCGTAACGAACAGTGCTCCGAAGAACCGCGTCCATTCGGAGGATGCGCGAAGGCTATTCCAGAAGGAGCGGCCGAAGACGATCGCGTAGACGATGACCGTCGGCGCCATGATGACCAAGACAAGCCGCAGAAACTTGAATGGCCCCTGCACCAACTTCGCGAACGCCGTGTCTGGTGCTTCCTGCTTCATGATCCCGAGTGTGCGCCCGGAGGCGATGTCGAGATTGTGCAGCAGCCAGAGCCCGTGCGGTAGAAAGATCAGCACAGCAAGCACGATCGACAGCAGGAAACGCCGATCCATGATCCGCGCGCGTCCTTGCGGGTGCAGCCATACGGCGGGCATTGCGGCCACTGCGACGAGCGTGAAATTGTATTTCGACAGCATCCCCAATCCAAGCGCCAGCCCCATGAAGGCATAGGAGCCGAGCGACGGCGCCTTCAGCGTCTTGATCACGCCATAGAGAAACAGGTTGATCGTCAGAAGCTGGATGACGGTATGCGTAAGGTCGCGCTGCGCTTCCCAGAAGAGCTGCGGAATGGTCAGCAGCGAAAGCGTCGCGATGACAGCGTAAAGCTTGTCCTCGAGCACCTCGCGGGCAAGCTTGTAGTAGGTCAGGTAGACGAGAAAGAGCACCAGGTTCTTGGTCGCGGAGACAGTTGCCAGCGACAGGCCGAAGAACCAGACGACGATCGACTGCAGCCAGTTATAGAGCGGCGGCTGCGAATCATAGCCGAGCGTCAGCCACTGCGAGACGAACGCCTGTTGCGACTCGTCAAATCTCAGGCCGTGCGGCTGCAGGAGACGAACAATAAACTGGATGCAGAAATACCCGGCGATCAGCCAGACGACGGCATCCGGCTTACGCGCCAGGAGCTTATGCATTCTCGTTTCCGTCGAAGATGCGCTGCACGATGTAGTTCGGCGAGACGTCGTCGCGGTAATAGGTCCGCGCGATCATTTCGGCGAGGATGCCCGTGGTGATCAGCTGCACCGACGACAAGAGAAGCACGATGCCGACCATCAGCATCGGTCGGGTGCCGATATCATTGCCCATGATGAACTTGTCGAAGAACAGATAGATCAGGATCAGCGCCGACAAGCCGCCGATGCCGAGACCGAGCGAGCCGAAGAAATGACCCGGGCGTGCCTTGTAGCGCATGAAGAACATCACCGAGAGCAGGTCGAGAATCACGCGGAACGTGCGCGAGATTCCATATTTCGACTGGCCGTGCGCGCGGGCATGGTGGGTGACCACCATCTCGCCGATGCGCGAGCTCGGAACGACGCCCGCGACCCAGGCCGGAATGAAGCGGTGCATCTCACCCATCAGCTTCACCTGCTTGATGACCGAGGTGCGGTAGATCTTCAGGCTGCAGCCATAGTCGTGCAGCTTGACGCCGGTGATGCGGCCGATCAGGTAATTCGCGCACCACGAAGGGATCTTGCGCAGAAAAAGCCCGTCCTGGCGGTTCTTGCGCCAGCCGACCAGCAGGTCGAGTTCGCGCCGCTCGAGTTCGGCGACCATCTGCGGGATGTCGTTCGGATCGTTCTGAAGGTCGCCATCCATGGTGGCGATCAGGCGGCCGATGGCCGTGTCGATGCCCGCCTGCATGGCGGCGGTCTGGCCGAAATTGCGCTGCAGCGCCACGATGCGAAGCGAGAGGCCGTCGCGGCCGATATGCTTGCGGGCATTGACGAGCGTGGCGTCGGTGCTGCCATCATCGACCAGGATGAGCTCCCAGCGGTCGGGGTAGCGCGTCATCGCCGAGCAGATGCGATCGACCAGCGGGCCAACGCTTTCTTCTTCGTTGAAGACGGGGACGACCAGCGATAGTTCGACGGGAGCAGCGGCGCCGATCGCGCCTGAAAGTGTTTCTGCCGTTGTCTGCAACACGTATTTCTCCTAAAACGCCGCCCAGTGGTGCCGCTCTTCTGTCGGCCGAAGGCAGGAAGCTAGTACATGAAGTCTCCGGTGGTTGCCAGCCGACAATCCTGGTTCGCACGCAATCGAATGCTGCTGCTCACGGTTTTCATCATCGCGGCCTATGCCGGCTTTATCGAGTGGTTCTGGGGCTGGTCTACCATTCTGCAGCAATGGGCCGAGGTCGGCGTGCTGACGATCGTTGCTGCGCTAGCGCTTTTGACCAGCACCTATTTCCTGCGCACCTGGCGCATCTACGATTACTTCCCGCGCGAAACCAGCGGCCGCTTCCCGGCGCTCTTTCGTGTCACGCAAGTTCATAATCTCTTGAACATCATGCTGCCGTTTCGAACCGGCGAAACCAGCTTCCCATTGCTGATGCGCACCGAATTCGGCATCCCGCTGGCGCGGGGAACGGCGGCGCTGCTCGTCATGCGTCTTCTCGACCTTCATGCGCTGTTCGCGGCCGCAGGGATCGGCTTCGCAATCGCCTCGTCGCACAAACTGGTGGCGTGGCTTTTGTGGGCCGCCTTCCTGCTATTGCCGGTAGCGGCATTCGCGGCGCGCAAGCCGCTCGTGCGGCTGGCAGCGAGGCTCCTGCCGGCGAAACTGCAACACTTCATCGCCGAGATCGAAAATGGCCTGCCCGCAAACGCCTCGGCTTTCGCACGCGCTTGGGCGATGACGGTCATCAACTGGTTGGTGAAGGTGCTGGTGCTTGCCTGGGCGCTGCGGCTGATGGGCGTAGTGCCGGCCGCTGCAAGCTTCGGCGGCGCGCTTGGCGGTGAGCTGTCGTCCGTACTGCCGATGCACGCCCCTGGCGGTGTCGGCACCTATCCGGCGGGCATCACGGCAGGGGCCGTTGCCTTCGGCGCATCGAGCGACGCCACGGATATTGCGGCACTCGCTCGCGCGAGCATCAATGCCCATCTGCTGATCATCGTTTCCGCACTCACAGGAACGGCAATCTCCTTGCCGTTCGGTCGTCGTCGTATCTCGTGAGGCAGGCGAGGCGGCCTATTGGAAGGCCGTCTCGAAGAAGCTTCTGAGCTTGCGTGAATGCAGCGTTTCCGGCGGCATGGCCGCAAGCTTCTGCACGGCGCGGATGCCGATCTGCAGATGCTGGTTGACCTGCGTGCGATAGAAGGCCGTCGCCATCCCCGGCAGCTTGAGTTCGCCATGCAGCGGCTTGTCGGATACGCAAAGCAGCGTTCCGTAAGGCACCCTGAAGCGGAAGCCGTTGGCGGCGATGGTCGCCGATTCCATGTCGAGTGCGATGGCGCGGGCTTGGCTCAGCCGCTTCACCGGTCCGCGCTGGTCGCGCAGTTCCCAGTTGCGGTTGTCGATCGTGCCGACGGTGCCCGTGCGCATGATGCGCTTGAGCTCGAAGCCCTCGTAGCCGGTGATCTCGGCCACGGCCGCCTCCAGCGCCACCTGCACTTCGGCAAGCGCCGGGATCGGCACCCAGACCGGCAGGTCGTCGTCGAGAACGTGGTCTTCGCGCATATAGGCATGCGCCAGCACGTAATCGCCCAATCGCTGGCTGTTGCGCAGGCCGGCGCAATGGCCGAGCATCAGCCAGGCATGCGGGCGCAGCACCGCCACATGGTCGGTGATCGTCTTGGCGTTGGACGGGCCGACGCCGATATTGATCATGGTGATCCCGGCATGGCCCTTCTTCTTCAGGTGGTAGGCGGGCATCTGCGGCAGGCGCGACAGCGTCGCATCCGTCTCCGGCGTGCTGGAGCCGGCATGGGTGACGATGTTGCCGGGCTCGACGAAGCAGGTATAGCCATCGCCGCCGTCTGCCATCAGCTTGCGCGCCCAGGCGCAGAACTCGTCGATGTAGAACTGGTAGTTCGTGAACAGCACGAAATTCTGGAAGTGCTGCGCGCCGGTCGCCGTATAGTGCGACAGGCGGGCAAGAGAATAGTCGATGCGCTGCGCCGTGAAAGGCGCAAGCGGCGAGGGCTCGCCCGGCGGCGGGATATATTCGCCGTTGGCGATCTCGTCATCGGTGGTGTTGAGGTCAGGTGTGTCGAAGAGATCGCGCATCGGCACGTCGACGAAGGCCGACGCGGACGCCTCCACATGCGCCCCTTCGCCAAAGGCGAAATGCAGTGGGATCGGCGTGGTCGATTCGGACACGACGACGGGCACATTGTGATTGCGCGTCAAGTGCCCGAGCTGTTCCTTCAGATAGTGCCGGAAGAGCGAGGGACGGGTGATCGTCGTCGTGTAGATGCCCGGTGCCGTGACATGGCCATAGGAGAGACGCGTGTCGATATGGCCGAAGCTTGTCGTCTCGATGCTCACCTGCGGATAAAACGCCCGGTAGCGCGAGGTGATCGGCGCGCCCTGCGCCAGTTCCTTGAAGTGCTCGATCAGGAAGGTCGTGTTGCGCTCGTAAAGCTCTGTCAGCGCTTCGACGGCCTTGATGGGATCGTCGAAACTTTGCGGCTTGAAGAGGCTCGGAGACGAGACGTCGAGGGCGGCAGAAGGAGAGATTCGGTTGCTCATGAGGCATTATAGTACGTCGTTCTTAACAAGCAAACGACGCGTGCATGACCAGCATGACAAGACCTGAATGATCAGGATGACCGGCAGCCGGGGTCGGCGGTTGCCGGTCGCGGTGGTGTCAGTTGACGCTGGTGCAGATCGGGTTGGTTCTGTCGACGCAGGTATAGTTCGCGCCGAAATGCGACTGCGCGCCGCCGCCGGCATTGCGGTTGACGGCCGCCGAGAACGAGACGGCGAAGATCGCCGCGAACAGCGTGATGATGGTGAAGCGTCTTGCCATGATAAGCACTTCCGTATCCTTGCCCATGTGCCATGTTCCGAATGTCATGTGTGCGCCGGGTGCTGCTTGCGACGCAGTGCACTTTAGAATGACACCGTTTTGCCATGGTCAGGCTGAACCGATGCTGAGATCGGAATTCATCCGCCGTTCATGAAACAAGCATGGGCGGGAAGGACGGAGGAGATGCGCCCGATGGGCCGGGCACATCGGATATCGTCTTACAGGCGTGTCCAGGTCTGCGACTTGCAGAGCACGGCCAGCACGCAGCCCTTCATCTTCAGCGAGTTGCCGGAAACCGTGCCCGAGCCGCTATAGGTCTTGTCGTTGCTGGGATCGGTGATCTCGCCATTATAGGTGCCGTCCTTGCCCGTCAGCGTGCCGATCTTGCGCCCCGCATATTTGCCCGTCTTCAGCGTAATGCAGTAGCTGCCGCCGCAGGATGCGATCACGGCGGTATCGCCCGCCACCGTCTTCCAATTGCCTGCGATCGGCTCCTCGGCATGCGCAAGCGTTGCGGAGAGCGCCAATGCGCTCGCCAGAATGAGACTGCGGATCATCTTATTCCTCCCTGATGTCCTGAGGTTGCGGACGATAGCTTACGCGAACGTAAAGGTAAATATTCGCGGGTTCCGGCATGGTCGAAGGGGCCTGTTCGCGAAGACGAATTTCCGTGTGTTTTCATTTCGCTGCTGATTTCGTGGTGAATGAAGGGTTGATTTTCAAATCTGAATTTTTCCTTAAACAAATGCCGGAACCCTTAATGAGCAGGCGATCCGATGTTTAACAAAAACCCAATTTTACCAAGCGTTTGCACTTTGTTTGTCTCAAATTAATCATGCATTTTAGGCGTTTTTTGAAGGGCTTGCTGCATATTGGACCCATCAAACGAGCGGGGCAAACCCGCCGAACCGAAGAGACCGAACGCCGCGTTAGACGGCAAGGCTCCGAGGTAAAACAGGGTAAGTCGATAACAGGCTAAACAGGGATAAAACCGATGGCACGCTTTGAAATGCACAATGCTGAAACGGCCACCATGGGTGGCGAAAACAACGCCGATGTCTTCTGCGAAATGGGTCTGATGTACGCGACAGGTCGCGGATGCTCCGTTGACCTCGTTGCGGCCCACAAATGGCTGAACATCGCCGCCATCAAGGGCCACGATCGCGCCGCCGAGCTGCGCGCCGATCTTGCGGCCACGATGGACAAGATGCAGCTTGTCGAGGCGCTGCGCGCGGCTCGCGAATGGATGACGGTGCACTAAGCGACTGTCAGTGCCGACAATTCAATAAAAACAATAACCTCGAAGAGGGGATGGCGAGGCGCCATGCGGAGCCTGCGCCGACATATCGAACCGCGACCGGCAGGAACAAGGCCGGCGCGGTTCTTGTCGTTTGATCAGCCGATCGACTTCAGAACCTGAGGCAGTGCTGCCTCGAACAGATCCATATCGGCGGCCGGGCCGACGCTGACGCGAATGCAGCGGTTAAGCGGCGCCACCCCAGGCATACGGATGAACACGCCATGCTGCATAAGCCCGTCGACGATCGCCCGCGCATAGGTGCCGTCGCGGCCTGCGTCGACGGCGACGAAGTTGGTGGCCGAAGGCAGCGCCCGCAGGCCATTGGCATCGGCGATACCGGCAATCCGCTCGCGCGCGGCGTGGATCTTGGCAATCACCTCCGAGAGATAGGCCTGATCCTTGAGCGCGGCGATTGCGCCGGCGACAGCCATCCGGTTCATGCCGAAGTGGTTGCGGATCTTGTCGAAGGCGAGCGCAGTGCCCGGTGTCGAGATCGCATAGCCTACGCGCGCGCCGGCAAGGCCGTAGGCTTTGGAGAAGGTGCGCGTCCTGATCACGTTTGGCAAATCGATCAGCGATGCGATCGACGGCAGGGCGCTGGCCGGACCCGTTTCGCTATAGGCCTCGTCGAGGATCAGCAGCGTGGTCTCGGGGATAGCGCGGGCAAAGGCCACCACGCGGTCGGCATCCCACCAGCTACCCATCGGATTATCAGGATTGGCGAAGTAGACCAGCGGCGGATTTTCGCGCTTCACCGCATCCAGCAATCCGTCGAGATCTTCGCGATCGCTCACATAGGGAACGGTGACCAGCCGGCCGCCGAAGCCCGCCACATGAAAGTTGAACGTCGGATAGCCGCCGAGCGACGTGACGACGGGTGCGCCGGGTTCGATCACCATGCGCACGATCTGCCCGAGCAACTCGTCGATACCGCCGCCGATGGCGATATTGGCAGCGCTCGTGCCGAGATGGGCTGCAAGTGCTTCCTTCAGGTCGTGGTTCTCGGGGTCGCTGTATTTCCAGATATCAGCGCCCGCCTCGCGCATTGCCGTCAGCACTGATGGGGCGGGGCCGAAGCCGTTTTCGTTGGCGCCGATGCGCGCCTTGACGGCGAGGCCGCGTTGACGCTCGATGGCCTCAGGGCCGACAAAGGGAACGGTGGAGGGCAGGGCGCTGACAAGCGGTGTGAAGCGCGAGAAGGCAGACATTGAAGGGCATTTCCCAAGGCTATGAAAATCGCGCCAACAATAGGCGCTGATGGTGCCATGGCAAGGACGATTATTCCCCTGGGAAGCCTATTTACATGCTGATCGTGCGGCTTGCGCTGATCGCTTCCATATTGCCGATCATGAAGTCGGCACGCACGACGCGGCGCAATACCTCGGGTTCGATCGTGTTGATGAAGCGCACATGCAGGCGCTCATTGCGCCGTGATACCTCGGCGCAGCCAATGCGGTAGGCGAGCCCGAGAATGTTGAGATAGTAGTGCTTGGGAAGACCGGTCGCCGAAGCGACAAGAAGCGTGGCGCCGCCGCGGGAGATATCGATGATCTCGGCGCTGCGCATCGAGACACCCGTCAGACAGGGCCGCACGGCGACGATGCGGGCCGGACGCCGCACGTTGAACTGCTCCCACCGGGTCTCGTAAATCTCCGATTTCACCGTCGTGAGGTGCGTGTTGTTGAGCATCGACATCGCAGGCACACTCCTAAAATCAGGAAAATCCTAGTCTTTCCAATGGAGCGTCACATGAATGCTTTGCGCAATCATCAATGAAGTCACTACAATTTTAGTGAATGAGAATTTAACTGAAGGCTCGGACGGCAAAAAATCCACCGGCGGCCGTCATGGCAGTGATAAAGCCGCCCCAGGCGAGATCGACGATGCTCATCAGCGGCGGCCAGTTCTTCAGCGTGGCGAGGTTCGTCACGTCGTAGGTCCCGTAGGCGGCAAGCCCCAGGATCAGGCCGTAAATGACGGCGGTCCACAGGGACCCCGACGCGATCGCCGGAAGCACGGCAAGCACCACAACGGCGACGGCGAAGAAAAGATAGAAGATCGCGGCGATGCCGAAATTCGGTGACGGCAGCATCAGATCGCCGAGTTGATCGCGATAGAATGTCCGGGCGACGAGGCCGAGCCATATGGCATCCAACACGAGCAGGGTACCAAATGAACCGGCATAGGCGACGAGAGCTGTTTTCATGATCCTGTCCTGACGTTTGCCTCTCTGTACGTGCTCTACACGGATTGGATTGCCTATCGCGCGAATTCCACAAATCGTTGAACTCTTTACGACCCCGGGCGTTTGCTTCTTGTTCACGAGCACAGATTTGTGCTCCCGAGTGCGAATTTCGCGCTCAAGATACAAGATCAAGGAGACTGATATGGCTGACATCAGAGTGCCGCGAAATTCCTGGGTTGTGGTATGCGACGGAGGCAAGGCTCTGATTATGCAGAATGACGGCGACGTTAGCGGCGTCGATCTCAAGGTCAGGGAAACCCTGGCGCAACCGAACGAACCCGATCGCGAAATCGGCACCGACAAGCCTGGCCGGGCCCATAGCGCGGATGGTCGGGGCAGCGCAGTCGAGGAACTCGATTGGCATGATCAGGCCGAGGCCGAATTCCTCAAGCAGATCGCGTTCAAGCTGGATGACCTGATCATCGAGCAGGATGCGACCAACATCGTGCTGGTGGCGCCGCCCCGCGCGCTCGGAACGCTTCGTTCCAACCTCAGCGTCGAGGCGCAGGCGATCATCTCGGCCGAAATTCCCAAGGATTACACGAACCTGCCGATCGACCAGATCGAACGGCGACTGGCGGCCTGACGATATCAGGCGAAGCCGGAGCGGGCGCGAGCCCGCTCTTTTTCCATGGGTGACTGGTCCTAGTTTTCGAAGCTCAGGCGCAGTACGTGGTGCAGGAATTCCGGATTGATCAGCATGTTGAAGCTGATCGTCGCAAGGTCGCCCTCGCGCTTCACCAGCGTCGCACCGATCTCGTCCTGGATGCCGAGAATTTCGAGGAAGAAATGGTTTGGCATTTCGATCGACGCATTCACTTCGAGCGTCGCGCCGGCGAGCGTGATGCTGCGGATCAGGCAACGGAGTTGGGCAGCGGTGCTGAGGTGATGGCCGACGAAAATGATCTTGCCGGGGCGATCGAGCGCGAATTCCCGGTAAGCCTGCTCCGGTTCGGGATGTGCAGTATCGAGGTGCATCTGAAAGGCCATGGTCGCCTCCGCTGGTTGTCTGGTTTCAATCTAGGGCAAGTGTGCTGAATAGTTCTGAAAAAGATCTTTAAAACTAGATGCTTATGTAGATTGCGGCGCTCAAAAGTCCCATTTTTAGGCAATATTCGTCAGTTCTGCCGGAAATTTGCGCAGGTTGACAGATGCGCGTCCCTGCCTCATACCGAAAACCGGTTCGAGACGCCTGCCGCTCGCGGATGAAAATCCATGGTGAAGATCTCCTGCAATGAACGGTCACAGCCCTTGTGCATGCTGACTGGTGGCAATGCGAGCTCCCAACTGCTTCGAACAGCATGCCTTTTTGAAAGGCTGAACCATGAACTATCCTTCGATCGACGATCTGAAGGCCCAGGCAAAGCGATTACGTGGCGCTATGGAATCCAGCGGCACACCGATCTCGCATAGCGCGGCTCTCGAGCTGATCGCCAGCCAGCACGGCGTTCGCGACTGGAACACGCTGTCGGCGCTGGCAAGCAGACCCAACACGCCGCCGCTTGCCGCACTCACCGTCGGCGGGCGGGTCAGCGGCCGCTACCTCAATCAGCCGTTCACTGGCAGGATCCTGGCGCTTGGCGAACAATCCGGCGGCCTGCACAAGCTGACGCTTCACTTCGACGAACCCGTCGATGTCGTCACCTTCGAGAGCTTCTCGGCCTTCCGCCAGAGGGTCAACGCGCAGGTCGACGAAAACGGCGTTTCCCCGCGCAAGACCTCGAACGGCCTGCCGCAGCTCGTGCTCGACATCTGAGGCCCCGTGGCTGAAACGAAAAAGCCGCGCTGTCGAGGCGCGGCTTTTATCGTCATGCTTCCGGTTTCAGGCCTTGAGCAGCCATTCATGCTCCGGCGCGTTGTAGAACTTCCAGACGCGCTTCGGGCCGGCCATCACGTTGAGATAGTAGAGATCGTAGCCGTGTGTGGCAGCGCAGGGGTGATATCCCTTAGGCACCAGCGTCACGTCGCCATCTTCGAGCACCATCGCCTCGTCGAGCGACCGATCGTCTGTATAGACGCGCTGGAACCCGAAACCCTGCGGCGGGTTCAGGCGGTGATAATAGGTCTCCTCGAGGAAGCTCTCGTTCGGCAGGTTGTCCTGGTCGTGCTTGTGCGGCGGGTAGGAAGAGGTATGCCCGCCCGGCGTGATCACCTCGACGACGAGCAGCGAATAGGCCGACGCGTCATCCTCGGGCATGATGTTGTTGACGTAGCGCACATTGGTACCCTTGCCGCGCGTCAGCGCCGGATGCGTGCCCGGCGGGATCGCCTTCGCCTCATAGGCGCCGCCGCCCGGCGCCGAGCAGACCGCCAGCTCCAGATCGGTCTCGGCCGTCACCGACCATGCCGATTCCATCGGGATATAAAGCGCATGCGGTGCCCCATCGAACGGGCTCATCCGTTCGCCGAGCGTGCCGAAATCCCGCGTGCCGGCGCTGGCCTTGCCCTTGCCGCTCACCCAAACGAGGCACACTTCGCGCTCGCCGGTTTCGCCGGACACGGTCTCGCCAGCTTTCAGCCGATGCATGTCGAAGCCGACATAGGTCCAGCCGGCGCTCTCGGGCGTCACATGGGTGACGCGGCCGTGTGTGCCTGTTGGTTTGACTTTGAGGTTTGGCATTTGTTTCTCCTCGTGAACATTCGTGGATGTGGCGCCCCCCTCTGTCCTGCCGGACATCTCCCCCACAAGGGGGGAGATCGACATGCGGTGAGGTTTACGCCAAACAATGAAGGTAGAGCGAGCGGCTGCGCCCAGCCAATCTCCCCACCTGTGGGGGAGATGCCCGGCAGGGCAGAGGGGGGTATCTCACCCACCTTTCTCGCGTACGACTACCCCTTCGGAAACCCTTCCGTCTCCACCGTATACCCAGCAGCCGTCATCACCCGCATCAGTTCGGCGTGACCGATCTCCGCCATTTTCTGCGGCGGCGCCTTGCGCGGGTCCTGCTCGGCCTCGACGACGAACCAGCCCTCATAGCCGTAATCGGCAAACCGCTTCACGATCGCCCCGAAATCGAGCGACCCGTCGCCCGGCACCGTGAAGGCGCCGAGCGCCACCGCGTCAAGGAAGGACTGCCTGCTGCGATCGAGACCGTCGACCACCGACTTGCGGATGTCCTTGACGTGGACATGGTTGATGCGGGCGTGGTGGTTGTCGATCGCGCGCAGCACGTCGCCGCCGGCAAAGGCGAGGTGGCCGGCATCGAGCAGCAGCGGAATGCCGGCGCCCGAGTTGCGCATGAAGGCGTCGAGTTCCGGCTCGGTCTCGACCACCGCCGCCATGTGGTGGTGGTAGGAAAGCGGCATGCCCTGTTCCGCGCACCATTCGCCGAACTGCGTGACCTTGCGGGCATAGGCCTTCATCTCGTCATCGGAGAGCTTCGGCTTGGTGGCGAGCGGCTTGGAGCGGTCGCCCTGGATCGAGCGGCCGACCTCGCCGTAGACGATGCAGGGCGCGTCGACCGCTTTGAAGAGCTCGATCATCGGCTGGATGCGATCCTTGTTGGCCGCGAGCTCCTCATCGACCAGCGTGCCGGAGAACCATCCCCCGCACAGCGTCACGTCGGCAGCCTTCAGGATCGGCAGCATCTCGCGAGGATTATTGGGGAACCGGCGTCCCTGTTCCATCCCGGTAAAGCCGGCGCCGCGCGACTGGCGCAGGCATTCCTCGAGCGATACGTCGTCGCTGAGCTCAGGAAGATCGTCGTTCCACCACGCGATGGGCGACATGCCAAGTTTGGCTTTCATTGTTGTTTCTCCTCAAATGTTTGTGCCCGGAGCCCCCTCATCCCCGGTGCAACAAGTTGCACCTGACCTGCCACAAGTGGCAGGTTGCTCGCTCCGATCTTCCCTTCTCCCCAGCGGGGAGAAGGTGCCCGAAGGGCGGATGAGGGGCCACTTGCTCTAACGCTTCAACTCACCCAATCCGCTGCGCTTCGCGCGCCTTCACGTAATTGGCGCGCGCCTTGTTGACCTCCTCGCGCGAACTGACCTCCGGCACAGCCACATCCCACCAGTGCCCACCGGCCTCCGTCGTGATCAGCGGATCCGTGTCGATCACGAACACCGAAGTCCGGTTGTTCTTCTTCGAATGGATAATCGCCTGTTCAAGCTCCGCGATCGAAGACACCTTGACCGCAATCGCCCCCATGCTTTCGGCATGTGCACGGAAGTCGATGTCAGGCATGACCTCGTAATAGGAGTCCTTCAGCAGATTGTTGAAGTTGGCGCCGCCGGTTTCCATCTGCAGACGGTTGATGCAGCCGTAGCCCCGGTTGTCGAGGACGACGATGTTGAGCTTCAGGCCCAGCATCACCGAGGTCGCGAGCTCCGAATTCAGCATCATGTAGGACCCGTCGCCGACCATGACGACGACATCCTTGTCGGGATGCGCCATCTTGGCGCCGAGGCCGCCGGCGATCTCGTAGCCCATGCAGGAGAAGCCGTATTCCATATGGTAGCTGCCCGGCGCCGTGGCCGGCCACAGCTTGTGGAGTTCGCCAGGCAGGCCGCCGGCCGCGCAAAGCGCGATCGCGTTCTCTCCGCCGATGGTGCGGGTGACCGCGCCGATCACCTGGGCGTCGGAGGGCAGCGCAGCGTTTGTGGTTGCCATCGCCTTGGCGGCGGCTTCCATCCAGATCTTCTTTTCCTTCTCGGCCTTCGCCGCCAGCGCTACCGGAGCCTTCCAGCCTGAGAGACCGGCGGAGATCGCCTTCAACCCTTCGCGCGCATCCGCCACCAGGGGAAGCCCGTCATGCTTGACGGCGTCATAGGCGGCGATGTTGAGGCCGAGGAAGGAGAGCTTCTCATTCTTGAAAAGCGCCCACGAACCGGTGGTGAAATCCTGGCAGCGCGTGCCGACGGCAATCAGCAGATCGGCTTCCTCGGCGATCGCGTTGGCTGCCGATGTGCCGGTGACCCCGACCGAGCCGAGCGCCAGCGGATGCCGCTCGTCGATCGCCGACTTGCCTGCCTGCGTAACGACGACGGGAATGCCATGCGCATCCGCGAATTCCGTGAGTTCCTTCGTCGCCTGCGAATAGAGCACGCCGCCGCCGGCGATGATGACGGGCTTTTCGGATTTCTTGATCAGCGCGATGGCGTTCGCCAGTTCGTCCGCATCCGGGCGAGGGCGCCGCGTGGTCCAGATGCGCTCCTCGAAGAAGCTCTCCGGATAGTCGAAGGCTTCCGCCTGAACATCCTGGCAAAGCGACAGCGTCACCGGGCCGCAATCATAAGGATCGGTCAGCACCTGCATGGCGCGCTTCAGCGCCGAAATGATCTGTTCCGGCCGGGTAATGCGGTCGAAATAGCGCGAGACGGGACGGAAGGCGTCGTTGGCCGAAACCGTGCCGTCGCCAAAATCCTCGATCTGCTGCAGCACCGGATCCGGCGCGCGGTTGGCGAAAACGTCGCCGGGCAGGAAGAGCACGGGGATGCGGTTGACATGCGCCACGCCCGCCGCCGTTACCATGTTGAGCGCGCCGGGGCCGATCGATGTCGTGCAGGCCATGAAGCGCTGGCGGAAGCTCGCCTTGGCATAGGCGATTGCGGCATGCGCCATGCCCTGCTCGTTATGCGCGCGATAGGTCGTCAGCTCGCCGCGCACCTGATAGAGCGCTTCACCGATACCCGCGACGTTGCCATGGCCGAAGATCGCCCAGACGCCGCCAAAGATCGGCACCGTCTTGCCGTCGATGATTGTCATCTGCTTCTTCAGAAAGTGGGTGACGGCCTGCGCCATCGTCAATCGTACAGTCTTGCCCATAAGGCTCCTCCCGCAATTCTCGTATCCGTTTTCCCCTCCCCAACGCCTCGCCTAATGCACCGGGCTGGGGAGGGGTCTATTCGTAATTAAGAAGCTAGCCCGCGCGTTTTCAACCACGCCTCGGTCAGTTCACGGAAGCGTCCGGCCATGTCGGCGACCGCCTGCTCGTCGTTGATCTTGCCCGACAGCCAGGCCCGCGCCGCATCCGAAAAGATCGTGCGTCCCACGGCAAAGCCCTTGACCGAAGGTGCTGCCAGCGTCGCCTCGAAGCCTTTCACCAGCTCGTCCGCCGGCGCCTCCAGCCCGAGCAGCACGATGCCTCGGCACCAGGGGTCGTTCTTCGCGATGACGGCATCGATCTTCTTCCACGCCGCGCTCGATGCCTGCGGTTCCAGCTTCCACCAATCCGGCTTGATGCCGAGCGCATAGAGCTCTTCCATTGCCGTCGAGATGGTGTCGTCGGTGAGCGGCCCGTTCTTGCTGGCGATAATCTCGACCAAAAGCTCGCGGCCAACCTTACGCGCCGCCTCGAATAGCGTCCGCAGCTTCTCCTGCTGTTCGCTCTTCAGCTCTGCGGGATCGTCGGGATGATAGAAGCACAGGCACTTGATGCAATGATCGAGCGGCCATTCGACCAGTTGCGAGCCGATATCCTGGCTGAACTCGAAGCGCAGCGGCTTCGAGCCGGGCAGTTCGACGGGACGCCCGATCCAAGCGAAGTTCTTGGTCGCCGCGTCGAAGAAGGCATCGCGCCCGAAGCGCTCGTCGATCAGCATTCCATAGCCGCTGCGGCCATCGGCGACGCGCGCCGCGGCCTCGACCGCGAGCCGCTTGAAGGCGACGATCTGCTTGTAATCGACGCCGAGCTCGTCGCAGACGCTTGTCAGCTGCGAACGGTGATCGATGGCGAGCGCCATGAGCAGCGGGATGTCGCCCTTGCGGTTCGAGGCCCAGTGAATGTGGTTGATCGCCTCATCCTTGCGCAGCGCCCGATGCTTGCTGCCGTTCTTCAGGAAGAAATCGAGTTCCGCCCAGGTCGGATACTCAGGGGAGCAGAGCAGGCGGGAGACCGCGAACGCGCCGCAGGCATTCGCCCAGGTGGCGCAGGTCTTCAGCGACTCGTCCCTCAGCCATCCCCGCAGGAACCCGGACATGAAAGCATCGCCGGCGCCGAGCACGTTGAACACCTCGATCGGGAAACCTTCGCCGACGATGCCAGCTTCGAGATCGTCCGAGATCGGCCCGTCATAGACGATGCAACCCATGGCGCCGCGCTTTAGGACGATGGTCGCAGGCGACAGCCGGCGGATCTCCCTCAGCGCGCCGAGCACGTCGTCAGCACCGGATGCAATCAGGATTTCCTCTTCCGTACCGACGATCAGGTCGCAATCCGGCAACGTCTCCTTCATCTTCGACGATACGCGGTCCGACTTCACATAGCGTTCGAAGCCTTCCGCATGGCCGGCAAGGCCCCAGAGGTTCGGGCGATAATCGATGTCGAAGATCACCTTGCGGCCGTTGGCCTTGGCGATACGGATCGCCTTGCGCTGCGCCGCTTCCGTGTTCGGCCGCGAGAAATGCGTTCCCGAGACCAGTACGGCGCGTGACGACTTGATATAGGCTTCGTCGATATCTCCTTCTTCGAGCGCCATGTCGGCGCAGTCGGAGCGATAAAAGATCATCGGCGAGACGCCTTCGGCTTCGACCGCCAGAAGCACCAGCGCCGTCAGGCGCTCCTTGTCGGTGACGATGCCGTCGGTCGCCACACCTTCGCGTGCCGATTGCTCGCGAATGAAACGGCCCATCTGCTCGTCGCCGACGCGGGTGATCAGGCCCGACTTCAGGCCAAGGCGCGCCGTGCCGATCGCGATATTCGCCGGGCAGCCGCCGACAGACTTGGCGAAGGACGCGATGTTTTCGAGTTTGGAACCGATCTGCTGGCCATAGAGATCGACCGAAGAGCGGCCGATGGTGATCACATCAAGCGGCAGCCCCGGATTCGCGCCCGGTTGAGTTAGTGCCATCATGTCCTCCCGATCATTTTCAGTCCGGCGTGGATGTCCGCCGGTGATATTAATCAATGAAACATCGGTTCCGTTTGAATGTCAATTCAGAATGTTTATTCCATTTTTGCTTTTTTGGATTTTGGCTGCCCCAGTTTTCGCCGCCGCTCGGCGATGGCCACCGGCAGCGCCATGGTCAGCGCCATCGAGGCGGAAAGCGAACGGAAGCCGGCAAAGTCGGCCTCCGCCACTTCGAACCAGCAGGCGGCGCTGGTGGCGAGCGGTGAGAACGCCGAGTCGGTGATAACGATGACCGGTACGCCGCGCTCCTTCAGCATCTCCGCCTGGCCGAGGCTTTCAGCAGCGTAGGGCGAAAAACTCGCCGCGATCGCCGCGTCCTTCGGCGTGGCGAACTGGACGGTTTCCGGATCGACTCCGTTCGGAGAAGCGACGATCTGGTGGCGGATATTGAGCTTGGAGAAGGCGTAACTCATATGCGCTGTCAGCGGATAGGAGCGGCGTTTGGCGATCAGATAGATGGTATCGGCCGCCGCCAGAATATCGACGGCCTTGCTGAACGTGTCCGACTGAACGGTCGCGGCCAGCCGGTTGATCGATTGGCCGGCCGCCGAAATGAAGCCGGACAGCAGATTGGCGTCCTCGTCCTCGCCGCCCGATTGCTCCAGCGTCACCAGCCGCTCTTCGTAGGTCAGCGTCCGGTCGCGCAGTCGCTCGCGAAAAATGCTCTGCAGGTCGGAAAAGCCCTCATATCCCAGGTGATGCGCAAGCCGCACCAGCGTCGATGGCTGAACCTCGGAAGCAGACGCGATGCTTGCCGTCGTGCCGAAGGCGATCTCATCGGGATTGGCCAACGCGAAGGCCGCCACCTGCGCCAGGCGCTTCGGCATGGTTGCCTTGCGCTCGATGATCGTGCTGCGCAGGCTCTCGAAATCCCTTGGAACGCGAGAGGGGGCCTTGGGGTCGTTGTCCATGTGCTGATCCGAAAATGAAACGTATATTCCAGTTTCCCGACCATAGATGATTTCCATTCACCGGCATATTTGTTTTTTATGCGGGGAATATCGAGCCATTTCCATTGGTTGGTGGCTTTCATCTGCTTCTGGGGTCGTTCGCCGGTCTTGTCAAAATGGTCCAAGCATTCCAAAATCATGATCGGAGCGGGAGGATATCATGAAGTCACTGGGCGTCGGCTTGATCGGCACGGGCTATATGGGCAAGTGCCACGCACTTGCATGGAATGCGGTCAAGACCGTCTTCGGCGATGTCGAGCGTCCGCGCCTCGTGCATCTGGCCGAGGCGAACAAAGATCTCGCCGATGCGCGCGCCTCGGAATTCGGCTTTGAAAAGGCGACGGCGGACTGGCGCCAGCTGATCGCCGATCCCGATGTCGATGTCGTATCGGTCACCACGCCGAACCAGTTTCACCCCGAGATGGCGATTGCGGCGCTTGAAGCGGGCAAGCACGTCTGGTGTGAAAAGCCGATGGCGCCGGCCTTTGCGGATGCTCAGCGCATGCTGGATGCCGCCAGGCGCGCCGGCAAGGTGGCCGTGCTCGGCTATAACTATATCCAGAACCCGATCATTCGCCACATCAAGGCGCTGATCGGCGAAGGCGCCATTGGCCAGGTCAATCACATCCGCGTCGAGATGGACGAGGACTTCATGGCCGATCCGGACGCGCTGTTCTATTGGAAGAGCGAATTGTCGGCCGGCTACGGCGCGCTCGACGATTTCGCGGTGCACCCCCTGTCCTTGCTCTGGTACCTCTTCGGTCATGTCGAGGCAGTGGTGACCGACATGGTCAAGCCCTATGCCGATCGCCCCACAAAGGACGGTGGTCGGCGTCCGGTCGAGAATCACGATGCGGCCAATGTGCTGATGCGTCTTGGCGGCGGCATCTCCGTCGTGTTGATGGCCAACCGCGCCGCCTGGGGCCGAAAGGGACGCATAGCCTTGCAGATATTCGGCTCGAAAGGCGCGATCACCTTCGACCAGGAGCGCATGAACGAATTCGAGCTCTATCAGGCCGATGGCCGCGGCAGCGAGCAGGGCTTCCGCAAGATCCTGGCCGCGCCCGCCCACCATCCCTATGACCGCTTCATTCCCGCGCCGAGCCATGGCCTTGGCTTCAACGATCTGAAGATTATCGAATGCCGCGAACTCATTCGTGCGATTTCCGGTGAGCCGTCGGTGATCGTCACATTCGAAGACGGTCTTAGGATAGAAAAGTCTGTTCACGCCATGGCAGAGTCCTATCACCAGCGCCGCTGGATCGAGATCGCCTGACGGCGCTCCGCTCCGGTTGACGACGCAAGGGGCAGGGGATAGGCCTTTGCTCAATACAGTGAATGCGGGAGTGATATCGTGACGGACAGATTGGTGATTATCGGCGCGGGTCAGGCAGGCTTTGCAATGGCGGCCAAGCTTCGTGCGCTCAAGGATACCAGGCCCATCACCATTCTTGGCGCCGAGGACGTGCTGCCTTACCAGCGCCCGCCGCTCACCAAGAAGTATTTGCTCGGCGAAATGAGCTTCGACCGCCTGCTGTTTCGCCCCGAGCAGTGGTTCACCGACAACGACGTCGAGATTCGCCTCTCCACATGGGTCGAGCAGATCAAGCGCGACAAGAAGCAGGTCGTCCTGCAGGACGGCTCCACCATCGACTACGGCACGCTGGCGCTGACAACGGGGTCTACACCGCGTGGCCTGCCGGCGGCTATTGGTGGCGATCTCGAAGGCGTCTATGTCGCTCGCGACAAGCGCGATGCCGATCTTCTGGCCGCCGAAATGCGCCCCGGTCGCCGCGTCCTTATTATAGGCGGTGGTTACATCGGCCTCGAGGCCGCTGCCGTTGCGCGCCATTTGGGCCTTGAAGTCACCGTCATCGAAATGGCCGACCGCATTCTCCAGCGCGTCGCCGCCAAGGAGACGGCGGATATCATGCGCGTGATCCACGAAGAGCATGACGTGCAGATTCGCGAAAAGACCGGCCTCAAGCATCTGATCGGCCGCGACGGCAAGCTCGTCGGCGCCGAACTCTCCGATGGCTCGATCATCGATATCGACTTCGCCATCGTCGGTATCGGCGTGACGCCGAACGACCAGCTCGCCAAGGAATCGGGCCTCGAAGTTGCGAACGGCATCGTCGTCGATGAATTCGCGCGCACCTCCGACCCGTCGATCTTCGCGGCCGGCGATTGCGCGGCACTGCCCTGGCAGGGCGGGCGCATCCGTCTCGAATCGGTGCAGAACGCCGTCGACCAGGCCGATGCGGCGGCAGCCATCATCGCTGGCGGCAACGCGCCCTATGAGCCGAAGCCCTGGTTCTGGTCCGATCAATATGATGTGAAACTGCAGATCGCCGGCTTCAATCTCGGCTATGACGAAACGCTTCTGCGCCCCGGCGCACGCGAAGGCGCGCATTCGATCTGGTACTTCAAATCAGGCAAGTTCATTGCCGTCGATGCGATCAACGATGCCAAGGCCTATGTCAGCGGCAAGAAGATGCTGGAACTCGGCATAAACCCCGACAAGTCGATCCTCGCCGATGGGTCTGCCGATCTTAAGCAGTTGCTGGCTTAGAAATAAGCCGGCTTTTCTTCAGGGGCAAAGCCGAAAAAGCGCTTGCGTCCCCCAGCGAATGACTCTATCAGGCTCTCGACCGGAGAGGTGGCCGAGTGGTCGAAGGCGCTCCCCTGCTAAGGGAGTATACCCGAGAGGGTATCGTGGGTTCGAATCCCATCTTCTCCGCCATTACTTTTGCCGTGAATGCCCTGTAAATCCTAGAATGCGCATTTGTGCTAATGTTGATTTTGGCACTGCGACCCTAGCGCGGACCCTTGACGTTCAACGGTCTAGGATGAACCGAGGCGAACCAATACGAATTGTTGTGGATTATTTTTCGTCGAGCCGTTCGTCCCCTGGTGTCAGGTCGCGACCCAACAGCGCGAATCACCCTTGGCCCGTGCGTTCGTTCCGTTCCGAGTGATGAGCGCTCCACAGATCGAACGAACTTCCTCGCAAGAAACCGCCGAGGATCGCCACAGAGCGCCCTCAGTACCATCAGGCCGCAATTACCCGTCGCGCCACGTCAGCGCCAGCTAGTGCGGTCGAGAGGCAGGAGACGATAAAGCCCCTCGCATTCCTGCCGGGTATCATCACCATCAGCCTCGAACCCGGCTTATCGGTTTCAGCATCCCCGGCAGACGGCGAATGGTTCTTTCGTATGTGGCAATGCGCTAATGTTGAGCCCGTATTGAGAATACCGCATGAATGTTAGTGATTGTTCGGAAACGAGGAGCCGGGGAGATGAAAACAGAGCATCAGATTAGCCCCTCATAATCTCCACCTTTTCTCCACTCTCCACCTTGGGAAACAAGGTGGCAAACATCCTCCACCTCTCCACCTATCTAAAGCCCTTATATCTCAGGGCGTGCGCCACACCCCCGCACCCCCTTAAAGGTGGGGTGCGAAGGTGCGGAACGTGTGGCCTTTTCTCCACTTGTTTTCCACCTTTCTCCACCTTGAAAAGCAGGGTGGAGAAATCCAGCCACATCAATCCCGAGGGTTTGTGGCACGCTTCCCAACATGGACGTAATCGCGGTCTTTGCTCTTCCCGTCAGGCCCTCGCACGACGATCAACGAGCCTTCCTCAATCCACTTTTTCACCGCCGCCTTAACTCTGGCCTTGTCGCGGTCTTTCTGCATATCGAGCTTGAGGACGCGGGCAATCGTATGGCCGACATAGGATGTCGCTTGAGCATCCAACCGGCATTGCTCAACGCCGTTGTGTGTCTGGTATTCAACAGCGTCTTGCACCTTGGTCAGATCATCGGCAGACAGGCCCGCCGCCATGTCAGGCATCACCCACGGCTTGGCGACAGCAACCCAATCGCCAGGCTCATTGTTCGGCCCGTGGTTGCCGAGCGGTTCCGATACCAGCTTGAACCACTTCGCAGCCTCAGGGGGGGCAAAGTTGCCCTTGGCATCATCAATGCGGACGTAGGAGCGGCGCTCATTTTCTGCAATCCCGAGCTTGCCAGCAGTCTCAGCATTCATCGCATTGAGGACGCGAGCAGCGCGGACAGCGCCTGCCAGAGCCGACCCGCCGCGAGCGCTATCAATGTCGGCGTCAATGCCATTCAGCTTGCGGGAATGATGCACGATTTCAATGGCGCAATTCGTTCGATCGGCAACCAGCGCAAACGCCTTAATCGCCGCGTCCATCGCGCCGTTGTCATTCTCTGGTAAGCCGTGGATAGACACGAAAGGATCGATAATCAGCACGTCAATGCGCTGCGAATTGATTGTCTCAATAAGGGCGTCAATCACGGGAACGGCGATCTGTTGCTTATCGTTGCTGATCTTTATCGGCATGTCGCGACCGGACGTGAGGAATAGCCGTCCTTCGATTTCTGCCGGGGAAATGTCGTAATGTAGCATGACCGCGAGAACGCGGCGCTTAAGCTCGATTGCGTCGTCTTCCCCGTTCCAGATGCAGACGAGCAAATGCTGCTCCCGAGGCTTCGACCCGAGCAGCGCGCGGCCCGTCACCATGGACAGAGCGTCGGTAATCGTCAGCGTGGACTTGCCGACGCCACCGGGAGCCAGCGTGGCCGAAACGTACTTGCGCAACAGGTGATGGCCATAGAGCCATGGGCGGCGCTCCAAACCCGCAGGGTCTTCATATGTGAAGCCCGAGAACTTAAAGGAAGGATTTCCACCGGCAGGAGCCGGAGTCCCAGACTTGAGCTTCTGCCGCTCAGTTGCGAAGTCTGAAACGTTGTCGTGCGGAAAAGTATAGCTGGCATCATTTGATGCTGCATCAGCTGCGACAGCAAGGTAAGCCCAATAAGCTTCGTGTTCAGCGTCCGAAAAATCCAACATTTCATTTCCATTCTACGGCCGCGATGCTTGCGTTCCCCGTTCCGCAACGCTATCAAGACCGTGCATAATTCATTTCCACTTTAGCCCGCCGCATGGTTCGTTCCCTTGCGGCGGGTTTTTCTTGCTCTCATCATCGGACCTCGAAGGCCAATTGCCGTTAACTGTAAGATTTCCTCACAGATGACGGCCTTTGAGTAAGCGGTTCTGATTTATCAATGCGCATCAGTCAGGCAACCACACGACACCTACCGTCGCGCCGACCGCATCCACAGCGCTCTTTACCTCTTTCTTGCTATGCCGCACGCCGAGAGAGCGCAGCCACAGAGAGACGCCAGCCAAATCGGCATCATTCACCGGGCGAGGCTTCCAATCGCTGCCAGCGGTCGCGGGTGGCCGAATGCGTAGGGTTTGGCCGGTCGCCACGTCGAAGGCCAGCACGCGCTTGCTGCCGATTGCCCGGTTGATCGCCTTGAACACATCAGAGGACGGCAGCGCTACATTCAGAAAGGAGCAGGACAGCAGCCCGTGGCGTTGCAGCGCCGCGCGCCGCCGCAGTTCGCCGCCGAGGCCGTAGCGCTGGACGATCCAGAGGCATAAGCGCCGCGCTTCCCCGTCTTCGTGCGGCTTGCTGCCGTCGTTGTAGAGCATCACTGCCCGCTTGACTTTGATCTGTTTCCAGTCGAGCGCGAACACGCGCACCGTGCCGAGCGTGGTAATTGAGGCAATGCCGCGATATTCCCGATCAAACAGGATCGTGTTGCCTTCGTCGTCGGTCCCGAAGCCGTAGGGCAGGACGCGCCACCCATAAACGCGCATGTCTTCATGCTCCCAACTCAGCGGGCTTGTTCGGGCTTTCCCCGGCAGGAGAGCAAGCAGTAGGGCGTCCCGCTCTTCTTTGCTGCCGAATGCGCGGCAGAGTTTGAAATCTTCCGGGATTGCCGCCCCGTCCCGCCAGTCTTTGAACGTGTAACGAGTTCGCATCACGCAGCCACCAGACCAGAAACATAGGCTTCCAGATCAGCCACGCGGAAGCGCAGAGAGCCGCCCATTTTGACCGGCGAAAGCTCGCCTTCCTTGATCATCCGAAACAGCTTTGTCTTGCCGACGCTCAGGACTTCCATTGTCTCTTTCGTGTCGAGGAGAAGCTTGCTCATGATCATTTCCTTTCAGTTCAGTGTGACCCCGTTGACGCTCTTTTGAACCGTTTCGGATCACGAAGGCAATCACTAAATTTAGTATTTATCCGGTTAAATCAATATGTTGCGGAAGTCGCAACATATGAGCAAGCCGTTAGATGCAAGGTGAAGACCGAAGCCCTTGCCCCTTCCGTCATGCCGGGGAACGCGTCGACGCCGGCCGCGCAAACATCGCTGCCCATCTGGCTGCATCGGCTTCAATGCCGGTCAGCGGCACCGGAGAGGGAGGAGCGGGAGGAGCCAAGGGCGTCAAGCCACCGTCAGCGAACGCGTCGAGATCAGAGAGCCGCCACATGACCCGGCGACCGACCTTGAGGGGGGCGGGGAACCGGCCAGCCTTCACCCAGCGGGCAATGGTCCGTTCGTTGACGGGCACTAGATCAAGCACTGTGCGCAGATTCAGGAGTTTGGACATAGAAAAGCCTTTCAGGTTGTCATTCCTGAAAGGCTATAAGTCTTGATGGTTGTGGCGCTGTCAGGCGCGTGCTGACACTAGCGGACTTGAGGCGTCAAGGCCGTCGCGAGGTGACGACGGCATATATGTCATCAAACCACGATTGCACGGCACCCGCTGCGTGGCGGTATCTCGCCGTCTGAGTTAGCCAGTAGTCGCAGATCGGAATCCGATTACCCCACTTTAACGCCGCCTGCGGCGTTCTCGTCTGGCCCGCTACTACTCTACCTCTACTATCCCCGAATTTCGACTAGCCGCCTGTCCTTTAAACTCGAATGCTAAACTGCTTGGAATAAGTAGCGGACGGGGTCAATCAGTTTGAACAAAGTCGTTATCATTCCCTCGCAAGGGATTGGCAACATACCCGCCATTCAAGATCATAAGAGCCTGCTCAGTTGCATTCACCGCGTCGTTTAGCAGACCTTCTTGGTCCTTGCCTCGCCTAGACTTTAGGTGACTTAACAGAAGCTCCACACGCCTGACAGCCTCGGCTCGATCGGAAGTTGAGAACGTGGGATTGGCCCGATGGCAAAACTCCGCCAAGTACTTGCAGACTCGGGCGGTGTAATTTGCTTGGTTTTCAGTCTTGAATTCGCTGATGAGCGTCGAGGTGGCTTTGAGAAAGACGGCGAAGTAATCTCTGAGATCGCGCGGGTCACGCGCCCGGCTCTCTAAGTAGTAACGGGCAGTATGATTGTCTAAATGCCGGTAATTGTACCTCGGAGTTCTATCAGCACGACTGCGTGCATTCTCCAAGTACGTCTTAGCAAAATCGTAGTTGCCGATCGACATCATTGCGATTGCGTACTGCAACCAGAAATGGGGATTCCTGAGATAGAAGGAATTGCTTCTCAGCCTCTCGTAATACCGTTTCAACAACACCGGTTTGTCGCTCGCGCCCAACCAAGGCTCGATGAACCCGAATCGCATGAATTGCAGCAAGATCGGCCACGCCTCGTCATCGGCATAAGTCTTACCTTTCTGCTGGTCTGCGACACGTATTAGGACGTCAACAATCTCATTGCCCTTGAAAATCTTTTTGAGGCAAAATTCTCCCACCACAGATGAACGTGCTTCGATTTTATCACCATCATGAAGGTCAAAAAAATCACGAAAGAGTTCAGAATACTTTTCGACTATTGGATATGTAGAAATGGACAGCAAATCATCCGTCGTCTCTACATCTGCCCGCGCATCAGCGACAATCAGCAGGAAATAAAGAACCAGGATGTCCCTTGCGTCCTTGTCGTCCAACTTCTGTATCTGTTCACGGAAAACCCGACCGACATCATTTTCTTCAAAAAGCTTGAGCACGAGGGATCGAACATCGTTCCCCCAGGTGTCAATCAGGTCAGGCAGGCGCTGTTCTTTGCCCGAATACTTGCCAAAAAAACCTAGTTTTTGTAGCGCGTCAGCGAGTTGATTCCGCTCTGAGCTCCGCAGAGTATCGACTGAGTAACGCCGGTACTCGGACCCCATGAGTGTCCTCATTTCGCTCCCTCGGAGGTCGAATGCCGAAGTTCGAGCGGTCGACACGACCACGACCGATTTACCGGCATTTTCACAAATCATCTGAAGTTGCTCAGTGTGACCAAAGCCGTTCTCAACGATGATGCATGCTCGTCCCATCGCTGCAATTGCCGCTATCTCCGTTGACATGCGTTCAGTTCTTCGAACAAACTTAAATACCCTATATCCCTCTCCTCGGAGACGAGCAGCAAACAAGAAGGTCGCGACGGTCTTTCCGTTGCCAATTTTTCCGACGACCAAGTGGCGCGCCGCGCCTCGCTTAACCTCCTCCAACATGGCTTCACAGCCTTCTCGATCACAGGCAAGCGCCCTTCTCGCGTTGCTTTCCAGAAAGACCACATCCTCTAAGCCAGCACCGATCGTCAAAAACTTGCGTGCTGCCTCAGCGTCAAATTCGCGTATTGCTGTAGGCGGAGTGATCTCCTCAAACGATGTAAAGTAGATATCCTCTAAGGGAGTAAGGGTCGGCGTGACCTCAAGAATAGTTTCAGCAGCCCGTTCAAAGCCGCTATGGATCACAGTCCCATAAGGACGCAACTTGGTGTCTTTGACGACATCTTTTGAGGGTGCTTCAATAAAATATGTCTTGCTTGATAGCTCGGGGTTTGCCCTAAGAAGCTTCGCAACATCTGCATCGAACAATGAGTAGCCCACGAAGACGACGCATTTGGCTTGCGAAATATCCCGGTGGAAACGCTGCAACCAACCGCTTTCTCTGATCCTCTCATCCCAGTAGGTTGAAGCCGTCAGCCGTATTTTGCCACTTAGATTACCTGCATTGGTGATGGAAATCGCCCCGTTTAGGTGAATTACGCTGTTTCGAGGTATTTGTTTGTTTGCGTCGTGATCCAAGTCCATCGTGATGGGTTGAATCTGCAGGGACGTAAGACATTTTTCTGCTGCGTCATCAAAGTTAGTGGTGTAAATTCGCCACCATGGTAGGCCGATGAAATCGGCCATGCGAGGGCCGGTCTCAGTAACAACGAAATGATCGGCAAGCGTTTCGTAAAGCGCGGGCTGACCTTTCACGATCCCGAAATGCTCGGATAGATCTTCTAGGCTGTAGGAGGATCCATCAATCTCAAGCTTCTTCGACAGAATATCACGCAACCCTGATGCCGTGGGTAGGCCATCTGGAGACCCTTTGCTGCGGCAACTTCTTGAAAAGCCCGATCCAAGGAAGAGCACTGCGCTTTTAGTGGAAATATCGGCTGCAATCTGTGTGAGATAATCGTCGTACATTTTTTCTCCCAATTTTTCCCTTAATTCAAGGCATTAAGTCCAATTAGTCAACTGCTGATTGCTGACTTCTGAAACTAGAAGCAGCGGTTTGATTTCTAGATTTCAACAGCCTGCAGGAGTGATTGGGGTATGCACCATCATTCGAATAGCCATTGTCGGGATTATAGAGAAGTTCGTTTTTCCGCTGAACCCACTGGTTGGCGGCGTTGGTCGCGTGTGCTTCGCTCGTCATGCGGGTGATGGCGGCTTGCGTATCGGAGACTTGCTCAAGACCAGCGCCAACTTGCGTGAGGCCACGGCCGACAGCCGCGCCGAAGTCGTCAGCGGGCGCGCGCATCGTGTTGTCCTGCGTAACTTCCGGCTGCAACGCAACGCGGTTCTGACTTTCGAGGTAGTAGGAACGGTGGGCAGTCGCTTGCTTTCTGTCTGTTATGCATCCTGCGCAGCGGCGAGGCGGGCGCGGTATTCTTCCAGCCGCTCAGTCAGCGCGGCATGCTCAGGGCTTTCCCCGGTATAGACAGAAAGAGCGTTCTTGATGGAGGCGATTGCACCATGCAGGGCAATGCGTTCCGACTTGGCAGCGTTGGCGGCGGTAGTTTCGATTTTCATGTTTGGAACCTCTAATATAATCTCGAGCCGGGGAGGGGATGGACGCCGTTAAGCGACCGTCTCTTCGATTATGTCGCCCCAACCAGAGCGGGCGAGGCTTCCAATCGGCTCACGGCGACGGCCTTGCGGCGTGCTCCAATCCGCAAAGTTAGCACCGGATTGGCGAACGAGGCCGCGACGATGACGGCTGGCAGCTTGCGACAGGCCGCCATTCTTGACGTTGTGGTTTGCGTCCAGTTCCAGCCGCTCAAGCTCAAACATGAGCGTGCGAAACTCATCAATCATCACGTCAACGCGGTCGGCAATCTCGACAATGCGCGAGGCCTGCTTGCAAGCAGCGGCAGCGGAAACGCCTTTTGCGGCTTCCTTTTCCTTGGCGCGTTCGGCGGACTCATGGGCGACGGCACCGGAAAAGGCGCGTTCGAACATGACCTTATCGGCCTTGGCGCGCTCAATCTCGGTGCGGATGGCAGACATTCGGGCAACGGCATCGGTGTCGCCGGATACGACGGCAAGCGCGAGGCCTTCCGCCTCAAGCTCAAGCTCGATAACGCGAGCGTCAACGGCGGTAATCTGGCCTCTGATATTGTCGGAGGATGCAATCTTTTTGGTCATGGTAGGGGCTTTCATGTGGAGCAGGAGGAACCGCCCATGTCGAGCGGCCCGATTGATCAAAGGTATGGCGTCCAAGCCTCAGTGACGAAGCCTTTAAAATCTTCGACCACAGCAGCGGGCGGCGTTACGTCGGCAGGGACGGCGGCCAGCACGGTCGCTATGTGCGCAATGCGCTGCGTTCCCGAGTAGCCGTTGATCGTCTTGTTGCCGTCGCGACCGGAGACAGCCCACGCGGCTTTCTCAGCGTCTCGCAGGTTCTGGATTGCCGCGCGCATTTCAGTGATTGCCGTCTGTGCGGCGCTTGCTGCTGCGATTACGTTGGCGGCAGCGGCGGGGAGGGTATCTGCCATGAGGCAAGGTCTTTCTACGGCACTCAGCCGTGGTTGGGTTATTTGAAGTCAGAGAGCGGCAGGACAGGCCGATAGACAGGAGCGACCGGCACCGGCTCAGGATCGAGCACAGGCGCGGCAACGGCGGCTTCGAGGGCGTCACCAAGGAGTGAGAGGGCGGCGTCAGCAGGCGAGGCCGTATAGCCCGGCAGGATCGCGGGCGAGGAAACCGGCAGCACTACGCTATCGGCGTCGATGACCTTGGCGCGGTCAGCAGCACGGGCAAGGCGATCAGCCAGCCCGTCGAGACCTTTGACCAGCACCGTATCTTGGAAGGCGTTCACCTTGATATGACGGCCCAGCATTTCTAGGCGGCGCGTCCGGTCAGCGAACCTAACCCTGGTCACGACGGTATCAGCCGTGCCGTCTTCGTTCGTCTTCGTCTCAGTTTCGACGCCAACGACGAGACCTTGACGCCAGATCAGAGGCCATTCCTCAACTGGCAACAGCGCGCCGTTGTCGTCGTACAGGTCAGCAATGTCGGCTTCTACTTCGTCTTGCAGGCGCACCAGTACAGCATCGCTATCCATATCGACGCGGGCCAATCGTGCAACCTTGGCGGCGTCAAGCTCAGCTTTCACATCGTCCCGAGAGAGCAACGCAGCGGCTTGGACACGGGCGGATTTCTTCGAGTATCCGGAGCGGATAGCGGCGTTCTGGCCGTGAAAATCCTTGAGGTATTCAGCCACGAAAAGCTGAATTTTTGGAGGGAGATCAGATGACATTTTTGTAAGTCCGTCCGAAGAGGGTGGAGCGCACGGCTTCTTTGTTTGAAACGCCGAGTTCCATCGTGATTTCTGAGGGAGTGAAGCCCTCAGCGGCGAAAAGGCGCACAAGTTGCACCCGACAATCGGTCAGACTCATGACCTTGCGAGCGCCGCCTTTGCCGTTGCGGTCGCGGAAATACCCCTGCCGATAACCGGCGCTGCGAATGCCCCATCCGATAAGCTTGAGCTTCTTGCGCAGGTGGCAGACAGCAACTTTGAAGGCGCGGTAAAGGTCTTTCGGATCGTCGGAAAACGGCTCAATCATGCCGTTATACATGCCCGAATAGATGCGCTCGACATCGACCGGATGACCCTTCCCATTCCAGACGGCGAGCAGAATGTTGCTTTCCAGCGGCGTTGCGCCGATGTGATCCGCGACGATTTCAAATGAAGGCGAGCCAACCGACTGCGCACAGCACGGGCAAGAAAGGGAGAAAGAGGCGGGTGGAGTGGTGTCGATCTGGCTCATGAGGCCTTTATCGGGCCTGATGGTTGTTGCCATGACATGCTATGACGGCTTGTGACGAACAAAGTCGAGAATGTGCATAATTGTTCACATGGTCAGGAGCCGACAGAGAAGGGAGTCAGAGCGCGAGGGCAGGCAGGAGCCGCAATCACCCGGCCGACACGTCAGCGGCCACCAGCGACGACGAGAGGCGGAAGACGATTCAGCCCTTCCGCATAAGACGTAGATGGCAGTTGCCAGTGACTGCAGTCGGCCCTAAGCGGACGCTGGCAGGGCGAAAAAGCGCTGGGCCGTTTCAACTTAGCCTCGTTTCCGTCTTGCTAGGAACGACCGCAGCAGCCGGTCAAACATCTGCTTATTTTTGGGGTAGGCTTTGAATAGGTGTTGGAGCTCGCGCTGGTAGTAGGAGAGGGTTTCCCCTAGTTCCTTACTCGCGTAGTCAGTCAACTGACCTTTTCGCCGGTTGCTGAGAATGTCCATCATACCAAGGATGCGACGTGCAATGTATTCAGGTGCATCAGCCGTGGTGGGCCGAAGTTGCGAGGTGTAGACTCCTGTCACGACATAAGGCTTCCGCACTGAACCCTGATAGGTCTCTCGTTGTGCGGACCATATCGCATGAGCGAGTGGCTTGTCGTAGTGCTTAGTAATCGACCGGACAATCACTTCCTCGGCTTCCCACGGCAGAACCTCAACAAGCGTCCCAATGTAGGTAGAGGCTCCCGCATACATGAAACGGCTTGCGAGCTGATGCCAGGAAACACAGGCGTTGTTGACGATGATCGGATTACCATATCCTGCTATCGTCTGTACCATTGCAATGTAGTTGAAATCGGACATCGCAAGCGCGGCAGAGCCGTAGACGCGGTCAATCTGTTCCTTCTTTATCGGCTCTAACTCTCGTCCGCCTGTGGTCAGATCAACCCAGTCCTTGATAGCCGAACCGACTTCAACCTTGTAGTCTTTATCAGGGTCGGTCCACGATACTCCATCAATGCTATGAAACACGTTCATCACCGTGACCTTGAACAAATCAGGGTCATCGGTCGCGGCAATGCCTGGGGCGCTATCAACGACAAGTTCCCGTTCCCTGCCGGAACTGTCGGAGAATTGATAGGTGTCACGTACTCCGCTAACGTCGCCGCAATGGGTAGCGATCAGAAGGAAGTCATAAGGATACCAGTCTATCATTGTGCTGATTGCACGGACGGACGCACCATCGCCTTCATACGTACGTACAAGGCTGCCGCGATTGAAAAGGGCTTCACGGACCTTGGCAACCTCAGGAGCATCAGTTCGCTTGGGGTCAACTACTGCAGCGACAACCGTACCGATTGTGCGATCTGTCTGCCGCGCAAAGCCGTTGACGATCGCTACACCTAAACGGGGATAAACGAAAAGGTGCGTGGATGGTATGTCTGGGAAAGCAAAACCAAACGGAAGTTTACCAGTGATGTACGTCACAGAAGCGCCCGATCCGGCTTTTGGAATAGGTGCGTCGCCAACTAACAGCCGTAGAGTTTCAGCCAGATCGCGCAAAATCTCCTGTTGTGAGACTGTCTGCGAGGCATCCGACGACGAATAAAATCGTGCAAGGATGCTGTCTTCTTCGATTTTGCTCACTTCCGGAATAACGCAGATGCCGGCTCCAAGAGACCACGCATAGTTGGCCGCTATCACTTGAGCCATTGGGTCGCCATCTTCGACCACGACCAAATGTGAATTCAAGCCCCGTTCATATGTTTGAGTTTGTCCTGTATTAGAGAAAATAAGGTGCTTTTTTTCCCGCATTGCCTTCAACAGACCAACGCCAATGTTGTCGCGGCCCCAGGCAAGCTCGCCGTTATTATGGAGCAGGGATATTGTGGCTATTGCTTCTTCATTTGAGACATCGATGATTTCACTGCCATTGTAATAGGGACGCAACGCCTTTTTGGCATCGATTTCTACCCCAGCAAAAAAGTGTCGTTTTGCTCCGACCCGTGCAAGGGTGTTGTTGCAAGTGACCACCTCAGCCTGCACGTCTGGCCGAGCCATTCGAGGGGCTTCCAATACAGTCAGGTATTCTCTCTGCTTCGCCAGTCGAGAGCATAGCATTGCAGTTAGAAACGCATCGTCGCCGACGATTGCCACATCACTAAAACGAGGAGATAAAATCGGTTTCGACATCGCTTGGTAATTAAAGACCCGATGATTTGTTGCCGGCAGTGGAAATGGCCAGAAACTACTTTGGTCACGCGCAGCATTTAATCGCATGACCGTGATTAGACACAGGTTAACGCTCTTTGCGACTCCGTCAATGTCCGCAATGGCGCGAAGGTGCCAACCGCTGGCTTGATGGAGCATGCTGCCGAACTCCGCCAATCTGCCGCGATCATTTTGACAGCGGCGCCGATCGCGAGGCCGATGGCAGCGCATCCCCGGCAAGAGGCTAATGGCAAACCCGCCAGCGCCAAACAAAAGGCCCCGCCAATGAAGGCGAGGCCGAGCAGTCAGAATAGAGTGGCAGGCGTCAGGCGCGGCGTGCGGCCATCGAGACGACGTTATTGGCCGTCTCGTCACAGTAAGAGGCCCAATCCCGCATCATCGGGCGGCGCTTTTCGATAGCTTGCTCACGGCGATACGCTTGTTCGACCTTGTTGCCGACTTGGTGCGCAAGCGCCTCCTCGCATAGTTCGCGGGGATAGTTTGTCTGATTGCCCGCCCAATCGCGGAACGCCGAGCGCATCCCGTGCACGGTGATATCGCCGCAATCTCCCGCCTTTTCCATCCGGCGAATTTGCATGTCCATCGACATTATAGAGAGCGACTTTCCCTTCTTCGTGCCAGGGAACACGTAATCGCCAGCGGCGGCATATTTCGGATGCATCTTCCGCAGGACAGCAACGGCGGCGTCGGAAAGCGGCACAGTGTGCTCAACGCCCATCTTCATTCGTTCAGCCGGGACCGTCCACGTTGCGGCGTCGAAATCGATCTCGGACCAGACAGCGCCGAACGCCTCAGCAGATCGAGCAGCCGTCAGAATGGTGAACTCTAAGCACCGGGCAGCAACGCCGACGCGCGACCGCAGCGCCGTCATAAACGGAGCGATTGAGCGGTATGCGATAGCGTTGTGGTGCTTGACGGCCTTCTTGCCACCAGCCAGGCGGCCTTTCACCAAATCCCATTCAGCGGGGTTGTCGCCCGTCCGCAGCTTGCGGGCTTTCGCCTCAGTCAGAGCGCGAGCGATCCGGCCTAGTATCCGTTCCGCCGTCTCCCGGCGCTTCTCCCAATGCGGTTTGACGGCTGCAATCACGTCGTCGTCGGTGACATTATCTATGCGGACCTTGCGCAGCCCCACGATGTAGGTGTCCGACATGGTGTTTTCCCATTGCTGAATATGCTTCGGGTTCTTGAGGCCGGGAGCGATCGTCTCGGCAATCCAGCCGTCAACAAATGCGCCGAACGTCGGGATGGCGGGGGCAGCGGCGGCAGCGGCGGCAAAGGCCATAGCGGCGGCGCGCTCAGCCTTAGGGTCTTTGCCTTCCGTCAGCCAGTCGCGGCACTTCTCGGCCAGCCTACGGGCTTGCTCTAGCGTCACATGCTGGATGGAAGCGCCTTTCGGCGCATTTACCGGCACGAAGGAGCCTAGCCCAAGCTCGACAGTTCTAGACGGCTTCCCGTCCGGCTGCTTCTGCCGATAGACGAACATCCAAGAGCGCGACCCCGTATCCTTTACATTGAGGTACAGCCCGCCGCCGTCACCGTGCCGCCCTGCCTCTGTGATGGAATTGAGCGCGTTTCCTTTGATCTTATTGAGTGTGACGGCCATTCGGCTTGCTCCTGCTTGTACGACGCCCTAGCGGCGACCCATGCAGCGACCCATGCAACATTCGCGACCCACTGTAAATGCAGGGCGAACCAGAATGAACGGCAGCGGCCGTAGGCCAGCATTATCAGGGATTCTCGGCCTCTGGCGAAATCTGGAATGGACCAACACGAACGGCAGTATGGTGGACATCTTCTCCGCCATCATCCCACTGTCCGATCCGGACACACGGGTGCCGCTCCCTAGGTGAGCGGATTTTCCAAACAGGTGCCTCAGTGATATTTGCATCGAACATATGTGTTCATGCGAGCACGTCTTTGCGCGCGGCGGACCTTGTCATCATCGTCATGACACGACGATGACAGCGCCGCGCAGAATCGCTTCGAGAATCATCCGACGCTCCGCAGGCGATTCCACCCAGCCGTCTTCGCCGATCTGTCACGCGGCTTATCTGTTCGCCTGCTAAAATCCCTGGCTATCCCGCCGAATCCGGCCAGAAAACGGTACCAATGTGGCACATCGCCGGGTTCCGTCGTGCTGTCGGTTGGCACTAAACCCCCGCAAAATCAGGGCTTTCTTAACGAAGTATAAAGAAACGGAATGGCCGCATGTCGTATTTGTGACCTTTCAGCAACAGCGCATGGGGAAGGCTGTCGTAAATCCCCCAATCGTACAAGTTGGTGATTGCGTGACAGGCCGGGTCTTGTATTTTCAACTTCGGAAGCGAGGGCGGTTGATCGTCCGACTTCTTGAAACACGGTGACGGGGCAGGGAACGCTGCCAAAACGGCGAAAACCCGGATCCGATTGAAACTTTGAATTGGAGGTCAATATGAACATCAAGAGCCTACTT
>NZ_JBIVYL010000018.1:0-90189 GCF_044772225.1 Rhizobium sp. NPDC090275 | reverse complement strand
GCGAACGTGCGAGCCGATCCAGTCCGGCAGGGTCTGGGTCCAGGTGGCTTCTGCAAAGGCATAACTCGATGCGCCAAGCACGCCGACAAAGATCTGCGCCTCGCGGATCTCGCCGGTCTTGCGATCGACGATAGGCAGCTTCTTGCCGGAATAATCGACAAACACCTTGTCGCCAGCAATGTGGACCTGCCGCATCGTGGGCGTCAGACGCCGTTCAAAGCCGCGGAACAGGTCGCAGAACCGACTGAAGCCGTAGCCATCCGGATAGACGGCCCGATACTCCTCCCACAGGATCGTCAGGGTCACGCCGGGCTTCTTCAGCTCGATCGCAATGACGCTCCAATCCGGCTCTGGTAGTCGCCGCACCCCTTGCTTGGTGCCTTGCCTGGCGAAAAGTTTGCCTTCCAAGACGTCGTCAGTCAGATCGGCAGGCAAAGGCCAGGACAGCCCTGCCGTCGCAGCTCGCCCGATCCCGTCCTGTACAGTGCTGCTGGCGATACCGAGCAGATCGGCAATGTCGCGAACGCTCACACCGTCCGATCGCAGTCGAAGTAAATGTCGGATTTGTCTCATGGTCAGCCTTCGTCTCTTCGACATGCCATCTCCTCACGTTCGAAAGGAAATACATGCCAAGGTTGCTGACCCAGGGACACTGCCTACGTTGAAAAGCTGTCCGGTATCAAATCGGAATCGCGTCCGGTTAATTCTCAAAATCGTGTCCGGTTTTTGATCGGAATGCCGTCCGGTAAATCATCGGAATCCACAGTTGATTGTTTTCCTGACCAATCATCGGCGACGAAACGTTCTATCCTCACTGGCGGCAAGCCAACGCCTCTGCTCTCAATTAGGTCAGTTTCGGATTTGTCTGACCTGCTACTGCAGGCTGTCTTGAGCGCGCGGACTTCGCCCGACGATGAGACCAAGCCTGGAACGATATCATGGCGATAGTGCTGCCACCGCGAAAGCAGTGAAGTCGCGCTTGCAGCAGAGACCGTTGTGTCCGTCCTCCCGGTATCGTGCCCCTGAAAACTGAGAATTCTTGTCGGAGACGATGGTTAGCTGAAGTCAAGGAGGTCAGTTTCGTACTGACAAAGCTCGGAAAACGCTGGCATACTGCGGGTGGGAAAGATCTGGAAGCGCAGCCGCTGCGTTTGGGGCAATCCAGCGCATTTCGGTATGTTCGTCGCCCAACAGCCTTGGTTCGCCGCCCTCCCACTTAGTTATTAGAAATACGTGGTAACGGGCCTTTTCGTGCTTCGTTTCTTTTGGTTCAGGCAGCTGGGCGAGAGAGGCATAGCTGGTTGGGCTAAGACCAACCTCCTCTACGCATTCCCGGACGAGTGCATCCTCGACGGTTTCATTTTTTTCTACGTGGCCGCCTACGATGTCCCATCGGTTTGGGTACCAATCTTTATGAGCTGCTCGGCGAACCAAAAGCAGATGGCCATCCCTCATGAAAATTCCGCAGGCGAGGTGTATCATGACAAATTTCCAAGGCTACCGACGGCAACTTGCAACGAGAAATGGTGAGATGCTGTCACTTCCGATCGTCCCTATTCGACTGCCGCGCACCGTCGCCAAGTTCGAACATCATGGAACACGAGGACCATCGCCCCGAACACACAAAGGGCTGCGCAAAGCGTGAAAAGAGACCAGTATCCAAAGGCATCCGCGGATGTGCCGGTGCCCAGACCCGACAGCAGAAAACCGACACTAATCGTGTTCCCAAAAAGGGCTGATGCTGTCCCCGGCCTGCCAGGTAGCATGGCCTGCACCAGTTCCATCCCAACGATGCTGATGATCCCGATTCCCCCTGCCCTTGGCAACTGCCCGATGTAGAGAGACAACATGGTAGGCCAGGCGATTGCCATTAGAAAATAACCGCCGAACAGCAGGAAGCCGACCAAGAGAAGCCAATGCTTGCTCGACAGATAGGGCCACGCAACGAAAGCTCCCATCACGATCACTTCCAAACCGGCGCATAAGCTAAAGAGTATCCCCACGTCGCTCTGTGTACCAAGGTCTTGCGCAACCACGATCGACATGGCGTTTGATCCCATGAACATCGCCGTGTGGAACGCTGCGAGCGCAAGTAGCGCTTGGGCGGCAGACAGTAGCGTGCTTCCCGACACTTGCGCTTTATTTTCGTCGGCAGACGGCAACACTCTCATACGCGCGAAAGTCACTATGGCTAAAGCGGAAGCTGCCAAAGATGCCGCTCCTAGGTAGACGCCCTCATATCCCGTCGCAAAGATCAAGACTGCGCCAAGCGCTGGGCCAATGGTCCAGCTAAGCGAAGATACGAGCCTTAATAGCGCCATTCCACGCGAAACAACCGGCTCTCCGAGCTGATCAAGTTGGGCCTTTGCAACCGCAAATAATAGCGCGAAAGAAGCGGCGCTGAGACCGAAGAAAACCCCTGCACCGAGGATCAGCAGCCAGGTCTGCGTGATGTATGCACAAGCACCAAGGCCAAAAACTTTTGCAAAAAGCGACAGGAGCAACGGCCAGACGACCGGCTTGCGATCCTGGAGATGGCCAAACAGTGTGGTGACCGCAATACCCGCTACTGCAGGCACCGTCAGGAAAACACTAAGCTCCAGGGGCGACATCCCAATCTTTTGAACAGCAAGAAGCGCCATATAGCTACCAGCCATTGCTTCGGCCACCATCGCGAGCAGAACGGCGGACATTACGGGCAAGAACAATGGCGCACGCCAGAGCCGCGTTGATGGGATCTCGTCTTTTGGCCTGTCGCACTGCATGGTGAGAACGGACTTTCGGTTGGCGATCTAAAAATCACAACGCAAAGGAGGTGGTCGATGTTCAACCACTATTTGCGGTGCTCACCTGTATCCCGTCATTTCGAGATAACCTACGCCGGTGGTAGAGCCATTAAACGAGATAGGACCTTCCCAGTAAGGCGTGGACGTAGTCATCCAAGACTGATCGTTTATTGCCTGAGTTTGCACATCGAGTGATTTCGAAGGGATTTCAATCCGCCAAGAGACCGGGACCTGCTTCCCATCGACCGTCGTGGTCCGCAGTGGCGTGAGATGAACTTGGTCTGCAGTCAGCGGTGTTGTGCGTCCATCAGGAGAGATCCAGTTTGCCGAGATATAGCCGTCCTTGTCATCGCGCAGACGAAAAGCCATTAGCTTCTCGCCACTGGCAAAGTGCAGCGAAAACCAATCCCACCCGCTCTGGTTTGAAGCAAGTGGTTGCGAGGACCACTCTCTGTCAAGCCACGCATTGCCACTCACCGTGATGGGCTTCCCCGACACCTCGATTGTTCCGGAGACTTCGTAAAACGGCTGGGAATAGTAGTAGCTCGCCTGCCCGCTTGCGGACTTCACCGAATACCCGCTATCGCCTTGGAGTACCAGTGGGCCGTTCGCTTTCAGGTCCAAAGTGTAGCTGAAGCCCAGCCCACTGGCTTTAAGTGAGAGGTTGGCGATAGGATCGGAGGTGGAATTGTCGTCGGCCGACATTGTCCACTCATCTATCCAGGCGCGGAAAGGCGCAGCCTCGACCCCCACTTGGCCCACGCCGCCACGGCCTAGTCGCTCCCCGACGTATTGGCGTTCGCGGGTCGTGATAGCGGCATGTCCGATCCAGATCTGGGGGTCCGCGAAGCCTGCCTTGCTTGCCGGGGCAAGTGCGGATCGGAAAAGCGTCCACTGCGCTCCGTATAGCTTGCCGTCCTGCCCCTTGAGGTTGGCAGTCACGTACCACCATTCGATGCGAAACTCCGGATGTGCTTCATGATCTTTTGGGAAGGTTAGTTCATGGCCGCGCTCTGGAATAGCGAAGCCTTGGGCGTCCGATCCCAATCCGGCAAAGCCTTGCCCTCGCGTTTCTCCCGCTGAACCCATCATCGCGACCACCAAAATCAAAGCTGCTGATCTACCGTTCATTGGCAAAAATCCTGAGCAGGTCGGACGGATTGATCGTTGAAAGACGACGGACAGGAAGAAACACAGAAGCGAGAGCCGCAAGGAGGGCAATTGCACCCAGCAACAGCCAGTCCATGGGAAACACATACATGGGAAGCCGCCATCCAAAGGCTTCAACATTCACGATCGCCAGCAGCACCCAAGCCAATATCAGACCGACGGGTATCGCTGCGAAAAACGTAGCTAGCCACAGGGCCAGCGTTCGGGCAACCTCATACAAAGCCAAATCACGCCGCCGTACTCCCATTGCCCAAACTGGCGCCAGTTGGGGAAGTCGGATTCCGGAGAGCGTTAGGAGACTGGAGAACATGGCGAACCCGGCTACCGCCAAGGTAAGGACGTTCAGCGCACCCGTGACCTTGAAGGTCTGGTCGAAAATCGCTCGCGATTGTCTCTTCAAGGAGGCTTGATCTATAACACCAGTCTCCGGGAGACCGAAGTCCTCGATCAATTGCCGCTTCAGATCAGCTGATTTTTCAGGATCGACACGCACGCCATATCGGAGTTTGGCGACCTGCGGGTAATGAGCAATCAAAGCGTCAATCCCGATAATGACCTGTCCGTTTGGGTTTCCGTAGTCAGAAAACACCCCAACGACTTTTGCATTCCAGCCGCCGGGCATGGTTACTCGGTCACCTATTTTCGCTGCTCCGCGCCGCCACATCTGCTCGTTGATGAGGGCGCCCTCACCTTGTGCGACCGTGTCCCAAACGCGACCCTGTGATGCGATCAGAGGCCAATGCTCGCGGTAGGTTGGGTCGTCCGCGACCCCGAAAACCTGAACTTGCTCGCCTGCGACATCGCCGTCCGTGCTCCAGATTGGCAGGACGGAGATCGAGCGTGTGGCAAGCCAGGCCCTTAGCCTCGCCGCCTGGGCTTCATCCTTGGCGGTGACGTAGAGCTCCGCGGCAAGGCGCTGATCGAGCCACGCGTTGAACGTCAGCCGGAAACTGGAAACCATCGTGCCAACCCCAATGTTAGCCGACAGCGCCAACAAAAGCGCCATAAGAGCCAAGGATAACCCGGGGAGTTGAATTCGCGTGTCTGCCCAAAACCATTCAGTTATGGCGCCGCGCGACAAACGCTGCATGCCGATCAATATGGATGCTAGAACCGAGGGAAGCATCAGTGCTGCTCCCAGCAACAGGCATCCAAGCACCGCGAAACCAGCCACCAAGCCTGAAGCCGCCAGCGCCAACGCGCCACCAAGCAACAGAAGCATACCCCCAATCCCTGCTTGGATGATCAGTCCCCGTGCGGACGCTCGCGCCCAAGCTCTCGGCTGCGCGGCGGCGAGAATGGGAAGTGTCCAGACCCGGTATAGACTTTGACCGGAAGAAATCGCCATCCCGGCAAGCGCTATTCCCAATCCAGCGAGCCACCACTCTGGGCGGATTGATAGTGACCCGGAGACATTGGCCCCGTAAAGCCCGCGAAGGGTCGCCGCGACACCCGGCATCAGGATCGACGCGATCACGTATCCGAGTATGACCCCGATGATGCCGGATGCCAGAGCGATGATCGAAAGCTCAACAATAAGCGTTGCTGTGAGTTGACGGAGCGAAACGCCAAGCGATCGCAGGGTTCTAAGTGTGCCACGTCGCTGTTCGAAGGTAAGACCGGTCGCCGAGTAGACAATGAAGAGACCGACGACAAACGACAGGAAACCGAACGCGGTTAGGTTCAGATGAAAACTGTCGGTCAATCGCGCGACATCCGGTTGCTCGTCCGGTCTGCGAACAACAAGCCCAGGCGCGAGCTCATCGAGAGAAATCGCAGCCAAACGTTCCGTCGGGGCCACAACCAGACGATCGATCTGACCGTGCTTGTCTAGCAACCGATCTGCGACGGCTATGTCCGCGAAGGCTGCGCCCTCCGGGACGTTCTCGTCGATCCGCATTTTCATATCCGTTTTGCCACGGAGCTGTTCAGCTGTGGCACTGGACACCAAAAGCTGCCCACCCGGGTCGAAAAAGCTCGTAAGGTCCTTTCCGCTTTCAATGGTGAGCGGTTGGCTATCTCGGGGCATGGTCAACAGATCTATGCCGATCAACCGGATACGGGCTGTCCCGAGGCGCGCCATCCCTTCAATAACCGGCGAGACCTTAAGACCGGAGCGCCGAAGCTTTCCATAGATGTCGGTTGAGATGCCGGTACCATCATCAGCCACGATTTGCGCTAGCCCTGCTTGCTGCAAAACCGAAGCGGCCCGAGCATAACTTGCCCTTGCCTCGGCGTTGATCGCTTGCACACCGGACCACAACGCTGTTGCGAGTGCGATACCCATCACCAGCGTAAGGAGCTGCAGGGGTTTGCGGCGCCAGTGCGAAACAAGGGCGGTGAACGCTTCAACGCTCATTCGACAATCTTCCCACCGCGAAGGAGTACGGTTCGATCCAGTCGAGCCGCCAATCGGGTTGAGTGCGTGACAAGCAGCAGCGCCGATCCCGCGCTTCTCGCCAGATCGAGCATCAAATCAAGTACGGCGTCACCGGTTTGTTCGTCCAAATTCCCGGTCGGTTCATCGGCGAGGATGAGCCGAGGCTTGGCAGCGAGGGTTCGACCTATCGCGACGCGCTGTTGTTGCCCCCCAGATAGCTGTTCTGGATACCTCGCGGTGCACTGCTCCAATCCCAAAGCCTGGATCAGCGTCATTTCCCAGATGCTGTCTTGTCGCTTCGCCAATTTCGCATGGAAGGAAATATTGGCCGCGACCGTTAACGACGGAATGAGATTGAACTGCTGGAACACAAGGCCGACTTTGTTTCTTCGATATCGGGCCCGTTGTTCCTCGGAGAACTGGCTCAGATCGTCGCCGTCAATGACAACAGAGCCACTGTCTGCCCGATCGAGGCCTCCAGCCAGGTGAAGGAGCGTGCTTTTGCCGCTTCCAGACTCTCCTGTAAGAGCGACGCTCTCGCGGGCCGATACGCTCAGATCGATCCCTCTCAGGATCTCAATCGACCCCTGCGTGGATGCGTATGATTTGCGAACGGCGTCGAAGGTGAGGATCATTGTTCGCTCTGGCCCACTTTCAAGGAGAAGTCGATTTGAATGACCTATGCAGGAAGCGGCATTTGCACAAGGGCCGCAACAGGTTGATTTCAGGGCCCGCTCGCCTAGCTCCCCGAGGGCCGGTCTGAACGACTTGCGAGGCTCACGCGGGAGGCGGCCATGAGCATGTCGCGGTAGTCTCAAACATCTGCGACCCCTCGGAGTTCCAAGGCCGCTGGTCTTGGGCCCGTCCTTAACCGGCCACTTGAAAACAATCACTCGCATGCGCACATGAACATTGGAAGAACGAGATAAGGAGCTTTGTTATGGTCAAAGTTGGATCCATTTCGAAAACTGCTATCGACAACTTGGGCGCCATTGCGAGATTTCGCCGTCAGCACCGGTCAAATCGGGGCTGGCTTGTTGGCAACAAGCGTATCCCGTCAGCCTCCATTGCTACACTTGAGGAGAAATCTCTCCTACGGGAGGTTGCGTTCAACGGCGAACCGACGCTCATTTTGACCGAAGACGGGAAGCGGGTTCTTGAAGAACGGTCGCGTGGATAGAGAATGACGCGTTTGACGACATGGTGAAGGTGTACCCGCGCAGACACTGCATAACGCCGAAAAGCTCGAACAATAGCGCTCCTTGACCGATTTGAACCAGATGGCGATGCCACGCTCTATATCAGGCCTGGGAATTGCGGTTGAATTGCGCTGCTATTTTGAAACCATAGACTAACCTCGCGGATCCATGGTTGGTCATGGCTGAGCCGTAACAGAGACTGACTAAAACGATGACGGTTTTCACATGGTGGGCTTGGAGGGCACGGGGGTTGACGGTGCCGGTCATGCCAGCTTCTTTTGGGGATGATCTACATGTCTTAGGCGAAGCCGTCCCCAGCACGACAAAGGCGAAGGGCGCTGGCACCTTGTGTCACGCATGTGCATAGGACGGCCTTTTTCCTGACTTCGACGGCACCGTACGCCCGCTTTTACGCAAAAGAAAAGCCCACGACGTGGAGGCGTGGGCTTTTCAGATCTCTGCTGTTGAGGGGCTAGCAGAGTGAACAGATCCCCGAGTTCGACAGGTCTATTCGACTTGTTAACTCAGTTCTCGGTCGAAGGTTCCCGACAGACTAAAGTTTATTGAGAGGGTAGTTCACCGAAAGTGTTTTCTCGACGTTTAAGAGTGGGATTGCAGTAAGCCGATCACTTGCGGCTTTCGATCCTGGTTCGATCATGTCTTCAGCCTACTTCATAGCGAGGACCATTTTGCAAAGGCTGACCAAGCTGCGATCCAGGCCGCCGCTTCGTACTACATCCTTGCATCGTACCTTCGCCTTTGCACGATCCGATGGAGACATATCGTTGATCATCGAGAGGCTGCGGCCGTTAGAGCTGTTCGTGTTTCTCGTTCCGGAGCCATTTCCGCCATTGCTAGTGCCGTTACCGACTGTTCCTCCCTGACCGTCATCGCCATCCGGATCCCTTATCGCGGGGATACCAAGCATCAGGTCGAGCAATGTATTGCTACCAGCGCCCACGTTCACATTTGCAGTCGCCAGACCGGCGCCACCTACGTCCGCGTCGACATCGGCGTTGACGCCGCCCCTTCCACCAATACTAGCGGTGGTATCGAGACCAGTTCCACCAGACGAGCGCGTCGCCCCAACGGACGTGTTGCTGCTAATGCCGTTTGCGCCACCCACAGAGGCGTTCACACCCAATCCGCCTGTCGATGGACCACTCACATTTGCATTCACGCCGCTCCCGCCGCCGACGGACACATCGGCTACCCCCGTCGACCCGCCGACTGTCGCATTGACGCCGTTCGCCCCACCAAGGGAAACGCCAAGGCCGTTGTTCCCGCTGACACTCAGACCATTTGAACCGCCCACATCGAATGCAGTTGCCTCGAAGGGCAATGCGAACGTAACCGATCCGGCTGCCAGAGCAGTGATCATCGCAAGCTTTCTCATCATGTATTCTCCGTTCGTAGACAGGCATCAGGCCTGTGCGTTGAAACGGAAGTGCGCACTTCCTTGTGGTGAGGTAAGAGCGAACACTCAATCCACGATAGCTAAATTAGCAAAGTCTCCCAGCGTTCCTTCACACGCAAGAAGGCTCCAGACATGGTTAACGAAAAGTAAAAAGCTTAAGGGGCGTCGAGGTAGCCGGGCCAAAATACCGTGCCGTTGGGCGAATTGCCAGCCGTTGCCTGTCGCTCGGATATCGTCATCTACCTGATGTCTGCCGTTGACGCTTTCATGAGGGCTCTGATCATTTGCCAGAGGCTAACGCTTAAACTCCGTCAAAGCTGCCCGATTGCGGTCATGCGTACGATCTCCGACATTGCCATAGTCAGATCATTAAATCGCTGCTTCGGATGGCGGCCGCAAGACAGCCAGCGCCGATTTTTTCTTCGAACAAGGAGAGTGGATGCCCCTTCATCCAGGCGACGCAGACGCGCCAGCCCTCGCCTTTCGTGCTCGGAATGTAGCCTCCGCTATAAGAGCGAGCGGAAGACCAATAAAAAACGGGATGAAGAAGTAGATTACGCGGAACGCGACTAACGAACCGATTGACGCCTGATCGCCCATAACGTGGCGCACCGTCGCCTCAAGGACGCCCAAGCCTCCGGGCGCATGCGTAACAAGGATAGCGACGTTCGCCATGGAAAAGGCTGTCGCCGCTTTCAGGAAAGTCACATCCGAACCGACCGCCATTACTTCCCTCAAGCAGGCAGACACAAACGCGAAATTCACAGTCCCTACGATGAGCTGCGCGACGGCAAGCCGAAGAGTTGGCATCTGAAACGTCCAAGATCGAATTCGAAGAGGCGTTCGGACAAAGGCAGCCAACCCAAGGTAGGCCACACTAAAAGCAACGCAGGCGACACCAGCTGCTGTCACAGTGCCCTCGCTAAGTCTCAGCACCTTGGCAGCGTCGGAAGGGTTTAGGATCATCACGATGCCACATAAGGTCCCTAAGCCGATGCCAACGGTCACGCCCGACAATAACACGATTTTCGCAACATCTTCGGCACTCAGCCCCCAATGGGCATAATACCGGTATCTCAATGCGCCGCTGCTTAGCCCAGCCAGCCCAACGCTTTGACCGATCGATAGTGCGATGAACGAAGCAAGTGATATCTTCGGATAGGCGAGATCGTTCTTTACGTATCGAACACCAACCCAATCGAAGCCGGTGAGGCAAAAGTAGGAACAAAAAGCAAAGAATAGTGCAGTGGCCAGATTTCGGGCAGGAATCTCTTTCACAGATCCGATGACGTCGCTTAGCGAATATTCTCGGAAGGTGTGATAAAGGAGATAGCCTGCGGCACCGAAGCCTACAATGAGCACGCTATATGTGAGAACTCGTTTTGCGGTCATTGGCGCTCTCTGCCGGCCCTAAGCCAGATGATTTCTTAGCTCTGCTCTCGAAGACCTGGAGTGGCTTCCCGTTGATCTGCATCTTCAAGATCACTGGCAACCAAGAAGGTGTCGGTATGCTGGCGCGCTGCCTCGCGCAAGGCGGCGAGGTTCGGCACGTCGTCGCCATCAAGAGGGCCGTTCTCATTCATTATTTCATGCTCGGCCTGCCGCCAATGGTCCTCGTGATGGCCATCCAAGCTGCCTTCGGATTCCCAGATTTCGTAGGCGCGGGAACGAATGCGTTCGATCTTGTCCTCGTCCGTCTCTCCACGGACTTCTGACGTGGTGGATATAAAGTCTTCCGCGGTTGGTTTGACACCTTGAGTTCCGGTTGTTCGCTCAGCCATGATAATCTCCAAAACGATTTCGACGAGAAACGCCATGATGGAAGCGAGGTTCCACCATCGATGGCGGAAAAAGGGCATGAACACCGGCAGTATAGTGCCCCTCACTCTGGCAGACGCCATTAGGGCGAGAGTTCGCCCGGTTCAAACTGCCAGCGACGTCTTCACCGCCACATTCGTGAGGCGTCTTAAACGTTCGAGGTGAGTGCTTAGACGACGCTCCACGCGAGCGATCCGCCAAGCGCAGGCCGGTTATGATCGAAGTCCCATGTGCATTCGTCCGGCCGAAACTGGGATTAGTCGCGGAACAAGGTCGAGATGACGAAGTTTGAACAAAGGGACCATGAAGGTCTCGAACAAACGGAGGAAACACTATGGCAAATCAAGGCGGATCGCATGAGCAGCACGTGAAGGCTGGTCAGAGCAAGTCGAGTTCGAAGCAGGCTTCTTCTGGCAAGTCCTCGACGGCTAAGTCAGCGTCTTCCGACGGCAAGTCTGCTGGCAAGCAGGGCGGGTCGCATGAGCAGCACGTCAAGGCGGGCCAGCAAAGTCATAAGAACAGCCATTAAAACTGAGGCCCGCGCCAACCCGCGGGCCTTATACATTTAAGGCGATAGGCATGCGGTATTTCTTGAACATCCGGGACGGCGAAGAACTGCTTGTTGATCCGGACGGATCTGAGCTCGAAACTGTCGAACTTGCGATCGAAGAAGCTAAAGCGAGCGCCAGGGACTTGATGGCGGAGAAACTTCGCGCCGGCGAGCCTGTCAACGGTCAGAGTTTTGAGATCAGCGACGCTCACGGCACCGTCGTTGCTACTGTCAAATTCAGGGACGTGCTCCCTTTGTGAGCGGTCCGAGCAAACGTTCGTACTCTCGTTCCGAAAGTCCGTATGAGTCTGACGCAAATTCTTCCAGTGCTGTTCGATCACGCACGGTGACGAGACCCCGACTTGATGTAATGAACCGGTTTCCTTCTAGGACATGCAAGGCCGTGGTGACGCTCGGGCGTCGCACTGACAGCATCAACGCGATAAATTCGTGGGTGAGGGACATACGGTCCCCATCCACCCTGTCGTGACACATGAGCAGCCACCTTGCCAAACGCTCTTCGACGGTGTGCTTGGCGTTTGACAGCGACGTGAACGCGCTTTGAACGAAGAAGGCTTGGGAATATCGCAGCAGGTGGGCCAAGATGGTCGGCCGAGCGACGAGAACCGCAGACAGGCGCTCGGGCGAGATTGCCAAACCATCTCCATCTACCTGCATGAAGATCTCGAATGGCAGCGATCCGGTTTTAAGAACCGCCGATAATGGCGTGAAACCCTCGCGACCCACAACGCCGGTTTCTGCCTGGTGTCCCTCAGGCGAAACGACGACGACAGAAGCGATGCCAGACGATAGGAAGTACACCAATGACGGGCTTTCATTCGGCCGGGATAGAACCATCCCCTTAGGCAATCGGACGGGTTCGAGAAAGCTCATTAGGTGGTCGCGGTCTGCAGCACTGAGGCGATCAATTAGGTAGTTCATCCGGCTACTTCAATTATCTGGCGTTGACGCGGCATCTTGGCCGTTTGGTTATACGTTCCTCGACAAAGAATGTTCCGGCTGTGCGTCCTCATTCATCTCCGTGTCGCCGGCCCTCCTCCGAGAATGCGTTCAAATAGTCCAGTCGCCTGTCTGAATGTCGGTCCAGAGCGATCCAATCTCACTGCCCACACTCTGATTTTTTAAAGCGCGACATTCAACGACGGTCAAGCATTTCGATTACGCGCGCTAATCGCGGTGCCGGGCCCTGGATCCGCGGTTGGCGTTTTCCGCCATCCGGCCCTAATGGAGATGGCCCACGGGCCCTCGTGTCCCCTCAATTTTTGCAGTGAGCAGCGTTGAACAGAACCGCTGCCGCGCTAATTGGACATTGCAACTCAAGATCATGGAGCACGAAATGGAACAGGCAGGCGTCGGCTGGATCGCAGCGATTATCATCGGTGGCATCGCGGGATGGCTCGCAGAGCAGTTCATGAAGTCGAACATGGGCGTGTTTATGAACATCATCCTCGGCATCGTCGGGGCTATCGTCGCGAATGCGATCCTGTCTGTGTTCGGGATCGCGCTCGGTGGCTGGCTGGGTTATCTTATCGCTGGTTTCATTGGAGCTTGCATCCTGATCGCACTGGGCAGGCTTATCCGGCGCTAAGGCATCCTCAAGGGTCTCCGGCGTGCGTTAGCCGCCGGAGACCGTTCAAGCTCAGTGAGATGATTGATTGGCCAGGATCAGAGAACTGTGGCGCTATCCGGTCGCCTCTGTCGGAGGTGAAAGCGTCGACGAGATCATGGTCGGTGCAAAAGGGGTCGACGGTGATCGCGAGTATATGCTCGTGGACCTCGTCTCTGGGGAGATAGCTGCTCCGGAGAAACTGGCAAGATGGCGGCCCGCCCTCGAGCTTGTCGCCTTTCACAGGGACGGCGGTGTACTGGCGGGTCCAGCGTGGTCGGCCAATTTCTCTGATCCGGCGCTTGACGACCGTCTGTCCACGCATTTCGGATTTCCATGTGGGATCCGACGACTGGGCGCTGTCATCGAAATTGGATCGGGGCCTGTGATGATCCAATCACGCTACGACGTCAGTCCCCTTCACATTGTCTCTTCAGCCGCCATCGAAGAACTGCAGACATCCGTTCCTGGTGCCATCCTTGATGTGCGCAGGTTTCGGCCGAATATCGTTGTCGACGACGTCTTCCGTGACGATGAGGTAGCCGGCAGGCCTTTCACCGCCGGCGTTTTGAAAGGGACCATGACCGAGGCAACGAAAAGATGTGGGATGACCATGATCCCGCAAATAGGGCTGCCGGAGGATCCGGAAATCCTGCGGACCATTGTCAGGAAGCGCGCCCGGTGTTTCGGCGTCTACGCGACTGTGTCGGAAGCCGCGACGATTTCCGTTGGGGACAAGTTTTGCTTTGTCGATCCGGACTGAAGCAACATTGAACCGTTGTCCAGCGAAGCCGTGATTGCAGAAGCCACCTTCATGCCCATTTCGTGTGCGCTCGTGATGCCCTGCACGAACGGGAGCTTGTGCAGTAGGAACGGCACCGACACGCAGTAGAGTTTGTTCGAAACGCCGGGCTGGACACGCGGCCGGAAGTCGTCGTCGATATCAATGCCACCAGTTCGTTTCAGCGTCTGATCACCTTCGACGGTGGTGGCCATGGTCTGGGCCTTTTTCAGCGCGTTTGGCTGTCGAAGGCTCGGGAATGGGAGGTCGGAAGCCGAGAGGGCATGCTGGCCGGTCGCATCGATGAAGGCGTCGAACCTCATCTCGTTGCCAGCGATCTCGACCACGGCCCCGCTTTCGTGCGCAGGTCGCTTGATCTCGTAGTCTTCACCCAGCGCAACGACCTCAAGTCGACCCGCGACGTGGAGCGCGAGAAGTCGCTCGACAGACGCATGCGGGACGGTCGCGTAATCGTCGACAAAGACCGTCTTGAAGTGCTTGTGAAAGCGTTTCAGATCGTCAACATTAAAGTGCGGCACGGCAATGGCAACGACTTCGTGCATGCGCAAAATGGCGTAGCGCCATGCGACGGTTATCCGATGCTCCTTGTTGTGCTTGGCCTCGGCGAGATTGCGGGCTGCCCAAACGAATGGATCAGCCTCCTGTCTGGCCTTGAAATACCGGTCCGCGAAGGTTTCGACGCTTGCAAGCCCTAGTCCGACAGACGCAGCGTAATCCGGGTCCGCGTAGGCGATTTCCTGCCTGAAGAGTTCGAACACGTCGTCCAGAAGACTGGCCGGTTTTTCATGGATAAGACGGCGAACAGCCTCTTCCGTACATATCGTCAGTGGCAGGTACGGGATCGGGCAGTAGAAGTCTGCTTCCGGAAGCAGTCCCTTTCGCGACATCATCGTAAGATGAAAACCGGAAGCATCCGGATCGGCCTCGAACCTCAGTGATCCGGCGTCGTCGCGCAGGAACATCCCGTGAGAGGTCGCCACGGAGACGACGGCGTCAATACCGCTCAAGGAGGTCCCCAGAACACCAACCGCTACCGGGCCGATGCGTTTGATCGCCGCAGCCGGCCAGGGAGACGAGAAATATCCTGGAGAAATCTCCGTGTCTTCCGGCCAGTCGTGCCCGGTCGCCATGACGACATGATCGAAGGTCGCCCGCCCCTCCTCGCCGCGCCCGCTTCGGTAGGTCAGGTCGATGTCGGTCGCATTGAGCTTGATGTCCAAGATCCGATGGCTCGCCCTCACATCTATCGAGTGGCCGGCCTCAAGACCCTTCTTCACCAACTTCCAGAACTGGTCGGCCAGAAATTCGCCAAGAACGACGCGCGGATAAAATTCGCGCTCGCCGATGTCGTCCGTTCCGATGCCCAGTTCCTGGAGACGCTCGAGAGAATGGGAGCGCAGCCAGTCGACAAGACCTTCTACGATCGGCGGCAGTTCAATACTTGCGATGTTGGCGAGCATTGCCCGGTCGTTTACGGCCGGATGGTACGGCGTCCCTTTCCCTGCGTCCGGCGTCTCTTCGAAGACAGTAATCGACATCGGTCGCGGCGAGCTCACCAGTCCTTTGAGAGTGTAGATGCCCGTGGGGCCTGAACCTATGATGGCAATACGTGTCATGGAAACTTTCGCCGGGAGGAATGCTGGGAATGAGAAGCTACGTGGATGCAACGCCTTTGGATCAGACGGCCTTGTGTCTTGCGACCACCTCGTTGCGGAGAATTCTGTGAGGGAAATCTGCAAGCGTTGTAACACCGAGCGATAGGAACGTGTAGCTAGCGATACGGTTCCGCTCGTCGCAAGCACCCCGTGCCCAATGTCCGATGGCGTACCGTGCTAGCGATCAGTCCGAAGGTTGACCGGTGGAGGCTGCGATGTGCGCCTCCTTCAGGAAGGCTCCACCCTCGACGATCGCCACCACGATTTCTTGCGCGCCCCAGCCCGCATCGGTTGCCGCTTCGAGAAGTTTGTCCAGGGCAGCCCGCACTTGCGCCTGAGCCTGATTGTAGCGCTCCGCTTCGACCTCGGTCTCGGGCTTTGAGAACGTCAGGCAGGCCGTGTAGCAAACGTCGTCTTGCATATGGCACTCCATTTGACGCTGACGGGTTCACCGCTCGACGCCCGATTACGTCAGTGTGAGGCGGACGCCAGGTGCGGCCGGACGTTAAACTTGCCAAGCGGTGCCCCGAGGCTTCATGGTGAAGCCGTCGGGATAGGCGTCGATCGCGACATTTGGTTAGAAGCGGTCTCGCACTTTGTCGAACATGTCGCGGAGATCGTCCAGCGTCCGCTCGTAGCGAGAGCGCGAGGGGGTGGCCCTGAGACCTGCGACAGCAAAAGCGAACGCTCCCGCGAGAGCGGCAACGGTCACCAGCGTCGACACCGGGTATAGCTTGACCGTCGCCTCGGTCTGGCGTGCCACCTGTCGCGCGCCACCCTTGACCGCGTCGGCAGCGGTGACGAACTGCTGTCTTACGGTCTCAAGTTCTCTGCGCAGAGCACTAATTTCTTCCTGCGCGTCGAAGTCGCCACGGGACTGCACGCCGCCCAATGTCGCGCTCTTATCGACCCCCGCGCGCGGAATGGGCCTGCCAATCTTTGCGCTATTTTCCGCTGAGGTCTTGTTTTCCTTTTCGGTTGCCATCGGATGCTCCTTTCACTGGTCGCTAAAAATGAAATATGCCTCGGATATGCCTTCCAGCGATCTTTTGTTCCGCGATGACCGACCTTAATCCCGCAGATTGCGGTCCGGATGGGAAAAAATCATGTCATCATGGCATCTGGCGGCACAGAGAAATCCAAGTTCAAGAAGCCAAGGGATTGGACCTTCCTTAGCGCAACAAGCTCTGACCTCCATCGATCCAGATCGGCGTGCCGGTAATGTGACGGGACCGATCGCTGGCAAGGAACGCGATCGTCTCGGCGACATCCGCGGCCTTTCCCGCCTTGCCACCGGTCACTGGTATTTCGCCTTCCGGCCAGATGACCGGGACTTCGGTCTCCTGCTTGTTTCGACTGGCCGTATTGTCGCTGATACTCGTGTCGATCGCGCCGGGGCAGACGGCATTAACGCGGATGCGATGCTTGCCGAGTTCGAGCGCCAGTTGCTGGACCATCGCAACCTGCGCTGCCTTGGTCGCAGAATAGGCAGTGGCGCCCGGTGTGGTGAAGGTGCGGGTGCCGTTGATCGATGAAACGACAATGATCGAGCCGCCGCCGGCCGCCTTCAGATGCGGCACGGTGAGATGCAAGGTCAGATAGGTGCCGCGCAGATTGATCGCTATCGTCTTGTCCCACTCTTGCGGCTTAAGGTCATCGATCGGAGCCCAGACACCGTTGATGCCGGCATTGGCAACGACAATGTCGATGCCGCCGAAACGGCCCACAAGCTCACTGACAGCATTGCGCATTGCCGCCTCATCGCTGGTGTCGGCGGTCAATGCAATAGCTTCACCGCCGGCCGAGCGGATTTCTGCGCAAGTCTTCTCGATCTCTTCTGCCGTGCGGCTAAGCACCGCGACGCGGGCGCCTTCCGCTGCTAGCCTAGTTGCGGCCGCCTTACCGATCCCGGATCCGGCACCGGTGACGAGTGCGGTTTTTCCCCGAAGCTCCATGTGGTACAACTCCTTTTAGAAACCGCAATGTTTAGACCGGCGCTTGGTTCCGTTTTCGAAGACTGGTGGGTCGTAACGTTTCGCTATACCCTCACGGCGTCTAGCAATGAACGGCAGACAGCATCGCTATCGCACAAAGAAAGAACTGCTTTTGTGGCCTTAGTACAGCTGTGCACCTCAGGCAATCTGGTAAATTTCAAGGTCGCTCCGCCGTAGGCGGCGGAGCTTGAGATCGCTCAAGGTAAGTTGTGGCTATGCTGACCGAGCAACCAAGTTGAGAAGTTCCAGGCCGCCGGCAGGCTTTGGCACGAAAGCCACTCCATCGTCTAGGTCGCGATGTGAGAGCCTGATCAGACCTGAGGTCACGATGATCCGGGTCGCGGGCCAGCGCCTGCGTACGGTTGCAACGAGACCTAGCCCGTCCATGGATCCCGGCATGTTGATGTCTGTGACAAGGATGGCGATGTCATTATTTTTCATGTGTACCATCGCCTCGTCGGCATTCGAGGCTTCCAAAGTGCGCAAGCCCGCCCGTTCCAGGAAGTCCACGGTATCGAATCTGAGCTGTGGCTCGTCTTCGACGATCAAAACGTTTGGGTTGACATCGCCGGCCAAGGCAGGCTGGTCGCTTGGCACTTCGATGACTTCCGCGCCGTCGCTGGACCCGCTCGTCGCGTCGCGCAAGTCGTACTCCATTGCTGCTCGGCTCCAGTGCTGCTCGTCTTGTCCAAAGGGACGCCCCGCCTGCTCCCACAACGCGTAGGCACGATTAATAATCCAGACGTTCCGACTATCCACTTCGAACTCCTTTCAAATTGTTCGACAACGCAGATCCCGACCTGTTGCCGGGATGGAGTACCCTCCACTTTGGGAGCAATCGCCTCATGTCGGCCGTTCCCATCGTCTCATCCAAACCGCACAACTCGCAGGATTAGGCTGGGTTCCCGCGATAGGTTGAGAATGTGGTGTGGCGACGTCTTCTGCGAGGGAAATTCGCACGTTGTGCGTGCCTGACTTGAGAGGCGTGGGGCGTGAATGCGGTAAGACTTCCACCGCTCTATCAGTCGATAGTCCACACAACCGACCACGCTCCGATTGCGCGCGTGTCTATCGAGCCTGTCGACCATATCGATCGCCCCGCCGGAACGCCCTGTTGTCTTTGCACTTCTGAAGAAAGGTTAGCGACCAGTAGAAGTCGGCGATCTATACCGAGCGACCAGCAAACTTCGACGATATGGCCCGATGTTCTGGCGTACTCGGTGTGACAGGCGTCAAGATGGGGAACGATCTCCCTGTGTCGTAGCGCGATGAGTTCCCGATAAGTATCGAGCATTGCCGCGTTGTCTGCCTGCGCTGGCTCTTGCCAATTCAGCTTCGCGCTCAAAAATGTCCCAAGAGTGGTCGGATCCGGGGCCAATTTCGCACTCTCGTCGTCGAAACCGGGAAGTCGAGACAGTTCCTCACGCCTGCCTTTGCGAACATTTTCGTTCAGCTCTTCGTCAAAGTCGCAAAAATACGGGAACGGCGTTCGCGCATTCCATTCCTCGCCTTGGAAGATCATGGGGATCTGAGGGGCCAAAAGATAGGCGCCTGCCAGTGCTTTTATCGCCTGCAAGGAAGCCACGTTCGACAAGCGGTCGCCGAACGCGCGGTTGCCTACCTGGTCGTGGTTTTGAATGAACGAGATGAAGGCTGTAGGAGGAAGATGTCTGCTGGGTTGACCGCGGCGCGAACCTCGGTATGGCATTTGCTCGCCCTGAAAGACGAAGCCCTCTGATAAGGCCCGAGCTATTTTGTCGGGGTCGTGCGCGTAGTCTGCATAGTAGCCGAAATCCTCCCCGGTGGCTGCCGAGTGCAGGACGTGATGGATGTCATCGTTCCATTGTGCGGTGTAGAGCTTGGGAATGCCATTCGCGTCCCTCTCAAGCAGATCACTCGCATTGTCCTCGTTCTCGACGATGAGGTGGACATGGCGGTCACCTGCGGCTTCCTTGGCCGTCGAAGCGATAAGCGCCAGCAGATGCTGATCGCTATCATCCTTGATTGCGTGGACGGCGTCGAACCGAAGCCCATCGAAGCGGAACTCGTTGATCCAGTAGGCAACGTTTTCGACGACGAACTTGCGAACCTCGCTGGATCCCTCGTCGTCGTAGTTCACGCCGTCGCCCCAAGGAGAGGAATGCTTGTCCGAAAACAGCGGAGCGTATGCCGGGATGTAGTTCCCGTCAGGTCCGAAATGATTGTAGACGACGTCAAGGAAGCAGCAGATCTCGCGCTCATGGGCGGCGTCGATCAGCGCTTTTAGATCTTCCGGTCGCCCGTAGCTGCTTTCTGGCGCGTAGGGCAGAACGCCGTCGTAACCCCAGCCTCGCCCGCCTCGAAAGTCGGCGACAGGCATGAGCTGCAGTGCAGTCACGCCGAGCTGGCGAAGATAGTCCAGTCGCTCGATCGCGGCGGTGAACGTTCCCGCCTCGGTGAAAGTGCCGACATGCAGTTCGTAGATGACCATCTCATTCCACGGCCTGCCTTTCCACTGTGGCCGGCTCCAAGGAAATTCCTTTCCTCCCACAAGCTCGCTGGCGCCATGGACGTCGTCAGGCTGATAGCGAGACGCGGGATCTGGAACGACGAGGCCATTGCTCAGGACGAAGCTGTAACGCGAGCCGGGGGCGACGCCGTCCACGCGTCGAGTGAACCAACCGTTGTCATGAGCCTCCATTGCCAGATCTGATATACCGGCCAGCCGTAGCATGATGGACTTGTGCTTCGGTGCCCAGAACCGGAAAGTGATGTTTTCGTGTTCGAAAAGAGGACCGAACGATAGCTGTGTCACGTGGCTTCAATCCTTGGCAGATACCCTGGACTGCGCAACTTCGTTCCGTTCATTAGGTTCCCGTCCTCGCCTTGGAAAAGGTTGCGGAACGAATCCTAAGTCTCCGAGTTTCCAAGGCGCCAAATCTCTTTGAGGACTCCATGACAGATTTCCACGGAAGTAGACAGGTGCTTGCAGGCGACTGGACGCGCCTCGGCGCAAATTTCGACGGCGAAGGCGTTAACTTTGCGATTTTCAGCGCGCACGCCGAGCGTGTCGAGCTCTGCCTCTTCGACGAGACGGGCAAGACCGAGACCGACCGGATCACACTTCCGGAATTCACCAACGAGATCTGGCACGGTTACGTGCCCGGCCTTCAGCCTGGGGCACTCTACGGCTACCGCGTTCACGGACCTTACGATCCCGAAAAAGGCCACCGCTTCAATCCGAACAAGTTGCTTGTCGATCCATACGCGCGCGAACTCGACGGCGACATCAACTGGGGCCAGCCGCAGTTTGCCTATAAGTTGGACAGCGAGGACAAAGACCTTTCTTTCGACGAGACGGACAGCGCGCAATCGATGCCAAAATGCCGGGTGATCGATCCGGCAGGTTACGATTGGAAAAGCGATGCAAAACCGCAAGTTCCTTGGTCAAAAACGATCTTCTACGAGACACACGTCAAGGGTTTCACCAAACTTCATCCGGCCATTCCGGAGGAACTGCGTGGATCCTTCGAAGGACTGGGACACGCAAAGATCGTCGAGTATATCCGCAGCCTGGGCGTGACGTCCGTCGAGCTCCTGCCGATCCACTGGTTCCCGGACGACGCACACCTGCTCGACAAGGGACTGAAGAACTACTGGGGATACAACTCCCTCGCCTTTTTTGCTCCGGCATCGCGCTACTACGGGCCAAAGGGCGTCAACGGCTTCCGCGACATGGTTCGCGCGTTCCATGACGGCGGGATCGAAGTCATCCTCGACGTGGTCTATAACCACACGGCCGAAGGAAACGAGCTTGGACCAACCTTGTCGTTCAAAGGCATCGACAACTTCTCCTACTACCGAACGATGCCCGACCAGCCGCGCTACTACATCAATGACACTGGAACCGGAAACACGGTCAACACCTCCCACCCGCGCGTCCTGCAGATGGTGACGGACAGTTTGCGCTATTGGGCGCAGGAGATGCATGTTGACGGCTTCCGTTTTGATCTGGGCACCATCCTTGGCCGCGAGCCGGAGGGGTTCGACCAACGTGGCGGTTTCTTCGACGCCGTTGGACAAGACCCCGTGCTGTCGCGCCTGAAGCTGGTCGGGGAGCCCTGGGATATCGGCCCTGGAGGATACCAAGTCGGGGGCTTTCCGCCAGGTTGGGCCGAATGGAACGACAAGTACCGTGACACCGTGCGCGATTACTGGAAAAACACCGACGGCACTACCGGCGACTTTGCGGCGCGTGTTTTAGGCTCCGGCGACGTGTATGATCTTCGTGGCCGCAGGCCATGGGCGGGGGTGAACTTCATAACCGCGCATGACGGGTTTACGTTGAACGACGTCGTCTCCTACGACCAAAAGCACAACGACGCCAACGGTGAAGACAATAAGGACGGCCACAGCGACAACCGCAGCTACAATTATGGCGTCGAGGGTCCTACAGAAGATCCGGGCATTAATGATGTCCGTGACCGGCAGAAACGAAATTTCCTTTCGACTCTGTTTCTGTCGCACGGCACGCCGATGCTGCTCGCCGGAGACGAATTCGGCCGGAGCCAGATGGGCAACAACAACGGCTACTGCCAGGACAGCGAGTTCAGCTGGGTGCATTGGGAGAACCTGCCGGCGTCGGCAGATCACCTTCGCCATTTCGTCGCAAGGCTTATAGAACTGCGTCAGACAAACTCAATTCTTCGGCGCGATAGCTGGCGCGACCGCACCACGGTGACCTGGCTTAATCCGGGCGGCGGTGAGCAGACACCAGAGCAGTGGGCCGACCAGGGGAGTACGACGATCGGCCTGCGCCTGACAGCGGTGGGATCCTCGACAGAAGGCATGAGCGACGTATTGATCTTATTTAATCCTCACGACGGCGTCGTTGACTTCAGCCTGCCTGAACCTCCAGGAGAGGGCTGGGTCGTGAAGCTGACGACAGCCGATCCTGATACGGAAAACCAAGATGTCGGGGACGCGCAAATCTACGGGCTGGCGCCCCGTAGCCTCGTGCTGCTTTCGACATGCTCTTAAGCGTGCCCGACGCGACAGTCAGGGACTGACGCTGATCCCTGCGACCACAGTCGGTCGCAGGGGCATGGGACGGGATTGACCGCGATCATCCGGAGCTCCCCAACAAAATGGATCGGGCGCTTTTCTAGCTCGCGAGCCGACGCCCCTCGCCTGCAGTCATGCTTGCAACCATTGCTGCAATGAAATCCAGCCCGTACGGCTTGGGGACGAACACGGCGTCCCCCGGCAGTTCGTCGCGCCCAAGGCGATGTCTGCCAGATGCAATGATGACCGGAACCTTCACGTGAGTGGTGGAAATCATCCGTGCTAGATCAAGGCCACTTAGGCCGCCCGGCATATCGATGTCCGTTATGACAGCGTCTATTTTCCGCTGCCCAAGGACAGCCACGGCTTCAAGTACGTTCGCAGCCTCGACGACATCATAGCCTTCTTCAAGGAGGGTGTCGGCAAGCATCATTCGGATCAGGATTTCATCTTCGACGATGAGAACCGTACGTTGGTACATGGCAGTCTCCGCTACATGGTCGTCGCAAGATGAACTCGCGTGCCCAGAATTAGATTGCCCCTCGACGTGGAGTATTTGCCGACATGTTTAATAAAATGCGAACAATCGGCCGTCGCGATCGAAATTTCTAGAGGTGGCCTGTGGACTTGCCGACCAGGAGCCAGCACTCCTGTTCTTCCCCTCGAGTTGGCGGATCGGTCATCTCCTGGACCGGATCAATCGTTTTCTGGTGGTTGCCAGAGATGCGCCGAACTGGTCTGCCCAAACGAGCGAATTCCGCAAAGAAGCCAGCGCCTCCGGTGCACCGGGGCTCGCGGTCCGCAAGACCTCCAGGGTTCAGCGTCAGATGCAGACATCGCTCGCTTGCCTTCATCGAGGCTTTCAACACAAGTTTGGAACGCGGCTGATCGAAACGTGTCGGGCGCGCATACGACGCAGTTTAGATAAACCTCAACGACTGGGGTCGGGATCTTCCGTACTGAAGTCGAAGAGAAGCTGTTGCGTGGGCGATAGGCTGTTACGTTGATCGACGCTGAGCATCTCGAGTTTCACTCAGATGCCCCACAGATGCATCAATTCCAGTGGCGCTGACACCCCTGCCGCCAAGACATACGGATCACCTGCACCCAAGCTGTTTTTCGAGGTGCGCTTCACCGGAAACCCGTGTCCCATCCCATTGATCGAATAAGATACGACCGGGTTGCGTCCCTTTGCGCCCCATGTTCGGCGCATGCCCCACGATTTCGTTTCCGTTCGCTGTATAAGCGGATCCACATTGCTGGCCTGCAGCCATTGCTCGAGCATGGCATCCGCGTTCTTGGGGTTGACCACGGTGTCGAGCGTGCCCTGCCAGACACTAATCGGTGGATAGGATCTCTTAAGGTCGGACAACCCTGTCACGTTGCTCCCCCACCCTGACGAAGGCGCAGTCGCTCCCCTGTTCATTGCCCCCAATGCCGAAAGGGCGTCGCGTGCCGAGCCGACCGGCATTCCTGCAACAAAGGCGGCACCGGCGAAGGTGTCGGGATAATTGGCGACGAGAGCCGCGGCCATAGCCCCGCCCGCTGACAAGCCGACGATGAAGACCCGCGAGCGGTTGCAGCGATGCTTGGAGCATGCATGCGCTATCATTTGCTTGATCGATAGCAGCTCGCCGCGGTCGCGAGCGACGGCGCTGGGCCGAAACCAGTTGAAGCAGCGGTGCGGATTGTTGCTTGCCGTCTGCTGCGGAAACAGGACGGCGAAGCCCCTCGCCTTCGCAAGCCGGGTGATGCCGCTTGCGGCATCGAAGCTCTCCGGCGTCTGGCGGCATCCGTGCAGCACGACCACGAGCGGCGATTTCGGCAGCAAGTCCTGAGGTACGAAGGACTTCATGAGGAGCCTTCCAGGGTTGGAGCCAAATTTTGACGTCGTCTCGAATATGGCATCTGTGGTACGCGCGGCTTTGCGCCTTGGCGCCTGCACCTTGACTTCGAAGAGCTTGCTAAGCTTCCTCTGCGTGCGCAGCACCTTCGATAATGATTTTGGAAATCGGAACATCAGCCGCAAGCCATCGCCAGATCGGGCCCCATCTCTTGCTCCTTGTGCAATGCAGCATTTGAGATAGGTCACAACGCGGGTTTTGCAATTCCAGGGAGCGTCAGACGATCATCGCCGAAGGAGGTATCGAACCAGGCAGCGGCCTTTAGTGGTCCTTCACCTTAAGATTTTCAACGATGGTCGCCACAGCACGTTGGAGCGGAGCTGGCGTCTGGCACAATCCCTCGACAATCTCCAAGCCGATCTTTGAGCTCAGGAAAGCGCGCATCTCAGGAGTGAGCGGATCATTGAAAGGTTCGGAGCCGCCGCTTGATTCGGTGGGAAGACCGTCGAAGAAGTACGCCGACGGCACGCTTAGAAAATGCATGATCGCAAACAAGGTAGAGGCGCTAACGCGGTTCGTTCCTCGCTCGTACTTCTGAACCTGCTGAAAGGTCACCGCAATGGCCTCGCCCAGCTGGCTCTGTGACAGACCCTTCGCTTTTCTCGCGGTAGCGATTTGCAGTCCGACATGAACATCCACTGGATGAGGCGTTCCGTCGTGAGCCGAGCCGGTGCGAAAGTCGCGCATAGTGTCCTTTTCCATGTGCCCTCCATCAAAAACAAATAGGTCGATCGCAATATGTTCGTGGACTAGGTCTGTACTTCGTAGCGCGAAAAAAGATTAAAAGATGTCAGGACTACTCGAGCAATTAGCTTTGCTCGAGTGACTTGGCGCTCGTTCCGCGCGTCAAGTGGTATTCACTAAAACGCAAATCTGCCAACCGATCAGTCAAAAACATAGTAATTTCTTAATATGAAGATAACCTTAGGCGGATAGTCCGCAACGATGAGCTGTCATTTCACCGATCGTTACGATCTGAAACTCGGACCTGATGGTCGTTGGACTGTGGTCGATGTTTTCACAGGCAGGCCCACCGACTACCAGGGACGCCAACTGCGATGGCGGGACAAAAGCGTTGCTCGCTCCCTCTGCGCCATGCTGAATTCGATCGATCATCACCGTCGAAGTCTTCTCACTCGGACGATGGTGAGACGTTGCTCATCCTCGCCAGGTGTCGAAGACGAGAAGCGCCAGCATCAAAATGAAGAGGGCCAGTCCAAGTACCGACCAGATTGATATCCCCCTTTTCTTTTTGGAATCTGGCGTCCGCCGACCCTGGTAAGGGGTTTGCTCCGGACCTCGATCGAATTTGGGAGGCGCGGCCACAGCTATTGTGCCGTGAAGAAGGTGAGAAGGACCTTGCCTTTTTCACCAAGGAGGCAGACGAAGCGGTCGGGCTTGCCTGTCTGCTGTTTGCGGGAGATGTAAGCTTCTCCAAGGACGACAGTTTTCACAGGAACGTCGCCGACCTTGGTATCTGCCTTGCTAACGGCAAGGCTCTCCATGTCGAGCACGAGGTCCGTGATTTCTGGCGAACGTTCCTGTAGAGCCAGCAATCCGGTCGATTTGCAGGCGTCGACTGCCGGATCAGCGGGCGGCTTATCCTGAGCCTGTGCGTTGAAAGAGATCAACGCCAACCCGGCTGCACATATCACTGACTTTACGATGTTCATGAGCTTCCTCGAGAAAAAAGCCTGCGACCTGTGCGGGCTTGCGTTATGATCCGATGTCAGGCCTCGTCGACGACGTCTTTACAACTTCCTTGGCATCGCCCTTGGCGGCCTTGAGCCTTTCCAATGGCTTACTGAACGAGGCCCTTGGCCCCATCTTCTCGATTGCCTGCCTACCTGCAGCGCGGCACGCCTTACCTACAACTTCGTTTGCCGACCCTTGACCCTGTCAGACGTTCCCATGATCGAATCTCCGCGATTGGGGTCCGGGAGAAAAGCGCGGGAGCTAGTTTCGTTCCAAGTTCGGAGGTGGAGCAATGGAAATAGCTATTTGGTCGGCGGCTGCGGCGGTGTCAGCGAGTAGAGTAATTCCCGCAGTTTCCCGCTTTGGGTGACGCCTGTTCGAAACCACTTCAAAAGCTCGGCCGCGGCACGTAGCGCTTCTTCGGAATCGGCTTCAAGTTTTCTTTCGCGGCGAAAATCGGCGACAATGCGGTTTATCATGATGATTTCGTCGGGGCCGAGAGGCTGTCCTGACTGCCAGAATGCTTGAAGCATCCAACTCTCCATCTGAACGTGTCGATCGTTGCGGGTACCGCAATGGACGTCTCAACAACAACTCAGCCTAGCGTCCCTGGCTATTGCAACGCTGAAACTGCTTTCTCAGTGGACCGCTGATGACCCGGGAGCATTAACTTTGGTGGACCAGATGCCGACATAGGTTCCTATGAGCATCGTTGCTATATCTTCGACGCTTCGATAACCCTCCCTATACAACTTAATTGCTGCCAGTCGAAGCACACGAGACGATGGTTCGTCGGGTGACACTTCGTAGTATCGATACCAGTGCAGGACGGCCTGTTGCATCAGAGGGATTTCGTTGTCTTTGCGCATGGGAACCTCCATGAAAAGAGGAGGTAGGAGATGATCGGTGTTCGTCAACGTGCGACGAAGACCGATCCCACCTTGACAAGCACCCAAACCGCTATTCGCGGCAACTTCAACCGCCGGGATCGTTGTCCGCTTGTCGAAAAAAGGTGCCGAGAGCGTGGGCCACAGTGGTCCGATTTGTCGTTCACGGCCAGTCGGGCAAATGCTCATGGATCGGTCTGCGACCAGGCAATCATCCTCCGTTCACCTCGACATGCTCCTTGAGTTCGTCGCGGCTTATGTAGGTGTTTGTCGAACCCGCTTCGTGTTCGGGATGAGAGACCTCGACCTCGATTTCATCTGGAAGCGCAAGGGCCTGGTCCTTGTTCATCAAGCCCATCGGCACACGCTGACCATCGGAGATGACCGCCACCTCCACGATTGTGACGCACTGTGATGCGTCGTCGATGCTGTGTTGGCTACCTTCAACTTTGATTGACATTTAGATTCTCCTGATGGCTATGCTGCCAGGTTCGAAGGACATGGTCTGCGGACAGGGGTGACGGGGCGCCGATAAAACGATACCGATTTTAGTGCAGCGTCGGCCCGGCCAGTAAATGAGGGTGTCGGGCGTGGAATGTCATAATGAGGCTCATCGCGCGCACGGCGACGTCCTCAGCGAGAACGACGTCGACCGTCGCCAAATCAGCTGCCACTTCGCGCAACGCCAAGCCGACCGAGCGCATCACCAACTCGAGCGCTTCTTCGCCTTCGGAGGCTGCAAGTGCTGCGGTGTCAGAGAGCGTGGTTGCAAGTCGCTCAAGAACGGCGCGCCGTTCGAGTGGTGGAAGTGTTCTAAGGTCCGAGACGATGTTCATTTTCGACCGAGTTCAGCTTCTACCTTTTTGCGGGAATTGCCCGCCTTCCTTACGGCTCCTTTTAAGGCTTCATTGGCGACTTCTTCTTTCTTTGCTTCGTATCTCACTTCGTGGTCCTGGCCTGCTGCGACGCGAGCGCGATCCTGCGAGCGGCCTATCGATGTAGTTGACATCTAGTTTTCTCCTGATTTTATCATCGTGAAACTCACGAGGATTTAATCGGTTCCAGCGGATGCCGACGTCACGCGATGCAGCCCGATGGAAACAGCGCCCAAGAAATGCTGTTGCCGCCGACCGACGCATGACACGCGTCGGCTTGAGCAAGCCTTAGAAAGCATGGCGGCTTCACAAACACGAACTATTGTGAGCTACCCACTGCCCCCTAATAGGTGGACAGCGTCACGGGAAAGCCAGTGAAGGACGAGCTTGAGTCGGATCTAGCTATAGAATGAGGTTTGTACGGACTACAGGGGCGTGTTCATCGCGGGAAAAATCCTTCCTGCGCGAGCGTCATGACCGTCTCGATGGATTCACTGATCCCTCGACTGTCAAATATGCACTCCTCGGCCTGCAACACTTCGAACTTCTCTGCCACGCCGGAAGCAAGACCGTCCAACTCGCCGCAAATGCGAACCAACGAACCTCTAGGATCGGGACTTAACTTGCAGACTTCAGACAGTAGCATTGCGCACGTGGCCTGCAGACCGACAAGACGTTGGCTCATATGATAATTCTGCTTCACCAGATTTGCCAAGATGTCCGAAAGATCGTCATCTTCCATTGATTTCTTGTTATCGTTCATGTCGCGACCCGAGGTATGTTTAAATGCTGGCACCTGCATGGTTGGCGCACCCGGGACCTCCGGTCCCGATGTTCGAAGTGCACAGGCGACCTTAAAGGTCCGTTCATGCATACGAGTGACGCGGAAAACCCGCCGTGCCGGGACAGACACCGACGATATGACATCGCGACCAAGCTTGCGAAGCTCGAAGAGTTGTTTTCGAGGTAAAGGATCTCACTGTGACCGAGTTTAAACGACATAGTCACGCGGCCGCCCAAGCCAATTGAGGTTCATGCTGGTCTATCATGATTTTTTCGATTGACGAGAGGGCCTTTAGGAAGGCTGAGATGCATGCCGGATCAAAGTGGGTTCCGGCGCTATCGCATACGTGTTCCACGGCGCGCTCCAGCGGCCATGCGTCCTTGTAAGGGCGAGCGGTCGTAAGCGCGTCGAAGGTGTCGGCGACTGCGACAATCCGGGCGGCGAGGGGGATATTCTCGCCGCGTAATCCTCTCGGATAGCCTGCGCCATCCCAGCGCTCGTGATGGCTACCCGCAATCTCGGCGGCCAGTTGCAACAGTTTCGATCGTGAACCAGCGAGGATCTCGTATCCAACGGATGAGTGCCGCTGCATTTCGCGGAACTCGTCAGGCGTGAGCTTGCCTTGCTTCAGGAGTACGGCATCAGCGATTGCGACCTTGCCAATGTCGTGCATGGGCGCAGCCCATCGTATCTCTCCGGCATCTTCTGCGCTCAATCCATATGAGAGCGCGATAGCCTCGGAATATGCCGCGACCCGCAGAGTATGCTTAGCCGTTTCGGGGTCCTTGTACCCGGCTGCAAGCGTAAGCCTGTCGATAATCTCTTCTTCGCGCTCCCGAATTTTCAGAACGGCTTTGTCGACTTCAGTCTGCAGCCATGTCGCTTGATCCGCGAGCTTGTTGCGTGCGTCCGTGAGGGCGACAAGGTTCTTCATCCTTGCAATGAATTCTATTGGATTAACGGGCTTTGTCAGAAAGTCGATCGCCCCAGCGTTCAACGCCGCCATTCGGATTTCAAGATCCGTGTCAGCTGTCACGATGACCATTGGCTTGTCTTGAAACTTCTGGAGGCCGAGCAGCTTTTTCATCAGCTGGACGCCGTCATAGCCGGGCATTTGATAATCCATAACCGCGATGTCGAACTCGAGACGTTCTGCGGCACTCATCACTTCCACCGAGCTCGAGAATGTGACTGCAGAACAGCAGTCTAAGCTATCAACCAGACGCCTTAGCAGTTCGAGGTTGGTTCGGTTGTCATCGACCAAGAGGATACGCAAAGGCTTCATGCGGCAAACTCCTGTCGTGCATCATCAATCATTTGACCTAGTGTACTGATGGTTTCCCCGGTCGCGTGCCCTTCACGCAGATCCTGGGAGCGTGCTGCAACCGAAGGCAGGCCAAGATTAGCGGCCGCGCCCTTGAGACTGTGCAACGTTCTGTCGAGCGCCACCTTGTCATGAGCAGCCAAAGCCTCGCGCGCATCCTTGATCAACTGCGTTGCATCAGCAAAGAACGAACCGAGAAGCGCGCTGAACGCGTCCTCTCCGAGAATCGCAACGAGTTCCGCCCGGCGCTCCTCACTGACGCTAGTCACCATTCGACGCACGGACCTGCCCGCCGCTGCTGAGAGGACCTCGTGCAGCTGAGAGAGCGATATGGGCTTGATCCGGAAGTCCGTCATTCCAGCCTCGAGACAAAGCCTGCGGTCTTCTTCCGATGCATTCGCCGTCATCGCCACGATCGGCACTGCGATGCCGTATCCGCCCTTCGCTCTGATCTGCCTGGTGGCTTCTATTCCGTCCATTACCGGCATTTGCATGTCCATGAGGATCAAATCGAACTCCGCGGACGAGGCTTTCGCGACAGCTATCTCCCCATTTTCGGCCAGCGTCGTGTCCTGCCCAAGATGATCAAGAAACTTCAAGATGACTTGCTGGTTCATCGCGTTGTCCTCCACGACCAGCACTCTCATGCAAGGCAGGATGCGGAGCGGCTCCACTAGACACGCGGTGGCAGGTGTCTCTGGCTCTACAGCCTCGAAAGGAACCTCGAACCAGAACGTGCTGCCCCTGCCAACCACGCTTTCGACTGAGATCGAACCGCCCAGCTTGGACACGATCTCTCTGCAGATGGTAAGTCCCAGTCCGGTTCCACCGTACTTCCGCGTTATGCTCGCATCGACCTGCGTGAATGGCTGGAAAAGCTTTTCGATACCGGACTGGTCAATGCCAATGCCATTGTCACAAACCTCGATCCGCAGTTTCTGTCCCGTATCCATCTCGCGAATCCGGAGGGTCACATTGCCCTTTGTCGTGAACTTCAAAGCGTTCGACAACAGGTTCAAAACCACCTGGCGCAGCCGGGTCGGATCGGTTCGAACCCAACGGTCGGACAGCGATGGCGGCATATCCAGCGCAAGGGCGTTCCCGCTTTCGGCTGCGCGGCCCTTCATGATCTCCAACGTATTGCGGAAAAGCGCCGCCAACTCTACGGTGCGGTATTCGAGCTCAAGCCTTCCGTGCTCGATCTTCGAGAAGTCCAATATTTCGTTGATGATGTCGAGAAGGGCATGCCCAGAGCGCCGGATCGCCTTGACCTGTGCGACCGCCGCCTCAGGCAGTCGAGCCAGTTCGAGCAGTTCAACCATTCCAAGGATAGCGTTGAGCGGCGTTCGGATCTCATGGCCCATCGTCGCCATGAACTGCGATTTTGCGCGGTTGCCCGCTTCGGCGCCTTGCAGGGCGGCGTTTATCTTTTCCGCCATCGTTTCCAAGCTGAGGCCAGCCGCCCTGACATTCGAAAGCTGACGGCGGAGCGTGAATATCAGGAAGGCGACGCAGAGGATCAACATCGCAATGAGCGCCATGGACTCGCGTTCCAGAGGAAGGATTTCGTCCCGATCGTCTGCCCGGACGGAACTCAAAGCGTTGTTCGTATAGGTCAGCAGTTGCTCCGCGTTCGCGGCCATTGTCGATACCTTGGCGCGAAGAGCTCGGAGACGCTCTGGCGGGACGTGCGCACCTGAGGCGATTTCGTCGAAGAGGGTGGCGTCTTCTAAAATGGCTGCTCGAAGCGGCTGCAGGTAGGATACGATCTTAGAGTCGCTGACGAAGTACTGCTCGAACCTGCCTTGATCGAGCGTTGTCATACGCGAGTAGAGAATGTCGAACCTCATCGACAGCGCCTTAAGCGACGCATCGCCATAATCCGATCCAAGAGTCACGCGGTCCAACTCCTCCACGAACTTTCGGGTTTCCCGATCAAGCTGGTAGACGGACCACAGGGCGTTTTCACGGACACCGTCATGGAGTGCCGTGTATCGGTTCGATATCTCCCAGAACAGCCAGGCGAGTACCACGAGTAAAGCCACCGCAAAGAGCTGTAGCGTGGCCGCCGACTTGCCTGTCTTGCGGATAATGTCACCGCTGGCGTGGGCAGCACGTATCACTGCTCTACCTCGATCGCCTTGATCTGCCAGACGGAACGCGAGAAATATTTCTCGTTGTAGATGTCAGGCTGTTTATCGAAAGGGTAGATGAGAAAAAGCGGCCCCTTGTCGCGTACGGATATGAGCTTGCCGTCCACACGTGTCGCTAGCATCGTATCGAGGGTCGTGGCGTCGTCAACCGGGACGTCGGCTGAGTAGTCGTTCAGAGCCGTGACCTTGAGTGTCCGGCCATGCACGTGGGCGGCATCGAGCACCGCTCTCAGAAGCGGCCCCGAAAATGTCCTCTTGCCGTCCGTCCACGGTGTCACCATGGTACCGGTGCGTCCCTGGAGCTTTTCCAGCATCGCGAGATCGAACTGAGCGGTGTTTCCAACATTTGGCTCGTCCATCGTACCGGATATTGTGAGAACGACATCTCCGGTGGGGCGATCGAGGGCATTCGCGCCGGGAACGGCGATCAGGCAGACAGCGGCGGCTGCTGCCATGAAGCGAGACATGGTCATAGGTATGCATCCTTCATCTGTAACGGTGGCGGAAATTTTGGTGGGTGGAGGGAATCACTGATGGGGAACAGCCAAGTGGCGGGCGACCTCCCCCCTCAAAACTCCTCCCAGGAGCCTTTTTCGGCGAGAGCGCCATTCGTCGGAAAACGCGGTTGCACCGCACCGAGGAGCCGTCTGGCCGGAGATGGGCTTTGCCGATGTTCGTCGCCAGCATGCCTGACGTTGGGAACCTTGAAGCCGGAGACAAGGGCAGATAGTCGCGCTGCCTCGTCAGAAAGTCGCGACGTGGCCGCCGAAGACTGCTCGACCATCGCTGCGTTCTGCTGGGTGATACTATCCATGTTGCCGACGGCGGCGTTGATTTCCGCGATGCCTGTGGCCTGCTCGTGGGAGGACTTTGCAATCGTGGCCATGTGCTCGTCGATTGCCCTGACCTGCGTTCCAATGCTGCGAAGGGCTACCCCGGTCTTGTCGACCAGTCCAACACCGCGGACAACGTCCTCGGAAGAGCGCCCGATAAGGACACTAATCTCCTTTGCCGCCTTGGCGGAGCGTTGTGCAAGCTCGCGCACTTCCTGCGCGACGACGGCGAAGCCTTTGCCTTGATCCCCTGCTCTCGCAGCCTCCACCCCAGCATTGAGGGCGAGAAGGTTTGTCTGAAAGGCAATCTCGTCGATCACACCTATAATGGCGGTCATTTCCTTCGACGAACTCTCGATCTCGCTCATTGCCCGGATAGCTTCCTCGACCACGACCCCGGAGGAAAGCGCTTCTGCGGCCGACTGCCGAACGAGGCCCTGCACTTCCTGAGTCCTCTCCTGAGCCTGACGGGAGATCGTGCTGATTTCCTCCAAGGCGGCGGCAGTCTCCTCCAGTGCCGAGGCCTGCCGTTCGGTACGTTTGGCCATATCGTCGGTGGCTGCGGAAATCTCGCGTGATTGGGTCGACACCATCGCCACTGCCCGATGGATCTCAGAGATCGCCGTTCCAACGCTTTCCAGAGAGCTGTTATAGTTATCCTTGAGCGACTGAAATCCGTCTCCAACGACGTCCGCAAGCTTTGCCGTGAGGTTTCCGTCCGCAAGCATCGCCAGTGCCTTGTCCAATGCCGCAAGCGCGTGATCCTGTTCTTCCTTGAGCTTTCGTTGCTCACCTTCTGCCCGTTGCCGCTGCTCGTCGAGCGCCTCCAGATAGACCGAGATAGCGTAGTCCATGTCGACCAGGGCAGCCTTGATGACCGCGGTGATGTCCTCTCCGAGCTTCGCGCGCTTCGACTTCAGCAGGAAACTCGATAGCGCATCGTCGATCACCGTTCGCACAATGCGTTCGACGATCAGGGCGTAGCCGCCAATGTACCAGCGCGGCTCCAAGCCAAGTCGGGCATGTGTCTTTCCAACCGCGGTTACGGCCTCGACATATTCATCGTCGAACTTTGCCGAAGCGATAGTCTCCCAATGCCGAACCTGACGGTCCTTTGCATGCTGGATGTGAGCCTCACTGGAAAAGAACTTCGCGGTCTCCGGATGAACGCGGGCTTTCGCGTAGAATGCGTCCAACGCGCCATCGAGCGAGCTCGCTATTGTCGGAGCAAGGGCCGAGAGCGCCAGCCTCTGCCCGTTATCCAAGCCTACGAAGTCAAGGCGTTCATGCAGTTTCGCCTGAGAATTACGGTCTCGCATCAGAACATAGCTTTCCTGTTGGCAGGTTTGAGGCCTGCATCGTGCAAATCGGCAATGTGCGGAATCGGTGTGGCGCTACACCAACAACATGCGCCCCGTCTGCTTCCGATCTGAAACAATCTACAGATGCTGTTTTAGTGAATGCTTTAAATCGTAAACTTTTGAGTAGGAAAATGCAGATCTGGAATTGCTCACTTTTGGGAAGTGAGCAATTTTTGCGCTTGAGCCCGCCTTATGCAGAACGGAGTGGGCATTTTTGCGCCAATTCGGTTTTATTCGAAGGAATCCGGCAATTTAAAGCCGATGCTGACGAGACCATCGTCGCCTGCAACGAAGACGATTCCCCGCTTCTCAAACGTTGCCCTAACCTGTTGAACGCTGTCTGCCCGCACCGAAGCGTGCGAGGCCTCCATGCGTCGGATCGTCGAAAACGAGACGCCAGAGAACTCGGCAAGCTGCTGTGCGGTCCAGTCGAGAAAGCCTCTCGCGGCCCGAATTTGCGCAGAACAGAGACAGGCAGCGCCCACCTCGGGCAGCGATGTCTCGGCGATGACAGAATAGCCAACCCATTGGTCGATTGCGCCGCTCGCATTCACAAGCGGCATGGCCCTGCTTGCCATCTGAACATAGCGCCCCGTTTTGGCCAGTACTCGGAACTTTGAAGAATACTCTTCCTTGGAGGAGATCGCCCGCCGCCAATTTTCCCGAAATTTCTCCCGGTCGTCGGGGTGGATGGCCGACAAGGATGCCCAGTCATGTGCCTGCGCTGCCGTCTCTCCGGTCAGGCTCGTCCAATCCGCGGTTTCGATCAACTTTCCATTCGGACTTGCTCTCCAAACCTTTCCCTTCAATAGCCGGGTCAGAATGCTCGCTACCTTCGCATCATTTTCGCTTGTCGCTTTCAGTTCCTCTTCTTCCGTCACATCGACGATGACGCCGAACAGAAGGACAGGAACACCGCTGCGGTCGAGGTGTGGCTGTGCCTTGCTGTGAAGCCATCGGAGGCTTCCATCCGGACGGATGATTCTGAACTTTCGGTTCTGCAGTCGACGATCCGAAGCCAATCCGATCGCATCGTCGAAGGTCATTTGGTCATCGGGATGGACCAGTGACTGGTAGAGGTCGAGAGTGGGGACGACACTGGAGGGGTCGAAGCCAAGCATGCGGAAGAGGCCGTGTGACCAAGTGATTTCCGAACTAAGAAGATCCCAGGTCCAAGTGCCAACGTTGAGCTTTTCCTCTAGAAGGCGAAGCTTTGAATCAGCAGTCCTAAGCGGGCGCGTGTGCGGCATGGTTGAGCGTTCTGGAAAGTTTCCGACAGAAATGACGATCGATGCCCGAAGGCGGCACTCTAGAGCCTTTTCTATGTTGCTCGGCAATACGTCACGGAGCGAACCAAAGTACTATCCGATAACAGCACAGTTTTGGCTCGGGATCTTGCGCTAGATCAAATTAATTAATCTAAAAAATCAATCGTAAATAGTTGTATCGTTGTCACTCAGGTGTGAAATACTACGTACTGTCGAGTTGCCTTTCCCATCCGAGGTGTGTTCCGGCGGCAAGGCGCCGCCGGCACATTATCACTTAACTGCGGTCAGCATGGCATGCATGCCCGCCTCGTAGTGTCCTTTGATGTTGCAAAGCAGGAGATATGAACCTGGTGCGAGCTTTGCCTTAAGAGTGCCGTCCGCTCCCGGTTTGAGGTCGGAAACCTCGCCAAGGCTCTTTAGCTGCTTCTCATCAACCCGGTGTTTTGACTGAATAATCGGGATCTGCTGGTCTGCAGCCTTTAGCTTGACCAGCACCATTTCATGTTCTTCCGTCATCGCATCGTTGTGGACTTTGAATATCACTTCCCCAGCCTTCACGGTCGACTGGTCCACCGTCAATGTCATCGGTCCGCCGCCCTCTCCTCCTTCAGTCACCTGAACCGTGGTGGCGGCGAGCGATGGAGTTGCCATGCATAGCAATCCAAACCCTACAAGAATGCCTTTGTGTCGAGACATGTGATCGAATCTCCTCTTTGATCCAGCCACTCGCAGCTAACGATCGATCCTGACGCCCACCTGAAAGGTACGCGCTATCTCTAGCGCTCAAGTCAAGCTGACAAGGGACAGTCAAAAGCGAATTCGCAAATAGGTCGAGTTCTTTCGGCGCCTCTCCACTTGTTCAGCGATCCATATCCGATTATTTGGCCGGATAGACCGCGATCTCAGCCCCCCAATAGTGCACCGCTATATTTTGACTGTTGCGAATGACGTGGTATGCGATTTCAGGATCGCCTCCCGCCAACGTGTCCGGATCGGCGCCGCACATGAGGCAATACATGCGCTGATGCACGACCGCAGCGAAATATCCGAGCGCGGGTGTTGCTGCCTGGTGTCCGATCGCCGCCATGTTCTCGGCAACTTTATCTCTCACTTCTCGTAGAGCGGCGGAAATGGCTTTGGCCAACATCTGATCCGCGCCCGTGATGACATCGGCGATTTCCTTGTCGGCGGCATTGCCGACAGCACCTCGTTTCTTCATGCTATTATCCTTCAGCGAAATGCGCTTTTCTAGTGCGGTGTCTTGGTGAAGGTCGATATGTAGTTTCGCGCAGTTTCTATAAACACTCGCTCTGCTTGGGAGCCTTCGGTCGGCTCAGCGGCATGGGCTTCAACCATCGCCCGTAGCCGAGCGTCGATCTGGGGATCTGTGGTACGCGCGTGCTCAATCAATGTGCGAAGGACGGCTCTTAGGGCAAAGGATTCCGCCGATCTTGCCAACTCCTGTCCTTCGCTCTGATCCTTCGCGATGTCTTCTGGGCGTTCCGGCCTGTTTCGAACAGTTGCCGTCCAGCGTTGCTGCCGCTCCCACCGTCTAGCGACGTTGCGGCCGGCGTAGAGGATCTTCCAGGCGACTTCGGGATCGCCGTCCTGGAATGTTTGGCCATCAGCGCCGCACAGTCGAAGGAAGAGGTGACGAAGAGCAGCGTCGCTGAAGTAGTCGTGCGGCGATGCAGGCACACCGAGGGAACGGAGCTTGTCGCCGGTAGCAAGGACGGCCGCATCGATCGCGGCATCAACAGCCCGAAACAACGCCTCGTCCGCCTGATGCACTTCGTCCATTGTTGCCGGCATGAGCCTCTCCCACGAATTAGCGCCGTTTGTTACCCGGCATTAGGCCGGGCTCTCGCATCCAAATGTTACATTAGGCATCAATCGGGCAAGGGTATGAATTCACCGCGGTCGTCGGCAGGAAGGTCAAAGCGGCCCTCGCCCCACTTACCGGCTCGCCATTGCTCCTTTGCCTCTTCGATACGTTCCATTGACGACGCTACGAAGTTCCACCAGATGTATCTCGGGCCGGAAAAGGTCGAGCCTCCGAGTATCATGATCCGGGCTCCCCGTTCGCCGGCTGCCACTGTTATCCTGTCACCCGGGCGGAAGACCATCATCTGCATTTTCGCGAATTCCTGGCCGGCGACCGAGATCGAACCTTCGACGACGTAGATGGCGCGGTCTTCATGATCGTCCGGCATAGGAAGACGGGCCTGTGGATCCAGTTTGACGTCGGCATAGAAGGTCTCCGAGAACATCCTGGCGGGAGCGCGCGCTCCGTAGGCGTTTCCAAGGATGAGCCTTGCCGAGACGCCCTGGTCTTCAATCATTGGAAGCGCGTTCCTGCCGTGGTGCTCGAAGGAAGGCGCCACATCCTCGTGACTATCAGGAAGAGCAAGCCACGTCTGTATTCCGAACAGGCTGTTCGGGCCGCTTCTTGCCGCCGCACTCGTTCGCTCCGAATGCGACACGCCTTTGCCTGCGACCATCCAGTTCAACTCGCCTGGCCTGATGATTTGGTCGGCACCGGTGCTGTCGCGGTGATGGAAGTCTCCCTGGTATAGGTAGGTCACTGTGCCGAGACCGATATGCGGATGAGGTCGAACGTCGACGCCCTGCCCTGTTAGGAGTTCGGCGGGACCGGCCTGGTCGAAGAATATGAACGGGCCGACCATCTGTCGGTTCGGCGCAGGCAGTGCGCGTCGGACTTCGAAGCCGCCCAGGTCGCGGGCGCGAGGAACGATCAAGGTCTCGATCGCCTCCACGCCGACCTCATCGGGGCATCCTGGTTCGATCGCGGGATTCCAGCTCATATTAAACTCCTTTTCTTCGGCCGATGACCATCCGTTCACGGCGGGGAGCGGTGACGCGTGACGCACCAACTCCCCTTTTTAAACGTGCTTAGGCTCCAGCACCAGCCTTGGGCGCGGGAGTGTTCAGCAGCTGCTGCTCCCACAGATAGGCAATGCCGCTACCACCAGAATGCTGGACGATGACGTCGGTGATCTTCGCAGCCTGTTCGGCACGGGCCCAGTCGCGCTGCCACTCGGCTGCGAGTGCCAGCCACGTCATCATGTTGACACCGGCTGCAATCATTCGCTGGATTGCGACCTGATGAGCTTCATGCGAAACCGCTCCCGAGGCGTCCGTGATAACGGTTACATCCCAGCCTTCGCCAGCGGCCTGTATTGCCGGCATGGCGACACACACCTCAGTCCAGAGGCCGGCGATGATCAATTGCTTGCGGCCCGTCGCCTTCACGACGTCGACGACCTTTGGGTCCTGCCAGGTGTTGATGAGCGTCCGGTCGATGATTTCCTGGCCGGGGAAGACGTCGGCGATCTGCGGGAACAGGTTGCCGCCGCGTTCCGCGATCACGGTCGTCAGGATAGTAGGAACGTTGAAGGCCTTTGCCGCCTTCGCCAGGCCGACCGTGTTGTTGACCACCATCGTCGGCTCGTGGCTGTTGACGTTCGCAAGCTGATACGGCTGGTGGTCAATGAGGACGAGCACGGAATCTTCGGGGCGCAGAAGCGAGGCGAGGCCGTTACGAAAGGTCATGGAGCATCCTTGTTGCTAAAAGTTCGGCGATATGGGTTTGAACGCCCACAACCGAGCGCTCCACGAAAACCTTGTCATCGCGGCCCCTGATGCGGTAGCCCTTAAAAACGCGAGCTGTGTTGCAGAAGGGGGAACGCTGGATGGACATTGACGATCTCAGAACCTTCGTGGAAGTCGCGGATGCTGGAGGCGTCACGTCTGCCGCGCAACGGCTTGGCGTCTCCAAGTCCATGGTCAGCCGGCGCATCGCGCGTCTCGAGGCGGATCTTGGGGTACAGCTCGTTGCACGAACGACGCGCGGCATCGCGTTGACGGAAGAAGGCGAGACGTTTCGCGATTACGCCGCGAGGATATCGTCTGATATTGACGCGGCTCGCGATACCATATTGCCCGCTGGCGAGCTTCGCGGGCGCATCAGGGTCGCTGCTCCCTTGTCGTTCGGGCCGACCCACCTCGCCCCTGTCTTGTCTCAGATGGCGCGCCGACATCCGCAACTCCAGGTCACGTCGTGCTACACCGACCGCTTTGTCGATCTCATCAGCGAGGGGTTCGACTGTGCGATCAGGATCGGATACCTGCCAGATTCCAATCTCGTTGCGAGGCGCGTTGGACCTCTTTATGCGAAGTTCGTCGCCAGTCCCGACTACGTTATCCGTAACGGCTCGCCCGAAACGCCGGACGGACTTCTCAAGCATGAGGCGCTCATGGTGGGAACGGAAGTGTGGCCGGTCACAGATGGCGACGAGGTGGTCAACATGCGCCCGCAAGGCCGCTTCAAGGCCGACAACGCAGTTGCATTGCTTGCTGCCGCCCTGGAAGGGCTAGGCATTGCGAGACTTCCAAACGGTCTGACGGACCAGCACATCGCCTCTGGGACACTCGTGGAAGTGATGCCCAACCATCCGCCTCCCACCGCTGGCATCTTCGTGGTCAGGCCTCCTGGACAGCATCCTGCCAAGAAGGTCCGCGTGCTGACCGAGATGTTGATCGAGTGTTTCGATTCCGGCGCCTCCTAGCAAGCCTTCAAATCCTAGGACGCCAGATGCTCTGAATAGAAATTGGCCAACCGTGCGACTGCCGGATCTACATATTCCGGCTTGTAGTACAAGTCGTAATGTCCCGCACCTTCGACTTCCAGGAAGTGCTTCACCTTCGACGGAGACAGGTCGAACAACCGCCTGCCCGTTTCGTATTGACCGGTCGGCCCGCGGCGTCCACCAACGACGACCTGCAGCGGCTGGGTGAGTAAGTCCGGCACAAGGCTGAATGCGTCGAAACCAAGCAAACCGCCATAGCTGACGAATAGCAGGCGGTTCGTCGAATTCGGATGCCGATACTGCGATTCCCGATAGAACGTGACCGCTTCCAGCAATTCGGCATCGGTGATCCCAGCGGCCTTGGCCTGCGCGAGGCTGTCAGGAATCCAGGGATCTCTGCGGGGTGGGGCACCGCGGGCCTGCGCGGTTCGCTCGGCTGCGACGTCCCGGAGGGTCTGACGGTAGTCGGGAAGCAGCCGCCGCATTGCTTCGCCAATGTCGTTGGCAACGACGGTGCCCACTGCCTTGACGCGCGGCTCGATCTGGGCTGCCTTTATCGCGTAGCCACCGCCCGCACAGATCCCCAGAAGTCCGATCCGATCCTCGTCAACGTAGGCGAGCGTCGTCAGGTGATCGACCGCGCAACGGATGTCCTCGACCCGTGCGGCTGGATCTTCAAGATCACGCGGTTCGCCGCCGCTCTCGCCTTGGAATGACGGGTCGAAGGCCAGCGCTACGAACCCCTGGCCTGAGAGCTTTTCGGCGTAGATAGCGCCGATCTGCTCCTTGACGCTGCTACCGGGCGTCGAAAGAACGATCGCAGAATACGCGCGACCCTCGTCAAAATCCGGTGGCAGGTGAATGTTCCCGACGACTTCGATACCTCTGTTCTTGAACGAAACGCGCTTCAGCATGTGTTGGACCTTCCGATTTTCATGGCACCATGATGACCCGACCGAGCGGCTTGGCGCTCTCGGCATAGAGATGCGCCTGCGCGGCGTCTTCGAGCATAAAGGATCGGTCGATAACCAACTCGATCCTGCCGGCTGCGGCGGCGGCAAGGAGATCGTCAACGGTTGCATGCACACAAGGCCGTTCGAAGATGGATCCCATGAACACGCCGTGGAGCGTCTGATTGTTCTGCATTGGTTGCCACAAATCGACATTAAGCTTTCCGCCGCCGGCGTTGCCAAGGAAGACCAGACGACCTTCCGGTGCGAGCGCAGAAAGTGAAGCCTGCAATGTGGAGCCGACCGGGTCGATGACCAGATCGACGCCTCTCCCATTGGACAGGCGGCGTGCTTCGCGTGCGACGTCGTGCTGCATTCGGTCCACAACGAAGGTGGCGCCGAGTTCGCTCAGACGCGCCTGCCTTTCGCGCCCACTTAAGACGGCGATGACCGTCGCTCCTGCCTTATTGGCAAGCTGTACTGCCGCCAGCCCTACACCTCCGGCCGCGGCGTGGATGAGGACGGTTTCGCCCTTGCCGATACCGCCTCGGGTGACCACGCTGTGATAGGCCGAGCCGAATGAGATGGGTAGGCCGGCCGCCTTTGCGGTGTCCAGCCCTGCGGGAACAAGCCATGTTCGCGAAGCAGCGACAGCCCAGAGCTCAGCGTGCGATCCCTGCATGCTGAAAGCCGCGACCTTGTCGCCGACGGCACGGTTGGTCACGTCCTTGCCGACACTCACGACCGTGCCGGCCGCTGCATATCCGACCACCCACCGAGGTACCTGGGCCGTCGATCTGCGATTGATCAGATCTCCGCCTTCTATGGAGATCGCTTCCACCCTTATGAGGATGTCGTCCGCCCCGCAGACCGGATCAGCCACATCAACGTATTTGAGGACAGACGGTGGTCCTGGATTGTCGTAGACGGCGGCCTTCATCTTCACTCCATGTTTCGAGCAATTTGTAGGGACATGTAGGTCTTATGTGATCCCGAGAAAGGGTTTGCGATCGGCAACGATGTGTTGCGCGACTTGCAACAAGCGAGATCGAGCGCGGTCGCTGTTCCCCACCGCGCAACAGGCTGTCGCATTCATCGCCACTTCAATCGCAACGACGGATCCACGACATAGGCGACATCCGTAGGGAGCAAGGCAAAGGCCGAGGCCCTCCCGAATTCACGACTCCGAAGGAAGGAACCCAATCCTATGATCGATTTGAGTGGAAAGCGCGCCTTGGTAACTGGCGGCTCGCGCGGCATCGGAGCGGCCATTGTCGAAGCACTTGCGCAAAATGGTGCCGATGTGGCGTTCACCTATCAAAATTCTAACGAGAAGGCTGCGGCGGTTGCCCGGTCCGTCGAAAGCCGCGGCCGTCGAGCCGTCGCCATCCAGGCCGACAGCGCCGATCCGCAGGCGATCGCGCGGGCTGTCGAAGCCGCCGTGGCTGCGTTGGGCGGGCTCGACATCCTCGTCAATAGCGCAGCGATCGGCCATTCAGGAAACATCGCCGATCTGGACCTCGACGATTATCAAACCCTGATGGACGTCAACGTGCGTGCGCCGGTGCTGTTTGCGAAAGCAGTCATCCCGCATCTGCGCGACGGCGGCCGTATCGTCACGATTGGCTCCGCGCTCGGTGAGCGGGTGCCCTTCCCGGGGCTCACGCCGTACGCAATGTCGAAGGCAGCCCTGGCGTCCTTCACGCGCGGCCTGTCTCGCGAACTTGGACCAAGCGGCATCACCGTGAACCTCGTGCAGCCTGGTGCGACGGACACGGATGCCAACCCGGCCGATGGCGGGGCCGCAGATTTTCAGCGAAGCCTGACGTCGCTCGGGCGCTTTGGCGAGCCGAAGGAGATCGCGAATGCCGTGGTGTTCCTGGCAAGCTCGGCTGCAAGCGTCATCACGGGCGCAACGCTTACCGCGGATGGCGGCGCGATCGCCTGAGCTATCTTCATTTCAAGGACGGCCCTGGTGGACGACGGGCCGTCCTTCGTCGCATTGCTCAAAGGGCCAAGGAGCGCATCCGACAAAGCCCGAACCTGCGCCATCTCCTGTCAAGAAAGGATCCACCTTGGAAATAGAAGATCTGAGGATTTTCCTGGACGTTGCTGAGGCGGGTGGGGTCTCGGCGGCGGCGCTCCGTCTTGGCATCTCGAAAACGATAATCAGTCGACGGATTACCCAGTTGGAAGCGGATCTGGGCGCGCAACTGCTTGCAAGGACAACACGCGGCATGATCGTCACCGAAACCGGGTCGACGTTTAGAGGGCATGCCGCCCGCATCTGCGCCGAAGTAGACATGGCTCGGGAAGCGGTTTCGCCGGCAGGCGATTTGCAGGGGCGAATGAGAATTGCCGTTCCGCTATCGTTTGGACCTACACATTTCGCTCCGGTTCTGGCCGCCCTGGCGCGCCGATATCCGAAGCTCATGGTGATTTCATCATACACTGATCGCTTCGTAGACCTCGTAGGAGAAGGCTTCGACTGTGCAATCCGGGTGGGACATCTTCCAGATTCCAATCTCGTTGCGAAGCGCATCGGACCCATGGTTGGCAAGCTTGTAGCCAGCCCGAGCTACATTGATGCTGAGGGTGTCCCAAAGACGCCTCAGGAGATCGTGACCCATCGGGTTGCCATGCGAGAGGCAGAGATTTGGAAATTCATGGATGGGGAAGATGTCATTGCCGTGCGCCCCAATGGACGCTTCATCGCCGACAATGCGCTCTCACTTGTCGCAGCCGCCCTGGAGGGGGTGGGGCTCGCTTATCTTCCGGAACCCCTTGTTGCAGATCACATCGCTTCGGGGGCGCTGATCGCTGTCATGAACCGATACCCCGTGCCCCCGGCAGGGATCTTTGTCGTGCGGGCGCCCAGTCCCTATCCGACGGAAAAAGTGAAGATCCTCACACAGATGCTCATCGACTATGTTGGTCGCCCGTGCGACGACAAGCATCCTTGGGACGAGAGCGGCAGTATCTGATGTCGCTCTCACATCAAGGAAGGGCCGCTGGCGCCACTTCGGGCGCCGTCGACTGCGTAACTCTAAATCACCGCGGCAACGGATTGGTTGTTGCAAAGGAGTAGCGAGCTATTTTCCACTGATCGTTTGCATCCTTCTGCAATATGAACAGCTCGTGATTTGCGTCTGGCACGCGTTGTTCGAGAGTTTTGACGGTGACAAAGCCCTTCGAGTTGGTACGCGCGAACGCCCAGTTTGATGCCGTCTGCACGACCTCTGCCACGGTCAATTCCGTATCGAAGCTTATTGTCTGGAATATTCCGTCATACGCCCTTTGGATCGCATCTATGCCTATGACGGACGGATTGTTTGGTGCCATGAACACGCCATCGGCGACAAACATTTTGGCGACAGCGGTCGTGTCCGAGGCATTCAAGGCGGCTTCGTATTGCGCGAGCGCATTTTCGATTTTCTGCCGCGCCGAGGTGGCGGCTTCGTCTTCATCGGAAGACCTGAGTGAGGGTTTCATATCGTCTTTCTCCGTGGGTTGAGGATGTGTCGCAATGCCGGGGCGTAAGCGTTCTCGTAACATGCGACGTAGATGACCTGCGCGGCAGCCGCCGGGTGAGGAATTCTTGGAGGATCCGAACTCTCATTTCTCGCCAAAGTACGTTCCGAAATACTTGACCGGCGACCAGGCAGGCAAAATTGCCGGGAGGGTCGGCGAAAGGGCGGCGTAGTCCTGCGCACCGAAGACGACCCTGCCGTCCATGACGGTCAGCACTGAAGAGACCAATTTGATCTGATCGTCCGCAACCGAGAAGTAATCCCGGTCCAGTATGGCGAAATCAGCGAGATTGCCGGGCGCAATCAATCCCATCTCCGATTCCGTGTTCATGAACCAAGCGCCCCCCTTGGTGAAGAGTGTCAGTGCTTCCTCGCGGGTGAGCCGGTTTTCCGGCGCAAGCACTTCGGATCCAGACACCGACCGCCCGGTGACCATCCAGCTCACACCGATCCAAGGATTGAACGTGGCGGCGCGAAATGCATCGGTGCTCATTGCAAGCGGAATGCCGCTATCGACAAGCTGGCGCAGGCGCGGCGTCCGCAGGGCCTGATCTCGTCCATGGCTCTTGATGAAAGCGTCGCCATGAAGCGCCATCTTGTGATCCAGCGCGATCCCTCCGCCGAGCTTCTTCACCCGTTCGATATTTTCCGGACTGATAGTCTCGGCGTGCTCGAGGCTCCACCGCAATCCATTGAAGGGAACCTCCCGATTGAGCGCTTCCATTGCGTCGAGGAACGGAGTAATGTTTTCATCGTAGCTGATATGCTCTCTGAACGGCATTCGCCTTTGGACGAGCTTCCTGATTTCATGGTCCACAAGCCGATGCATTTGCTCGGGCGGAATGATCATGGCCGGACGCTCGAAGTTCTCATGATCGTGAACTTCGGCCTCGAGGACCTCGCCTGCGCCGCGATACTCGTGGCCGTGGGCGAGCGACGGATCCAGATTCTGCCCTGGACTGATCGGCGCTGTCTTGGTGATTGCCTCAAGCTGCAAGTCCGTCATGCTGACGCCGGAACCACTACCCAGCTGCAAAACGATGAAAGGCATGCGCACATTCAATCGCTTCTCGCGCGAGAGAACGTCGACCATTGCCTGCGCTTTCGGATATCCCCACCTGCTGCCAGCATCGATGATCGAGGTCACACCGAAGCGGTTCAACCCGTTGATGCTCGACGTCAACGAGCTTACTTCTTCGTCGAAGGAGAGTTGCGGCACCATGGTCTCGAGAGCAACGAACGTCCACGTGTTGCCAAAAACGACGCCTGTATATCTGCCGGAGCCATCCCGTTCGAATTGGGTGTCGGCCAATTTTGGAAACCGATCGGTCCCGACGCCGAGCTTTTCCATCGCCCGCTTGTTCAAGAAGGCCTGATTGTAGGCATACTGAACGATCAACGGCTTCTCGGGCACGGCCTGTTCAAGTTCTTCCATTGTAGGAAGGCGGTTTTCCGTGAACTGGTAGGGTGACCAGCCTCCTATTACCTTGACCCACTGTCCGTCAGGCGTACGCGAGGCTTGCTCACTCAACATCGCGAGCGCCCTGGCGAGCGTCGGCACGCCATCCCACCGGATGTTGAAGTTGAAACCGCTATCGTTAAGCACATGGGTGTGGGCGTCGATGATGCCGGGGATGAGGCGCCGATTACCCGCGTCGATGACTTTCGTACCGGCGTTTTTGAGGCTCAGAATGTCTGCATTAGACCCGACCGAATAGATCCGTCCCTTCGTCACAGCGATCGCCGAGGCTTCCGGCTGCCCGACGTTTCCAGTGAATATCTTTGCGTTGAAAACGATGAGATCGGCCCCTGGAGAACCCTGGTTCGTCTCTGCCCGACAAACGGAGATGGACGCGATCACAAAGGATGCGATGAGTATTTTCTTTATCATATGCTGTTCCGCAAGGTTCGGACCCGTCCTGTCGCAGGTCTTTCTCGCGGAACCTGTCACACCCCTCTACGACAAAGAAGATGTCGACCACGACACACGGCGTTGCGGGAAACGCAACGCGGCGGCATTTCGAGCGTCTCTGTGTGACAGTCGTTGCCTCCTTAGCAACGCTGAAAGTGACCGCTCCAGCGAACACGGCCACCGCTGACATATGCCATCGATGTGGATGGTCCTCTCTGATTGCTCTTTGACGAAGCGGTACCGCCGCTTCATCATCCATCAGCCCTGCAGTTGTCTCGTTCGTTGACGACGACTTTTGCACGTCGGCGTCTGGCGGTAGCGCTGCCAAAGTCGCACTAGGCGCTTATGCCGCCGTCGACCAGGATGCCCGATCCGGTTATGTAGCTTGCACCGGGTCCAGCGAGAAAGGCGACCGCCTCGGCCACTTCCCTAGGTCGGCCGTAGCGTCCGATCGACAAGCTCGGCAGGATAGCGGGGGCGAGAGCGCCATCGGCAGGGTTCATGTCGGTGTCGATCGGGCCAGGGCGAACCAGATTGACAGTAATCTCCCGAGGCCCGAGCTCACGTGCAAGACCACGCGTGAAGCTTTCGAGTGCTGACTTCGTCGCCGCGTAGACCGCGATGCCGGCAAAGGGAACCGCCAATCCCGCATTGCTTCCGGTGCTGATGATGCGCCCGCCGTTTGGGATGTATCTGAGCGCCGCCTGTGTGGTCAGGAGGACGCCACGAAGATTGACGTTCAGTTGCGCGTCGATCTCTTGCAGTGGCTGCGTCGAGAAATCGCCTGCAAACAGGACGCCGGCATTGTTGACCAGGATGTCGAGCCCGCCAAGTTCTTCGGCTGCCTGCTTGACGGCGGCCGTCGCAGATTTGGCGAGCGCGGCGTCTGCTTGAATGGCAATAGCCTTGCGGCCCACCGCGCGGATCTTGGCGACAACGGCATTGGCCTTTTCGGCTGACGTCTCGTAAGTTATCGCGACGTCGGCGCCATCTTCGGCAAGTTTCAGCGCCACGGCAGCACCGATCCCACGGGCGGCCCCCGTTACGAGCGCTCGCTTACCGGCGAGTGGAGTGTTATCTGTCTTGTGCATTGTTGTGTCCCTCAATTTGTGCTGGACCTTCAGGGGTATCTCTCACGATGTCTTGCCCGCGAGGCGTGTATCGCTTTGACGGCGAGCGTCGTCGTTCATTGGGTGGATGACGGAAAGCCATGCTGCGACAAGTAGACAAATAGCAATGGCTATCGCTGCGATGGAGTAGGCGTGGCCGATGGATGTCGCGTCGGTGGACGCGCCCAGGATCGAGAAGAACAATCCACCGATCAGAGCTGTCGCCAAGGCTCCACCGATCTGTAGCATCGAATTCACCAGCCCGGAGGCCAAACCAGATTGCGTCGGGTCGACGCGCTGCACGACTGTACGAACAAGATTCGGCAACGCGATGCCCTGCCCTGCGCCGACGAAGAACAATGCGATTGGCAGGAGCGTCGACGCATCGAGTGAGATCAAAGCCGCCGTCCCGAATAGACCTGCCGCTTCAAGGGACATGCCCGCGGCAGTGGAGTATCTGCCAAAGACCCGGAATATGTGTCCGCTCGCGAAGGGGCCGATGACGAAGCCGACGGCTGCGGGAAGCACTGCTAGTCCGGCTTCAAAAGGCGTGCGGCCGAGGCCTGCTTGCTGAAAGACCGAAAACGTCAGCCAGAATGCTGCAAAGGCGTAAAAGAACAAGGCAGCGAGCAGGCCGCGCTTCAATCCGGGCGCGCGCAACAGGCGCGGTGCCAGGATCGGGTCTCTTCCGGCCGCCTCCAGTTTCTGCTCATGTTTCCAGAACAGGAGGAGAAGTGGTAGTGATGCGGCAAGCATTAAAAGTGACCAGATCGGCCACCCTTGCTCGCGCCCCTCGATGAGCGGCGCTATCAGCGCAAAAAGCGCAACGGCGATCAGCGCGGCGCCCCCCAGATCCAGCCTGCTAGGATGGTCTGAGCGTGTTTCGCGCAGGATCACCATCGCGGATGGTGCGGCTACGGCGATCACTGGGAGATTTATAAGAAATATGGCTCTCCACCCGAGACCAAGGACATTGAGCGCGATCAGCGCTCCGCCCAGGAACAGCCCGGCCATCGACGCCACCCCGAAAGTAAGGGCATAAAAGCTCAGCGCCTTTGATTTCTCCCCATCGGGAAAGATGGCGTTTATCGACGCCAGAGCCTGCGGCGCCATGATCGCGGCGGCGAAGCCCTGAAGTACCCGGCCGACGACCAGAACCAATGGAGACCAGGCGACGCCGCAAAGGGCGGATGCGGCAGCAAACCCCATCATCCCAGCAAGGAAGACATTTCGTCGACCGTATAGGTCTCCAAGCCTCCCACCGGTGATGAGCATGACCGCGTAGGTGGTGGCGTAGCCGGAGATGATCAGTTGCATCGTTGAGGCGGAGGCATGGAAGTCCTCGCGTATGGAAGGAAGTGCCACGTTGACGATGAAGAAATCAAGTGGTGGGAGGAATGCGCCTGTTAACAGGATAGCCAGCGCGATCCATCTGCGCGGATCAGGGGTTTGATTAAGGGTGGGGACAAAGTCCATATGTCTCTCCATGTCGATCGGCAGAACCGAGCGATCAGCCTGTGAAAATAGATGAAATTGGGAACCGTTTGGTTCCTAATTAAGCTCAGTCAAGCGATTCCAGCGCGAAGTCGACCATTGCCTTGGTGGCGTCGCGATCAGCTCCTGCCTTCCCGAGCACTCTCATTCCCTGGATCTGGCATAGGAGGAATTTCGCGAGTGTTCGCTCGTCTGCCGCAGGATCGATCTCGCCCAGGGCTTGAGCTCGAATAATCGCGGCCGCATAAAGATCCTCCAGACGTCGAAACAAGCGAGCGATACGTTGGGAGACGTCGTCGTCCGCGGGAAGCATTTCGACAGCCGACAACACGACAAAGCATCCACGCAGTCCCTCCGTGCCAGAGGACTCTTCAATGTGACGCGAAAAAGCTTCTTTGATTGCAGATTTGGGCGATGGGTTGGCATGCAGGATTTCGCCCGTCTTGCGAATGGCGTCTTCAATATAGACATCAAGCGCGCGGAGATAGACGCCCCGCTTGTCTACGAAAGCCTTGTAGAAGCTTCCTCGCGACAGCTCCATGCCTTCGAGCAGGTCAGGAAGCGATGCATCGTGATATCCGCGGTCCCAGAAAACGCTCATCGCCTTGCGAACAGCGTCATCGAGTTCAAATTCGCGTGGCCGTCCAACTGACGGTGATGTCTCAGTGCGCTTTGCCATAGAGTTAATATGGAACCATATGGTTCCTAATGCAAGCGAAATCTCACATTTCTGAGACACCATGCAACAGTTACTTCAGACTTGATGAACTCTTGGTCTCATTGTCTGCCGAGCCTTGTCTGCGCCTTTCGCGTCCCTTTGCGGCGCGTCTGGCGTCTCTCAGCTCCTCGAGTGTCGGCTGCCACCATCCTCGCAGCCTCCCATACTCGCCCCGATCTTTTGGGGCCGGCCACGTATGGACGAGTTCCTCGAGTGTCGCGGCCCGCCAACCGGCCCAAACATGCTCGTCATCGGCATCCGGATGGTGTTCGGCGATCTCATTCGCGACGACGAGTTCGCCTGTAATCTCGGTGATGACGACGATACCGAATGCGGTTGTCGCCACAGGCCGATCGAGTGGTGGAAGATCGTCGCTCGGCACGGGCAGCCGTTTCTTCCGACGCTCGGAAGTCCTGCGCTTGGCCCTTGCTTCTTCGTCGGTGCCCTTGCGCGCCTCTGCGCGCTTGCGCCGCTCGTCCGGCTCCGCCCGCTTTGCAGCCTCCTCGATGGCGCTCCAGTGGCGCTGGAGGTCGTCATAGGAGGCGTACGGGATCTCCCAGACCTTGTCGGCGCCGTTCCACCGGGAAAAGGGTATCTGCCGCAGCTCGTCGACGACCGTCCGAGAGAAAGGCGTCTTGATGCGCAAGCCACGGTCGTAGACCTGCAGATAGGGGCTGAGGATGGGCTCGAACTGGTAGGCGTCGCGGCCGCGGTCCTCCTCGTAGGGCGTCCTGCGGTCCGCCTCGCAGGCAAGCCAACGGTCGATGCGTTTGCGCGCCGTCTTGCCGGGAACCGTCCAGGCCTGGAGTGTGTCTGACCATCGCGCATTGGGAAACACTTGCCGGAACCGGGCGACAGTCATCCGGTCGAAGGCGAACGATACCGTCTCTTGGGGCGGGTCGACTGCCTGCTTGTTTTCGTTGCGATCATCGGTCATGGAAGGAAAACGGTCGGGAGGCCGTGTGGTTTCGCCTATAGGAGAGACGTTTTGAGGAAGGACAACGCTTTGGCAGCGCCGGCGCTCGAAATCGTATGTCCGACGCCCGGCTCGACATCGAGCCTAACGTGAAAACCGGCCGCCCGGAGCGTTGCTGCGGCCAGCGTCGAGGCGGCGGCGGGGATCGTCGTGTCGGCCTGGCCGTGCACGAGGAGGACCGGCGTCCCCTTGCTCGATGACGAGATGGGCTGCGGCGGGAGAAGCCCCGCGAAGGACACGAGCGCGCCAACCTTCCAGCGGCCGGAAGCGACGGCGTCGAGGGCAACGATCGCGCCCTGCGAGACGCCGACGAAGGCAATCCTGTCATGCGTGCCTGCAAAACCTTCGCGTCGAAGGACGTCGTCCATCAGTTCGTCGAATGCTCTGCGAGCGGCCAAGACGTTTGCCGGATCAAGTGGGTTTCCTTCTGTCGAAAACCATTGATGCCCGTACCGGTGGTTCATGGGAGCATCCGGGGCAGTGAACCGGGTGTTGGGTAACCCGGCGCGCCAGGAAGAGGCAAGCGGCATGAGCTGGGCGCCCGACGCGCCGATGCCATGCAGGAAGATGACGAGGTGGTCGTGAGATGACATGATGATCCTGAAGGTTTCAAATTGGCCCGACGGCGCTCGACCTTCTTGAGGAAGGGAGCGGCCGTCTCACCCCGCGCGCAAGCCCTCACGCAGACGCCGGCGGATGCCGCTGCGCATGCTCACGCGTTGGTGGGGTGGCAGGCAATATATGGGGTGGCTGGTCTGGCCGCACAAGGAGTTCAGGGAGCTGTACGAAGCGCCCCGGACGCTGATAGTGGTCACGCGGCTCATACCACCAGCGATGACCGAGCCGCTCAACAAATAGACCAAATGCGGTTCTGTGTCGACGCTTCGGCTGGCAACCGGTCCCGGCGACCGGATCGTTGATAGAGTGCGGGTCAACGACCGAAAGATTATGCCCAACATCGGGCAATCGACATGAAGCTATCCACCGGGGGGGGGGGCGGCTGCCGCGTCATCAACGCGCGCCAGCCGGTCGTGCTGCAATCAAAGTCCTTTCGCGATCTGCAAAGGCTGCAGGATGATATCTGCAAGCGCCGACTTTCCCACTTCAAACGCCTTCTGGTACTCGGCGTCTTCCACCATCTCACGGAACGCCGTCCGCCGCGGATACTGTACGAGCAGCACCGCGTCCCACCCTTCCACCTGCCCGGTGGTAAGGACGTCGAGGCCGTCGCCACGAAATAGGATCCGTGCGCCGAAGCGGACAAGAATAGGTTCCGCCATCTTCAGGTATTCCAGATGTCGTTCTCGCCCGCCCTCGGGAACGAACCTTAAAAGGTTCAACATCACGACGGGAGCGTCGTCCTCTTCAGCCATGAACCTGGCAAAAACATCGGGTGAAAACGCGACCATTAAGCCTTCCTTTCATATTGGCGTCCTTGCGACGCCTTCAGAAAGTTTAACCCGGCGCTCCGTCAGAAACTGTCAGGAAGGAACGCCAGTCTCGATCTTGCTCGCGCCAACGCCGCATAAGCAGGGACCGGCGCTCTGGATACCGCTCGTCGAGGACAGACGCGGACCGTACACGGTCGACGCGGAAGTGACGGAACGCCGACTTGCTTTCGCACCACGCAGCAAGGACGCGAACGTCGTCGAAATAGACGATCGTGATCGGCCAGACGGTGCGTTCGGACGCAGCGCCCACAGCGTCCTCATATGCCATCCTGACTTTCCTTAGACGACGGATCGCATCGCGAAGGGCTCCGACCTGCGGCGGATCGGAACGCTGTGACAAGGACGCCGCCGACACGAGTGCCGGCGCATTCTCGTCGTGCAGCCGGTCGGTCCGGCTCGACAGTATTTTGGCTAAAGCGCTGTCGCTGCTGTGAGACAGAGCCGGATCGGCCCTCTGCTTCACCCAGGTCAGGCCGAGAATGACAGCCTCCACTTCTTCGGCCGAAAATGCGAAGTTCGGCAGGAAGAAGCCGTCGCGCAGCACAAAACCGACCCCCGCCTGCCCGTCAAGCGGCGCTCCGAGCATGCGAAGCGTCTCGATGTCTCGATAAACGCTTCTTTCGGAGACACCCAGTTCCTGCGACAGCTGCAACGCGGTAACCGGCGTTCGTCGTGCTCGAAGCATGCCAAGCATTTCAAGGAGGCGGCTGGTTCTCGACATTCAGTTCGTGGTCCCGTCTTTTGGTCGGCGGTATCTAGTGCGCCTGTGGGCAGTGTCCAAGAGCGCCTGTCTAGCGAAACTTCCGCGCCTTCTCGCCAAGCGTCTCAATGCGCGTCCTCACCGGTGGACGTTGGAGCAAGGAGCCCCAGATATCGCCGATGATCTACTTTACCGGCGACACACATTTCGGCGATCGGCGCGTTCTCAGCCTCGATCGGCGACCTTTTTCCAGCATGGCCGAACATGACGCTGCGCTGATCCGAAACTGGAACGAAACAGTGGGCGCGGTTGACGAAGTCTGGCATCTCGGCGACGTGATGTCGGCAAGGGCCGGCGACTGTACTGAGCTGCTGGCACAGCTGAACGGGCGCAAGCACCTGATCGTCGGCAACAACGACACGCAAGCAACGACCGCTTCGCAGGGATGGGATAGCGTTCATCACTATTTCGAGCTTCGAGAAGACGGATATCACCTCATTTTGTGCCACTACGCCTTCAGGACCTGGAACCAGATGGGCAAGAAGTCGATCAATCTGCATGGCCACTCCCATGGCCGCCTGAAGCCACTCCCCCGGCAGTTCGACGTCGGCGTCGATGCACAGGAACTCCGGCCCGTTTCGCTCGACGAGATCCTTCACCGAAAGGAAGTCGGCGCCAGCACGGAGATAATCTCTGAAGCATAGCGAAGACCGCGAAAGACGCCTGATGTTAGTTGTCAGTGGAACGAAATCGCTGCTCGCGCATTTCATTGCGTTAGCATCCGGAAATATCGATGACAGAAGACAATAATAGCATGCAGGACGCCAGGGACGCCGGTGAGCGTCTGGTTGCTGCTCACGCTTCGGAAGACCCCTTTGCGGCAGCGTTTAAAGCCACACGCATGCCGATGCTGATCACCGATCCACGTCAAGCGGACAATCCGATCATCTTCTGCAACGCAGCGTTTTGTAAGCTCACCGGCTACACCAACGAAGAGCTCATTGGCAAAAACTGTCGCCTCCTTCAGGGGCGGGAGACCGATCCGGATGCCGTTTCAAGGCTTCGTGACGCCATTGCTGCCCAGAAAGATCTCGCGATCGACATTCTCAATTACCGAAAAGACGGGTCGGCCTTCTGGAACGCGCTCTTCGTCAGCCCGGTGCGGGATGCCTCAGGCGCGGTGATCTACTTTTTTGCCTCTCAGCTCGACTTTACAAACATCAAAAGCAAGGAAGCGGAACTGGCGCGCGCGCGTCACCTCGCCGAGGAAGAAGTGGCGATGCGAACGGCAGACCTGACCGACGCCCTGCGTGCAAAGACAACGCTGGTCCACGAGGTCGATCATAGGGTCAAGAACAACCTGCTTACGATCGCATCCATCGTCAAACTGCAGGCTCGAATGACCGAAAACGACGTTGTCGAGCGTACACTGACGTCTGTTCTCAATCGCGTCGAAGCGCTCAGCACCGTACAGCGCAAACTCTTGAACGACGAGGAAGTGGGACAATTCGACGTAGCCGATTTCGCAAACACCCTCATGATCGATAAAATCGGCGCATTGAAGCGTTCGGACATACAGCTGACAACCGATCTGCACGAGGTCGTGGTGCCTGCTACCAAGGCATCGCCGTTGGCTCTCATTATCAACGAACTGGTCGGCGATGCGATAAGGCGGGGGCTGAGCGACGGCGGTGGCGAGATCCATCTGGAGATCAGACGGCTGAACGGGCACTTCCTCATTCGGGTCGCGGATACTGTCATGCCGGTTGACGTGGACAAAGAGGAGGCTGCGTTTAGCCAGGCCATGCTCGAGGCTTGCCTAAAGCAACTTCGAGCCAAGATCGACCGAGTTGTGCAGGGCCACCGGACAGACGTTACAGTCACGCTGTCCGTTAAGGACTGAAAGGATCCGATTTGAATATTCTGATTGTGGAAGATGAAGTCCTTCTTGCCATGGAGCTGGAAAGCGAAGTGGAAGGCGCCGGTCATCTCGTTGTTGGGACGGCAGCCGATAGTCGCGAGGCGATAGAGATCATTGATGCGACCTCGCCGCAATTTGCCTTTGTCGACATTCAATTGCTGGATGGCCCAACGGGTATCGACGTCGGACGCTACCTTTCGGCCAAGGCAATTCCGTTCGTGTTCGTATCGGGAAATCTCAAGCGCATACCGGACGATTTTGCAGGTGCGCTCGGGGCGATCGAGAAGCCGTACACCGTCAACGGTCTGCAAAACGCCTTGCAGTTTCTGCAGACCATCGTCGATGGCGACCATGGTGCGCTGGTCGCGCCCCCTAGCCTTGTCCTCTCCCCTGCCGCACGCGCCAACCTTGCGGCATGATCAACTGCGAGATCTCGCGTGAAGGAACCTCAGTGAGTTCACCATCGAAGCGCATCGGCGCCGTTCGGAATTCTGGTCTGCTTGACGTTCAGGGCCAGTCGGAATTTCAGGACATTATCGAGGTCGTGAAGGCCGGGCTGAACTGTCCCGTCGCGCTCGTCTCCATTCTCGACGAGGACAGACAGGTCTTCATCGCTCATCTCGGTCTGCCGGAGAAATGGGCGGAGGCCGCAGAGACCCCGCTGACCCATTCCTTTTGTCAACACGTCGTTCGGGACAAGCAGCCCCTGATTATTGGCGACGCGACGATCCATGATCTCGTCAAAAATAACCTGGCCATCCCGGATCTGGGTGTGATCTCCTACATGGGCGTACCCGTCACAATGCCGGATGGTTTGGTCATCGGAGCGTTGGCCGCGATCGACGGGGAACCCAGAACCTGGACAAGTCAAGAGCTCGACCTGCTGAGCCGCATCGGCAAGGTCGCCTCGAACCAGATCGCCACTTTTCTATCAGAACGCCGGTGGAGTTCGCTTTTCGAGCAGCTCGAGGAAGGGATTATCGTCGGTTCGGTCATTCGCGACCTCGACGGGACGATCGTCGATTGGCGCCATGACAGCGTCAACCCGGCTTGGAGCAATCTCTTAGACCACCCCGTCGAGGACGCCACCGGTCGTACCATGCGAGAAATCTTTCCGAATTTTGGAGAGGAGTGGGTATCGGACGTCGCGCTCGTTGTCGAAAGCGGACAGAGCAGGCGTTTTACTCGGCATATCTCCGCCCTCGGACGCTGGGTCGACGGCTACGTGCAGGCGACAGGCAATGACAAGTTCATCATCATTTTTGTCGATGTGACAGACCGAATGGAGGCTGTCGAAGCCCTTCGGGGCAGCGAGACAAAGCTGCGGCTGATCGTCGAGGGTGCGAAAGACTATGTCATCGTGACCATTGACGACGAACAGCGTATCACGAGCTGGTTCGGCGGGGCGGAAGAGACTTTTGGCTGGACGGAGGCCGAAATGCTTGGGCGCGGGTTCGCGGAGATATTCACGGAGGAAGACCGGGCGGCCGGCGTTCCAGAAACCGAAGTCCGCAAAGCTGCAGCGGAAGGCGTTGCCCTTGATCGAAGGTGGCACCAGGCGGCCGACGGAACACGGGTTTTCCTAGACGGGGCGATACGCCCGTTTCCGGGCCAGTCTGGCTCGGAGGTGCCCGGCTTTATCAAGGTCGCCAGGAACGCGACATCTCAGAAGATCGCCGAAAATCGGCAAATGGCGTTTCTCGAGCTCGGCGACAAGATGCGAGAGCTCGACGATGTCCAAGATGTTGCATTTGCCGCAGCAGAGATCATGGCCCGCAACCTGGAGGGCGCGACAAGAGCGGGCTACGGCGTCGTCGATCCGATCGCCGAAACCGTACAAATTCTACCCGATTGGTGCGCTGAAGGAATCACGACTGTCGCCGGCTCGCATCTATTCCGAGATTATGGCTGCTATATCGAAGATCTCAAACGCGGCGAGACGGTCATCATTCCAGACGTGGCCAAGGATCCTCGGACATCTGCGTCAGCCGACCTTTTCCATTCGATCGGAATTTCCGTGCTAGTGAACGTGCCGATCATCGAGCACGGTGCGTTTGTAGGGGTCATGTTCGTTCACTACGACAGACCTCATGATTTCTCCGTGGAGGAGCGTGACTTCGTTCGAACGATCGCAGATCGCACAAGGGAGGCGATCTCAAGAATTCGTGCGGAGCAGGAACAGCAGGTGCTCAACCACGAGATCAGTCACCGCCTGAAAAATACGATGGCGATGGTTCAGGCGATTGCCACGCAGACGCTGCGCCCTGTCACCGATCGGGCACCTGTGGAAGCTTTTACCAGCCGGCTTCACGCTCTTTCGAAAGCACACGAGGTTTTGCTCGGCCAGGACTGGTCGTCGGCGCGTATGATCGCCGTGATCGATTCCGTACTCGGTCAGCTCTCATTGCCGGACCGTTATTCGATTTCAGGTCCGGACCTCGAACTTGGACCGCGCTCGGCGCTGTCCCTGGCGCTGCTGATGCATGAACTGGGCACCAACGCGCTCAAATATGGAGCCTGGTCGAACGAGGCAGGCAAGGTCATCGTTTCGTGGACGATGGAAGGCGGAGGCGAAGACAGTGCGCTCGTTCTTTTGTGGAGCGAGCATGAAGGCCCCCCAGTGGCCACCCCATCGGGCAAGGGATTCGGATCGAGGCTCATACGCCTCGGCTTGACGGGAACCGGCGGTGTTGACGTGGATTATGCCCCTGACGGGCTGAAGGTTAAGATGCGCGGGCTGATTTCGCAGTTGAGGCAGTCGTAATGACCATGAGTGATATCTCTAAGGACGTCGCGATTGTTCTGGTCGTTGAAGATGAGCCGCTCCTTCGCCTCGCCGGCATAGACCTCATCGAAGCTGCAGGATATCAGGCGGTAGCGGCGTCGGACGCAACCGAAGCGGTCGCAATACTCGAATCCCGAAATGACATCCGTATCGTCTTCACAGATGTCGATATGCCGCGCGGTGTCGACGGAATGCGTCTGGCTGCAATCATCCGAGACAGGTGGCCGCCAATCAAAGTGATCGTGGTCTCCGGCCACGTCGAGGATCCCGGAGACGTGATCCCGGCTGAGACCGTGTTTTTCTCCAAACCTTACCGGGAGGAACAGATCGTGGAAACAATCAGGCAGATGCTGTCATGACGAGCACCGGGTCGGGTCCGCGTCTCATGGCACGACAAAATGGACCCTTTATAACCGCGCCAGCGTCGCGACAGTCGTCCAAACCGTAACTGTTATCGCTACACATCTCCCGGTCGACCGAACTGTTCCATCCGCTTCCCATCTGCTGGATTGATGGGAAGGCCGAGGCGGGGCTCCTCAGGTGTTTTTAGAAGCGTCGAGGCTCCAACGGCCTGTTGCCAACGATTTGGTCGACACGCTCAAGCACATCTGGCGTGAGCTTCGACCGCTGATCGAGCGCTGCGAGATTGTCCTGAAGTTGGGAGAGGCGCGACGCTCCGAGGATGACGGTTGAAACGTGCTTGCACGCCAAGCACCATGTCAGCGCAAAATGGGTCATGGACATCCCAAGCTCTCTGGCAAGCTCAGACAGCTGACGTACCTGCTCAACCTGTGTTTTGCCAGCGTCGCTGTTGAGCCGCTCCTTTAGCCACTCGTAGCCGGGGAGGTTCATGCGGCTATCGGCCGGAACTTGGTCGTTATACTTGCCAGTGAGCATCCCTGATGCGAGCGGTGACCAGATTGTGGTGCCAAGTCCGATGAGGTCGTAGAGCGGCAGGTATTCGGACTCCACTTTCTGTCGCTCGAAGATGTTGTATTGAGGCTGTTCCATCGTCGGCGGCGCTAGGCGCAAATCCTTCGCGACGGCGTAGGCTTCCGTCAGCTGTTGGGCGGACCATTCCGACGTGCCCCAGTATAGGATCTGGCCCTGGGCGATCAGGTCGTTCATCGCACGGACAGTCTCTTCAATGGGAGTGTCGATATCCGGGCGGTGGCAGAAGTAAAGGTCCAGATACTCGACCTGCAACCGCTTCAGCGCTGCATGGGCCGCATCGGTCACGTGCTTGCGCGATAACCCGCGTTGAGTGGGCTTTTCTCCGCCCCAGAAGACTTTGCTCGATACGATATAGCTATCGCGGCTCCAACCAAGAGTTCTGAGCGCCTCGCCCATGACCACTTCGGAATTGCCCTTTTCATAGCCCTCGGCATTGTCGAAGAAGTTCACACCGTTGTCATACGCGTATTTCATCAACTCGACGGCGCTGCCCCCATCAACCTGTCTGCCAAAGGTGACCCAGGAGCCAAACGAAAACTCGCTGACTTTCAGTCCGGACTTTCCTAGGCGGCGATATTCCATGGTGACCCCTCCGACGTTGAATGTGAGATCTGAAACTGTGCTCGCTACCATCAAGTAGAGCGCTACCGACAATGGGCGAGTGGGTAAAGATTGTGGAATGGGACGCCAAAAAAGCGCTCCCGTCCCTGAGGTGTCATACCCGCGTATCTAACCTCAATATCTAGATACAGTTTCATCGTCGGCTCGGCCAAGTCATTTATATTTCACGAAGTAACCCATGGAGGGGCAGACGATGCGGCTTTCCAGCAGTTTGGGCCAACATCCAAGCCCATATATCTCAGATCATTAGGAGCGTGTCGTTCGCGGAAGGACTACTCGGCGGGGACATTTGCCGCGCGAGCCGGCACGCTACTGTTGAGATCACAGCAAAGCGGCCTACTTTTCGCAATCTGGTCTCCAAGTCACCAAACCGGGAGTTTTTCATGAAGAACAAAGTTGCCGATGTCCTCACCCAGGTGCTGCATTCAGCTGGCGTCGAAAGGATCTATGGCGTCGTCGGTGACAGTCTTAACGGGCTGACGGAATCGCTGCGTCGACGTGGCGACATCGAATGGATCCATACGCGCCATGAAGAAACGGCGGCGTTCGCAGCGGGCGCCGAGGCACATCTCACTGGAAAGCTCGCTGTCTGCGCCGGAAGCTGTGGCCCTGGAAATCTCCATCTCATCAACGGACTGTTCGACTGCCATCGCTCACGCGTGCCGGTCCTTGCCATAGCTGCCCAGATACCGTCGGCCGAGATCGGCAGAGGCTACTTCCAGGAAACCCACCCGGATCACCTATTTCGCGAGTGTAGCCACTACTGCGAGCTGGTGAGTCGTCCAGAGCAGCTGCCTGCCGTCCTAGAGTCCGCGATCCGAGCGGCTGTGGGCAAGCGCGGCGTGGCCGTCGTGGTCATTCCGGGCGATGTCGCATTGAGTGAACTTGATGCTAAAATCTCACAATCTATTGCTCTTGCTCTGCCTCAGCCGACTGTGGTGCCAGCCGAAGAGCAGATCGAACAGATGGTACAGCTTCTCGACGGCAGCTCGAAAGTGACGTTGCTTTGCGGTCGTGGATGCGAGGGCGCCCATGATGAGCTGATCGTTCTTGCCGACAAGTTGAAGGCACCGATCGTCCATGCTCTGGGCGGCAAGGAATTCGTCGAGTGGGAAAACCCCTTCGATGTCGGAATGACCGGACTGATCGGATTCTCATCCGGCTACAAGGCCATGCTCGAATGCGATACGCTGTTGATGCTGGGAACCGACTTCCCGTACCGACAGTTTTATCCCACCGACGCTAAAATTATTCAGGTTGATAATCGGCCCGAGAACCTCGGACGGCGGACGCCGCTGGATCTTGCCGTTGTCGGTGACGTCAAATCGACGATCACGTCACTTTGGCCGATGCTCAAGGATCGGTCAGAAGATGGGCATCTCAGAGATTGCCTGGCAGCCTACAAGAAGGCGCGGGAGGGTCTCGACGATCTGGCTTCTGGCAAACGTGGTGGAAAGATACATCCACAATATGTTACCCGCCTCCTCAGCGAACAAGCCTCCGACGATGCTGTGTTCACGTTCGACGTTGGGACGCCGACCATTTGGGCCGCGCGTTATCTGAAAATGAATGGGAAGCGGCGCTTGATCGGATCGTTGGTCCATGGATCGATGGCCAATGCCTTGCCCCAGGCGATCGGCGCCCAGGCGGCATACCCCGATCGGCAGATCATCAGCATGTCCGGCGATGGCGGCTTTGCAATGCTGATGGGAGATTTTTTAACGCTCGTCCAGCAGGACTTGCCGGTTAAGGTGGTGATCTTCAACAATTCCACACTTGGCTTCGTTGCGATGGAAATGAAGGCCTCGGGCTTCCTGGAGACGGGCACTGATCTAAAAAATCCGGATTTCTCAGCAGTTGCGCGCGCCGCCGGTGTTCATGGTATCCGGGTCGAAGACCCGGCAGAGCTCGAAGAGGCGATCCGGGAAATCCTGTCTCATCCAGGCCCTGCTTTGCTGGACGTGGTGACCAACACCCAAGAACTTTCGATACCGCCGAAAATAGAGGCCGCTCAAGTGAAAGGGTTTGGACTGTGGGCGATCCAAGCAGTGATGAACGGGCGCGGCGATAAACTCGTTGATCTTACGGTGTCGAATTTTCTGTCTCGGTGAGCCGCACCCAAACACCGTTCGCCTGTTTGAACCTTTGACAGAGGAGCCGGACACTCCCTGCTCCTTTTCTAAAAAATCCTATTCATTTTCTCAGGCAAATACACCTTGCGTGCGCTATCGTATGGAGCCCGGGCCTCGCGACGGATGATCAGGATCTCCCCACAATCGATCTTGGGTTATTCAGTCGAGTGCGTTATCGCCCTCAGGTCGAGTTGAAAGATAATCGAGCAACTCGATCCGACGGAGAGTTTACTCCCGTCTTATCGGTAGGGACGCAATCGCCAATGGTTACGGCTGCCAGCGATCTGATTGATCGCCCGGTGTTGGTGGAGGCGCTGACCTTACACCGCTGCGGTGAGCTGCAGGGCCGCCCGCGCCACCTTGTCCCGCTCGCTCCGGACGGCTCCGCTGCGGACCCTCCGCACCGTCTGAAAGGATCGGGGGTCGTTGCTGCTCGCGCGGTTATAGAGCTGCCCGCGACGTCTTCGAACTTGCTGAGACGGCTCGCGACATCTCCCGCCGTAGTTCGATCGCCGCGCGCCTCGGCAAGAATTTCCGGTGCGCTGCGGCCATTCTTGGCGGGCTGGCGACAATAACGGGTTGGCTGATCGCTGCGGACTGAGAATCCTTTCAACTCTTTACCCCTTCTACGAGGTAGCAAGGCGGTTAAGCCGGCGAATGTCGCCAAAAAATTCGCGGCGAGCTAAAGCGCTTATCCTTGGAGGGTCCCCCACGGGCAAAATATCGAGCGCAGTTTTTCCGGGGTTCGCTGCTACCGGAGGATTTTTTTCCAGATTCGTTTCAAAAGACGATGCCACCGTCGATAATCTCCGGGTAGCCAGTTCATCAAGTCGTGGAGGAGATGCCGTGTCCATAGTGACCGCACGACCACTGGTCGGTGTGTCCGTCTCACTCATGACATGAAAGTCGCTGCGTCGTTATTCTTCGTTACGGCCTGCGTGTGGTCCCGCAGCATCAACGGCAACCAAGATCATTAAGGCGAACCGGCCGATCTGGCTCACATTTGTCGATATCCAGCATTCGATAATTCATAATTTATTGAGCTTCGGATGGCAGTCTGTGGCCGCGCGACAGGTATTGCGTTCGCGTATCCAGGGATCGGCATCGAATGAAGTATCAGTTAGCGGCTTTATCAGCCCTTATCGTCACGCTGACAGTCCTGGTCGCGATCAATCCCTTCGGCCAGAACATCGACGGTCGGATTACCGGTACGGTTCAATCGCGATAGTCGGTACATCCAGCCGAGGTGATCCGGTCAAGACTGGCCCCTCTAGGCCGCCCTGCCGGCAGCTTTGTAGAACTCTCCTTTAGGCTGGAGCCGCGCACCGCGAGTTATTGAGCTAGGCCTAGCACGGCGCTCATCGCAACGAGGGCGGTCAAACCAGTGACTGCTAATCCGGTCGTAACGTAATTCGAGGCTCGACCTGCATCCCCATGCCTGATTTCGCTTTTCGTTCCTAAGATAGCTGTGAACCCCGCTGCCATCCAACAAAGCAACGCGACCGCCCCAAGGATGATTGCTAAGTTTAGAGTAAAAGCCGAGGAGAGGGTCATGCGGGCACCCTTGCATAGACTGCGACGCCGACGGAGCCCTCCCAAGGGTGGGTTTCAATGCCATCTCCTTGGATGGCCTTGGCGTAGCTTTCTGTCGCCAAGCGGAGTTTCGGTCCTTCGTTTAAGGGCTCGCAGCATCGCATGATCATCGAGGCCGCCGATCGCTCGTCGATTTGGACGCGGTGCCCGTCGATCGTGCGCCCTTCTATTGACGCCCATCGAAGGTTTAAGTCGACGTCTATAACCACTAACATCAGCGATCCCTTTCTCACGGCTTAGGGTACAACCTACGTGCAGAGAGCGCGTTCCAAGCCGAAATCTACGGCCCGCAAACGCACATTTCGTGGTCTATGCGGGCAGTCATGTCGAGATCAGCATCGGCACACAGCCGCAACCGGAGGTGTGGCAAGGCCGGATCGCAATTCGAAGTAACATCGGTGAACACGCTCCGCATCAAGGAAGGTGCGCCCCGTCAGGTTTATCCGAATGAATAGTGATAATCCTAACTGATACGATTGCGGAATTAGTATCGAACGATCGTCGCAGTCCGGAGTTTGGTCGACGGTCTGTTTGACAAGGCAACTGGCGGAGAATCGACATGAAAGACGACGAGATTGCACGCGGTGAGGGTTTCTTCGAAACAATCGTCGGGAAAGGCAACGTCAATGCTGGAATCGGCCGCCTGTTGTTGTTGGTGGTCGCGTTTATCGTGATTTTCGGAACCGGTTTTTGGTTGATCTGGCCAAACTGATTTAGGTCCACAGCGACGACGGTGAGGAACCAGCGCCACACAAGGTAGGGTTGGCGACGCCAAGAACTGACAGGCACTGACGCGACAAAAACAAAAATACCTGACGGTATTTGAAACTTTTGCTTGCCCGCTACTTTAACGTTTTTAAATCAGCGGGAACTTCAACTGCATGCATCTGCCCAACCCTGAGTGTTCGAAGCTTCTCAATGAATACGACTGGACCTCTTCGTCCTTAGGAGCGGTCCAGCAATGGCCGGTGGAGCTTCGCACACTTGTCAATGTGATGATGGGTTCGCTGCAGCCGATGTTGCTTGTATGGGGCCCCGCCCAGATCACCATCTACAACGACGGCTACGCGCAAATGTGTGGGGCAAGGCATCCGGCTGCATTCGGCGCCAGCTTTCAAGATCTGTGGCAAGATATCTGGGATCAGGTAGAGCCGATCATAACAGCCGCGTACGCCGGTCATGGAACAGCGATGGACGACATCGAATTCCTCATGCACCGTAACGGCTTTCCCGAAGAAACCCATTTTGCGTTCTCGTACACCCCTGTCCGAGATCCTTGGGGCACCGTTCTCGGTATGTTTTGTGCTTGCACGGAAATCACCGCACAAGTTGCAATGAGAAAGGCTGAGAAGACGCAGCGGGAACGCATGCTTCAGGTGTTTGAACTCAGCCCGGGGGGAATTGCCATGCTCGTGGGTCCGTCTCATGAATTCGAGTATGCCAACCTCGAATATCAGTCGATGGTGGGAGCTGGACGGAATATCATTGGCAAGCCTGTTCGTGAGACCGTGTCCGAGGTCGTAAGGCAGGGTTTTATAGATATTTTAGACAGGGTGTATGTGACCGGAGAGCCCTTCGTCGCCAAAGGTCTCACCGTAGAACTCAATCGTGGCCCAGACGGGGAGAAGCAGTCGCGATTGATTGACCTGGTGTATCAGCCGATGAGGGATGACGCTGGCGCGATAACCGGTATCCTTGTTCAGTCGCGTGATGTCACGGACGTTAGAGCCGAGGAAGCCCGCCAGGAGTTGCTCTCTCATGAGCTGGGCCACCGACTGAAGAATCAGCTGGCCATGTTTCAAGCTATCGCATCTCAAACCCTTCGCAATGCGCCTGACATCGTGACAGCGCGACAACGCCTTTCGGATCGTATCGCTGTTTTGAGCGCCGCACACGACACTATTTTAGAAGGCGGCACCGGAACGTCAAAAGTCCGGCGTCTGGTGAAGCAGATGATCGCTCTTCACGATGATCCGGACAATCCTCGGTTTATCATCAAGGGTCCCGAGTTGCGGGTTGGGTCAAGACCATCATTGTCAATCGCCCTCATCTTGCACGAGCTGGCAACGAACGCTCTCAAGCACGGGGCGCTCTCAGAACCAGCTGGCCGGGTGGAAATCGAGTGGTGTGTATCCGGCGTGGAGCGAGACCGCTTCGAAATGACCTGGCGGGAAACAGGAGGGCCTCCCGTCGTGAAACCGATGGCTAGCGGTTCTGGCACGCGACTAATCTCGGCAGGACTGAACGGCGCATTGGATAGCGCAGTCGAATTTGACTATGCGCCAACTGGCCTAAGATTCCGCATCGAAGCCGATCTTCAAACTTTTCAGAAAGAACACTAATGACGCGATCCCTTCTTGTCGTCGAAGATGATGGCCTCATCAGAATGGACCTCGCCGACACATTAACGGATCTTGGCTTTGAGGTCGCCGAGGCCGGGAACGCTGACGAAGCGCTTATTGCTCTTGGCAAAAACGGACAATTTGCGGCTCTGCTCACAGACATCGACATGCCAGGAAGCATGAATGGAATCGCGCTAGCACATTACGTCGCTTCAAGTTATAGCGATTGCCAGATAATGGTTATTTCTGGTCGCTACCATCCCGCTCAAGGCTCCCTCCCACAAGGGGCGCAATTCTTGTTGAAGCCGATATCGCAGAAAGCGCTGTTGGAGGCTCTCGGTGTCGCTGGGCTGAAGCCGTGACGCAACTCGCGAAGAAGTTAGTTCACCAGCTTGGAAGCGAGAAATCAACATCGGCGCTGCCCGTTCACATTAACTTAGACGCCGAAGAGTTTATCGGCTAAAGCTCCCCTCACGAGTATTTGCGAAATTTTGCCGTTTCCACGGCGGCTTTGCGAGTGGTCCCCCCATCGCATCAAATCGGGGGTTTCGGACCATCCGCATCAGTGACTGCCATCCAGTCACGGGCGGACGGTGAAAGCCGCAAAGCCATCAATAGCTCGTGAAGAATGCCAGCTGGTCGATATGAGAGGACAAAAATGGCCGAAGACGCTGGTGTGATAGCTGTAGACCATACGGGATTCTCGGTCACCTCGTTGGAGGAGGCGATCCAGTTCTGGACTGAGGCGATGGGTTTCGACCTTACTCGCCAAGGCGAGATGGGTGGTGAGTTCCTACGGGAGGCCACAGGGGTTGACGATCCGCGCTGCCGAATGGCGGTGGTGACGGCTCCAAATGGCTACCCGATCGAGCTTCTCGAATATTCCACGGGCGGTACGCTGGGCCAGACACCTCGTAGCGCGGGTGCGATCGGCGCCGCGCACATTGCTCTCGTGGTTACGGATATCCACACGGCCATCTCGCGGGTCGAGACGGCGGGGTGGGCAATAAAGGGTTCGCCGCAGTCGATACCAGCCGGCCCGCGATGCGGCACAATGGTAGCCTACATCTCCGGTCCGGATGGTATCACCATCGAGTTGATGCAGCCGCCTGTTTAGCCTTCCAGGTCGCTCCTACGCTGCCGTGCCGATTTCAATTTACAGGGCGGCCGATGCATCCGTGCATAGGATATCCAATTCTTGTATTGTGCGCCGCATAAGATAGAGCGATGTCCCTGATGGGGTATTTAGGCGTGGACCGGGCCGCTTTGCCGCCATGAGCGACTAGGCTGCCATACGCTGCGCTTCCTGAAGAAGATCCGAAGGCCTGCATGGCTTTGAATAGAGCTTGGAGGCCGGATATCTTTTATTCAGCTGGGCGTGGTCAGCGTGACCGGAGTGAAAAACAAACGGTACCTGGATGTTGGTCAGTGCGTCCGCGACAGGGAAAACATCGCCGTCTACGAGTCTGACATCGAGAACCGCGCAATCTGGACGGTTAGTTGCCAGATATTCGAGAGCCTCCTGCGTAGAGGGATAGGGTCCAGCCACATCCCAGCCCTCATCCTCGAAAATCATCTGCAAATCGAGCGCAACAAACATCTCGTCTTCAACAAGCAAAACCGTCTTATTCATTTGCACCTACGGAAATTGGCATTTTTAATTGGTGACGAAGGATATGTCCGTCTCCATCTGTGACGAGCGTTGCCCTCAGCTGGCGAGCAGCCGTCGAAAGAAGAACAGTGCCAAACCCTTGCCGATCCAGTTGGCCCACTTCAACTTCTCTATGCTCCTCCCAGGTCATCACCAGAAAGGCTTCATCAAAATCCCATCGAACGGATAGCTGTCCGTCGACGGCGCCCAGCACGCCGTGCTTGACGGCGTTGGTCGCCCATTCATGGAGGATAAGGGTTAAAGGCGTGATAAACTCCTGGCGAATAGTGAGATTCGGCCCGTGAACCGACATTGAACTTTGCTGTGAATATGGGGAGAGCATGACATTCAGCAATTCATCGAGGCGAACTCCGTTCTCTCGATCCTGACGGGTCGCAAGCGAGTGTGCCTGCCCCAATGCTAAGATGCGCCCTTCCATGTTGGCTACAAAAGATGGGACGGAAGTGTGGTTACGCGAGGCGACGCGCATGATCCCGGCGATCATCGCAAACAGGTTCTTCACACGATGGTTCATTTCCCCGAGCATGAGGTCACGTGCTTCGGCACGATCATTTTCAGCCGTCACGTCCACGCAAACGCCCATGACACGCCCGCGCCTGCGATGGGTAACCGGTCTGGCGAAAACCTTTAGCCAACGGGTTATCGATGATGTGGGCTCCAGTTTAAGCGTGAGATCAAAGCCCTTGTGCGTGTTGGAGGCCATTCTGATTGCTTCAGCGACCTCTTCTCTTCTCGGCTCTGGGATGGCGCTGAGGAATTCCTGAAACTTCACGTTCTCGGCCCTAAAGCCGAAGAAATCGCGCATGGTGCTGTTCAACGCGATGCTGTCATCGTCAGGCAGAAACTCCCACACGCCGATCCCGGCGGAGTGAACGGCCAGATCGAGACGCTCCTGCTCGGCAGCAAGCTCGTTTTGCACATCCAGTGCTTGGGTTATGTCACTCAGAACAATGGTGGCGCCGTCAATCGTTCCGTCTGACGTGCGGTACGGAAGAATGCGCAACGTGAAGGTGCGTGCGTGCGTGCGATCGGGAACGGTTTCGAAGGCATCGCGGCCTTCCGCCATGACCTTTCGAACGTTGGCCACGTAGTCAAAATCGAGAACATGGCTGGCGACATCTGAAAAGGGTCTCCCCTTATCGCTAGGTTGCAGCGGAAATAAACCCGTTGCGGCTTGTGTGAAGGACCTGATGCGAAGATCTCTGTCTAGGACCACGACGGCCAGACTGGTCGAATCGAAAAAGTTCTTGAGGTCGGAGTTTGCCGTCGTAACTTGGTCGATCTTGCCTTTCAGCTCGTCATTGACTGTCGTCAGTTCCTCGTTTGTCGATTGAAGCTCTTCATTCATCGACATCATTTCTTCGTTGGAACTTTTCAATTCCTCGTTCGCGGTTTCAAGCTCCTCAATGGCCGTTCGTAGTCGATGCTTCGTAAAGCGAAGCTCGCTCTCCAATGCCTCCACATGACCGTCACCCGGCTCGAGGTCGATCAGATCGCTATCGACAGGCACAGTGAGCTTGCCCTTCTCTTGGAACACGAAGAGCAGTGTGCCGTCGCTCAAAGGATCGCAAATGATGTCAACCGTGAGGGTACCAAAGTCCGTAACAGCTTCGACGTCCCGAGCAATGACCCGCCTGCCCGCCTTTCCAGCTTGCCTAAGAAGCGGTCCTATATTCTCTTTAATCCCCGGCCGCGCCAACGAAGTTGCACTGCTTTCATTCGAACGAGACACGGGAAATTCGAAAAAGCGACTGAGAGGCCCGTAGGCTGCTACGATCTGGCCATCTGTATCGAGCACCAGGCAGGCCGGAACATAACGGTCGACAATTTTAGTGACCGCAAGGCTGTCGTCGGCGCGCGTCCTCGTAGGAACGGCCGAGGGCGTTTCTCGTCTGGTGGATTCGCGCCGGTTGCCCGCTGGCAATGGAATTGGGTACGCGGGTGAGCCTGGCATGCGCTCGAAAAGGCGTGTTTTTTGATCAACGGCAGAAAACAGCTTTTCGAAACGTCCAACGCTCTCCGACGTCCCCAGAAATAAGAACCCGCCTGGCCTCAACGAATAATGGAGAAGTGGCATCACCGTCTGCTGCAGTTTGTCGTCGAAATAGATCAGCAAGTTGCGGCAGGAGACGAGGTCGACCTTTGAAAATGGCGGGTCTTTGATCAAGCTGTGAGCCGAGAAGCGGATCATGCTTCGAATTGCTGAATTGAATGTGAACCGATCCTTTTGCGGGACGACGAACTGCTCTTGGAAATTCAAAGGAATATCCGCGAGCCCGGCAAGCGGGTAAATTCCTTCTCTGGCAATCTGCAGCATGCTTTCGTCAATGTCGGTCGCGAAAATCTGGACATTGCATTTCAACCCGAGAACGTTCGCAGCGTCTGCGAAAAGCATTGCGATTGAATAGGCTTCTTCACCGCTTGAACATCCAGGCACCCACACCCGAATTTCGTCGTCGCTTCTCTCTGCCTCGCGCAAAAGAGGGACCACTGCCTTATCGACGAGAACATCAAAAGCGGCTTTGTCGCGGAAAAAATTGGTGACGTTGATGAGAAGGTCTCGGAAAAGAGCTTCGCATTCATCATTGTCGCCCTTAATCCGCTGCAGATAAGCGGCCGCCTTATCAATGCCTAAGACGTGCATTCGGCGTTCGACCCGACGTATGACGGTCGACCTTTTGTAATTGGAAAAATCGTGTCCGATGGCCGAACGTAGGACGCGACATAAATCGTCAATATGATCTGCAATGACCTGGCCAGCACTGGTCCCGGCCGGCCGCCTGAAGAAGAACTGGTTCAGGCAGTCCAGGATCTCGGATGGCGCTCTTATGTAATCGACCAAGCCCGTGCTGACCGCAGATGTCGGCATCCCATCATACTTCGCGGTCTCCGGTTCCTGGACAACGCACAGTCCTCCATTTTCTTTCACCGCCCGCAGGCCCGTTGTTCCGTCGGCGCCCGTCCCGGACAGGATGACGCATGCGGCATTCGCATGCTGATCGTTCGCCAAGGAGATGAAGAAGTCGTCTATTGGGCGGCGAAGACCTCGAGGTTGCGTAAACGACGCCAACTCCAGGCGGCTCTCTCGGATTGAGAGCCCCTGACCTGGGGGAATAATGTAGACACACTCCGCCTCCAGCCGCTCACCGCCCTCGCACTGAAGCACTTTTAGGCTGGTATGCCGTGCAATCAGCTGTGCGAGCATGCTTTCATGGTGAGGGTCCAGATGTTGGACCACGACAAAGGCCAATCCAGTTGGCAAGACCGCACTGGAGAACAGGTCGCGCAGAGCCTCGAGACCACCAGCGGAGGACCCGATCCCGACGACTGGTACAAACCCGTCGGCCCTTGTTTGGTCGTTGATTTCTACTTGCAGCACAGTTGACCTTTAGTGGCTGGGATTGCGATCAAGCTCGGCGAGGGTGACCTTTGCCTGTGCGATGGCGTTTGTGGAATTTGCGACAGTAGACAGGGTACCTTCCAGCATCACGTTGTGTCCTTCGAGCAATGGCCTTATCCGCAAAAGAGCGCCCCCCAGCTCATGGTCGTATTGATCTAGCAAATGTGGACTCGATCTGCTGATATCGAACTGCGATGCGAAAATGTAACGGGTCACCTCGCCTGACGTCGTTAGACGGGACATGAACAGGAGGTTCACAAACGGTCTTCCATCTTTTCGAAAGTTGACGATCGGCGTCCTAACAGACGTGCCCTCGCCGGAAAGAAATTGCCGGATTTTCGCCTTGGCCTCCAGATTGTCTGCTTGCCGACCGTCTGGATTGGTCTGGAGAAAGCGACAGTTTCTGCCCAGCACCTCGTCAGCGCCGTATCCTGTAAGCTCGGAAAAGCGATCGTTTACCAAAAGGAGCAGGTTATCCTCGCTTGCCTCCGCAAGAGCGAGTGCGATCGAGGAATTCTCGAAAAAGTTGATAAGAGGGCGGTCAACTTCAATGTCAGTCAAGTTAGTGATCCGATCAGATTCCGGTTTCGAAACTAGGTAATGCATGACCGGAGTTAATCAAAAGAAATTCGAACTCTCGACCAGACTAAATACCTGAGGGCATGTTGATATGCGTCAGGTGTGAAATACCCAAGGTTGTGGATGCCGTTGTTACGGACAGTCTTTGTGCGCGATCGAAGGCTCAATTCGAGCATCAGAGACCATCATCTGCGAGCTGTAACCTTATGTACGCTAAGGTACAGAGGCGAGAATACGCGCGGGATTTGGCGGTAGCATTGGAACCGCTTCTCGCCAAACGTGTTTTCCAACGTCATTTCAAAGGAGGACATGATGGCTACCACCAAGACCAACACGAAAACGCTTGATGATCTGTTTCTTGATACGCTCAAGGACATCTACTTCGCCGAGAAGCAGATTTTGAAGGCATTGCCAAAGATGGCCCGCGCTGCGCAGTCCGAAGAAGGCAAGGCGGGTTTCCTTCAGCATCGCGATGAGACCCAGGGTCAGATCGAACGCCTGGAACAGGTTTTCGAACTTCTTGGCAAGCCTGCCCGTGGCAAGACTTGCGAAGCGATCCAGGGGATCATCTCCGAGGGTGAGGAAATCATGGAAGAGTTCAAGGGCTCCCCTGCCTTGGACGCTGGTTTGATTTCCTCGGCTCAGGCGGTAGAGCACTACGAGATCGCGCGTTACGGCACTCTGATCGCCTGGGCCACCCAGCTTGGCTTGAAGGACGCAGTCCCGCTCCTCCAGGCAAACCTCGAAGAAGAGGAAGCGACGGATCAGAAATTGACGCAGCTTGCCGAGACGGCAGCGAACGCGAATGGCGCCAAAGCAGCCTAACGCCTGATCAGGGCTGCCTCGAACGGGGCAGCCCTATTGCATGTCGGCCAGTACCCATCGTCCATTATGTTGCTCGGGATGGGAGATAGTCTGGATAAAGCTTCGACCGCAAACTCCACTTGCAGCATGAACACCCGGATTGTGCTGGGCATAGCGATGCCCGTCAGTTTCTCGCGTGCCAAAAAACGGTCCACGCCCGCCTGCCGCATGCGCCTTTGACCTTCGGCCTGGATTTGCTCCTTCTCACCTGCAGCCTGACTTTTGGATTGGCTTAATCCACCTTCGATCAACTTCAACATTGAAAGTGCCCTGATTTTTGTCCGCCTATCTCAGAGAAAACTGCGATTCCTGGCAAGACGTTCGACTTTGGGCGGCGGCAACTTTCATGCTGCGTGACAAATTCGTGACAGCAATGGTCTTCATAGAAGGAGGCGGAAGCCAGCATCGGTCAAGCCGGTTCGAGCTCTGTGCTGGCGGATTTGCATGCACCGAGCTCTGGGCAACATTGGGTCGCCCGAGCAAGCCAGCGTAAGAATGCTTGCAGATCGAAAGGGATGGACTGGAAACGACGCCTCCCAGCAGACTTCGCGCTGCGGAACGAATCACCTCCGAAATGATTGAGTCGCAGTAGGGTAAGTCTTCGACAGGGATCATTCTTATGCGTAGTCGATCGAAGCCGCTCCTTCGCGATGATCAGGTCGCGAAATCCAGGCCCAAGCGGCCGCGCGACCCTGCGCAACCAAACCTTCCGTTTGATGAAATGCCCTCCCGGATTGAACCGGCTCTAGCACTTCTCAAATCGAAAGCGCCCGTCGGCCCCGACTGGGCTTTAGAGGTGAAATTTGATGGCTATCGGGTGTCGGGGCACATCGAGCCCAGTGGTGTCCGCATTTTGACGCGCGGAGGCCATGACTGGACGCATCGGTTCCCGGCCATCGCTGCCTCAGCCAGAAAACTCGGGGTCGGCACGGCGATACTTGACGGCGAGGCGGTTGTTCTGGACAACAAAGGTCGATCGGATTTCGGAGCCCTCCAGCGTTCACTGGGCGGCCGGGGAGGCAAGCAAGCGTCGGAGGAAGCCGTGTTTTTTGCCTTCGATCTGTTGTATTTTGATGGACATATCCTGACAAACACTGAGATGTCCGTCCGGCGTCACTTACTGGCCGATTTGCTTGCCAGAAGTAACGGCGCGGTACAGCTCTCCGAAGAAGTCGAGGGCGACGGTGAGACGCTGCTTCAAGCCGCCTGCGCACACGGGCTCGAAGGCATCATCGCCAAACATCGAGAGAGCAAGTATCGTTCTGGGCGTACAGGCGACTGGCTTAAAATCAAATGCGTTCGAAGTGAAAGTTTCGTTGTAATCGGGTATGAGCAGAGCAGTGCCGCGCGAGGTGGTATCGGCAGCTTGCTCCTCGCGGCTCGTGATGGAGAAGGATGGAAGTCAGTCGGTTCCGTTGGGACAGGTTTCAAGGAAGCTGATGCCTTCTATCTCAAGCAGACCCTCGACAGGTTGAAGACCAAAAGGCCGGCGGTTCCGATCAGGGGGAAGAATTTGGTCTTCGCACAGCCGACGCTCATTGCCGAGATCAATTTTCGTGGATGGACGGACGATGGCAATCTTCGTCACGCGTCGTACAAGGGCTTGCGTGAGGTCCAGGATAACGCAGCGATCTTCCAGATCGACAGCCAGAAAGCATGATGGAAGCGACGGAGTGCAGCATGTATCCCAGCAACGCGGATCCATCGCACGGCCACTTCGGGTGGCCCAACTGCATCCGGTGCGCGGCCTCCTGACCTTCATCGGTTTCTCGGACCGAACGTCGCGACCGCGGACAGAGCAAGTATCGGAACGATGGAGCCGACTGGTCGTTGTGGATGAAGTGACATCGTCGTTTGCGACCGTTCAGCAACAAGGAGGCCTCAATGGCAGAGCCTACGAAAACAACGTCAGATTTGATACATGCAGTCATGGCGGAGCTGGGTATTGTCGATCCAGTTTCAATCGCTGCTGCCACCGAACGACACGCGGAAATGATTGAAGTTTACAAGCAAGGCAAGATGACCACCGCGGCCCTCAAGCATAGCTTGGCGGCGCGTCCCAACACCGAAGGTGGCAGCGAAAGCGCAGTTGTTGATCACACCCGCCCCCCACAAAGTCGATAGGCGGGCCAGTCGTTCGAACTTGATGATCACGAATAGGAGGTCGTCGCGCCGCGCCCTCTGACACGCTTTTCGCCTCTTAGTGTGTGGCATTGTGGTGGCGGGAGTGTTGAACTCTTCAGAAACGATGAGCCAAGCAGAGGCCAACCACGTTTACCCCTCCGGGATGACGGGGCAAACCACGCCCCGGATGACCTACGGTCTCTTGGGACAAGAGCGGCTCGGGGATTTCTACCCTCCAAGTAAAGGGAATAGGCGAAACATCTTGTCTCTGGAACCGTTGAGCCTCGGTGTCGTTTCAGATAAAACAATCGAGGTCCAATCATGCACAAGAAGTCAGTCATCGTTATTGCCATCTTGTTGGCAGCCTCACCTGCAGCAGCGATCTCTCGCCTGAGCCCGCTGAAGATAACATGTGATCAGGCGCGTGCCGCGGTCCATGACCAGGGTGCGGTAATATTTCGCTGGACCTCGCCGCGTGGCCTACCACTCTATGATCGGTTCGTGCGTAATAGCCGATATTGCGACGCAAACGAATATGCCGAATGGAAGCGGGTCCCTACGCGAGACCGGTCATGCCCGGTCCTCTTTTGTGAGAACGTCGATCGGCTGGACGGAAACTTCATCATCCCTGATAATTCGCTCTGATGAGATGCACGCGCGAAAAATGAGCCATGTCGCGCCTGAGAAACATGGTTTCAGTGCTTTGCCTTGGTGATGGATCCGAGTGCTGGCCTAGCAGCTGGCCTCAAAGTGCTTTTTCACCAGAGGCGACCAGAATCTAGCGAGCCTGCCAATTAGGCAGTTGCTGCCCCTGTGCGAGAACCGCGTCCGAGGAGAGGGAGACGGAAGCCATATGGCGCAAATGCAACGCTCATCCGTTACTCTTGCGCGCTGACGGCCGTTTAGGACGTCCAGTGCTTGCAAAAAGGCACCTATAGGCCTGCCAGCACTTCCCTCAGCGCCTGAATACCCTGAGGCGGCATCAGCCGGCCACGACACCGACGCACAGCAGCGTTCCTCGGCCGGCGTCCAAGACCAAGAAATGGGCGCTCCTTATCCAGAGCCTCTCACCTAATTGTACGCGGTGTCGTCAGTCGCCACGTGGAACTAAAGACGCCTCATTCACCAGATGCCTGAGAGTTAGTCATTTGGGCCGGCTGGCCTATGACTTCTTCTTGAGTGCGCTGGGCTTATGAGCTGCCTTGGCGCCGGTCTTCGAACTCTCAACGATGATCTGCGGATCTGATTGGGACGCTTTGACGTCGTGACCCTTGATCTTCGTCGGGCTGGTTTGTTTCTTGACGACGGTGCCCGTCGTTTCGCCCTGGCTGGTTTTCCAGGTGACATGGTCACCCTTTTTCAGGTCTTTGCTCACAATTTCCTCCGTGCAACACTGAAAAATATTCGGGCTGACCCGTCACTTTGCGGTGACGCGCAGCGCTCCTAGATCGCCGAATGTTCGGTGGAGTGCGGTGATATTGTCCGCAGTTATGTCCGCTGATACTTCGATCTCGCCGCTGAGCTTAGCATCGTCTCGTCCATGTTCAGTGGCTGAGGGAGCGTCGCCACCGCTGACGTCAACACCCGAGGAATTATGACGACCAGCGGCACGAACGAACACATCTGTCCTTTCAATACCGATTTTTTGCACCAGGTGCTCGATCGCGAGGTCCGCAGCTTCCCGCGTTTCGAAAGTTGCTGTAACGGTCTTGGTCTTGCTGTCTGACATTGTCCACTCCTTTGACAGGAATAGAATTGTCAGCAAACAAGTAAGTTCCCGGCCGGCCTTCTTTCTGAGACGACAACGTGCTGGCCTTCGCCAATCACTCGCCTGGCCGTCCCCTCCATCTTGCTGGGGCATGGGGCCCTGTAGCCTGTACCGTCGAGTGAGCCACTATGCGCCTGCGCTCCGATCTAATTGGCTGCCGCGAATGTGGCAGTTTCTCACGGGACCAACTGCGTCGACAAGGCTGAAACTTACGAGATTGACTTGGAGGACCGTATCGATACCTAGCATTTTTCGAGCTGATGATCGCGATGTTCACGCTCGCTGGTCGTGCGTAGGTTCGACTATCGCGCCATTTCATTGGAGGTTGAAGTTGACCCTGATTGAACTTGATAAAGCCGCTTGGATCAATCTCGAACGAGCAGGTACGGACTCCGGCTCAGCCTTGCGCTACCTGAACTTCTGTACGGTCGATCGCGACGGACATCCGCAGGCTCGCCTGGTGGTCCTTCGGGCCGCAAACCGTGAAGACCGCACGATCGAGATCCATACGGATATTCGCTCCGCGAAATGGCGCGAAGTGAGCGCCAATCCAGCAGTGACGGTGTTGGCGTTTGACGCGGCGCGTGGTCAGCAACTTCGATTGCGCGGCAAGGTCAAACGCCATGGGCCAGGGAGCCCCAAAGCGGCAGACGCGTGGGATAGGCTGTCGCCATGGACGCGGTCGACCTACACTGGTGGCCCTCCGGGAGAGTCATCGGCCGACGTGGAGCTTGAGACGGCCAGTGCTGGTGGCGAAGAAGGAAAGTTTGTTTTCGGAGTGATCGTATTTCGGGCTTTTCAACTTGATTGGTTTCAATTGAAGCGCGGTGGCAATCGGCGGGCGATGTTTTTATATGGATCCGGTAGCGAATTGGTGGATGCGCGAGAGATCAACCCCTGATCTTGCTAGGACTCAGCTTGTCGGTTTCGGTAGCACGACCGTAGCCGACAGACCTCCCTCGGGCATGTTCTGCAGCACGAGACGGCCGCCGTAAAGCCCCGAAACTTCCTTGGCTATCGATAAACCGAAGCCGTCCCCCGGCACGGTCTCGTCTAAGCGAACACCTGGGCTCAAAACGTCAGTCAAGTCGTCGCTGTTAATGCCGGGACCGTCGTCGGCGACGACAATTGCGATTTCGCCGCGATCTTGCGCGCCGGCTATTCGAACGGACGAGTTCGCCCACTTGCACGCGTTATCGATTATTGCCCCCAGTATCTCGTCGACGTCTTCGGTGGCGCACGCGACGCTTAGGGTCTCATCCAGCTGGTTTGAGATAGTCAGCTGCCTGTCTACATACAGTTTCTGCATCATCGCCACGATATCATCGACATGCGAGCGAAGCTGAGTAGTGGGAGCGAAACCTGCCGCTGACACCCCTGCCCTGGCCCTTGCCAGGTGATGTTTGATCTGACGGTCGATCCTTTCGACTTGCAGACGCGCCTCTCCGGTCGGATCAGCGTCATCGTTCAAAGCGAGATAGAGACTTGCCACGGGGGTTTTGAGACCATGCGCCATGTTTGCAAATTGGAGCCGTGTTTCGGCAATCCGCAGCTGGTTCTGCTCTACCAAGCGATTGATCTCCACAACGAGCGGGCGCAACTCCTCCGCTTGAGGCTCATCAAGTCCCCTTGATTGACCGGACGAAACGTCGGCAACCTTCTCAGCCAGCGTTCGAAGAGGCGAAAGACCGTAACGGACCTGAAGCAGGATGCCGACAACGAGCAGCCCACCCAACACGAGCATTGCCGGGACGAGAAATAACAGTGCCCGTAGTACGGGCATGACAAGAGCCGAGCGCGGTGCGGTGGCGATGATCTCGACCTCGCCTCCTGCAGTGAACGACTGCGAGGTCAGGAAATGCAGGTTTTGCCCGCGGTTGTCCCGTCCGGCGCCCGCTCGTGGGGTTCCAGTCAGCAGGTTGCGCCAATCAACGGGCTGCGGAGGGTTCGACAAGTTCGCTCCAGAAAGAGAACTGGAGGTCAAACGCTTTCCAGCAGTGCTCACCTGCCAATACCATCCAGACCCGGGCCGATCGAACGGCGGGCCGTCAAGGTTACCGTCAACCGCAAGCGAACCATCGGGGCCAATCTTTATACTGCCCCTGACAGCTTCGATCTGCACGCTCAGCCGCTGGTCGACCTGATCCCTGACCACATTGGCAACGATAAGGGCGAGGACGACGCAAGCAACTACCAGTGCTGCAAGGGCATAGAATATCGAAAAAACGATGAGGCGCCCCGCAATTGTTTGCGGATTTCGCAAACGCGACGCGATCATTTGCTGTTTGCCGTCAGCATGTAGCCGCGTCCGCGTTCTGTCTCGATCCTGTCGGTACCAATCTTTCGTCGAAGCCGCGCGACGATGACTTCGATTGAGTTGGAATCAACATCCGCGTCGCCTTCATAGACCCGCTCGATGAGTTCTCTGCGATCCACGATGACCTCCTTTCGCAACATCAGGCATGAGAGTACACGCCACTCGAAGGCCGTTAGCTTCAACGGTAGTCCTGCGAGCTCAAATGTGCCGAGCTGGGCATCGAACGACAGGTCGCCACAGGTGATGACGGACGCAGCGTGGCCCGCCGAGCGCCGAACGAGGGCGCGCAGCCGAAGGACGAGCTCCTCGACCCGAAAAGGCTTTGTCAGGAAATCGTCCGCTCCAGCCTTGAATGCAGCGACTTTGTCCGGCCAGCCGTCACGGGCCGTCAGCACTACAACAGGAAGCGTACGCCCCGCGTCCCGCCATGATTTTAAAACCGCGACACCATCGATCTTCGGAAGGCCAAGATCCAGGACGGCCGCGTCAAATATCTCTGTGAGCCCGGCGTGCTCGCCGTCTTCGCCGTTTCGAGCGAGATCAACGACGAAGTTCTGCGACCGTAGGGCGGCTGCAATTTGGTGGGAGAGGTCGGCATCGTCCTCTACAAGGAGAATTCGCATGAATACCCGGAAGCTGTTTATAGTCTCACTATGAACTAGGGCGAATTCGCTTAACTGAAACTGAACCGTGTCATTCAGTCTGCGTGTGGACCGAAAATCGTATCGTCACCCTGTCAAAACCAACAGGAGACACTGTGATGTCCATCGAAGATAGCTCGCCAAATCCCCGCGAGAACGAGAAGAACACGTCCCCCGGGCGCCCCACCAAGCACTTTGCGGCGTTCGCCATCTCGGCGTTCGTTGTCCTAGCAGTCGGTGCAGCAGGCGGCGCAACGGCAATGAAGCTCACCAGGCCTAACGTGGAAATGGCGCCGTTGACCCCTGTCGTGATCACGAGCCTGAAAGACAGCAACGCCATCGTGACGATCAAGGGCAACGTTGCAGAGATCTATGGAAACAAGTTCATCATGCAGGATGCTAGCGGCCGAGCGCTGATCGAGACCGGCCCTGCTGGAGATGATGGAAAGCTTGTCGCGCTAGACGAGCCTGTCACCGTTCAGGGAAGGTTTGACGATGGGTTCCTTCGCGCAAGCTATATTGTGCATGGCGACGGAAAAACGGATGCGCTTCGCCCACCGCCCGGCCCCCGCCCACATGGTGGCCCATTGGAGGAGGCCATGCGGCACCTGAAACCCTAGTCATCTCGTTTGCCAACGCCACAGGCCTACCGCATGAAATGGGCGACTTGGAGAGGACGTCTCTTTCGACGTCTTCTCCAACGCCATTTCGATTTCGGGATGGTCGAGCGGTGGTTCTCGGGTCATACGAAGGCGCTCTATCGCTTCTGCCTTCATCTGAGCTTACCATTGCTCATAACGCGCCAAACTTGATCCTGGCGGCCTCTGGCTTTAGAGAGGCCCTAGATAAACATATGGACTGACAGACTTTGACGACATGCTACCTATGGACGCTAGACCGTTTTGGTCAGCAGTCCCGTCAAAGCCTCGCGACTGAAAATGAGCTTCTAGATATACTCAATGGGGAAGCCCTGCCATCTGTGATGCCCGCCGATTGGCTCCTGGCGATGATGCAAATCGACATGGAAGGCAGCGGTCTTTCGATCCATGAGTCCAGCCATAATCCTGAGGATAGGTGGAAGCTTGAACTGAAAATAGCGCGTTGAAGCCAAGGACAGTGCGAAAAGCAGAAGCATGACAATGGGTGAATTTACCGTCGACGGTGCGACGAAGCGGATCTACGAATCCCTCCAGGCCGACAATGTCGGTATCGATGAGCGCATTGCAGATCTCAAGGCGGCTCTGGCGCTTAAGCGTTTGAAGGAGGCCGTATTCGACCCCGTCAAGCTTGTGCAGGGAAATCGCGAGGGCAGAAAGCGAATGAAGGCATATTTCCGCCAGCGTGGGGTGACGGTTAAGTTTCCTACTGATGCTCGGCCAGCAGCAAGGGTCCGAATTGGGTTCGGCCGTGCTGATCATTTCCCGTGACTTTGCCAGATTGTAAGCGGCGAGAAGAGCGCCTTCTCGCAAGCAGTTACCCGTCTGACTTACCTGGTTACCTCGGGGCTTAACAGCCGGGGAATTCGACCAAATGAGCCTGAGCGTGGGAATGCAGATTGAGGGGCCTGTCCACGCCTCTTTTTACGACCTTTGCGAAGTTCAATGTCTCTCGGTTACAGAAGGCTCGGTACCCTCGGCTTCCATTTTCAAACGCGCATCACGGAGACGAGCGGTCTTGGCATGACGCACTGCGCGTTCCCGCTCGACGATTGAACGAGCGATACTGTCGGTATCAGCGGCAAGTTTGCGTCGGCCTTCTTGCGTTATCGATTGCCTGACTAGTCCCATTGAATTTCTCCGGTCGGCTTTCAAACGGTCCCAGCGCCCGGACCAGTTGGTCAAGAAGCGATTCGCTTGAGTTGATTTGAACGAGGTCGACGCTGGCGGTGATCGCTCGCCGGCCTTTCTCGGAATCGATGGCACAGTGGTTCAAAGCGCACCATTCGCGAACGGCGGCAGTAACGGTTTCGATCTGGCCGTCGGTTAGTGATATGAGGGATATCAACATGGGCGGTACTCCTCCGATAGTTCGGCAAGAGCAAGTAGCAACTCCCAAGCGACGTCCACCATTTCAACTCGATGCCGACGAAAGGTAGTGTACTCTCATTTCGAGAGATTGAAACTTTTAACAACCTTTGTACGGTATGGCACAAAAGTGCTTTGAGCTGGAAATTGACAGTGGTGCTGACTAAATGATGTGATGTGCACGCCTGGTTTTAGGGCCGAAACGTATCACCCAGTCAGCCCCTGCACTATCACACACGCATATGAACAGGGCAATATGTCAACCCCGACCGTACGGTATCAGACAATCTGGTCGCGCTTGAGCAGCGTTTCCGAACATAATTTCGAAAGTGTCGATTACATCCACGCTGACGGCAAAACGCTTGTCGGAATAATTTGCGGACGCGACCCTTGGATACTGAATGGAGTTAGATCGATCGCTCTTGGCGCGCTTGCAACTTATCAAGCCGCGGTAACTATTGTCATCGCTGACTCCCGCTGCTCTTGTGCTTTAACTTAGCTTCACACAAATGCCCATGCCAGACGTTCGATATGTTGGGTGGCGGAACTCCTTGCCATGACGGGTGTTAGTGGTGTAGTCGGGCGTAAGCGTAATTGGAGCGCGGTGCTCTCCCTACCCTCGGAAAACCGAGGTCGCTTCCAGCCTTCGCGCTGTGACGCGGGGTTCGAATCCCTGCCCCGACTACCAAATTTCGGCCGCGGGACGAGTACGGCTAAGGGTGTAATAACCTTTGGCCTTTCGTTGCGTTTGACCATAGTGGGCGCCCATATCACGATTGGTCGCGACGGCGATAAATCGGCCGGCCATCTCGATGAACCTTCCGGGATCAGCGAGTTTGCCGGTGAGTGCGCGATCGCGGAACGCCTTCGGCAGACCCTCTCTGCCGTAACCACTGTCAGATCGTTTGGATAAGCGCTTTACGGCTCTTCGGATTTTGCCGGGCCAATCGCAAACACAGTTGTTGGCATAGACCTGGTGAAACCAACCGAGGCTGACGCGATGGGTTGCTAACGGGCCTCGGATGCTAGCGTTCCGTCGAGAATAACGTCTTGGCCGCCCTGTGTTGATCTTGATGCACGCCGAGTCGCACTCATGTCCTCCATCATTTTCTCAGCGAAAATGACAGCTTGTTCGTCATTGACGGCACTATCCACGGACATGCGCACGGTAATGAGCTCGTTGCCCTCCCCATGATACTCTACCGTGATCGTACCCTCGGTCGTTCTCGCTACATTCAGGCCCAAAAGGCGCATCTGAAACGTTCCTCATATTGTCGACGCGACATACATCTCGCTGGCGCATATGAAAGCTCTCGATGATCATATGGTTCCATTCTAAGCGAACCGGCTTGCGACTGGTGCGTTCAAGCTCAGCTTGTGAGAGTTGATTGCGTGCGATAGCGTAATCGATATGCAAACGCCATTGGTTCAGCCTTTCCGGGCGTCCAACCTCGCAGAGCGAGTTTGATGGCGCAACCCTCTCCGCTTTTGGTTGGCCGGCCTTCCGATGACTGAAGCAATCGTGCCTCTCGCGATTTCGCTGAGGGAGCCCGCGGCGCAAAATTCCATTCCAACGTCTTTTCCCGTAATCTGATACCAAGCCTGGATCGTAGGAATGCACAAGTGACGCCGCTTTGCGTTCGAAACACCTTCACTCCGGCGGTGCAATCGAATGGAGGGCAAGTAATGGATTTTGACCCATGGGTTGCGAAGCAGGTTCACATCTAGGATCCCTGCCACAAGGCTACCGCGCCGTTGTCATAGGTGCGAGCGGAGGGATCGGGCGTGCGCTTTGTGATCGTTTAAGAAGCGATGAACAGCTTGGCGAGCTGGTTGAGGTTGCGCGCGGGTCTGACGGGTTCGATCTGCTATCGGAGGTGAACATCGCCGATCGCGCGGGTCGCATCTCGAACGGCCCTATCCATTTGCTGATATGCGCGACGGGCGTGCTTACGACGCACGGTCAGTCACCGGAGAAATCTCTTCGTCAAATCGATCCCGAGATCATGCTTTCGCAGTTTCGCGTCAATGCGATCGGCCCAGCGTTGGTGGCAAAGCATTTTCTGCCGCAGCTGGATCGCAGGTCTCGGACGGCGGCGGTGTTTCTGTCCGCACGCGTTGGCTCCATTACAGATAACAAAAAGGGCGGCTGGATCTCGTATCGCGCGTCCAAGGCGGCGCTCAATCAGATTGTTCGAACAGCCTCCATCGAGTTGACGCGAACGCATCCAAATGCCGTCGTCACAGCTATGCATCCGGGAACAGTTCGAACGCCCCTCTCTGCTCCCTACTCAAAGGGTCATCCGACGGTCAGTCCCGAAGAAGCGGCCACCTCAATCCTTCGCGCGCTGGACAGACAGACTGAGACGGGCAAGTTCATCGCATACGATGGCAGCCCGATTGAATGGTAGTGCGGTTGCCACAAGCAAGAGCAAGCTACCTAACAGTCCAGAGGGGTGGAGCCCGCCTTACCGCGATTGAAACATAATCGGAGCCTCGGCCCTCTTGGCCACTGGCTGCCCGCCATATCGAACTTTTTCTAAAGTGTGAGGCAGGTCGGGTAAGGCCGCGTCGTTGTGGAAGAGGATCCAGGACGCACAGGATCTGGCGTTGCAGCGACGATTGCTCGGCAGATATCTCGTCGGGGGACAAGCGTTCAGCACTGCCAGAATATCGGTAGTCCAGAAGCAAAAAACCGGCGCAACGCTTGTTTCCATCTTGGTGATGGGAGCGACGGTCGCCATGTGCGCCAACAATCAAATCGAGGCGGTTCTGCAGCTGCCAGGCCGTCATTGATGACGATCGCGCGGCGGACGGCAGCCTTTGCTCAAAAAGAGCTTGTTGTCGAAGCTTGGCATATAACTCGGAAGCCTCACGCGGCGGCGGCGTTTGAGAACGAGACCGACCTTTGCCTCGAAACCCATGAACACTCCCTCTCATCACGCAATAGCCTTGTGAGCAGTTGAGCGCCATCGGTGGTCTAGCTAGCTTTCCGGCGCGGGTTTCACAGATTAGTGACGGCTGCAAAAAGGGGGAAAGTCTTCATCCGCGCGATCGGGGTAGAGGGTCCGTCTCATCTTGCGGATCGCGTCGGCTTCCCGACGGTGCCTAGCGAGCATTATTTTCGTCACCTCTGTGAAAGGTGCGCCCTCGGTTTCCGCGACACGAACGATGCCACCATGGCTGAGGAATTCACAAAACGCCTCGACCGACCGAAGTCGTGTCGTCAAGGCAACATAGTCATCTTCAAGTCTGCTCTGCATAGCTGCCTCCTTGAAGAAACTCAGCCCGAAAACGACGGTATAGCAAAGGATGCGCGGTGGTGGCAATGCGAGCGCCAATTTCCATGTTTGTGGCGGCAAGATTACTGGCAGCTCCAAAAGTGCCAACCAGATCGAAGGCAAGCTAATTGGGGAGCATCGCTGGTTCGGGGAACGCAAGCTCATATTCAGCTGCGGCCGCGTCGTGAGTTTTTCGGTTGCTTGGATTTTGTGCTTTTCAAAAACCTGTTGGGCGGAGCTCAAAGTCCCCGGGCGATTTCGCGCGGGCACCATATGCGGCGTGCGCTGCACGGCAGCTTTTGGAAGGCATCGACGAGAATTACGATGCTTGAGCACAGCAGTGGTCGCGCAGCTTCTGGCAAACCGCGGGCCATGTAAGACGCAAGCTCAGGCTCAGACAGTAAGCACCGTGGCCGCCTTGGGCGACCAACGGGCAACGAGCACGGGGGCCACATCCGGTGTTCAGCCGCGAAAGCAGCCAGACGTCCTAATAGCCACAAGCCCTCCGAAGCTAAATACAAAGGCGAAATATGCGCAACCTCCTCCTTCGTCCAACGTTACAGCTATAGGCGCGCCACGGGGCTCGCCCATCTGTCTAGGAGGATGTGATGAAAACTATCAACGAATGGCTTGACGACAATCTGGGACGGGAGCTTAATCCCGGCGACAGCGCGGCCGTTGAACAACAAGCCGAGTTTCTGCGAGCGGAAGCGGAAGCCGCAGGCTACTCTTTTGATGAACTGAACACAGCCTGTGGCGGCGATATAGCGGAGTATATCAGGAATCGAAACGACGCTCCTGGCGATAAGATGGCGGGTGACTTGTCCCCGATCTTAACCCCTGGTTTCAATCAACAGTAAACGCCTGAGTAAAAGAGCAGCGGGCGTGGGTGTCCTGTATTGGTTTGGTCTCAGACCAGCGCCGAGTGCCACGCCGATCAATCGGCCTTACGACTAGCGTGTTCGGCCAATTAGAGTGTCGGTTTATGCCACTGCGTGTTCTGACGTTTGTGTGTGGCCGGCCGAAGATTTGTGTGCAATAGGGCCGCCGCCCCCATGCATCATTTCCGGTCTCTCCTCCGGGAAATGGTGCTCTTTTTCAATCTGTTCAAAGCCTTCAGGTCGAAGGCTCGCGTTCCACTCGAACGCACTTCGTGAAGCAGTGTGGCATTCTAGCACTCGACTCTACATCGAAAGCGCAGTTGTGTGGGATTGAATGGGGAGATGCTAATGTATTACGAGTGGAACGAGTTACGGTTTCGTCGCCAGTATATAATCAAATTCGTTTCGGCATGGGCCATTGCGATAACGGTTGCTTTCCTGCCGGTTTGGTGGCTCGTTCAAGAAGCTACGTTCCCCTGACGCCAGGGATCTTTCATCTGCTACCTTGGCTTCGGATAGGTTCTTGCGTCATAGAATAGTCGCTTGAATTGCCTCATCGATCGGGCAGCGGCAGGCAACCTCTTGCACGATGACAATAGCGGAAGAACCGCAGGGCCCGGACGGATAGGCCCCAGCCCGCGGGTTTCAGTGTCCCGCGCGGAGAAGTTCAAGCAAGCTTATCTAGACGAACCCGGCTCAAAGGGCTCATGGATCGCCGATTAAGAACAGATGTCGATACGATCGAGCCCGCTCGGTCAGCCCCGAACGGGCAAGAATTCGATTGAGCTCGTGATGGGTACTTATGAACCCACGTTACGATCGGAGCGACGTTTCGCAACTAGCGGAACTTCCTCGATATTTGCCAGCAAATGACGCCTAATCAAGAACCGACGGACGCCTTCACGGATCGCAGGGAGGGGGACAATACCTTGCGCGGCCATACGGCAGGCTTTGTCGAGCAGGTTATATCTTGTATCTCTCGCCTCTTCCGGGAGTTCCTCCAAGAAATCGAAGACGTCCTCAAGACTGGCCAGTTCTTGAATGTAGTGGCGTTTTTTCATAAACAGTGGTGCGTCAAACAGTGTGTTTGCCATCGTCATCTCCTTTCTTAGACGCGTTTGACGGCGCACGATTTGGGAAGTGAAATTAGTATTTCAACCCCCTCCTTTTTAGCGCAATCTGCAGGCCCGGAAAAGCAAAAGGCGCCGGCGCGCGACAACAATTTCGTCGAATGCGCTTTCAAGGCGCGGTGTGGCCAAAGACAGTGGTCATCAAGCCCTCAGCGCGCCGCAGCGTTCGTCTTTGGTCGCAACCGGGAGTGGGACTTCGGTCCGAGAGGGGGAACGGTCCCACGCCGAATGCATTTCCTCTCGAGTAAACAAAAAGGAACCAAGATGAGCGTAGATCTCTGGGACAAACCTATTGAACTCATGATGGACAGTGCCGATCACTTCCGCTGTGTTGGGAGCAACAGGGAAGCTGTCGCGTTTTTGATGACGTCCTGGCCGACGAAAGGTGGAAAATCGTTTTCCGTGGCCCGGCGAGCCTGTCTACAAGCGCTTGACGGAAAAATGGCCACCGCGAAGGCGAAACATGCTTTTGTTCATGCGGCAAGGGAAGCGGGCATCTTGAGAGGTTGACTTCCTCACACCTGCTCGGCCGAACTGTATATCGAAAATGACTGTATGACGATGAGAGATCGCGGACTGAGGTGAACGCAGCAGTATTTCTGGGGGCGCCTTCAGATATGCATGCAAGAGCAAACCGCATCTCACGTTCTCCTCAGCGCTGAACAGAGAGAAACAAGATGCATTTTGTACGTTAGCGTACGGAAAAATTTCTTTTCGCGCAACGCGCTATATCCAGTCATCATGCTGTTATATCGCAACCGCTTGCTGAGCGTTCTGTCGTCGGATGTGAGACGGTCGTTGCAGCCTTTTTTGAAGCGACGATCATTTCATCGCGGAGAAAAGATCGAGCAACCTCCTCACATGATCCATAGCGCGCTTTTCGTTGAAGAGGGCGTGATTTCCGTTATTTTCCCCTTGTCGCCTGCCGTCAACGTCGAGGTCGGTATGATAGGGCGAGAAGGAATGACTGGCATCAGTCTCCTCACCGACGCCTCGCCAGCGCGTTTCGTTGCCGAGGCGCGCACCGACGGTTGGGCACTCGAGATTCTGCCGGATGCGCTAAAGGCGCTGGTGCGACAAGACGAAGAGTTGGCGTTTAGGCTTGCACGGTATGACGCATGGCGCAACGTCCAGTCCGCCATGATCGCCGCGAGCGGGCGCGCCGGTAACATCGAGCAGAACCTCGCGCGCGAGCTGCTCATGCTGCATGACCGGATCGATGGGGATAGGATCGTGGCGACGCACGACGAACTTGGTAGCTATATCAACGTCAGGCGCGCGAGCGTGACCGAATGGCTGCATGTCTTCGAAGGTGAGCATTGGATCCGGTCTAAGCGTGGGTATGTCGAGATCGTGGATCGCCCTGGCCTTGAAGCGGCTGCCGGAGATTTCTATGGCGCCGCCGAAAACGCGTGGTTCGATATGCTGGCAAAACTGCCACCTGATGCCATGGCGGCACAGTGATAGTCGCTTATGAAACCTCATGTGAGTTTCCAATGATTGAGCGGTCGACGTAATCGCCGTGTCGCTCAAAAGTCGAGACAGGGCGACGGGCTTTGTTTCCGCTAGAGCTTCGCCGTCTTCTTTAGCTGGCGACGGAACATGTCGCCCTATTGAGAGTTACTGTCCCGCCGAGCAGGTTTCCATGCTTTCTCGGCGTGTGGAGGGCCAAAAGTCCCTCAACGCTTGTCGGCTCTCCACATCCTTTCGCAACAACTCGTCGTCGATACCCGTTGGACAGCAATGGACAGCAATCTTCTCTGATCAATTGGTGAACCGCCCGTCCGCTAAGGACTTGAGAGGACCAAGCATGATCGTCCGTGGTCCAAGTCTTAGCATCGCGCTATTGCTTCACAGCCTGACGAGCGACGAGTCCAAGTCGCCGCGGTCAGGCGTTAATTGAGAGACGGTCACCTTGGCGAAGGAAGCCGGACCTGCTGAAGTCGGCGATCCATCACGTGCGCTCATGTGGCGCCTCACGAAAGCTGGGCTCGCGCACAGATAGCCAACTCCTACCGGTTCGAAATTCAAGACCACGGGAATACCACTTTCAAGGTGCGGCGCATTTTCGCAATACATTGATGCGACGGCCACTACGAGGCACGCGTCAACTGGATTTCTCACCAACATTGCACGTCTCGGTCGCCTGAGGGGCGGCTATCCACATGTTGCGTATTAGCCGCAGGTGATGAGAAATCTCGTGTCGAGAACAAAGACTGGTTTACCGCAACTTTAACGGTGCTACCAAAGGGTTGATAGGCGAGATTCGCCGACATCGAGCGCTTCGCATGGGGACAAATATGAAAGCATCTATCGGTCACGGCTTGCTGTATGCGGCAATTGTCGTGAATACCTCGCTTTTGCCCGTATACGCGCACGCGGATGAGAAGATCTTCGACGAACTGCGATTTGGCGCCTCGGCGTCGATCCAGGACGGTCACAGCCACGAAGAAGGTGTCTTTCCGGAAGTCACGGTCTTCTTCGATCCGTTCGGCCAGGACACGGCAACAGACTGGAAGCAGACGCTGGCTCGCCCACGGCTGAACCTCGGCACCTCTATCGGCACCTCCGGTGAGGCGACGCAGATCTTCGGCGGCCTGGCCTGGACCGTGAACTTCAACGAAAAGTTGTTTGCCGAGGCCGGATTTGGCGGGGTCTGGCACAATGGCGATCTCAAAAACAGCGTGGACGGTCCCAACCTTGGCTGCCGGTTCCTTTTCCATGAATATCTCGGCGTTGGTTATCGCCTCGATGCCCACTGGAACCTCATGGCGCAAGTTGCTCATTCCTCGCACGCCAATCTCTGCGACGGACCCAACAACGGCATGACACGCGCTGGAGTGCAGGTCGGGTATAAGTTCTAAAGTCCAAAGTGACGCCAGCCCAGACCACCCGGATAATGGCGAGCGCCTTTAAGGGGCTCTCGATTGACGTTGTTTCGCGGACTTAGCGCGATAATTGTCGCTTGCAACCGACGACGAACTGGCCACGCCGGACCCGCCGGCGCGATTATGTGATCAAGAATTGCGGGAGGCGCTATGCTATCACGACTGGGGCCTACTCCTTTCCGCTAAATGTACATTACGGGCGGATGTGATCTACCTGACAGAAACTGAAACGGTCCCTGTCATGCCAAATGCCCGCCGACACCCCCGGCGGGCTTTTCTGTAATTGATGACTGCCCCTTTTTTTATGTTGCACCTCGGTGCTCGACTACAATCGGCGGGGATCTCAGCGCTGCTCACCCTTAACGCTTGCGACGTGAGATCCTGTGAGCGGCCCAACCAGACTGCAATATGTCAACAGCGGGGCCAATAGCTGGGACCGTCTCGATCGGAATCTCCCCTGAAGATCGTGCCCCGTAGCGTGGTGTAAGTCGACGGTAGCAAAGCCGCTCGCGAGCGCGCCCTCAGCGCGCTGTAGCGAGTGAGCGGCTTTGCGGGCGGTCATCGATAATCTCCGGTATGGTTGGGTTGCTGACACTCAACCAGATACGAAGGATACATCGATGACCAACGACATAATGGACCTACGCGAGCTCGTGGAGAAGACCCCGGACGCGGATATTCTGCGCGACATGATCGGTTTTGCTGCTGAGCGACTAATGGAATTGGAAGTTAGCGCTGCAACTGGCGCGGCCTACGGTGAGAAGAGCCCATCGCGATTGGCGCAACGCAACGGTTATCGCGACCGTGACTGGGAGACGCGTGCAGGTACGGTAGAGCTGCGTATCCCAAAGCTGCGTAAAGGGTCTTACTTCCCAACCTTCCTCGAGCCACGTCGCATGGCCGAGAAGGCGCTGACAGCTGTTATCCAGGAAGCTTACATTCAGGGCATCTCGACGCGTTCCGTAGATGATCTCGTCAAAGCCATGGGGATGAGCGGCATCTCAAAGAGCCAGGTTTCCCGCCTGTGCGAAGAGATCGATGACAAGGTCAAAGCCTTTCTCGATCGGCCAATCGAGGGCGACTGGCCGTATTTGTGGGTGGATGGCACCTACCTCAAAGTGCGGCGCGGTGGTCGCATCATCTCTGTTGCCGCCATCATCGCGGTGGGCGTCAACACCGATGGTCGACGAGAAGTCCTCGGTATGGAGGTCGGGACCTCAGAAGCTGAGCCGATCTGGACAGAGTTCTTGCGCAAGCTGACGCGACGAGGCCTACGCGGCGTTAAGTTGGTCATCTC
>NZ_JBIVYL010000017.1:0-93528 GCF_044772225.1 Rhizobium sp. NPDC090275 | reverse complement strand
ACAACATCAAATCACACATGACGGTCCCTCTGTTCAATCCAAGTGAATCAAAACCGAGGCAACATAACAAGTAATTTAATAGGTCCTGAACCTAGAATAGCGCCCCTTTAGTCGCAAACTGTTCTGAACCAACTTGGCGTGGAGTAGAAATCAAGCCGGTGTGAAGAAGGTTCCGAAGAGCACCAGCGGCGTTTTGAAAGTGCGAGCTTGCGATATATGAAGCGTGGCGGGGTGCAATACAAACGAAGGGCTGATGATGAAAGAGCGATCTGTCGCCATTGTGGTGCTGGCTGCCGGAAAGGCGACCCGCATGGGGGAGGGTGGTTCCCACAAGCTGCTTGCCGAGTTCGACGGCATTCCGCTCGTTCGCCGTGTTGCGCTTGCCGCAGGTGGTGCCGGCGCCTCTTCAGTCATCGTCGTCGTGGGGCATAGGCAAGCCGAGATCCGGCAGGCGCTGCACGGTCTGCCGCTGCTGATCGTCGAAAACCCTGCCTATGAAAGCGGAATGGCGAGTTCACTCAAGGTCGGATTTGCGTCGACTGACGTCGATGACACGGATGGGGTTCTCGTGATGATGGCGGATATGCCGGCGATATCTGCCGACCACCTCGATCGCTTGATCGCGGCTTTTCGAGATGCCGATGTGCTCTCCATCGTTCGTTCGGTCGCCGACGGCCAGCCTGGCAATCCGGTCATCCTCCCGGGCACGCTCAAGGATGCGATCCGGCGTCTGGAGGGTGACAAGGGCGCGCGCGGTATTGTCGAGACATGCGGCCTGCCGATCATCGACGTCGAGTTCGGCGACGTGGCGCGATTGGACCTCGATACTCCCGAAGCGATCGTTAGCACCGGCGGTATTCTCAAGGGATAGCCGCGTTTGTATCGACTGACCAACAGACTGATATACGTAAGCCGTCTGCCGATCGGCGTCATTTGGCTATCAACGTCTAGCGTCTCTGATCAGCAGGCTTCACGCTGCAAATCCAGCTTCGGTTGTATGCCGTTCTGGCTGGACGCGTCGCGCGCGGCGAGTGCTGATCCAACCGCGATCAGCACCGGTTGATCATACCCGATGATCGCAATCCCCTCGTGGAGTTCCTCAAGCGAACCACGCCAGTCACGCTGTGTGGGCCGGCTGACATCACTCATGACGATGACGGGTGTCGAAGGCGTAAGTCCTTCCGCAACCAGCCGCTCGGCAATCAACGCCGCTGTCCTTCCGCCCATGTAAAAGACGGTGGTGGTACGCGGATCGGCGACGCTTGCCCAGTTCACATCCTTGGGCAGGCCGCCGTGGCGGGAGTGGCCGGTGATGAAGCGCACGGATTGCGCGTGATCGCGGTGGGTGAGCGAAATGCCAAGACGGGACGCCATCGCGCTTGCCGCCGTGATGCCGGGGACGACATCGACGGGAATGCCTTCGCGGTCCAGATGCGCGATCTCCTCGCCGGCGCGGCCGAAGATCATCGGATCGCCAGATTTCAGCCGAACGACGCGCTTACCCGCCTTGGCGAGCTTGACCATCATGTCGTTGATATCTTCCTGGCGGCAGCTTGTACTGCCGCCGCGCTTGCCGACCAGCATGCGCTTTGCCTCCCGGCGCGCAAGCTCCAGCACCTCACTGGAGACCAGATCATCGAACAGGATCACGTCGGCTGCCTGCAAAGCGCGCACGGCCTTCAGCGTCAACAGCTCCGCGTCGCCAGGACCGGCGCCGACAAGCGTGACCCGGCCTTGAAATGTGTGGGCGGGCGCTCCGCGAAGCCGCTCGGCTTCCTCGATAAGCAGCCCGCCAACGCCCTCCTCCGGCGTATCCGAACTCGAAAAGGCGCGATCGACGAATTTCTCCCAGAAGGCACGGCGCAAGGGGCCCGGCGCCAGCCGTTCGTTGATCTGATCTCGCAGCGCCTGCGCCAATCGCGCCCAACTCTTCAGCCCCTGCGGCAGCAGGGTTTCGATCCGCCGGCGGATCGCCTGGGCGAGGATCGGGGCCGCGCCATCCGTCGAAATGGCGACAACGACAGGCGACCGATTGACAATCGAGCCGAACTGAAACTGGCAATAGTCAGGCTTGTCGATGACGTTGACGGGTACGCCCATTGCGCGTGCTTCTTCGAAGAAGCGTTGAGCTTCGTCGCCATCTTCGCAATCACCAATCGCCAGCGCGGCATGTTCGAGGTCCTCTGCTCGCCATTCCCGCTGGTGGTGGTAAACGCTTGCGGATGGATGCTCCGGTCTACGTGCGACAAGGGCCGCGCATGCGTCACTGAGGTTTTCGGCAAATATCTCGACGTGAGCGCCGCAGGCCGCGAGCAACTCGGTCTTCCACGCTGCCGCATCCGTGCCGCCCGCCACCACGACGCGCTTGCCTTCCAGCGCCCAGAAAACCGGCAGCTTGGAGAGCGGCTCCATCCGGGCCGGGCTGTCATTCCGCTGCTGCTGCAAGACATCCATCGATGATCCCCCTGATTTCCGCGCGGCAGGAGCCGCAATTGGTTCCGGCCTTGAGTTGCGCGCCGATGGCCTCGACGCTGTGGCAACCGCCGCGCACGGCGGCGATGATCTGATTGACGCCGACGCCGAGGCAGGAGCAGACGGTCGCGCCCGGATCCGGCATGTCGGCGCCAGGGCGGCCGGCGACCAGCGCGAAGCGCTTGCGCGGCTGGTCATGCGACGCGACAAGCTGCGCAATCGCCCAATTGCGCGCGACCGCCACCGGCTGCCGCGCAATGAAGAGGGCCGCCAGAAGCCGATCACCTTCGAAGAAAGCAAGCCTGACGTCTCCTGATTGTCGATCCACGTAACCGAGCGGCTCGATCTCCTCGGGAATGGCGAACGTGCGGCGACACCAGAGCAACCAGTCATCCACCTGCTGATCGACAGCCATCTCCAGCCGCCAGCCGCCGTCGGCCTTGGCCAGCGCCCAATAGGAAGCGTCAAGCCCCTCGGGCCTGGTTGCGGAAACTGCGAAGCCGTAGGAGGCAACGGCGAAATGCCTAGCTGCGACCGCGACATTCTTGGAGGCCGGCTGGCCGGACACCGGGTCGGTGATCGGCGCGACGACGGCGTCGATCCGGGCCTTGGCGGCGAACTGGTCGTTCCAGTGCATGGGAACGAAAATGCTGCCGCGCGCCTGCCGCTCGGTGATCAAGGCGCGCACGATGGCCTTGCCATGCGGGCTTTCGATTTCGACCAGCGTGGCATTGCCGACGCCGATCTCGATCGCGTCGCGCGGATGCAGCTCGGCGAAGGGCTCGGCGATATGCGAGAAGAGGCGCGCGCTTTTGCCCGTGCGCGTCATCGTGTGCCACTGGTCGCGAATGCGGCCGGTGTTGAGGGTGAAGGGATACTCGGAATTAGTGCGATCGCAGATGGCGGGCTCGACGGCGATGAAGCGTGCGCGTCCATCCGGGTGGTAGAAGCGGCCATCGGCGAAGAAGCGCTTGCCGCCACCCCCCTCTGGCCTGCCGGCCTGCGGGGTCGAGCCAACGGTCTCCCCCCGTCCTTCGGACCCCACCACAAGGGGAGAGATCGGCTGGACGCTGTCGCTCGACACCGGTGCAACATTTGAACTGGCCGCAAGGTTTGCCTTGAAACGACGGTCATCCCGCTCGTGATCTCCCCCCTTGTGGGGGAGATGCCCGGCAGGGCAGAGGGGGGTAAATCCCCGCGTGGCGGGCCATTGGAATGGCGACAAGAGATTGTAAGCCTCTTCATCGATCCCCGCATAGGCTCCAATGTCGAAGTCGCGGCTGCCATTATTCTCGAAGGCGGAGAGGGCGGCATGTTCGGCAAAGATGTCCGCCGGCGAGGCATAACCAAAGCCGTCAAAGCCCATGCGGCGTCCGACCTCGGCCAGCTGCCACCAGTCGGCGCGGGCGTTGCCCGGCACGTCCAGGAAATCACGCTGGCGCGAGATGCGGCGTTCGGAGTTTGTGACTGTGCCGTTTTTTTCGCCCCAGCCGAGGGAGGGCAAGAGGACATCAGCATGACGGGTGGTGTCGGTGTCGCTGAGGACATCGGAGACGACGACGAAGGGACAGGCCTTGATCGCGGCTTCGACGGCATCAGCGTCGGGCATGGAGACGACGGGGTTGGTCGCCATGATCCAGAGCGCCTTGATCCGGCCGTCCGCGACGGCCCTGAACATGTCGACCGCTTTCAGGCCCGGCCTCGATGCAATCGTCGGAGAGCCCCAGAAACGCTGGACGCGATCGCGGTCATCGGCGTTCTCGATCGACATGTGGGCGGCGAGCATGTTGGCGAGGCCACCGACCTCGCGACCGCCCATCGCGTTCGGCTGGCCGGTGAGCGAGAAGGGGCCCATGCCGGGCCGGCCGATGCGGCCGGTGGCGAGGTGGCAGTTGATGATTGAATTGACCTTGTCGGTGCCCGATGAGGATTGGTTGACGCCCTGGCTGTAGCAGGTGACGACTTTTTCGGTCGCCGCGAACAGGCGATAAAATTCACGTAGCTGCATGGCCGGCAGGCCGGTCTGTTCCAGGATGTCGTTTGAGGAGAGCAGCGCGGCGGTGGCGAAAGCCTCGTTGAAGCCGCTGGTGTGCTCCGCCACATAGTTCTGATCGATCGCCCCGGCCGAAATGAGGTGCGCGAAGAGGCCCATGAACAGCGCGACGTCGCTGTCGGGACGAATGGCCAGATGCAGGTCTGCGATATCAGATGTCATCGTTCGGCGCGGGTCGATGACCACGACCTTCATGCCCGGGCGCGCTGCCTTGGCTGCGGCAAGCCGCTGATAGATGACCGGGTGGCACCAGGCGAGGTTGGAGCCGGTAAGGATGACGAGATCGGAGAGCTCAAGATCTTCATAGACGCCGGGAACCGTATCGGCGCCGAAGGCGCGTCGATGGCCGGCGACGGAGGACGACATGCAGAGGCGGGAGTTGGTGTCTATATTGCCGGAGCCGATGAAGCCCTTCATCAGCTTGTTGGCGACGTAATAGTCCTCGGTGAGCAGCTGGCCGGAGACGTAGAAGGCCACGGAGTCCGGGCCGTGTTCGGCGATCACCTTCGAGAAGCGGTCGGCGACGAGATCAAGGGCTGCTTCCCAATCCGTCCGTTGGCCGGCGATTTCGGGATAGAGCAGGCGTCCGTCGAGATCGATGGTTTCGGCGAGCGCGGAGCCCTTGGAACACAGGCGGCCGAAGTTCGCTGGATGGTCGGGATCGCCTTTGACGGAGACGGCGCCATTATCGGCGACCGTTGCGATCACACCGCAGCCGACGCCGCAATAGGGACAGGTGGTCTTGGTTTCAGTGGGCATGGGGGTGTCCCCTCAAGTCATCGAGAGCGTGGTCACCCCCCTCTGTCCTGCCGGACATCTCCCCCACAGGTGGGGAGATCGACTCGTGGGTTGCTCCCCAACCAAATAGTGAGCGTGGAGCGAGTGGCTGCGCCCAGCCAATCTCCCCCCTTGTGGGGGAGATGTCCGGCAGGACAGAGGGGGGTGCCATTTCCACCATCAGCCGATCACTCCGCCGCCATCATCAAGCTCTCGAACGCGATAAACAGCGCCCCATCCTCGTTCCTCAGGGGAATGGTCCGCACCTCGCCCTCATCCGCCCCGAGTGCCTTGCCGGTTTCCAGCGAGATCACCCAATTATGCAGCGGGCAGGTGACCGCCTTCGCGTGCACGATCCCCTGCGACAGCGGCCCGCCCTTGTGCGGGCAGTGGTCCTCGATGGCAAAGACTTCGTTCTCCGCCGTGCGGAAAACGGCGATCTTGCCCTGAGGGGTCTTCACGCAGCGGGCGCCGCGCAGCGGGATGTCGGAAACGTCGCCGATCGAGATCCAGTTCATATCCATCTCATCACTCCGCTGCCTGGGGAAAGCCGATCGTCGCCATCGGCTTGAATTCATGCTTGTCCTTGCCGGAGACGCGCTCCGACCAGGGGTCGACCTGGGCGAATGTCTGCGAGAAGACGAAGCGGTCGTAATAGGCCTTGCGCTTGTCGGCATCGCCGATGATCTGGCGGCGGATTTCCTCCAGCCCAACGCGCTTCGCCCATTTGTAGATGCGCTCGAGATAGCGGGCCTGCTCGCGGTACATCTGCGTCAACGCCACGATGTGCTCCAGCGCCTCGTCTTCGGTTTTGACGAGGCCGAGAACCTCCGTGCCCTTGATGTCGAGACCGGCAGCGCCCGCGAAATGGATCTCGAAGCCACTGTCCACGCAGATGACGCCGATATCCTTGCAGGTCGCTTCCGCGCAGTTGCGCGGGCAGCCGGAGACGGCGAGCTTCAGCTTGGCCGGCGTCCAGGAGCCCCACATGAACTTCTCGATGCGAATGCCGAGGCCTGTGGAATCCTGGGTGCCGAAGCGGCACCAATCTGACCCGACACAGGTCTTCACCGTGCGCAATCCCTTGGCGTAGGCCTGTCCGGAGACGAAGCCGGCCTTGCCGAGGTCGGCCCACACCGCCGGCAGGTCTTCCTTCTCGATCCCCAGCAGGTCGATGCGCTGGCCGCCGGTGACCTTCACCATCGGGATCTCGAACTTGTCGACGACATCGGCGATGGCGCGCAATTCGTTTGCGTTCGTCACGCCGCCCCACATGCGCGGGACCACCGAATAGGTGCCGTCCTTCTGGATATTGGCGTGGACGCGCTCGTTGATGTAGCGCGATTGGTAGTCGTCGGCATATTCGTCCGGCCAATCGCAGACCAGATAATAATTGAGCGCCGGACGACACTTGGCGCAGCCGCAGGAGGTCTTCCATTCGAGCTCCTGCATGACGGCGGGGATCGTCTTCAAGCCCTTGGCCTTGATCAGGCGGCGAACGTCGTCATGGCCGAGTTCGGTGCAGGTACACATCGGCGTCACGGCGGCCGGATTGTAGCTGTCGCCGAGCATCAGCGACATCAGTTGCTCGACAAGACCGGTGCAGGAGCCGCAGGAGGCGGATGCCTTGGTGTGGGCGCGGACGTCGTCGAGGGAGGTCAGCCCCTTGGCCGATATCGTCGAGGTGATCTTGCCCTTGCATACGCCGTTGCAGCCGCAGATTTCCGCATCATCCGGCAAGGCTGCAACGGCCGCCATAGGGTCCAGCGGCGACCCTCCCTGGTAGGCCTGACCGAAGATCAGCGTGTCGCGCATCTCGGTGATGTCGGTCTGCTTCTTCTTCAGATCGTTGAACCATGCGCCATCGGCCGTCTCGCCGTAGAGCACGGTGCCGATGATACGGTTGTCCTTCAGCACCAGGCGCTTGTAAACGCCGGCTGTGGCATCGCGCAGCACGATCTCTTCGCGTTCGTCGCCATCGGCGAAGTCACCGAGAGAATAGAGATCGATGCCGGTGACTTTCAGCTTTGTGGGCGTGTCCGAATGGACGAAGGCCGGCGAGGTGTCGCCTGCAAGGTGCGAGGCGGCGATGCGGGCCATTTCGTAGAGCGGCGCGACGAGGCCATAGACCATGCCACCGACTTCGGCGCATTCGCCAAGCGAGAGGATATCGCCATCCGAGGTGCGCATGCCGTCATCGACGACGATGCCGCGATTGACCGCAAGGCCGGCTTCCTTCGCCAGGCCGACATTCGGGCGGATGCCGACGGCCATGACGACCAGACTTGCCGGAATGATGCGACCGTCGTCGAGCTCGATGCCCTCGACCTTGCCATTGCCGATGATCGCCTTGGTGTTGGCCTTGGTGATGACCTTGATGCCGCGTTCCTCGACGGCCTTCTGCAGCAGATAGCCGGCGGCGGGGTCGAGCTGGCGCTCCATCAGCGTCGGCATGACATGCAGCACGGTCACGTCCATGCCGCGCTGCGCGAGGCCGGCCGCGGCCTCAAGACCAAGCAGGCCGCCGCCGATGACGATCGCCTTTTCACGCGATTGCGCAGCCAGCAGCATGGCCTGCACGTCGTCGAGATCGCGATAGGTAATGACCCCCGGCAGGTCCTTGCCGGGGACGGGAATGATGAAGGGCACGGAGCCGGTGGCGATCACCAGCTTGTCGTAGCTCTCGGTCACGCCGTGGTCCGAGGTCACCGTCTTGGCGGCGCGGTCGATGGCGACGATCTTGTGGCCCTTGTAGAGCGTGATGCCGTGGTCGATGTACCAGCCGTCGCCATGGATGACGATCTGCTCGTAGCTCTTCTCGCCGGATAGAACCGGCGACAGCATGATGCGGTCGTAATTGACGCGCGGCTCGGCGTTGAAGATCGTGACCTGATATTGGCCCGGCGCTTTTTCGAACAAGTGCTCGAGCATGCGCCCGGGCGCCATGCCGTTGCCGATGATCACGAGTTTTTCGATGCGGGTTTCTGACATGGGGTTACTCCGCGGCTTCGACGAAGCGGTGGCGTTCGTAGAGGAACTTCAGCACGGCTTCGCGGCATTTGAGGTAGGTTCGGTCGGAGGCAAGCTCGATGCGGTTGCGCGGGCGCGCGATCGGCACGTCGAGAACTTCGCCGATCTTGGCAGCCGGGCCGTTGGTCATCATCACGATGCGGTCGGAGAGCAGCACGGCTTCGTCGACGTCATGGGTGATCATCACCATGGTGTTGCCAAGGCGAGAATGGATTTCCATGACCGCATCCTGCAGATGGGCGCGCGTCAGGGCGTCGAGCGCGCCGAACGGCTCGTCGAGCAGCAGGATTTTAGGCTCCATGGAGAGCGCCCGGGCGATGCCGACGCGCTGCTTCATGCCACCCGATATCTCGGAGGGACGCTTGTCCTTGGCATGCGCCATCTGCACGAGATCGAGGTTCGCCATCACCCAATCGTGGCGCTCGGCCTTGCTCTTGGAATTGCTGAACACCTTGGAGACGGCGAGGTTGACGTTTTCGTAGACGGTGAGCCAGGGAAGCAGGCTGTGGTTTTGGAAGACGACGGCGCGCTCGGGGCCGGGAGCGTTAACCTCGCGGTTTTCGAGCAGCACGGCGCCGGAGGAGACCGGTGTCAAGCCGGCGATGAGGTTCAGCAGGGTGGACTTGCCGCAGCCGGAATGGCCGATGATCGAGACGAATTCGCCCTTTGAGATCGTCAGGTTGATACCCTTCAGCACCTCGGCGCGCACGCCGGCCCGGTCGAAATGCTTGTCGATATGGTCGAGCTTGAGATAGGCGGTCATGGTCATTCCCTTCAATTGGCCGAAGCGCCGCGGGTGATCAGCGTTCCGACCGCCGCCACCAGCTTGTCGAGCGCGAAGCCGACGACGCCGATGTAGGCAAGCGCGACGATGATGTCGGGCAGGCGGGACGAGTTCCACGCATCCCAGATGAAGAAGCCGATGCCGACGCCGCCGGTGAGCATTTCAGCGGCGACGATCGCCAGCCAGGACAGGCCGACACCGATGCGGAGACCCGTGAAAATGTATGGGGCGGCCGAAGGCAGCATGATCTTGAAGAAGAACTCGATCTGGTTCAGCCGCAGCACCTGGGCGACGTTGCGGTAATCCTGCGGGATGTTGCGCACGCCAACGGCGGTGTTGATTATGACCGGCCAGATCGAGGTAATGAAGATCACGAATATCGCCGAAGGGTTGGCGTTCTGGAAGGCCGCGAGCGACAGCGGCAGCCAGGCAAGCGGCGGCACGGTGCGCAGCACTTGGAAGATCGGATCGAGGCCGCGCATCGCCCAGACCGATTGGCCGATGATGGCGCCAACGATGACGCCGACGACGGCGGCCAGCCCAAAACCGTAAGCCACGCGCTGCAGCGAGATCAGCACGCGCCAGCCAAGCCCGATATCCTGCGAGCCGTAGTTGAAGAAGGGATAGGCGATGAGGTCGTAGCTCTCCTGCCAGACCTGATGCGGCGAGGGAAGCGAGGCCGTCGGCGACGAACAGAGCACCTGCCAGACGCCAAGCAGGATGGCGAGCACGACGAGCGGCGGCAGCACGTTGTGGGCAAGCGTGGCCACTATCTTCGCGATATTGATCTTGGCGGCCGGGCGCCTTGCTAGCGGCAGGATGGTGGCGGTGTTCTTTGCGGTTGCCGATGTCGCGATCGTTTGTTTCTTGGCCAAAGCGGGCATTCTACGCTCCTCTTGCGGGATGGAAGAGCCGGCGCGGTCCACGCCGGCGGCACGGATCAGGACGCGACCTTGATCGTCAGGCTGTCGAGATAGGCGGAGGGGTTTTCGGGATCGAAGACCTTGCCGTCGAAGAAGGTTTCCTTGCCGCGCGAGGACGACGCCGGGATGTCGGCGGCAGCAACACCGAGGTCCTTGGCGGCGGCGCGCCAGATGTCCTCACGGTTGACTTCGTCGACCAGCTTCTTGATGTCGGTATCCGGCGCGAACTTGCCCCAGCGGATATTCTCGGCGAGGAACCAGCTGTCATGGCTCTTGAAGGGATAGGAGACACCGCCGGCCCAGAACTTCATGTAGAGGTCGGTACCTTGGGCAACGCGGCCGTTGCCGTAGTTGATGTCGCCCTTGAGGCGGCCGAGCACGTCCTTGGGCGGCACATTGAACCATTGGCGCTTGCCGAGCAGTGTCGACATCTCTTCCTTGTTGTCCATGCTGTCGCACCATTGCTGGGCTTCCATCACGGCCATCAGCAGTGCCTTGGCGGCGTTCGGGTTCTTTCCGACCCAATCCGAACGCATGCCGAGCGCCTTCTCGGGATGGCCCTTCCAGAGTTCGCCGGTCGTTGCCGCCGTGAAGCCGATGCCCTGGTTCACGAGTTGCTCGTTCCACGGTTCGCCGACACAGAAGACGTCCATGTTGCCGACCTTCATGTTCGCCACCATCTGCGGCGGCGGGACGACGATGGTCGACACATCCTTGTCAGGATCGATGCCGCCGGCGGCCAGCCAGTAGCGGATCCAGAGGTCGTGTGTGCCGCCGGGGAAGGTCATGGCGGCCTTGATCTCCTTGCCCTCAGCCTTCTTCTTCTCGAAGGCGGCCTTCAGCTTGGAGGCGTCGAGCTGCACGCCGGTATCGGCATATTCCTTGGCAACCGAGATGCCCTGGCTGTCGTAGTTCAGCCGGGCGAGAATGGTCATCGGCACCGGCAGATTGTTCTGCGTCACCTTGCCGGTGTGCATGAGGTAGGGAAGCGGCGAGAGGATATGGGCGCCGTCGATGCCATTGGCAGCACCGCCGAGAACGAGGTTGTCGCGCGTTGCACCCCAGGAGGCCTGCTTGGCCACTTCGACATCGGGCATGCCATGCTTGGCGAACAGGCCCTTCTCCTGCGCGACGATGAGCGGCGCGGCATCGGTGAGCGCGATGAAGCCGAGCTTGGCGCCCGTCACTTCGGGGCCGGCGCCGGCGGCAAAGGCGCCTGACGTGAAGGCGCTGCGCACCGCCGTGATCAGGGCTGCGGTTGCTGTCCTCTTCAACATGCTGCGACGTGTGATGCCGGTCGTGATTATCTTGCTCATTGCGCAGGTTCCCTCTGCTTGGTGCTGGCCGGAATTTTGGGAATAAAAAAACGCCGCTCGGCAGATGCGTCATCGGGAGGGAGGGTCCCGGACTGCAAAGGCCTTGCGACGTCGATGTCTTTTGTGAGCGCTTATCGCGCGCTCATCTCGCCCCGATCGCCGTTGACCGGTGCGGTTTTAACGAAGCAAACGATGTGCCAGTTAGAAAATGAGATTTTATGTGATTGAAACTAAACTGTAAAATCGGCAGATACTTATCTGCTTAATTTTTCACCCTGATTTTCCGATGGCAATGTTTTGTGCGAATGCCATCGTGGCGGCATTCGGGTGTGCAAGCTATTTGTGCACAGCAGTGAAGAATCAGTGGTCGTCCGAGGCCTTCGGTGGCGATTGAACGCTACGGACAGCGAAGCCTGAAACGTAGTCGGCGAAGCGCGATGGATCGAAGACGTGACCGTCCATGAACCTGTCTCCGTCTGCGTCTCCCTCGATGCGGATGTCGGCATCCGCAGGAGCGCTATCCGGGCCGAGCGCTGCCCGGTAGAGATCGGGACGATAGGCGGAGGCTGCCGCGCGGGCATTGTTCAGCGACATCTCGGCCTGCCCCCAGCGGACCATCTGGCTGTAGATCCAGAGCGCCTGGCTCGGCCGCGGATAGTTGGCAAAGCGGTCGTGGAAGAGGAAGTAATCGTCGATCACCCGGCGATTGCCCTTGGCGTCAAGGCTGAACTCGCCTGCCAGCACATGACGAATGATCTCTACGGGGGCCGCGATGTAGCGGGGGTCGGCGAGCGCCTGAGCCAGCACGTCGTGGTTCTCGACACGGTCGCACCAGCGGGCGGCGGCATCGAGCGCAACGATCAGCCTGGAAACGGTGTCACGGTTCGCATCCGCCCAGTCTGGCCGCATGCCGATCACCTTTTCAGGCGCTGAAGGCCAGATATCCTGCTTCGCAGCGACGATGCGGCCGACGCCGCGCTCGGAGGCGATCATGTTCCATGGCGCACCGACGCAGAAGCCATCGATGGCACCGGCGGCAAGCGCGTCCGAAGTCAGCGGCGGCGGCACCACGACCAGCCGCACATCATTATCGGGGTCGATGCCGCCGGCGGCGAGCCAATAGCGGAACTCGTAATTGTGCGAGGAGAAGGGGTAGGTCATGCCCAGCGTCGGCATCGGCTCGCCGCGCGCCTTCATCTCGCGCACGACCAACGCTAGCGCCTGCGCGCTTTCGAGCGCGGTCGGCGTTTCGGCAAGCTGCGCCGCCTGCTGCATCCGCTCGAACAGCGCCGTCGACAAGGTGATCGCATTGCCGCCGCGCCCGAGCGAGAAGGGCGTGATCGTGGGCGACGGGTTGGAACCGAGCGCGAGCGCAGAGGCGACCGGCATGGGCGACAGCATGTGGGCGATATCGAACTGGCGAAACGCCAGGCGGTCGCGGACATTGGCCCAGGAGACATCCTTGACGAGGTCGAGCGTCAGCCCCTCCTTGGTGGCAAATCCGAATTCCGCGGCTGCGATCAGGACCGAGGCATCGACAAGCGGGATGAAGCCGGCGCGCAGCGTTCGCGAGCCTTCGGTCGCCGTGCTTGTCGGTGCGGCAAGGCTGCCACTGGCATTGTCGGTCATGATCTTGTCCATCCCGGTTTCCTCCGGACATCAAGCATATGATAGGCGTCGACACTCACATCAATAGCCCGGCGGCCGTGATGACGCTCTGGGCGATGTCGGCGATCTTCTTCTTCTCGTTCATGGCGGTCTGGCGCAGCAGAGCGAAGGCCTCGTCTTCCGACAGGCCGCGCATCTTCATCAGGATGCCCTTGGCACGATCAATGATCTTGCGCTCCTCCAGCGCGGACTTGGCGTCGGCCAGCTCGCGCTGCAGGCGGTTGAAGGCGTTGAAACGGCTGACGGCCATCTCCAGGATCGGCTTCACCCGCTCCTTTTTCAGGCCGTCCACAATATATGCCGATACGCCGGCATCGACGGCGGCGATGATGGAATCCTCGTCGGATTTGTCGACGAACATGGCGATCGGCCGCGCGACGGCGCGCGAAATCTGGAAGATGCTCTCAAGCATGTCGCGATTGGGGTTCTCGATATCGATGACAATGACATCGGGGTTGATCTCCTCGATGCGCCGCGCCAGCCCGTTCATGTCGTCGACGACGGTGACCCGCTGGTACCCGGCTTCGCGCAGCCCCAGTTCGATGATGGAGGCCCGAATGCTGTTCTCATCGATAACCAGCACATTCAGGCTGGACTTGGCAGGTTGAGACGTTGCCACTGGCAGTCAGCATTCCGTTCACGAGGGCGTCAATCTTGCATTTCTGAAATGCGGGAGACCGGCCGAAAAATCAAGCAAATATTGAAGTGCGCAAAATATGGGCAATTCGTGTTGACGTGGCGAAATTTTCTATAGTTGCCTTTGGTCGCAATGAGTGTCGTCTGGCCAATGACCTACGTGGCAATTATCTTGCAATGACGAGGCTTTATCGCCGTAAAAGATAAAGTTTTAAATACTTAGTAAACTAATCATATGACAAATTCGCATCGGCAGCCTGGGAGGAGCTATTTCGCCATGAGGGTGGGAGTTCTGCTGCCATGACCCTTCATATATCGGCAAATGCTTATGTCTCGCCTGGCCCGCGGCATCGCGGCTCTGCGCGTGTCGATGACAGACAGCCATGCCGGCGTCCCGTCAGGCCTCTCTATGAGCTTTCTCCAAAACGCTAAAATTCGCACGAAAATTGTCGCCGTGATTGCCTTGATGGGTGTCACTGCCATCGCCGGCCTTGCCTATGTCAGCATGCAATTCAAAAATGCCGACAGTCGCTATGCAAGCTTCCTGTCGCACGAGAGCATGGCTGCTACTCTCAATGCCTGAGCCACCGGTGGCCTCCTGCAGCTTGGCTTCCAGCTGGGCCTGATGATGATCAACGATCCAGCATCGCCGGAATTCGCTGCATCGATCAAGATCTACAACGACAATCTGGCTCTGATGAAGGAGCGCATCGCGACGACCGGTCGTCTGGTGCAGTCTCGTGCCGAGCCCGCCGCGGCAATGTTGACCGCGATCGCTGCATTCGATGAACTCGGACAGCGGGTCATCACCTTGGTGAAAGAGGGGAAGCGTGACGAAGCTGTCGGCGTCATGCGTGAAGCCGGCAATCGTTTGACGGCCATTCTCCCGTTGTTTGCGGGCGGAAATGACCAGCTGATCAAGATGATGGAAGAGGGAACGGCCGATCTTCAGGCGACAACCGACGATACAATTGTTACCGGCCTGTCGGCGTTGGGTGTCGCTTTGGTCGCGATCATCCTTCTCGGCCTCTTCGTTGCTTCGCGCGGCATCACAGCGCCGATCGATCGCCTGAGGGAGCGCATGAGGGCACTGGCAGCGGGCGATACCGTCAGCGAGACACCAGGTCTGGAGCGCAAGGACGAAGTTGGTCAGATGGCTGCCGCTGTTGCCGTATTCCGCGACAACGCACTTGAGCGCTCGCGTCTCGAACGCGAGGCGGATGAAGGTCGCTCGCTTTCGGACCAGGAGCGTCGCGCACGTGAAACCGCCAAGGAGCAGGATGCCGCCAACACTAGGGAAGCCGTCGAAGCGCTCGCCCTCGGCCTCAGCCGTCTCGCCGACGGCGATGTCTCCCACCGCATTTCGAAGCCGTTCGTGGATCATCTTGATGCGCTGCGCAACAGCTACAACATGTCGCTCGACAAGTTGCAGGCGGCACTTCAGGAAGTGGGCAAGAACGCTGGCGTGATCAATTCCGGCGCCGCCGAAATTCGGTCCGCTGCCGACGATCTCGCTCGCCGCACTGAACAGCAGGCGGCCTCGCTGGAAGAGACTGCTGCCGCACTGGAACAGATCACCACGACCGTGCGCGACTCCACCAAGCGGGCGGAAGAGGCTAGCATACTTGTAGAACGCACGCGCTCCGGCGCCGAGAAGTCGGGTGGCGTTGTCCGCAACGCGGTTGCCGCCATGAACGAGATCGCCAAGTCATCCGGCGAAATCAGCAACATCATCGGCGTGATCGACGACATCGCGTTCCAGACCAACCTGCTTGCCCTGAACGCAGGTGTTGAAGCGGCGCGTGCTGGCGAAGCCGGCAAGGGCTTCGCGGTCGTCGCCCAGGAGGTTCGTGAACTTGCCCAGCGATCGGCCAAGGCCGCGAAGGAAATCAAGCTCCTGATCACGACCTCCGAGAATCAGGTCAACACCGGCGTCAATCTCGTCGGCGAAACCGGTACGGCGCTGGTGCAGATCGAAGCGGAAGTGACCGAGATTACCAAGCACGTCCGGGCGATCGTCGAGGCGGCACGCGAGCAGTCGACGGGTATCCAGGAGATCAATACCGCCGTCAACACTATGGACCAGGGCACGCAGCAGAACGCAGCCATGGTCGAAGAGACGAACGCCGCCAGCCACAGCTTGGCGAAGGAAGCCAGCGCTCTGAACACGCTTCTCGGTCAGTTCACGCTTGATCAGCGCAGCCGTCCATCCGCGCAAGTGTCGCTTGGTTCCGCGACCGAAGCATCGCGGCCCGTGGCGTCGCCGGCGCGAGCGTTGACCCAGCGATTGACGTCCAGCTTCAGAGGTGGAAACGCCGCTGTCGCCGTCGCGCAGAACGACTGGGAAGAATTCTGATCTAGCTGTCGCCGCGATGTTTCACGGCGCCGCCTAAAGAATTGGATCGGCCAGGGAACTGGCCGATCCAACAATATAGCTGTTCTCAAAATGCACTACGCGAACCGTGCCGAAATGACTGTCGTGCCTGGCCAGCCAATCAGGCGCGCTTCGGTTCCGCCTGCGGTGCTTGCTGCTGTGGCACCAGCAGGCACGCCGGGACGATCAACACCGCGATGAGCATCATCACCATGAAGGTCGCGTGAAGCGCTTGCTGCAGCGCTAGGCGGATCTCATCGCTGCCGCCAAGCGCCGCGCCGGTGCCGTTCAGCAGAGCCCGCAATTGCTCAGGCGTGATCGCCTGTCCATTGTTGGCATGGGCCAGACCATAGGTCAGAACGGCACCCAACACCGCGGCGCCGAGCGTGCTGCCGAGGTTGCGGGAGAATACGTTGGAGGCGGTGGCGCTGCCCCGGTCGGACGCAGTCACGCTTTCCTGCGTGAGGATGAGGGCACCGATATTCAGCAAGCCCATACCGAAACCCATGATAAGCGAGCCGGTAGCTGCCAGCACCGGAGAACTTGATGGCGCCAGCAGCACGAGCAGGCAGGTTCCAACCGGTATGAACAGGCTCCCGACGATCATGATCGGGCGCAGGCCGAAGCGGGTAAACTGCCGCGACGCGATCGTTGCCCCGCAGGGCCAGCCGAGCAGCAGCATGGTCAGGGCAAAGCCGGCGACAAGTGGCGAGCGATCGAGCACGGTCTGCACATACATCGGCAGGAAGGTCGTCAGCCCCATGATCGACATGCTGGCGAAAAACACCGCCAGGTTGGCAAAGGCGATCGGTCGTCTCAGCCACAGGTCCGGGGCGACCATCGGCGCTTCGGCGCGACGCTCCTGCCAGATGAAGACGACAAGCGCGAAAAGGAAGACGACGAAAGCTGCGACGGTGTAGCTGGAGAGGCCGTTTTCTACCTCGGTGAGCGCGATCATCAGCGCGGAAATCGAGACGGCAAAAAGTGCGGCGCCAAGAACGTCGATGGAGACGACGCGCGGACGCTTTTCCTCGTGCAGGAAGAGCATGAAGCACAGCGCCGCCAGAAGCCCTACGGGTACGTTGATCCAGAAGATCCAGGCCCATGGGAGGTTATGAATGATGATGCTGCCGAGAAGCGGCCCGACGACGGCAGACAGTGCCCAGACGCTTGCGAGGTATCCCTGCACCTTGCCACGCTGGTTGCCGGGGAAAAGATCGGCGACCACGGTCATAGCAACAGGTTGGAGCGCGCCGGCGCCGATCCCCTGGAGCAAGCGAAACGCGATCATGGAAGGCATGGACCATGCGAAACCGGCGAGTATGGAGGCCAGCAGAAACAGTGCGATGCCGACCAGCAGCATCGGCTTGCGGCCATAAATATCCGCCAGCTTGCCGAAGATCACCGTTGTCGCGGTCTGCGTCAGAAGGAAGGATGAAAAGACCCACGAATAGAGATTGATCTGGCCGAGCTGGGCTGCGATCTGCGGCATTGCCGTCGAGACGATCGTCGCTTCGATGGCGATCATCGCCATGCTTGCCATGATCGCGACAACGACCAGTCCGCGATGCGAAGTTCTTTGTGTCATAGGAGGCTTTCGAGGCAAACGTCGGCGTAGACGATTGAGTGAGCGCCGACGGTTATTGGGTAGTGCCCTTACTATTCCTCGCAGCCGCCGCGTCAAGAGCATTTGGCCGTGAACTTGTCGTGAGTGGTTAGATGAACGGAAGAGGGGAGCGCGTTGTCGCCGCGCTCCCCTCCTGTCTCTGTGTCCAGACATTAGCCTAAGGCTCAGCCTCTACTTCCCAGCCTCATGCGCGGCAGCTTCGATAACGGCCGCGACCTTGTCCGGCTGCGAGGCGAAGACCGCGTGGCTTGCCTTGATCTCGGTTACCGCGCTTCCCGCGCGCTTTGCCATGTCGCGCTCGAGCTCGGGATTGATCGAACGGTCTTCGGTCGCGACCACTGACCAGCTCTTCTTCGATTTCCAGGCCGGATCACCGCCGATCTTGGCGGCAAAGGCCTGCTTTGCCGCGAAGACCTGGGACTTGGCGAGGAAAGCAGCTTCGTCCTTCGGCAAATCGGCGGCGAAGTCGTTGGCGAAGGCGGCGGGGTCGAGGTAGAGATATTGCCCGTCCTTCGTCTCGCGTATATTCATGCCGCCCGCCGGCTTGGAGCTTGCCAGCGACAGCAGGCTTTCGCCCTTGTCCGGCTGGAATGCGGCGACATAGACGAGGCCCGCGACATGTGCGTTGTGACCGGCTTCGGTGATGACCATGCCGCCATAGCTGTGGCCGACAAGCAAGGTCGGGCCGTCATGAAGATCGAGCACGCGGTTGGTGGCGGCGACGTCATCGGCAAGCGAGGTGATCGGCTCCTGCACGATCGTGACGTTGAAGCCGCGCTTCTCTAGGATTTCGGTTGCCTTGCGCCATCCGGAACCATCGGCGAGCGCGCCGTGGACGATGACGATGTTCTTCACCTCGGCGGCTTCTGCCGCATAGGCGACAACGCTGGCGGCGAATGCAAGGGCGAGGGTGGCGATGATGCGACGGTTCATGGAAGTGTCTCCTTTGGATTGATGGTGAGGTTGGGTAGAGGTCAGCCGAAGGTGAAGGCGTAGGCTTCGACGCCGGGATCGAGAAAGCGGATCTGAAAGTTGTGCGCCTCGACGTCGCCGGACTGGCGGACAAGCTGATAGAGCCTGGTTGACGTGACGGTGCCGTTGCCACCGGCGTCGGTGTCCGCGCCGTGGTTGGCACCGGGCGCTTTACCGTCGATCGTCACCTGGAAGCGCACGGGCTTTCCCGATGCATCCGGGCCGAGAACGAGGTGCAGGTCGCGGGCGCTGAACCGGTAGGCGATGCCGCCATCTGCCTGCTCAAGCGTTGCCTGCTCGCGGCCGATCGTCCAGGCGCCGGACAGTCCCCATTCGTTGAGACCGAGATCGCCGACCGAATAGGTTCTGTTGGCGTCGTTGTGCAGGCCCTCCGGCGAGGCGAAGTTCGTGGCCTGCTCGTAGCCTATGTAGGTCTCGCCGGAACGGATATCCTTGAGGTCAGGGCTTGCTTCCGCGCCCTTGGCGTCCGGCGCTACCGTGCTTGCGGCCATCTTCGCACTGCCGGTTTCGTGGATCAGGTCCTGGATCGCCTGCTCGGTCTGGCGATAGTTGCCTTCGCCGAAGTGGTGGTAGCGGATCTGGCCCTTGGCATCGATCAGGTAGTGGGCGGGCCAGTAATTATTCTCGAAGGCGCGCCAGATCTTGTAGTCGTTGTCGATCGCGACGGGGTAGGTGATCTTGGCGTCGGCGACGGCCTTGCGGACATTGTCGATCTTCTTCTCGAAGGCGAATTCCGGGGCGTGCACGCCGATCACGACGAGGCCCTGATCCTTGTACTTCTCGGCCCAGGCCCGAACGAAGGGCGTGGTGCGGATGCAGTTGATGCAGGAGTAGGTCCAGAAGTCGACGAGTACGACCTTGCCGCGTAGCTGTTCGGCGGTCAGCGGTGGCGAGTTCAGCCATTCGACGGCACCGTCAAGCGATGGCGCAATGCCTTCGACCGGGAGGTTTGCCTTGAACGGCAGGTTGCTGGCCGTCATCGCGCCGTTGCTGGCGACCTCGGCGGGTGCCGCCAGATCACGCTTTGCGTTGAAGCGGTCGAGAACTGCCTGTTCGAAGGATGTCGTACTAGCATAGGACAGCCGAGCCAGAAGGCCGGTATCGGCGCCGAGCGCGATTGCGGCGACGCCGGCAAGGACTGCAGCACCGAGTGCCTGGCGGACACGCTCGCTGACACCAAGCGACCGCTTCATGCCGGCAAACACCTTGCCGCCAACAAGCAATGCGACGGCAAGCGAAGTGGCGGCACCGGCAGCGTAGGCGATGAGCAGGAAGGTCGTTTGGAGATTTGCGCCCTGCAGGGCAGCACCCGTTAGGACGAGCCCGAGGATCGGGCCGGCGCAGGGCGCCCACAGGAGACCGGTTGCGATACCAAGGACGAGCGAGCTGAGCGCCGTCGGCGCGGCGCCCGGCTTGCCGGAAGCCTTCACCAGCCGGTTGCCGAAATCGACCACCGGCTGCGTGATCGTGCTTGCGACGCGCGGCGACAGCAGGCTGACGCCGAAGATGGAGAGCAGCGTGAGGGCCGCGAGGCGACCATATTCATTGGCGTGGATCGCCCAGCTGCCGCCCACTGCCGCAAGCGACGCGACAACCGCGAAGGTGGCGGCCATGCCGATCAGCATCGGCAATGTGCTGCGCAGAAACGGCTGGCCGGTACGGGCGAAGACGAAGGGCAGGATGGGCAGAATGCAGGGGCTGAGAATAGTCAGCGCCCCTCCGAGATAGGCAATGATCAGAAGCGTCATCGTCGTTTCCTTTGAAACCAGGTGCGGATGCTGAAGGGCGACTGGCTCGATCAGCAGTGACGACAATCTGTTGTGACGACGTATCCGGGATGTGTCCGGCCTCTAGGAGAAGTGTGTCGAACTGTAGCGATCGCGGGCCGTGCTACAGAGCGAAACAATCGGCGGCGAAGGGCTTGGCGATTGTATCGCAATGTATCCAGACGGGCGGGCGCTACAGTCGCATTCAATAACCGCAGGCTGGCGACACATCGGGGATACACGCGGCCGGCTTTATGGCGATCATAGTCAACACGGACAGGAGAGAGACCCATGACCAACGCAATCAACCTCAACCGCCGCCGCTTCTTCGGCATCGCCGCAATGACCGTCGCCGCCGTCGAATTCGGCGCCGCAACGCTGGCAAACGCGCAGACCGCTGCTGCGTCTCCCGCCAAGAAGGTTGGCGGGCACCAGTCGTTTGAATCGCTGAAGCAGATCAAGGCCGGCGTGCTCGATATCGGCTACGCCGAGGCCGGCCCGGCAAACGGTCCCGCTGTCCTGCTCCTGCATGGCTGGCCCTATGATATCTACAGCTATGTCGACGTCGCACCGATCCTCGCCAAGGCCGGATACCGCGTGATCGTTCCTTATCTTCGCGGCTACGGCACCACCACCTTCCTCTCCAAGGATACGCCACGCAACGGCCAGCAGGCCGCGCTTGCAGCAGACATGATCGCGCTGATGGATGCACTCAAGATTGAGAGCGCGATTGTCGCCGGTTATGATTGGGGTGCGCGCACCGCTGACATCATGGCCGCGCTCTGGCCGGAACGCTGCAAGGCTCTGGTCTCCGTCAGCGGCTATCTGATCGGCAGCCAGGAGGTCAACAAGAAGCCGCTCGCTCCCAAGGCCGAGCTTGCCTGGTGGTATCAGTTCTACTTTGCCACCGAGCGCGGCCGCGCAGGCTATGCCGCCAATACCCGCGACTTCGTGCGGCTTATCTGGGAAACCGCATCGCCGACCTGGAAGTTCGACGACGCGACCTTCGATCGCTCGGCACCGGCATTCGACAATCCCGACCACGTCGACATCACCATCCATAACTACCGCTGGCGTCTTGGCATCGTCGAAGGCGAAGCCAAGTACGATGCCTATGAAAAGAAGCTGGCCATGGGCCCCGTCATCACCGTGCCTGCTATCACTATGGAAGGCGACGCCAATGGCGCGCCTCATCCCGACCCTTCGGCCTACAAGGCCAAGTTCTCCGGCCGCTACGAGCATCGCAACGTAACCGGTGGCATCGGGCACAACCTGCCGCAGGAAGCGCCCGAGGCTTTTGCCCAGGCCGTCATCGACGTCGCGTCGTTCTAAAGCGATCGGCCACCGCGCGAAATCCGCTTTACTCGCGGTGGCCGACGCGAAACTAATGGCTCACTTCAAGGCTGCGAATCGTGTGAAAGACGAGACATGGAGCACATCGACCATATTCTGATCGTGGATGACGATCGTGAGATTCGCGAGCTCGTATCGAGCTACCTGAAAAAGAACGGCCTGCGCACCACCGTTGCCGCCGATGGCCGCCAGATGCGCAGCTTTCTTGAAGGCAATTCCGTCGATCTGATCGTACTTGATGTCATGATGCCGGGTGACGACGGCCTCGTGCTATGTCGCGAGCTCAGGGCCGGCAAGCACAAGGCCATACCCGTGGTCATGCTGACGGCGCGTGACGACGAGATGGACCGGATCATCGGGCTCGAAATGGGCGCCGACGATTATCTTCCGAAGCCCTTCGCAGCGCGTGAGCTTCTGGCGCGGATCAAGGCAGTGTTGCGCCGAACGCGCATGCTGCCGCCCAATCTGCAGATCACCGAGGCCGGTCAGCTCCTGACCTTCGGCGACTGGCGTCTCGATACCGTCGGCCGCCACCTGCTCGACAAGGAGGGAACGGAGATCGCCCTGAGTGGCGCCGAATACCGGCTGCTCCGGGTCTTCATCGATCACCCCCAGCGTGTGCTCAATCGCGACCAGCTGCTCAATCTCACACAGGGCCGCGATGCGGAGCTGTTCGACCGTTCGATCGATCTTCTGGTGAGCCGCGTGCGCCAGCGGCTGGGCGACGATGCCCGCGAGCCGACCTATATCAAGACGGTGCGCGCCGAAGGCTATGTCTTCTCCGTTCCGGTGGAGATATCGGAGCCGAGGACATGAGTGAGGCGCTGTCTCGCGGCTGGTGGCCGGGTTCGTTGCGCTCCCGGCTTTTTCTCATTCTGTTCGCCGGGCTGGCGATCGCCTATGGCCTGTCGTTCAGCATCCTCTTTGCCGAACGCTACATGTCGGCGAAAGCCGTCATGCTGGGCACGCTGGAAAGCGATCTGGCGACCTCGATCGCCGTCATCGATCGTCTGCCCGCCAATGAGCGGGCCGATTGGGTCGATCGCCTGAGCCGCGGCAATTATCGTCTCGTGCTCGGTCCCGGCCTTCCTGGCGTTTCCGACATGTCCGGCCGGGGCGCCGAGATCGCTGAAAGAATAGAGGAGGCGGCGGGCCACAAGTTTCCGCTCAAGGTCGAATCCATCCCCGGTGACGGCAAGAGGCTCCAGGCCCATCTGACGCTGTCCGATGGTGCGCCGCTGACGATCGACGTCACGCCGCGCGGCGTCATGCCATTGGCGGAGTGGCTACCTTATGTCTTCGCCGCGCAGATGGCGCTTCTCCTGATATGCACCTGGTTTGCCGTGCGCCTGGCCATTCGTCCGCTGAGCGCGCTTGCCGCCGCCGCCGATACGCTCGATCCGGCCAAGAAGGGCGAGCCGATGAGCGAGCGGGGCCCGAGCGAAGTCGCCCACGCCGCCCGCGCCTTCAACGCGATGCGCGACCGTATTGCCCACTACCTGGAGGAGCGCGTGCAGATTCTGGCCGCGATCTCGCACGACCTGCAGACCCCCATCACCCGCATGCGGCTACGCGCCGACATGGCCGACGATTCACCTGAGAGGGACAAGCTGGTCAACGATCTTCGCGAAATCGAGCGACTGGTTCAGGATGGCATTGCCTATGCGAGAAGCTCGCATGGTAGCGGCGAGAAAAACTCCCGCATCGACCTGTCTTCCTTCATCGACAGCATCGCCTACGACTATCAGGACACCGGAAAGGCTGTGACCGTGCTCGGCGTCGTTCAAGGCACGGCGTCGACAAAGCCGCATGCGCTGCGGCGGATACTCACGAACTTCATCGACAATGCGCTGAAGTTCGCGGGCGGCGCCGAGATTGCCGTCGAGCGGAGCGGGGAGGGCGGTGTCGTCGTCACGGTCTTAGATCGCGGGCCTGGTATTCCCGACGATATGCTTGAAAGCGCCATGCAGCCCTTCTTCCGGGTCGAGACATCACGCAACCGCGACACCGGTGGAACCGGGCTTGGACTGGCGATCGCCCAGCAGCTCGCCGGAACGATCGGCGGCTCGGTGCGGCTCTACAACCGCCCGGATGGCGGCTTGGCGGCCGAGGTCCGGTTCCGCTAAGGCCGGTCCTCTTCGTCGATCGCTGGGCGCTTTTTGTAAGCCTGAATGTCCTCGAAGCCGTTGCGTACGTTCTGATACACTTCCGGCATTTTCCGAAACATGCGGGATACGCGGACCCATCAAAACACTCCCTGTCAGCCAACGTCGCTCAAACGACGAAACAAAGCGACCCAACAAAGGAGTGTTCCATGACCAAGATCGATACCGTTCTCTACACCGGCAAGACCCACACCACTGGCGGCCGCGAAGGGTTTGCCCGCAGCGACGACGCACAGCTCGACGTTCGCCTGTCGCCTCCCGGCAGCGGCAAGCCGGGCACCAATCCGGAGCAGTTGTTCGCGGCCGGCTGGTCGGCCTGCTTTATCGGCGCGATGACCAAGGCCGCCGGCAAGCGCCAGCTCAGGCTCCCGGCCGAGACGGCGGTCAACGCCGAGGTCGATCTCGGAACGACCGACGGCGCCTATTTTCTGCAGGCGCGCCTGGCGATCAGCCTGCCGGGGATCGATCCCGAACTCGCCCGGGCGATCGTGGAGGATGCGCACCAGACATGCCCCTATTCGAAGGCAACGCGCGGCAACATCGCTGTCGAGCTGACATTGGTCTGAGTGGACGGCAAGGGAGACATTGCAATGAAGATAGCTGTCTTTGCGGTCATGATCGCGGCGGTCCTCGCATCGCCCTGCATCTACGATGTCATGTCGAACGAGCCATCGCCCCTTGCCGTGATCATCGGTTCGCCTCTCCATGGAGGAGGGGCGAACCGGCCAGGGTGACGACCATGTGTTCTATGAAGGCACGGACGCGGTTGGGCAGCGGCCCGCCGCCCACGTAGACCGCGTGAACCAATTCGAGGTCTCCCGGATTGTGTTCCTCCAGCAGCGGCACCAGGCGTCCGGCCCTGATGTCGTCCGCCACATGAAACAGACCAATGCGGGCGATGCCAGCGCCCGCGAGCACCATCTGCTTCATCGTCTCGCCGTTGTTGACGACGATGCTGCCCTTCACCGGCTGGCCGACCTCGCGTCCCGCGACGCGAAACGGCCATGACGGTCTCGCGCGTCGGAAATTGAATGTCAGGCAGTCGTGCTGTTCGAGATCCCCAGGCATTGCCGGATATCCGCGGCGTTCGAGATAGCTCGGCGCGGCACAGACCACACGCCGGCTTTGTCCGAGTTTGCGGGCGATCAGCCCGCTGTCTGGCAGATTGCCCATTCGGATGGCGACGTCGGTCTGCTCAGCCACCAGATCGACGATGCTGTCGGTCAGGCTGAGATCGACGATCAGATCGGGATTGCGGGCAACGAAATCCGGTATGGCCGGCACCACGAACATCGCGCCGAAGGGAATGGTTGCGTTGATCCTGAGCCGCCCCCTGATCGCACCTCCCGCAGCCTCCTGATCCGCATCATCGAGCTCTTGCAGAATTTTCAGCGCCGCATGGTGATAGGCTTCGCCTTCCTCGGTCAGGGTCAGCGCGCGGGTCGTGCGCAGCAGGAGCCGCGTGCCGAGCCGGGCCTCCAGGCGCGCTATCAGCTTGCTGACCGCCGATGGCGTGAGGTCGAGGTTGCGGGCAGCGGCGGAGAAGCCGCCATCGCGCACGACGCGCGCAAACACTTCCATCTCACCGGAGCGCTCCATCAGGATACGTGGCATTGATGATCCTTGTTCACAGGTGCATGTTCTCTGAAAGCAATAGTCCATTCGGTGGCAAAGTCATAGATTGTACTCATCAACACAACACATGGAGCCCCGCAATGGACCTGCAACTTACCGGAAAGTCCGCACTCGTGACCGGCGCCACCGCCGGTATCGGTCTTGAAATCGCCCGTACGCTCGCGGCGGAAGGCGCGCGCGTCATCATCACCGGGCGCGACGGCGCCAAGCTCGACGCGGCCGTTGCCGTCATCAAGACTACCGGCAAATCCGATGTCAGCGGACTGCTTGCCGATGCCGCCAGCGCCGAAGGTGCTGCGATCATCGCCAAGGCGGCGCCCTCGGTCGATATCCTTGTCAACAATCTCGGCATCTACGAGAGCAAGGCATTCGGTGACATCACTGACGCCGATTGGAGCCACCTGTTCGACGTCAACGTCATGAGTGGCGTACGCCTGTCGCGGACGTATCTTCCAGGCATGCTGGAGCGCAACTGGGGGCGTATCATCTTCATTTCGAGCGAATCCGGCCTCGCCATTCCGCAGGATATGATCCACTACGCAACGACCAAGACCGCCCAACTGTCGATCTCGCGCGGACTTGCACAGCTGACGCGCGGCAGCAACGTCACCGTCAATTCGGTCCTGCCGGGGCCGACGCGCTCGGAAGGCATCGAGGCGTTTCTGCGCAGCCAGGCCAGCGATCCCTCCGCGCCGATCAAGCAGATCGAGGCCGAATTTTTCGCAACCGCGCGTGCCGCGTCGATCCTGCAGCGCATGGTGGATGCCGAAGAGGTGGCCAACCTCGTCGCCTATCTCGCCAGCCCTCGCTCATCGGCCACCAACGGCGCTGCGCTGCGCGCCGAAGGCGGCCTCGTCAACACCATCGCTTGAGGACGATCGATGGCCAACGAACCGCTGACCATTATCGCCATCACCACCGCCAAGGCAGGCAAGGAAGCGCTTCTTGGTGAGGCCCAGGAAAAGCTTGTTGCCGAGACATTGGTCGAGGATGGTTGCCTGCGCTACGAACTGCACCAGTCGCTCGACGACGGACGTGTTCGCGTCTTCGTCGAGACCTGGGAGAGCGAGGCCAAGTGGCGCGCTCATATGGAAGGCGACGCGATGCGGCGCTTCCAGGCGCTCGGTGTCGGCGATTACTTCGCCGATTTCGCGCTTCACCGGCTGACCAAGGTCGCCGGCTGAAGTCGGTCGCCCGGAATGCCGGGCGCGATCGGAACGCAATCAGAAACGGAGAACGCCGCCCTTGGGCGGCGTTTGTTAACAGATAACCCTTCGCCTTGTTCGGCTGTCAACCTATCGCCACACTCGCCTTGGAGCGCCGTCGAAGAACAAATGCCAGGATGCAGCCGGCCAGGACGACGACCAGTGCCGCCGCTGCCATCGCGGGCAGGATGTAAGGTTGCATCTTCGCGAGCAAGGGCACCGAGCCGCCGCCGCGTGCGACGGCCACGTCTTCCATCGTCACCTGTGCCTTCGGATTGCCGAAGCGCTTGAGCACATAGTTCGAGATATCCGCGATCTGCTTGTCACTCAGCGGCGTCACGTAGGAGCCCGGGCCAAAGCTCGGCATCAGCACCTCATGTTCACCCGTCGTCCGCTCGACGCCGTTGAGAATGGCAGCGACGAGATTGGCGGGCTCGCCGGCTCCAGTCGCCGTATTGTGGAACAGCGATGGATAAGCCTGGTTCTCGCTACCCGCGCCGTCCGGCTGATGGCAGCTCGCGCAATAGCCGCTGTAGAGTTCCTCGCCGTTGCGAAGGCTGTTGTGCTCGTTTGGTCCGTATACGCCCCGGATATTCGCTTCATCGCTATGGGCGGTGCCGAAAGCATGGGCCGGCTGGTCGTCGGCCTGATCACGAATGGCTGGCACCGTTTTCAGATACTTCGCAAGAGAGCGGAGATCGCTTTCGGGAAGATATTGCAGGCTGTTCTGGATGGCTTCGGCCATCCCGCCCGCGGCCTGGTTCTTGCCATCGGCGTGGCCGGTGCGGAAATACTGCACGAGTTCGTCTTCGCTCCATCCGCCGATGCCGCTGACGGGATCAGAGGTGATATTCGGCGCATACCAGGGACCAACGAAGCCGCCGCTAAGGAACGCACTGCCGTCTTCGCCCATCAGCAGGCCGCGCGGCGTGTGGCACGAGCTGCAGTGGCCGAGCGCGCCGGCGATGTAGGCGCCGCGGTTGATCTCGGCGCTCTTCGTCGTGTCTTCGACATAGGGCTGCTTGTGGGCGTAGAGCAGATTCCATCCCGCCATCGACAAGCGGACGTTGAACGGGAAGGGCAGGGCCGTTTCCTGCTTTGGCGCGGTATCGACGGGCTCCACGCCATTCATGAAATAGGTGTAGAGCGCGTGGATGTCGTCGTCCGTCATCTCCGCATAGGCGCTATAGGGCATGGCCGGATAGAGGTGAGCTCCATCCTTGCGGATTCCGAGGCGCACGGCCCTCGAGAAGTCCGCCTCGCTATAGTTGCCGATACCGGCAGTCTTCGAGGGCGTGATGTTGGTCGAGAAGATCGTGCCGAGTGGCGAGACGATCCCGTATCCGCCGGCGAAAGGCTTGCCGGTTTTCGGGACTGTATGGCATGCCATGCAGTCCGCGCCGGTCGCAACCATGCGACCCTTTTCGATCAGCGCGGCCTGAGGCTCAGAAGCGGATTGAGCGAAGGCTTGGCTCGCGCCCGCCGCGACAATGCCAAGCAGCAGTGCGGCCAGCGCGGCATTCTTCATCTTATGTCCTGTCCGCATCGTCATGCTCCCAGCACGTGAGAGATGTCGTCGGCCGCCTTTATGCCGAGCGCCGCCATTGTCAGCGTGCTGTTGACCACGCTGGCCGAGGGAATGGCCGAACCGCCAGCGATCCAGAGGTTGGCGTGGTCGTGCGCACGGCAGTTTCCATCGACGACCGAGGAAGCCTTGTCGCTGCCCATGATCGCGCCGCCCATGATGTGGTTGTTGGCGTTGAGCGATTTGGTGATGTTGACCTCGGTCGCATTGAAGAGCGAGGCGATGTGCTGCAGTTGCAGGACGGCAGCGTCATAGCCTTTGCGGACATAGTCGCCGACATCGTAGTAGACATCGGGGCAGGGAATGCCGTGCGGATCCACGCGCGTCTTGCTCAGCGTGACGCGGTTCTTCGGATCCGGGAGAGGTTCGAGACTGATCGACAGATCGACACCGTGGATCGTGCGCTTGCGGATTTCGGCATCGAGTTCGGCGCCAACCAGCCCCTGCTTGAGCGCCGCGCTTGTCGCTCCTGTCACCTGCGTGATGTTGTTCAGGATCATCTTGTTGGCGGAGTATTCCGAACGGAACGCGCCGTCGCGCGGGCCGACGAGGCAGCTGCTTTGAGCCGGGCCGCGGCCGATCCACAGCGGTTCTTCCGCCTGGAAGAAGCAATGGAAACCGGAATGGTCCATCATGTTGCGGCCGACCTGATCGGATGAGTTGGCGATACCGGCCGGATTGCGCTCATTGGCGGCCGCCAGCAGCAGACGTGGAGATTCCATCGAGTTGCAGGCTATGACAAAGGCTTCGCCCGTCGCCTTGTGGGAACGATGCTCGTTGTCGTACCAGTGGACGGCGGTGACCCGATTGTTCTCGTCCGTATCGATCTTGTAGACGACGGATTCCGCAAGCACGACCGCGCCCTTGGCTTCGGCTGATTGGACCGAATGGATGCCGTTATACATGGCGCCGATCGGACAGATGGGCTGGCAATTGTTGTTGCCGCAGCAGGTCGGTCGACCGTTCCACGGACGCGTGCTGCGGCCCTGCGGGATCGGCACCGAACGGTAGCCATGAGCATTGACGATTTCCGCGAAGCGCTTGTCGCCATAGCTCCACGGCACCATGTCCATCGGGTAGGGCCGGCTGCGCTCGGCGGGTGACTGCAGTGCCGGATCGTTTGGTCCGGCGACCCCCATGGCCTCTTCGGCACGACAGTAATACGGCTCGAGTTCATCGTAGGAGATCGGCCAGTCGATGCCGACGCCGTAGGTGGAGCGCATCTTCAGGTCGACGGGCAGGTGCCGCCAGCTGGAGGCCGCCCAATGCCAGGTCGTCCCGCCGACGGTCTTCAGATACCCCTGCTTGAAGCCTTTGCCGTCAGGGCCGGACAGCTCGACATAGTTGTTCTCCGGCCAGTAGAGTGGCGCGGGCGCCCATTTAGACTGCGGGTAGAGGCCCTGGAAGTCAGAGCCGGCGCGGTTCTTGAACGGCATGTTTCGCCAGTTCTCGACCGCCTGGGCGCGCTCGATGCGAAGCCCTGCATCCAGAACCAGAACGCTTTTTCCCTCGCCGGCCAGTTGATCCGCGATCAGAGCACCGACAACGCCGGAGCCGACAATCACGACGTCGGCCGTCGCATCGCCGTTCGAAAAGACGGGAGATTTCATGATCAAAGCACTTTCGGATTGTTGATTGGCATGCGGGTCATTTCCGGCGGCAGGCCAGTCCACCACATCGGACCCTTGTTGCAGTAGGTCGGCACGGTGAGCCCATCTTCGACAGGGCGATACATCAGCGCGTCCTTGTAGGCGACGACCACGGGGCCCTTCTTCGTGTCGACGGTGCCGGTGTACCAAGCGGTCAGAATGGCAAGCAGAAGATTGCCGTGACCTGCCTGCTCGGCGGCCTGCTTGAAGGCGTTGGCATCCGGCTGTGCGGCGGCGAGGACGGCCAAGGCATCTACCTGTTCTGCAAGATCGGGATGATCGGACAACAGCGCCTCGTAGATCCGATCCGATGTGGTTCCCGACAGCAAAGGCTTTGCGGTGATTGCCGTGGAGACGGCGTAGAATTGCGGGCTCTTGGCCGGGGCTGCTTCCTGCGCCCACAGCGCGGACGGCAATGCGACGGACAAAACCAGTGCGGCCGTGCCTGAAAGCAAAGATCGTCGGCTTACTTGGGTAGCCAGATGCCAGATGTCGGCCGGCGTTTCAGAGAGACTGTTCATAATGTATCGCTCCAGAAGGCACGCGGGATTGCGCCCGCAATGCCATCGGCAAGGTGGTTGTGATCGAGGAATCGATTTCGGCGCGACGTCCATTTCTGCGGGGCGAGGGTCGAAATGACGCACATCTTTTCGTATTTAGATCGATCTAAGTCAATGCATCATTGTTGCATGTGCGAAATGCGCGCGCTGCAATGCAGCGAGATTGAAAGGCTTTCCTATTTCGGTGGACCGCATGGGCGCAGGTCGTATAGGCAAGGACACGCTCGACCCGGAGGAGTGCTGTGTGGCAAAAAGTCCTGAAATCCATCGCCAGGTTACGCTGATTGATGTCGCCAATGAAGCGGGCGTCTCGCGTGCGACGGCTTCGCTTGTCATCCGGGAAAGCCCGCTGGTCTCATCCGAGACCCGCAAAAAGGTCGAGGCGGCGATCGAGAAGCTTGGCTATGTTCGCAACCTGACCGCGGCCCGGTTGAGGGCAGGTCAGAGCCGCGTGGTCGGCCTCGTGGTCCCCAATCTCTCCAACCCATTCTTTTCCAGGCTGCTGGCCGGCATCGAAGAGATCCTTGATGAGGCTGGTCTCGCGGTGCTGCTTGCCAACAGCCACGACGATCTCGGCAGGCAGCACGACGTGCTGCGCCGGATGCGCGAGCATGGCGTCAATGGTGTCATTGTCTGCCCCGCCGCCGGCACGCAGGAGAATTGGCTGGCGGAAAACGTGCTCGGGCCGATGCCGATCGTTCAGGTGCTGCGCCACGTCACCGATCAGCTTGATTATGTCGGGGTCGACTACGGCCTAGGCGTGCGGCAGACAATCAACTATCTGGTCGGCCTAGGGCATTCTCAGATTGTCTTCGCGGTTCACGGCGCCATGCATTCCGCGTATCGGGAACGCGTGGCCGGTTTTTCGGCGGCGATGGAGGAGCATTCACTGAGCGGTGATTCGCTGCTGGTCATGCCCATGCGCTTGACCGATATTCCGGCCGCCACGAAGTCCATCTTCGAGTTCAGCCCCAACTGCACGGCGACATTGTGCTTCAATGACGTCATCGCGATCGGCCTATCAGCCGGCCTTTATGATCTCGGCCTTACGGTCGGTCGTGATCATTCGCTGGTGGGTTTCGACGACGTGCATAACGGCGAAATCATCAGGCCAGCCATCACCTCGGTTGCCACGCATCCAACCGAGATTGGCCGCATGGCGGGAATAAGGATGCTGGAGCGTCTTCAGCAGCCAACTGAAGCCGCTCGTCGGGTCGTGCTCAAACCGGAACTCATGATCCGCAAGTCCTGCACAACGGCACCCGCGGTCCTGAGAGAGCCGCAATCGCGGCGATAGCTGGCTTTGTCGCTCGCCGACATATCACGAGCGACCGATCGATCTCGGCCAGCCAAGTGAAACGTGGCCTCCCAGTCTTTTATATTCTCAGCGTGCTACTCGCCGGCGTCACGCCGTTGAGATGATAGTTGCCGAGGGCCCTATGGTACTTTCGATGCGCGGCATCTTGCTGCGCGCGGATGCCGTTCTCTTGGCGGAGGTGATCAATACCGCCGCCCGCGGGGGATGCAGCGACGAGTTCCAGCAAGGCTTTCGAGGCGCTGATAGCGATTTCCGAGCTCAAAATTTTGGCGGCGCCCGTAGCGAGCGTGGCGGCCGTCACGTTTTCCTCGGTTGTCTCGATCTGCGCGATATCGACCTTGAGACCGGCGCTGTCGATCAGGGCGGTCGCGGCCTCCAGCCGGACAGCCAGCTCTCCGACGCGGGTGATGGAGCGAGCGTCTTCCGCACTTTTACGGGCGCCGCCATGAGTTGATGATCGTGAACGCATCTTGATGACGTCGATCACCGCCGCGAAGCTTTTTCGCGCGGCCCCGAGATCAACGCCAGCGTCAAGAATCTGACCCAATGCGCCGATGGTCGTCGGACGCTCGAACCCCTTGTCGTGCGCGACCACGGCGTCCGCATGGATATAGACATTGTCCAGAACCGCCGTGCCGCTAGCGTGGTCGCCTGCGGTTCCGGTACTGTCTGTTCCGTGTTGGACAAACGCTATCATCAACCTGCCCTCATCGTTCAGCGCGACGACAGCAATCCAATCCGCAAACGCCGCGCTTGCGCCATCGCGCCCGCTTCCGTTGACACGATAGCCCAACCCATCCCGGGTAATTCGCAAGTTGCCATAGATGGTGGAGTCCGTATCGCGTTCCGCTGGCACGGCGGCGAACCTGTCGCCGGCAAGCGCACGTCCGAAGAAAAACCGCTTCTGCTCTTCCGTTCCGTTGGCTCGCAATGCCTCAAGAATATAGAAATGGCTCTCAGCGATCCGGCCGATTTGCGTATCGGCCTCGGAGAGGATCGCCGCGATCCTGGCGAGAACGGCGTTGGAAATGTCTATGCCGCCATACTCAGGAGGAACGGTAATTGCCAGCAGGCCCGATTGCGACAATGCGCTAAGTTCATCGCGATCAACTCGCTTATGCCGATCGGGCGCCGACGCCTTGTCGCGACAGCGGCTGGCGAACCGGCTCGCTGTTGCGATCGCCTCTTCTTCGCTTGCCAGACGGGCAGTCAACTGGCGAATTCGACCCGTTGCATGAGGTATCCTGTCCATCTCGCGCTCTCCCAGGCTGAGTTTAATATGGATGAAAGATCGCGAGCCGAAAGAAAAGAACATTAAATCCATAAACTATAAGAGGTGAGAAAAGTCATTTCTTTGACGTCGCTGACAGCGCCCCGCAACGGCGGCCTGCGCCACTTGCCTTGCCAGGTCTAAATCGCGGCCCCTCAAAAAGGGGCTTGCCTTCACGATTATAATTTCTATGCTTTTGATAGATTATTATGCCTTCATCCCAATCCGAGTGAATGAGCCGGCGCATGCTGCCGGCCCAATGCAGGAAAGGAACTGACGCATGACACAGCTCCCCTCCCATTTTTCCAGACGGCCGCAAGATCGAGAGACACGTTCGCTCTTCAAGGTCGCGATCGTCGGCCGTGGCTTCACCGGCATCCTGACCGCCATCGCGCTGCTCAGGACGGTCAAACGGCCGTTCCATCTTGTCATGTATGATCCGCAACGGACGGTTGATGTCAGCCGGGGCGTGAGCCAATCGGAGACGACGTTGCTCAACAGCCGGGTTCGCGACCTGTCCGTCGATCCCTTGGTTCGCGACGATTTCAGCAAATGGCTGGAGGCAGAACGTAAGCCTCGTGGCAGCGCCGATGGTGAGCGGGCTGCACTGGATCAGTCATTCGTACCGGGAGAGTTGTTTTCCCTATATGTGCATCAGCGCTTTTCCGAAGCGCTGCAGAAACGAACCGATGTCGTCTTGCAAATCTGTCCCGAGACCGTGACCGGCCTGGGTCACAGCGAGGGCGTCGGCTTTTCGCTTTCATTCTGCGATGGGCAGAGCGCCCGTTTCGATGCCGTCTTTCTCGCCACCGGTTACGGATTGCGCGAAAATCCGACGGAAGGAGAGATAAGCCCCGCCGGTGATAATGTCGTGGTGATCGGCGCCGGCGTTCGGGCGGTCGATCGTGCCCTTCGCCTGTTGGCCGACGGCCAGGCGCGACACGTCACGCTGATATCGGCGTCCGGCTTCCTGCCGCAATCGCATGCTCGCTCGGCCGTCGGCCCGATCGTGTCCGAGGAACCGTTTCCGCGCACCTTGCGCGGCGCCTTCCGGCATCTTCGCCGGGCAGCCGAAGCCGCCAATGCAGATGGTTCCGGCTGGCAGGGGATCATGAATGGCTTCCGATCGCGTGCGCATGAGCTGTGGCGGGACCTGAGCGCCGAGGAACGCGGCCGCTTCAAGCGCCATGTGCGCGCCATATACGACAGCCACCGCAATCGCTTGCCGCCCGAGCACTTCGAGCGCCTTCATCAGGCCATCGCGGATGGTGCCATCACCCTGCGCAAGGGCAAGGTCGACCGCATCGCGACAAATGGCGTGCTTTTTTCCGGACCGGCAGGTCTTGAGGTGCTCTACGCCAGTAAGGCCGTCGATTGCCGGTCGCGGCCAACGGATCTGGAGTCGCCGCTCTACCGTTCCGTTCTACGCGCAGGCCTGGCAAAGCGCGACGAAGTCGACCTTGGGATTCTGGTCGACCGCTGCGGCCGAACGGCATTCGAACCGCAGCGTTTTCAAGGCTTGTTTGCGATGGGCCCACTTGGCCTGGGCAGTCTGCCGGATATCGACCTAGTACCGGAGATCGTTACCCAAGGGCATGCCGCTGCCGCCGCGCTCGACGGCTGGATCGATGAGATCTCGCTTGTCGAGCAACATCTCGCTGACGGATAATCTCAGGCCTGTCGGTTCCGATCGACCTGCCGGGCGAGAATGCACATCAGCTCGAACATCATCGTTGCACCGGCAATCGATGTCATGCCCGCGAGGTCGAACGGCGGCGCCACTTCGACAACGTCGGCGCCGACGAGGTTCAGCCCGTCCAAGAGCCTGACCATCTGTTGCGCCTCGCGGGTGGTGAAGCCGCCAATTTCAGGCGTTCCTGTGCCGGGCGCCATCGAAGGGTCGATGGAGTCGATGTCGAAGGTGACGTAGGCGGGGTTTTGACCGACGATCTCTCTGACTTCCGCCATCACCTCTTCGGCGCCCCGGCGCACGAATTCTTCCATGTAGATGATGCGGACACCTTGCTCGACAGCCCAGTCGTGCTCATCCGGACTATATGTCGATCCTCGAATTCCGATCTGCACGATCCGCCGTGGATCGAGCAGCCTCTCTTCGATCGCTCGGCGAAACGGCGTGCCGTGGGTGTATGGGTTGTCGCCGAAATAGGTGTCGTTGGTATCGGAATGCGCGTCGAAGTGAATGAGCCCGACCGGACCGCTTTTTGCTACCGCGCGAAGCACCGGCAGCGTCGTCAGATGATCGCCGCCGACGGACAGGGGAATGGCGCCCGCTGAGACGATCTCCGCGATGCCCTCTTCGATGAGGCGTAGGCCATCCATCAGATCGATCGGATTGACGGCGACATCGCCGACATCGGCTATGTTGGCGATCTTGAAGGGTTCGATCTTGAAGACGTGATGGGTGCTGCGCATGAGGCTCGAATAGTTTCTAACCTCGCGCGGCCCATGCCTGGCGCCAGCCCGGTTCGTGGTTCCGCCATCCCACGGAATGCCGACCAGCGCGATATCGAGGCCCACGGCCGAGTCTACCGCCGGCAGCCGCATGAATGTGGCGTGGCCTGCAAAACGTGGAACCTTCGCGGCATCGACGGGCTGGTGGAATTTGTTGCTCATGCGTCAGGTCCTATTTGAATTCTTCGTTATCGCGGGCAACAACTTGCCACGGGAATTATCGAAGTAAATCAAATTGTTTGCGACTTGAAAGAGTTAGATGTCGCGCACCCGGTTCATGAGATGCCCTCCCTCCAACAGTATCTTCACCGTCATCGCCACGTTGTGGATCGGCTATTCCGCGGCGATTGCGGTGGGCGTGGAGCGGGTCCGCACCAGCGCGGCGGCCTGGATCAGCGCCTGTTCGACGCGGCCAGTGATCACTGGCGAGGGGGCGCCATCGGTGAAGTCCCGGCTCGAAGCATACACCGCCGTCGGAACGACGAAGGCCTCGAAAAAGGCGAACAGCGGGCGGAGCTGATGCTCGACCATCAGCGCGTGCCGGTCGCCGCCGCCGGTTGCGGTCAGAATGATCGGCTTGCCGCGCAGATCGGCCGGATCCAGCAGGTCGATCACATGCTTGAAGAGGCCGGTATAGCTTCCCTTGTAGGTCGGTGAGCCGATGACGAGGGCGTCCGCCTCGATGATCGTCCGGATCACCGTCTGGGCCTTGGTATCGAGATCCGCAATCGAGCGTGCCGTGGCGAGCGTCGGGCCGAAATCCTCGACGTCGAACACCACATGCTCAAGGCTCGCGCGCTCAGCCAGCGACGCCGTCACGCTTTCGACGAAACGCTTCGTACTGGAGGGGCGGGTGATATTGCCCGAGAAGCCGACAATAAGATCGTTGCTCATCAAAGTTCCTTTCACGGGCCTTCCCGCTTATTCGAGGTGTGCGGTGAGCCTAAGGCCGGCTCGCACGTGCAGATGTTTCAGATGTAAGAGAATATCGAGATACCGCGAAGCCTTCTCGCTATGCCGTGTGCCGCGAAGAGCGGGCCGGAGGGCGCGTCCGGCAGCGGGTTCAGGTCGTTCGACGCGTTTGGAGAGCTCACGCTGATGAATTCCGCGGTCATGGAAAATCCTTGATGGTAGCGGCCATTCCTTCGACGATAAGCAGCGGCGAATTGAGAATGAAGAGATGTATTTCTATTTCTATAGAAAAGATAGAATATTTTGCTGCGGTACGGTTTTAAACACAGTCGTTGCTTCGGCTGGAAGCCCGCCCGCACGGTTGGCCGACGCGGTGACGGTAGAGGGCGGTTGCGGACTTACCCGCTAGCGGTGGCACCGCGAACGGCGCAACGCCTTCCCGAGCGCTATGAGCGCTATGAGCGCTACTCGCGCTCAAACCCTTTGACGAGCCAGGGGTGCAGCGCGGTGTTGGCGGCGAGGATGTCACCATTCGCCGTCACAGGGCCGCCGTTGAAGGCCGAGACCGTACCGCCCGCTTCGGTTACCAGCAGTGCGGCGGCGCCGTAGTCATGCGGCGACAGGCCATCTTCAAAGAAACCGTCCAGACGGCCGCTCGCGACATAGGCAATCGACAATGCTGCTGATCCAAGGCGCCGCACGCCGGCGGTGTTGCCCATCAGCCTCTTCAGCGCATCGAAATAGACGTCCGTTGCAACAGCCTTGACCTGACCGGGAACGGGCAGGCCGGCGCCGACGACGACGTTTTCGATATCGGCGTTGTCAACGCAGGAAATGCGCTCGCCGTTGAGATAGGCGCCGCCGCCAAGCTCGGCGCTGAACAGTTCGTCGAGCATCGGATCATAGACCACGCCGGCAACGATCCGTCCGCCCTCGGCAATTGCTATGGTCATGCCGAAATGCGGGATGCCCCAGGCGAAGTTGGTCGTTCCGTCGATCGGGTCGATGTAGATGATCGGTGCGTCCGCGCCCACCACCCGGTTGCCGACATCTTCCTCGCCCTTGATGGAGTACGAAGGGAAGGCCGCGATCATGTCGGTCACTATGATGCGTTCGACGGCAACATCGATCTCCGTCTGGTAATCGCGCGGCCCCTTCGACACCACATCGCTGATGCGTCGGCGCTGCAACGACCGGCGGGCCGTTTCGCCCGCTTTCACCACCGTCGATGCGAGGGTGATAAGGCGCGAGGAGGCGTTGGGCGAGAGACGCGAGGCTATGGGAAACGATGTCATTAGGAACCCGGGTAATGAAACTGCAATACGGCCAGAACGCATGGCAGAGCCGCGTGACGATTTCGTGACGTGCGCGCAGTTTTGTGACGATTTTGCCGGTGTGGTCCCACCGACATTCAATGCGCGCGGACTTGTTATTTGTCCAAATTATAATCAGGACGATAAAGTACCTGAAAACGCGACAAATTACACCGCAACCTATTGCTGTCACTAGAGAATTCCATAGACTGAGAAGCAGATCAATTGCCTGTTGCGGAGCCGATTTCATGACATTTGACCTTATCGTTCGCCACGCCAACCTTGCCGATGACCACGCCGATGTCGACATCGCCGTCGAGGCCGGAAAGATCGTCGCGGTCGAGCGCAATATCGAGGCCGAGGCCGGTCAGGTGATTGATGCCGGCGGCAAGCTGGTATCTGCTCCGTTCATCGATATTCACTTCCACATGGACGCGACGCTGTCGCTTGGGACACCCCGTCTTAACCGCTCCGGTACCTTGTTGGAGGGTATCCAGCTGTGGGGCGAACTGAAGCCACTGCTGACCAGGGAAGCGGTCGTCGAGCGTGCGCTAAAATATTGCGATCTTGCCGTTGCGCAGGGCCTGCTTGCTGTGCGCTCGCATGTCGATGTCTGCGATGACAGGCTCGTGGGCGTTGAGGCGCTTCTGGAGGTGAAGGACCTCGTCAAGGATTACCTCGATCTGCAATTGGTCGCATTCCCGCAGGACGGCTTCTTTCGCTCGCCGAGCGCGGCGAAAAACCTGGTGCGGGCGCTCGACATGGGTGTCGATGTCGTCGGTGGCATCCCGCACTTCGAGCGCACCATGGAGGATGGACGATTGTCGGTAAAGGCGCTGTGCGAACTCGCCGCCGATCGTGGCCTCATGGTCGACCTTCATTGCGACGAGACCGATGATCCGATGTCGCGCCACATCGAGAGCCTTGCCTACGAGACGCAACGTCTCGGGCTGCAGGGGCGCGTCGCCGGTTCGCATCTGACATCGATGCACTCGATGGATAATTACTATGTTTCCAAGCTGCTGCCGCTGATCGCCGAAGCGAACATCCAGTGCATTCCAAACCCGCTCGCCAACATCGTGCTGCAGGGGCGCCACGACACCTATCCGAAGCGGCGCGGGATGATGCGCGTGCCGGAGCTGATGGCGCTCGGCGTTAATGTGGCCTTTGGCCAGGATTCATGCATGGATCCGTGGTACAGCTTCGGCAATGCGGACATGCTCGAGGTTGCCCATATGGCCGTCCATACCGGCCACATGACCAGCCGCGATGCAGTCAAGGCCTGCTTCCAGGCGATCACTACCAATCCTGCAAAGACGTTTGGCCTTGAGGGCTACGGTATCGCGCCCGGCTGCAACGCTGATTTCGTGCTGATCGAGGCCCGCGATGCCATCGAGGCGGTTCGGTTGAAGGCCGGCAAGCTGGCGGTGGTTCGCCGCGGCAAAGTGATCTCGCAGACGGCGCCTCGCACCGCAAGTCTTTCGCTCGCTGGGCGTCCCGCGAGCATCGATCCCTGGACCTACGCGCCGGTGGAGGCGAAGGCCTAGCTGCAGCAACGGTCGGCTAGAAATTGCCGACCGAACCGCCGTCCTTCCAGGCATAGATTTCCCAGAGTTCGTCATCTGGGCCTGTGAAATAAAAGGCGCGGGCGTTCCATACGAAATCGGCCGGCGGACCGTACATCGCGACACCCTTGGCGGAGAGATCGGCGAAGGCTTCGTCAATTTCCTTGTCCGTTGGAAGTCGGACGGCCACACAGACCTTGTGCGGCCCGTCGGCCTTTGCGTTCGAGATGCCCGCGTGGCTACTGATGTGATCGATCTCCCAGCAAGCAAGCGTTAGGCCGGCGCCGTTGAATTCGGCAAAGCCTTCGGCCCTGCGGTTGAGCTCGAAACCGAGCTTGTCGACGTAGAAATCCACGGATCGGCTGGCATCCTTCACCAGAATGCAGACGTCGGTAATGGCGTAACGTTGGGCGAAGGACATTCAGGTCTCCAGATCTCTTGTGGACATATCGCGTGTTGTCATTCGGCCGACGATGACAGGGTTGGTCGCGGGCCGATCGGGCGAAATCGTGATGGCGCGGCGGATGGCTTCGGCTGCTGCACCGAAGGCGGCTGCGTCACGCGCATGGACGACACACAGCGTGTCGCCCGCCCGAACGGCATCGCCAAGATGGACCATCCCCGTCAGGCCGACGCCGTGGTCGATGCTGTCGGTCGGCAGTTTTCGCCCGGCGCCAAGACCAACCATCGCGAGCCCGATCGCAAAAGCGTCGACCTTTGCTACGTATCCGGACGTGGGCGCGGTGACGGGCATGACATAAGGGGCTGTCTCAAGGTGGCGTCCCCACGCTTCGACGAGGTCCGGTGGACCGCCAAGCGAAGCGACCATCATGCCGAAGCGCTTGAGTGCCGAACCATCATCAAGCCGCTGCCGAAGCAGTCCAAGCGCCTCTGTCTCGTCGCCGCAAATGCCGGCCATCAGCAGGATGTCGGCGCAAAGCGCCATCACGAGCGAGAGCATGCGGGGATCGCGGTGGCTGCCGTCAAGGAAGCGGATAGCTTCGAGAACCTGCAGTCGGCTGCCGACGGCGTCGCCCATGACCTCGTCCATATCGGTCACCAGCGTGACCATTGGCAGGCCGGCCTGCTTCGCAACCGCGATCAGGCTTGATGACAAGCGGTTCGCATCAGCGACGGTGGGCATGAAGGCGCCCGATCCGAAATTCACGCTCATGACCAACCCGGAAATCCCGGCAGCCAGTTTCTTCGAGAGAATGGACGAGGTGATAAGCGGGACGGACTCAACGGTCGCGGTGACATCGCGGACGTAGTAGATCGCGGCGTCGGCCGGAGCGAGCCTTCCCGTCGGGCCGATGATGGCACAGCCAGCCTGTTCGACCGCCTGTTTGAAAACATCTGCCGGAGGCGCGATATCGCAGCCCGGTATCGCTTCCATCAAATCGACCTCTCCACCGGTGTGGCCAAGGCCCCTGGCCGAGATCATCGGCATGTGAACACCACAGGTTGCAACCAACGGAGCCACGATAAGGCTGACCTTCTCGTCGCCGGTGCCGCCGCTCGAGTGCTTGTCTAGGATTGTCGCTGCTTCAAGCGGCGTATCGGACCAGTCAATAACGTCGCCGGAATCGCGCATTGCAAGGGTGAGCGCCGCGGTTTCATCGGGCGACATGCCGTTCAGGAAAGCGGCCATGGCGAAGGCGGCGATCTGCCCTTCGGAGACCGTGGCGTTGCCTATGCCCTCGACGAAATGACGGATATCGCAAGCGGCAAGGGCTTCGCCATTGCGCTTGCGGCGAATGAATTCGGCCGGAGACATCATCTCGCTACCTGCCCGCCGCGCTGTTTTGACCGGGCCACAGCGGCAAGTCGCCCTGGAAGCGGTTCATACCGACATCCTGCAGGGTTGCGCGGCGATACATCTCGCGCATGTAGGGCTCGAACCGCGCGTTCAGCCGCTCCAGTTCGGCATGTTCCTTCATGTAGGCCGGCAGCAGTTCGCGAAGTTCCGCGAAGATTGCATCCTCGTCGACCGTGAGAAGCTTACCGTCCTCGACGGTGACGACACCGTTGACGATGACCATGCGGATTCCTGCGCTGTTCTCGCAGTAGACCAGGTGATGGTCGAGCGCGTTCATCGGCATGTAATCGTATCCGCCGAGATCGATCATGATGACATCGGCGCGTTTGCCGACTTCAAGCGAGCCGGTGATGCCATCGAGCATCGCCGTTCGCGCGCCCGATATTGTTGCCGAGCGCAGGATTTCCGAGGCGCTGACCCAGCGATCGGTATCGGGGGTGGCGACGCCGTGCAGCAGGGCCGCGAAGCGCATGACGTCAAATATGCGGGCGGTATCGTTGCTGCAGAGACCGTCCGTACCCAGGCCGACGTTGACTCCGGCATCCAGCAGCCGGCGGATGGGGGCAATGCCGGAGCCTAGTTTCAGGTTGGAGATTGCATTGTGGGCGATCGAGCAATCGGCGGCGCCCATCAGCGCCATGTCTTCGTCCGACACCCAGATCGAATGAGCGATCGTCGTGTTGGCCGTCAGCAGACCGAGATCGTGCATGTAGCGGATCAGGCTCTTGCCGTAGAACTCGGTGCCGGTCACGGCCTGCGTCTTGGTCTCGAGAATATGCGTGTGGTAGGGCACCGCCTTTTCGATTGCGAGCGACGTACAGGCCTGCATCATTTCGACCGAGCAGCGCTGCGGCGCCGACGCCGAAATCATGAAGCCCAATCGGCCGGCGCGCCCATGCTGGGAGGCGAAGACGGCGCGGCAGTAATCCATATAGGCATCCGGCGTGATCGATGGTCCATCAACCTCGGCCTGCATGGCGGCCGGAATTGTCTCTCTCAGATAGGGCATGGTGTCGAAGACGTGCTTGTCGATCACGCAATGGGAGACGTTGGCGCGGATTCCGGCGTCGTCGTAGGCGTCGAACACCAGCCGCAGCCGATCAAGATCGAAGCCGGGCGGGTCGAAGAAGTCGTCGACGATGGTGGTCACGCCCGATTTCAGCGATTCCATCGCGACCAGCAGGCTTCTGAGATAGAGCAGGCGCGGTGAAATCGGGCCTTTCATCAGCAGCGGGTAGGCGTAAAGCATCCATATCTCCAGCGGCATGTGCTGGTATCTGCCCTTGAAGAAGGTCTCCGAGGAGTGAAGGTGCGCGTTGACCAGCCCCGGCATCAGCAGCTTGCCGCGACCGTCGATCTCGCGCGCTTCGACCGGCCGTGGCAGGTTTGCACCTATGGCGGCGATCTTGCCGTCTTCGATCAGCATGTCGGCCGTAAATGGCGTCGTGCCGTTGTCCTTGTCCATCGCGAGGATCGACGCGTTTCGGATCAGTAGGGTCATGTGCGTGTCCGATGTCGTTCAGGCGTCGCCGCCGGGTTTGCACACGAGGAAGGGGAGGAGCACGAGCTCGAGGCCGATCAGGACCGCGCAGGAGATCGCAAAGACGATCGTGCCGATGGCATTCAGCGAAGGATCGATCGCTGCGACCAACACCGAGTAGATCGCAACCGGCAATGTCGGCTGGAAGCCCGACACGAACCAGGCGATGATGAATTCGTCGAACGAGAAGGTGAAGGCCAGCAGCCAGGCGCCGAAGATGCCAGGAAGGGCGAAGGGCAGGACCACCTTGCAGACAGTCTGCCACTCGGTCGCGCCGAGATCCCAGGCGGCTTCCTCGAGCGAGCCTGGCATCTGCGCCAGGCGGAGCTGGATGATTGCGAGCGCAGGTGCGGTGATCAGCACCACATGGGTGAGGAAGACCGCAAACAGTGTTCCAGATAGATGCACGCGCGCAAGCAGCCCGAGGAAGCCGACCCCGAGGATCAACGGCGGGATCAGGATCGGCAGGGTCACCAGCCCCAGAAGAGCGGTCTTGCCACGGAAGTGGAAGCGGTTCAGCGCATATGCAGCGAAGAAGGCGATGATCGTCGCGACGGTTGCAGCTGCGGGCGATACAATCATCGTGTGCCCGAGCGCGCTGATCAGCGTTCCGTCCGAGAAAAGCTTCTCATACCAGCTGGTCGTCCAGCCCTGCAGCGGAAAGCCAGGAAATCGGTTCTTCTGAAACGAGAAGAGGATCAGCACCACGAGCGGCAGGAACATAAAGCCATAAGCAAGTCCAAGCCACAAACGGCCGAGGAAAATCCAGGGATTGCGGGCCATCATGCTGTCCTCCGGCGTGCCCGTTCAGCCGCAACGAAGCCGATGACAAGGGCGGCGATCATCACCACGATCAGGATGGTGGCGAGTGCCGATGTTCTCGGCAGGTTGGTGGAACTCGAGTAATCGGACATGATCATGCTGGCATAGGTCGGCAGCTTGCCGATGATCGAGCGCCCGGCGCCACCGCCGAGCAGGTTGCCCGACAGCGCGTCGCCGAGGCCGACGATCACGGCGAAACTGCCCGCCGTCATCAAGCCGAAGCGACTGAGCGGCAGGATGACACGGGTGAAGGCCTGCCAACGGGTGGCGCCCAGTTCCCGTGCCGCTTCGATCAGGACCTTGTCGATCGCCAGGATACTCACATAGAGGATCACGACCAGGATCGGCGCGAGATAGTGGATGAGGCCAACGCGTGTGGCGATCTGTGTGTAGATCACCTCGATGCGCAGATCAGACAGGCCGAGCTGCTTCAGCACCGAGTTGATGACGCCGTTGCGCGACAGGATCGTCTGCCAGGAATAGAGCCGCAGCACGTAACTCGACCAGAAGGGCGCGATGGCAAGCAGAAGTGCAAGCCGCTGCCAGCGGGCGGGAACGGCGAAGGCCAGCGCCAGCGCGATGAGGTAGGAGAAGGTAACCGCGAAGACGGCCGTGGTACACGCCACCCAGAGGGATTGGAGGAGCGCCAGGCCATAACGCGATCCCTTGAAAAAGCTCGCGAAGATTTCCCGATAATTGTCGAGTGAGAAGCCAGGGATCGCCTGGAAGTTCTCGACCCGCCAGAAGCCGACCCACAGCAAGAACAGCAAAGGCAACAGGAAGAGCGCGCCCAGCCAGAGCACCAGCGGTGCCAGAAACCAGAATTTCAGAGGACTGTCGTTCGGCGTTTTCAGTCGCCTCGTCGCTTCCGCGGCCGCCATCATGCGCCTCCTTCGATCAGCGTTGCGTTCTCGGGGGCGAAGTAGGCAGAAACGGCAGCGTTGATCTCGATCGGCAGGCTGGCTTGTGATGTGAGCTTGATCTCGGTGCCGTCGATCAGATCCATGAGGTAGATATTGTGCGAGCCGGCATATTCGCGGCCGCGCAAGGTGGCATCGACTCGGTTTTCGTGTGGCGCGCCGGTCGGAATACTGGTCATCTTGTCGGCTTGGACGACGACGAAAACGGGCGTGCCGATGGCGGGTGGCATTTGCGTCGCGACGTTGACCTGACCATGCGCGCAGTGAATGACGGCATAGCCCGGTTCGATAGCGTGCACGCGGCCATGGAAGAGATTGTTGGATCCGACGAAGCGTGCGACGAACTCGGTCTTCGGGCGTGCGTACATTTCCTCGGGAGTGTCGATCTGTTCGATCCGCCCCTTGTTCATCACCACGACGCGGTCGGCCATCGAGAAGGCCTCGATCTGATTGTGCGTGACATAGATGAAGGACATGCCGAGCTGCCGCTGGATGCGGCGCAACTCGCCCTGCATGCGGATCCGCAAATGCGCATCGAGCGCCGACAGCGGCTCGTCGAGCAGCAGGATCTCGGGTTCGGTGACGAGGGCTCGGGCAAGCGCCACGCGCTGCTTCTGGCCGCCGGAGAGCTGGCCGATGCGTCGTCCGAGAAAATCGGAGAGGCCGACGAGCTCGGCGATTGCCTTGACCTTGCCGGCCACGATCGCCTTGTCATGCGCCCGCAGCGTCAGCCCGAAGGCGATGTTGCCGGCGACATCGAGATGCGGAAACAATGCGTAGTTCTGCCAGACCAGCCGCGTCGAACGCAGATTGACAGGCACGTCGGACACATCCTTGCCGCGGATATGCAGCTGGCCTGAGGTCACTGTCTCCAGCCCTGCCAGGATGCGCAGAAGGGTGGTCTTGCCGCATCCCGATGGTCCCATGATGGCGATGAACTCACCACGCCCCACCTTGAGGTTGACACCGTCGACGGCGGTGAAGCTGTCAAAGCGCTTGGTGACCGAAAGCAGTTCGAGATCTGGAGCGGTGGTCGCGGTCATGGATGTTCCTGAATGCATACGGGTAGGCGACGCCCGATCGATGCCGGGCGGCGCGCGTTTCATCAGCAGGCGGCAATCAGGCCGTCTTGAACTCGTTGAAGATGTCGATCCAGGCCTGCTCCGGCTGGTTGGACGGGAGACCGCGCGGCATCGAGCGATCGATTAGCGTCTCGACGAGCATCTTGCCGGGGTTTTCCGGGTCGGGAACGTAGGAGAGCAGCTTCTTCTGGTCGTCGTCCCAATAATCGACGATCTTCATGTTCGGACCGCGCGCCTTGAACGCCTTGGTATAGACGAGCTTGGACTGGACCTTCGGTGAGGTCATGTACTTGACCCACTCCATGGCGAGATCCTTGTTCTTGCTCGCCGAGCAGACTGTCGCCACTTCCTGCCAGCGGATGCCACCCTGTTTCGGGATGGTCGAGGCGAAGTTGTCGTAGCCGGCAAGCTTCAGGTCGATGTCGAGGTCGCCCGTGGGCGAGGCGACGACATCGCCGGCAAGCATCGCCTGCGCGATTGGCTGGTTGGAGGAGCCGAACATACCGATCTGCGGCCGGAGCTTCATCAGGAACTCCTTGACCTGAGCGAGCTGCGCGTCATCGATGGTATACGGCGTCTGGTTGCCGGGATTGATCGCCAGGCTGGCATTGCCGAGGTTCGGCAGATACCAGTCGAACATGCCGATCTTGCCCTCGTATTTCGGATTGAGGAGCGAAGACCAGTCCGCGGCTTCCTCGGCTGACATCTCCTCGGTATTGTACGAGATGCCGTAGAAGGAGAAGCGTGTGGGGATGCCGTAGACCGTGCCTTCGGTTTCCCCCTTGGTCGGAGCAAAGTCACGGAATTTCGGATGGTAGTTGGCGAGTTCGTCGAAGCCCTTGGTGGAGTAGGCTTCAATCGCTTTCTGCGCTTTCAGCTTCTGCACGTATTCGGCATCCGAGATAATGGCGTCGAACGTGCCGGGGGCGGTCTGCGAAAAGAACTGGAGCATCTGCTCGCCGCCGATGTAGATCTTGAACTCGACCTTCGTCTTGTGCAGATCCTCGAATTCGGCGATGACGTCCTTTTCCTCGTAGCCCGGCCAGCAGAGGACGCGAAGCGGCTCCGCGGCATGCGCCTGGCGCGAGAAGATCGTGAAATTTCCAAAAACGGTGCTGGCGCCGGCCGCGACGACGCCGCCGAGCAGCTTGCGTCTGGATAGCTCCGGAAGCGATGAGAGAAGTGTGTTGTCGCCCTTATCTTTTGCTTTGGTCACTGGATGCCCCTCTTGAAACAAACGATACGGAAACTCGTTCGCAAGAGTCGTGCCAGATGCTATCACATTGATTTAAATGGAAAGATCTTCCCATCCTTTTGGTGTTGCGCGCGGCCTCGGCTATTTTCTGACCAAATGGTCAATTTTTAGCCCGCACCGCCACGCACTGAGTATAGCCTCGTGGGTACCAAGCGCTTTCAGTATAAGGACGCTACCCGATCGCGCGTTCCGCCTCGCCATCGCGGGCGCCAACCAGCAGGTCGCGGACATTTGCCAACGTCGCCGCGATCGAGCGCGGCTGTAGCGAGTAGAATACGGATTGTGAGGCGCGCCGCGTCGAGACGAATTCGCAGGCCCGCAGGATGGCGAGGTGCTGCGAGAGCGCCGATTGGCCGAGGCCGAGTTTCTTGGCAAGCACGTTGACCTGGATTTCGCCCTCGGCGAGGTTGGTCAGGATCGCGAGACGGTTGGCGTTTCCGAGAACCGCGAGTTGCTCCGCCAGAGCAGCAATGCCCTGCGGGTTCTGATTGTCTTCCTGCATATGATTTTCCCAATGAAATAGGCGGGAAGCGCCGTCCACGATATCGCGCGGTCCGTCGTCCCCGGAGTTTAAGCACGAAATTGAACGACTAGCCCGATACGGCGGGCAGTCGCGCGAGGGGCGACGGATGAATGGATTGGAAGCCAATGTGGAAGCCGGCGGAACGAAGCCGTGGCGGCAACAGCGCATTTTCCGCCATAAGGGGCGGCTGGCCATGCTGTGATGGAATAGTGGACATCATGTTCACCCGGTTGAAGTTACCCTGCCACAATCGTTCACAGTGTTGAAAAGATGGTTAACGACTGGGCTCCAACCCTATGAAAAGTTATAGTTCTTGATGTTGGTCAAACGCGCATTGGCTTGCGATGCGGTGACGGAGCACAGGCTAGAACGCGAGCGCGTCTGCCGCCGAAAATCGCCGTTGGCCGATCTAAAGTAATATTTTTTTTGCTGAAGTGCGGTATCTGCACGGATGGCCTTGGTTGACGCGCATGAAAGCTGTAAAGACCTCGGTTGATGAACACTGCCGTTCGGTGGCGCTGCGCGTCAGCGCCCCACACACCATGACGTTGGGATTGCGATGAACCTTTACCTGGAATACCTGGCCGAGATCAAAAGCAGAGAAACTCAAGGGCTCGCCCCCAAGCCGATCGATGACGGCGCACTGACCGGCGAAATCATTGCCCTGATCGAGGATGCCGGCAGCGAATACCGCGCCGATGCTTTGAAATTCTTCATCTACAACACGCTGCCGGGCACGACGAGCGCCGCCGGCGTCAAGGCCGCCTTCCTCAAGAAGATCATCCTCGGCGAGACCATCGCCCCTGAGATCTCCCCGAAGTTCGCCCTCGAGCTGCTGTCGCACATGAAGGGCGGCCCCTCGGTCGAAGTGCTGCTCGACGTAGCGCTCGGCAATGACGCCGAAATTGCCTGTCAGGCCGGCGACGTGCTGAAGACGCAGGTTTTCCTCTACGACGCCGACATGTTCCGCCTGCGCGATGCCTACAAGGCCGGCAATGCCGTCGCCAAGGACGTTCTCGAGAGCTACGCCAAGGCCGAATTCTTCACCAAGCTTCCCGATGTCGAGGACGAGATCAAGGTCGTGACCTTCATCGCCGCCGAAGGCGACATCTCGACTGACCTCTTGTCGCCCGGCAACCAGGCGCACTCGCGCTCCGACCGCCAGCTGCACGGCCAGTGCATGATCACGCCTGAGGCGCAGGCCGAGATCGTCGCCCTGCAGCAGCAGCACCCGGACAAGCGCGTCATGATGATCGCCGAAAAGGGCACGATGGGCGTCGGCTCCTCGCGCATGTCCGGCGTCAACAATGTGGCGCTGTGGACCGGCAAGCAGGCAAGCCCCTACGTTCCCTTCGTCAACTTCGCCCCAGTCGTTGCCGGCACCAACGGCATCTCGCCGATCTTCGCGACCACGGTCGACGTCACCGGCGGCATCGGCCTAAACCTGAAGAACTGGGTGAAGAAGCTCGACGAAAACGGCAAGCCGATCCTCAACAACGAAGGTAACCCGATCCTTGACCAGAAGTTCTCGGTCGAGACCGGTACCGTTCTGAAGATCGACGCGAAGAACAAGAAGCTGCGCGACGAAGCCGGCAACGAGCTGGTCGATGTCGCGTCTTCCTTCACGCCGCAGAAAATGGAGTTCATGAAGGCCGGCTCGTCCTACGCCATCGTCTTCGGCAAGAAGCTCCAAACCTTCGCCGCCCAGACGCTCGGCGTCGAAGCCACCCCGGTTTTCGCACCGAACAAGGAAATCGCCATTGATGGCCAGGGTCTGACCGCGGTCGAGAAGATTTTCAACCGCAACGCTGTTGGCGTAACACCCGGCAAGGTGCTGCATGCCGGCTCCGATGTTCGCGTCAAGGTCAACATCGTCGGCTCCCAGGACACGACCGGCCTGATGACCGCGCAGGAATTGGAAGCGATGGCGGCTACCGTCATCTCGCCGCTGGTCGACGGCGCTTATCAGTCGGGCTGCCACACGGCATCCGTCTGGGACAAGAAGGCCCAGGCCAACATTCCGAAGCTCATGTCCTTCATGAACAATTTCGGCGTCATCACCGCTCGCGATCCGAAGGGCAGCTACCACGCGATGACCGACGTCATCCACAAGGTGCTGAACGACATCACCGTGGACGATTGGGACATCATCATCGGCGGCGACAGCCATACCCGCATGTCGAAGGGCGTCGCCTTCGGCGCTGACTCCGGCACTGTCGCGCTGGCGCTCGCCACCGGCGAAGCCACCATGCCGATCCCGCAGTCGGTCAAGGTCACCTTCAAGGGCACGATGCAGCCCTACATGGACTTCCGCGACGTCGTGCACGCCACCCAGGCGCAGATGCTCAAGCAGCATGGCGACAACGTCTTCCAGGGCCGCATCATCGAGGTCCATATCGGCACGCTGCTCGCCGACCAGGCCTTCACCTTCACCGACTGGACGGCCGAGATGAAGGCCAAGGCCTCCATCTGCATCTCCGAAGACGAGACGCTGATCGAGAGCTTGGAGATCGCCAAGTCGCGCATGCAGATCATGATCGACAAGGGCATGGACAACGAGGCGCAGACACTGAAGGGTCTGATCGCCAAGGCCGATCGCCGCATCGCCGAAATCCGCTCGGGCGAAAAGCCGGCGCTGACGCCTGACGATAGCGCGAAGTATTTCGCCGAAGTCGTCGTCGATCTCGACCTGATCGACGAGCCGATGATCGCCGACCCAGACGTCAACAACGCCGATGTCTCGCGCCGCTACACCCACGACACGATCCGCCCGGTCTCCTACTATGGCGGCACCAAGAAGGTGGACCTCGGCTTCGTCGGTTCCTGCATGGTGCACAAGGGCGACATGAAGATCGTCGCTCAGATGCTGAAGAACATCGAGAAGAACGAGGGCAAGGTCGAGTTCAAGGCGCCGCTCGTCGTCGCCGCACCGACCTACAATATCATCGACGAGCTGAAAGCCGAAGGCGACTGGGAAATCCTCCAGAAGTATTCGGGCTTCGAATTCGATGACGTGAAGCCAAAGACCGCGAACCGCACCGAGTACGAGAACATCCTCTATCTCGAGCGTCCGGGCTGCAACCTGTGCATGGGCAACCAGGAAAAGGCCGAGAAGGGTGACACCGTTCTCGCCACCTCGACCCGCTTGTTCCAGGGTCGAGTCGTTGAAGACACCGCGGAAAAGAAGGGCGAGTCGCTGCTCGCCTCCACGCCGCTGGTCGTTCTCTCGGCGATCCTTGGCCGTACGCCGAGCATCGAGGAATATCGCGTCGCCGTCGAGGGTATCAACCTGACGAAGTTCGCTCCGCCGAAGACGACGCCGATCGATAGCCGGTCCGTCCACTACTAAGGCTCTGATCTGACAGAAACGCCCCTCAATGAGATCCATTGAGGGGCGTTTTGCGTTCTAGGGGTAGATGACAAGACTGAATCTGTGAGTGGGTCGGTCAATCGCCCAGCGCAACAGTCCCCGCTCCGGCCGTTGAATGTCGGGGCAGTGCTTGAACCGATATTCGATATGCAGAGTTAGGCGGCGACGGACGGAAACAGTGCGGTCGCGGTTGTCCCGAGGGCCTTGGCGATCCGCGTGACAAGCCGCCGATCTCCCTCATGCCCGGCTTCGACCTTGGCAATTTCCATCTCGGTCAGCCCACAGGTCACGGCCACCTGTTCAATGCTGTAGCCAGCCACGGTCCTTGCGGAGCGCACGGCTTCGCCAAGGTCGATCGTCAATGGTGTGGGAACGTTTGAATCCTCGATATTGCCGTAGGATCGTGACATGTGCGCTTCTCCAAATGTGTCCACTTTCCGACACAATTTAGGTGGTACACTAACAATTGCAATGCCACCGAATTCACTATTCGTTGTACGGAATGGTTTACTCGGCAGCCAAGTCGTTCAGCCTACCGTCTTCTGAGAATTTCGAGCGCGAGCACCTTCGGTGCGCTGAAGAACGAAGACCGCCTCGCCGAAAATCTCACGCCGTCTCTGATGGCGAAGCTTGTAGGCGCGTTCCTGATCGGCTGTCTGAATATCGGTCGGCGCGGCCGAGGCTTCGTTTTCGACCATATCGATCAGCAGATTGCGCATGACGGCGTTTGTTTCCCGGATCTCCTGCATTTCGGCCAAGACGGGAGAGGCGCGCAGCTTGCGGGCGATGGCCTCATCGATCTTCTTCTCAAGGAGGCGCGTTCTTGCCGCGAAGTATCGCGCGATGGAAAACGCGCACAAAGCGGCGCAGAGAACGATGATGATTGACGTCATTGGAGGCCTCCTGATGCCATCTAGATCGTGGTTCGGAAAGACAATTTCAATGTTTCGATGAGCGTCGGTCGGCTCGCCAAGTCAAGATTTTGACTCGGCCAGTCACGGCATCTTGACGAGTCACTAATCTATGTGAAATGCTAAGATGTCAGACCAATTTAAAGGTCGGCTGCCTATAAAAAATATTGGGGAACCATGAAGGCACCAAACAGCGATAGGCCGGTAATCCGGCCGCTTCCAGCGATGGATCGCGCGCGTCAGGTAACGGATGCGTTGGCGGACTATGTGGAAGATGCGCGCCTGCAGGCTGGTGACCGTTTGCCGGCTGAGCGCGAGCTGATGGCGGACCTCAGGGTCGGTCGTTCGACCATTCGCGAGGCGATCCGGCACTTCCAGGCGCTCGGTGTGATCGAGACGCGCAAGGGCAGCGGGACCTATCTGCTGAAGCCGATCTCCAAGGCGACCATTCACATGCCGCTGTCGCTGCATGCGACGGACCTGCGCAACGCCCTGCTGCAGACGCTGGAAGTGCGCCGTGGCATCGAGTGCGAGGCAGGCATGGTGGCCGCGAAGAAGCGCACCGCTCAGGACCTTGTCGTCATAGAAGAGAAGCTCAACGAGATGGAGCGCGTCCATCTCGAGAAGGGGACCTCGGGTCCGGAGGACCTAGCTTTCCACCTCGCCATCTATGACGCCAGCCATAACCCGCTGTTTCGCCAGCTTCTCGAGCAGATGCGCGAGACCTTCTGGCAGTTCTGGCAGCACCCTTTCGAGCGGCAGGACTTCGCCCGCCGTTCCTTTCCCTTTCACCGCACGCTCTTCAACGCGATCGCCGCGCGCGATCCCGAGGCGGCGCGCGAAGAGACACTGAAAATCCTCGCTGTCGTCGAGGAAGACATCAAGGAAATGTCCCAATGAGCAACGGTTCAGACCCGTTCGAATTCGCATCCCTCATCACCGCGCACGACGAAGGAAACTTCGCCGAAGCGGTGGTGCCGCCGATCTTCCAGACGTCGCTATTCACCTTCTCCGATTACGACGACATGATCGCCTCCTATCGCGGAGAGAAGGTGCGCCCGATCTACACCCGTGGCCTCAATCCGACTGTGCGCATGTTCGAGGAGATGCTGGCGAAGCTCGAGGGTGCGGAAGACGCGCTGGGGTTTGCCAGCGGCATGGCGGCGATCTCGTCGGCGGTGCTCGCCTTCGTCGAGCCGGGCGACCGCATCGTCGCCGTCAAGCATGTCTATCCCGATGCCTTCCGGCTGTTCGGCACGGTCCTGAAGCGCATGAAGGTCGAGGTGACCTATGTCGACGGTCGTGACGAGGAGGCCGTCGCCAAGGCGCTGCCCGGCGCCAAGCTGTTCTACATGGAAAGCCCGACGAGCTGGGTGATGGAAGCGCATGACGTCGGCGCTCTCGCCGCTCTGGCGAAGCAGCATGGTGTGATCTCGATGATCGACAACAGCTGGGCGAGCCCAGTGTTCCAGCGGCCAATCACGCTTGGCGTCGATCTTGTCATTCACTCGGCGTCCAAATATCTCGGCGGCCACAGCGATGTCGTCGCCGGCGTCGTGGCCGGATCGAAGGAGATGGTCGCCCGCGTCAAGGCGGAATCCTATCCCTATCTCGGCGGCAAGCTGTCGCCCTTCGATGCCTGGTTGTTGATCCGCGGCATGCGCACCTTGCCGATCCGCATGAAGGCGCACGAGGCGGCCGGCATGACGATCGCCAAGCGCCTGCAGGATCTCGATGTCGTCGAGACGGTCTGCCATCCGGGCCTTGCCAACCGCCTGCCGGCCGGCCTCAACGGCACATCGGGTCTGTTCTCGTTCATATTCCGCGAAGGCGTCGATATCCGCGCCTTCGCCGATCACCTCAAGCTCTTCAAACTGGGAGTGAGCTGGGGTGGGCATGAAAGCCTGATCGTACCAGGCGAGGTCGTCCTTCAGCAGAAGGCACAGCCCAATTCCGCGCATACCTTCGGGATCCATGCGCGGTCCGTACGCCTCCATGTCGGCCTCGAAGGAACCGAGGCGTTGTGGAGAGACATCGAGGAGGCGCTTTCCGTCGCTTCGTAAAAGTCCAGAAACAGAGGAAAAACCTGGAAGGGGGAACTGAGCATGAAAAGACTGATAACCGCAACGCTGCTGGCCACGATGATGGCGGGTACGGCGATGGCCGACACGACGCTGAAGCTCGTCGAGGTGATCACCAGCCCCGAGCGCACCGAAACCCTGAAATCGCTTGTCGGCAAATTCGAAGCCGCCAATCCCGGCACCAAGGTCGATATCATTTCGCTGCCCTGGAACGAAGCGTTCCAGAAGTTCGCGACCATGGTATCGGCGGGCGACACCCCTGACGTCATGGAAATGCCGGATACCTGGCTCTCGCTCTATGCCAATAACGGCATGCTTGAGAGCCTCGAGCCCTACCTCGAAAAGTGGGAATACACCAAGGGCCTGACGCCGCGCGCGCTGGAACTCGGCCGCGACGTCAAGAACACCGCCTACATGCTGCCCTACGGCTTCTATCTGCGCGCGCTCTTCTACAACAAGAACCTCTTCAAGGAAGCCGGCGTTTCCGAGCCGCCGAAGACGATGGACGAATTCGTCGCCGCCTCCGAAAAAGTCTCCAAGCTCCCCGGCAAGTCCGGCTACTGCTTGCGCGGCGGACCGGGCGGCCTGAACGGCTGGGTGATGTTCGGCGCCACCATGGCCGGCTCCAACAAGTTCTTCAACGACGACGGCACCTCGACCATGAACAGCGAAGGCTGGACCAAGGGTCTCGAATGGGTCGTCGATCTCTACAAGAAGGGCTTGGCACCGAAGGACAGCGTCAACTGGGGTTTCAACGAGACCGTCGCCGGCTTCTATTCCGGCACCTGCGCGATGCTCGACCAGGATCCGGATGCTCTGATCGCGGTTGCCCAGCGCATGAAGCCGGAAGACTTCGGCGTCACCAAGATGCCTGTCGGCCCGAGCGGCAAGGGCTTTACAACGATCGGCTTCGCCGGCTGGTCGATGTTCACCACCAGCCAGAACAAGGATCTGTCCTGGAAGCTGATCGAAACGCTTGAATCGCCTGAAGGCAATATCGAGTGGAACAAGCGCACCGGCGCGTTGCCGGTTCACACCTCCGCCGAGAAGGATCCCTTCTACGCCAGCGAGCAGTTCAAGGGCTGGTTTGACGAACTGGCTGACAAGAACATCGTTCCGACCGTGATGCCGACCTACCTCGAGGAATTCGCCTTCTTCAAGGATTCGCTCGCCATCAAGACAACGCAGCAGGCGCTTCTCGGCGATATCACGCCGAAGGAACTGGCTGACCAGTGGGCGGACTATCTGACCAAGGCTCAGCAGAAGTACCTCGCGAAGAAGTAAGCGGGCTCAGAGCAAGCAGCCCCCTCATCCGACCCTACGGGGCCACCTTCTCCCCCAAAGGGAGAAGGGAACGGAGACGTCGCGGCAAATCCCTTCTCCCCAACGGGGAGAAGTTGCCGGCAGGCGGATGAGGGGGCCTAGTCCCCATTGGGATCGTATAGTCGAACCATGAAAGCCGCCCAAGATGACCATGACCGCCGATACGCTCGACAGTCGCCGTGACCGAAGGTCGTGGCTGAAGCGCGTCGCCGATGCCTCGGAACCTTATCTCTACAGCGCCCCATCGCTCGTCCTCATCATCGCCGTGATGCTGGTGCCGCTGGTGATCGGCGTGTCCTATGCGTTCCGCGATATCCAGCTTCTCAACCCCTTTTCCGGCGGCTTTGTCGGGCTGGAGCATTTTCGCGACCTCTCCAAGGACGCCGCCTTCTATGGCGCGCTGAAGAACACGCTCTGGTGGACCGGCGCGTCGGTCGTGCTGCAGTTCATCTTCGGGCTCATCCTCGCGCTTCTGCTCGACAAGCCGTTCTGGGGCAGGGGCCTCGTTCAGGCGTTGGTGTTCCTGCCTTGGGCCGTCCCGTCGTTTCTCGCCGGCCTCAACTGGGCCTGGCTGTTCAATCCCGTCATCGGGCCAATCCCGCACTGGCTCTACGCGCTCGGCCTGATGAGCGAACCGCGCAACATCCTGTCCGACCCGCAATATGCCATGTGGGGACCGATCATCGCCAATGTCTGGTGGGGTATTCCCTTCTTCGCCATCACGCTGCTCGCTGCCCTTCAGGCAATCCCGCGCGACCTCTACGAAGCGGCCTCGATCGACGGCGCCACATGGTTCCAGCGCTTCCGCTCGATCACGCTGCCGTTTCTCGCGCCGACGATCGCGATCACCGTGCTTCTGCGCACCGTATGGGTGTCGAACTTCGCCGATCTCATCGTCGTCATGACCGGCGGTGGCCCGGCCGACCGTACGCAGATCGTTGCCAGCTATATCTTCACCCAGGCGTTCAAGAGGCTCGATTTCGGATACGCCTCGGCGATCGCGCTTGTGCTGCTGGTGCTGCTGCTCGCCTATTCCATGCTGATCATCCTGCTGCGGCAGACCCTGCTGAACAAGGATTGAGCCATGAGACGATCCATCATCCCCACCATCGCGCACCGTCTGGCGATCCTGTGCTACATCGTTTTCGCGCTGTTTCCGCTGTTCTGGCTGCTCAAGGTCTCAGTGACGCCCAACGACCTTCTCTATTCCGAAGGTGTCCGGATGTGGCCGTCGCGCACGACCTGGGAGCATTACAGCTTCGTTCTCCAGCACAGCGCTTTTCCGACATTCTTCAAGAACAGCCTGATCGTATCTGCCTCGACCGCCGTCGTCGTCACCATCTGCGCCTCGCTTTCGGGCTATGCGCTCTCGCGCTTCAATTTCCGGGCGAAATACTGGATCGTGGCGCTGATGCTGCTGACGCAGATGTTCCCGCTGGTCATGCTGGTCGCGCCGATCTTCAAGATCCTGACGCCGCTGCATCTGACCAACAGCTTGACCGGCCTCGTCGTCGTCTACACCGCCTTCAACGTGCCCTTTGCCACCTTCCTGATGCAGTCTTTCTTCGACGGCATTCCGAAGGATCTCGAGGAAGCGGCGATGATCGACGGCGCGACGCAATTCACCGCGTTTCGCCAGATCATCCTGCCGCTGACATTGCCGGGGATCGCAGCCACGCTCGGCTTCGTCTTCACCGCGGCCTGGAGCGAGTTGCTCTTCGCGCTGATGCTGATCAACGGCAACGACGCCGCGACCTTCCCGGTCGGGCTGCTGACCTTCGTGGGCAAATTCTCGGTCGATTTCGGACAGATGATGGCAGCGGGTGTTCTCGCGCTCATCCCGGCCGGTCTCTTCTTCCTTCTCATCCAGCGTTACCTCGTCCAGGGCCTGACGGCCGGCGCGGTCAAGGGTTAATCACATGGCATCGATCGATATCCAGAACGTCAAGAAATCCTTTGGCCATGTCCACGTCCTGCAGGACGTCGAGTTGAAGATTGAGGATGGCGAGTTCGTCGTGCTCGTCGGCCCGTCCGGCTGCGGCAAGTCCACATTGCTTAGGATGATCGCCGGCCTCGAGGACGTGACCTCGGGCGAGATCCGGATTGCCGGAAACCGGGTCAACGAGCTGCACCCGAAGGATCGAGACATCGCCATGGTGTTCCAGTCCTATGCCCTCTATCCGCACATGAACGTCGCCGGAAACATGAGCTACAGTCTGAAGCTCAGGAAGACGGCCAAAGACAAGATCGCCAGCGTCGTCGGCGCGGCGGCGTCGAAGCTTGGGCTCGACCCGCTGCTCGAACGCCGCCCCAAGGCGCTATCCGGTGGTCAGCGCCAGCGCGTCGCCATGGGCCGTGCGATCGTACGCCAGCCGAAGGCGTTCCTGTTCGATGAACCGCTGTCCAACCTTGATGCCCGCCTGCGCGAGCAGATGCGGGCCGAAATCAAGAAACTGCATGGCGACCTGAAGGCGACCTCGATCTACGTGACCCACGACCAGATCGAGGCAATGACGCTGGCGGACCGGATTGTCGCCATGTATGGCGGGGTGGTGCAGCAGGTGGGCAGCCCGCTCGAACTCTATGATCGCCCCGCCAATCTCTTCGTCGCGGGCTTCATTGGCTCGCCGGGCATGAATTTCCTCGAGGCGACCTATAGAAACGGCGGCGCGCAGCTGAAGGACGGCACCGTTGTCGCGCTCTCCAAACCGCTCAAGCTTGCAGACGGCGACAAGGTGACGCTCGGCATTCGTCCCGAACATGTCGTCATGACGTCGGAAGAGACGGGGATGAAGGCAAGCGTCGAGCTGATCGAGCCGACGGGCTTCGGCATCATCCTACACCTCTCGCTGCACGGTCTGCCGTTCAAGATCTTCACGCTCGATCGGGCGGCGCTGGCGGCAGGGCCTGATGTCAATGTCAGCTTCCCCGCGCAGCATGTTCACGTCTTCGACGCGAAGGGTGATCGGGCAAGCTGATCGCCTCTAAGTCTCGAAGATCAAAAGAACGTAGGCGACGAACAGAACGAGGTGCACCGCTCCCTGCATCAGATGCGTGCGGCCGCTCGAGAAGGTGATGATGCTCAAGGCGAGCGTCAGCACCAGCATAATCGGGCTGCTGTGATCGAGGCCGAGAATAACGGGGTTTCCCGTGAGATGGCTGATTACAAGCATGGCGGGGACGGTGAGGCCGATGGTCGAGAGCACCGAGCCAAGGAAGATGTTCACCGATCGCTGCAGGTGATTGGCGACCGACGCGCGCACCGCGCTGATCGCCTCGGGCGTCGCCACCAGAACGGCCATGATCACGCCGCCAAGGGCCGCCGGCGCGCGTAGCGTTTCGATGAAATAGTCGATTGGCGGCGCCAGTTGCTCCACCAGGAACACCACCAGCGACATATAGAGAGCGAGCATCACGATCGGCCACCAGAGCGGCCCCTGGTGATCGGCATGGTGACGCGCGGGCATGGCTTCTTCCGTATCGTCGATAAAAAAGCCCCGATGGCGTCCTGTCTGCAGCATCAGGAACACGCCGTAGAGCCCGACCGAGATGAACGCCAGGACTGTCTGCTGGACGGTCGAATAGCCCGGTCCGCCGTTAGGATGGGTAAAGTTCGGCATGATCATGCTGAGCGTTGCCAGGGGTACGATCACGCCGAGATAGGCGTTTGCGCCCTGCAGGTTATGTCTCTGCTCATGCCGCCGCCAAGCGCCGAGGAGCAGCGATAGCCCTACCATCCCGTTCAGGATGATCATGACGACGGCAAACAGCGTGTCGCGCACCAGCGTCGGGTTGTTCTCGCCGTGCTGCATCACGGCGGTGATCGCCACGACTTCGATCGTGGTGATCGCGAGGGTCAGTATCAGCGTCCCGTAGGGCTCGCCCAGGCGCTCGGCAAGGTGGTCGGCATGCCGCACGACTGCTAGTGCCGAGCCAAGCACGACGGAGAAGAGCCAGATGAAGATGAGCGTCAGCCAGATAGGATTGGCGAGCAGCGCGAACAACGCCGGACCGTGAAACAGGAATGCGAGGCTGGTGAGCGCGCTGATCGCAAGGAACCACTCTCGCTGCAGCAAGCTACCAATGGGAGGGCGGTGCAGCGTTCCCGCATCAGCTGTCACGTCGCAATTCCCCCCGCAGGTTTCCGCCTGAGATGATGAAAGCACGGGCCTCGACCGGTCTCAAGCTCAAATCAACCGAGCGTTTCGCGCGAGGTTGCTATCTTGGGGGTCAGAGGTTGCGTTTGCTGTGAGCGATGAATGCCCGCACAGCCGGAGACGCTTCGGTCTTTCTGTAGGCGACGACGAGGTCGGATGTCACGTTGGCATGCGGCAGCGGCACGTACCGGATACCCGGCAGCCTGACGCATTCGAGCGATTTCGGCACGATCGCCACGCCCGCGCCGATCGCAACCATGCTGCCTATGCCCGTGAAGTCCCAGGAGGTGGAATTGATGTTCGGCTCGAAGCCCGCTTCCTTGCAGGCAGCAAAGGTCGTGCCGTGGAAGCCGACGTCGCGCGGTTGCTGCGGCGTCAGGAATGTCTCGCCAGCGAGACCGGCGAGATTGGCGGCACCGCGCTCCAGCGTCAGCGGATGCCCATCCGGCACCATCAGCACGATGGGCTCGCGGCGGATGATATGGGTGGCAAGGCCTTCCGGAATGGGGGCAGGGCCGCGAATGAAGGCGAAGTCGAGCAGGCCCTCGACGATGCGGGCGAGCTGCTTGCGCAGTTCCATCTCCGTCAGTTCGATTTCGACACCGGGATGATCGCGCTTATAGGCCTTGATCGATTGCACGACCGCGCCGGAATAGGCGGCCGACGCCACATATCCGATCGAGACGCGCCCGGTCTCGCCGCGACTGACCCTGTTGACCGCCACCATCGCGACATCCGCCTGCGCGAGGATCTTGGTTGCCTCGTCGTAGAGCACCTGGCCGGATTGCGTGAGATGGACGGACCGTCTCGTGCGATCGAGAAGCGATGTTCCGAGAATCTCCTCGAGGCTCATGATCTGCTGGCTCAAGCCCGGCTGGGCGATGCCGAGCCTTGCTGCCGCGCGCTCGAAATTGCGCTCCTCGACGAGCGCCACGAAATATTTGAGGTGGCGCAGTTCGAAGGAAGGGTTGCGGGCAGGCCTTCGTGAGTCCGTGTTCGTCATGTGGTCCTGCTTCAGAATAATTATAAACTATGAGCGCATGAAAATATCATAAGAAAGAATGATGAAAATACCCCCTGTCATTTATTGGATGAAATAGGATAAGGTGACTAAACAAGTCCAGTTTTCGGATCGTGACTGGATTGGGCAATAGAGTGGCAAGACACCTTAGTTTCATGGAAGCGCTGGCAGCAACGGCAGTGGTAGGAGTATCGGTATCGGCTCCGGGCCAGTTGCGCGCCGAGGATGGCGACAGCGCAACCGCGCTTGCGCCGATCACCGTGCAGGCGAAGGGTGCGGAAGATCCGAAGGCCCCGGTAAAAGGCTTCGTCGCGAAGACCAGTTCGACGGCGACCAAGACGGGCACGTCATTGCTTGAGACGCAGCAGTCCATCTCCGTTGTCACCACCGATCAGCTTCGCGCCCAGGGCGCCGAAACGGTCGGGCAGGCGGTCGAGTATACGCCTGGTGTTTCCGGCACGCCCTACGGCTCCGATCCGCGCTTCGATTCGCCCAGAATTCGAGGCTTCGACGGTCGCCAGTCACAATATCTGAACGGTTTGAGGATGATGCGCACGGCCGGCGCGCCTCCCGTCGATCCCTACCAGCTCGAGCGCATCGAGGTTCTAAGGGGCCCGGCTTCGGTCATATACGGCCAGGGCAATCCTGGCGGGATGATCAATCTGATCAGCAAGCGGCCGGTGTTCGAGCGTTTCGGCGAGGTCGGCCTGCAGGCCGGAAGCTACGACACCTACGGCTCGTTCTTCGACGTCGGCGGTCCGGTCAGCGATGGTTCTGACTTCGCCTATCGTGTCACGGGGCTGGTGCGCGCGGCCGGCGCTCAGACCGACAATATCGATAACGATCGTTACTTCATCGCCCCGGCGCTGACATGGCAGCCCGATGACGACACCAAGCTGACGATCCTCACCAGCGTCCAGCACGACAACCCGAGTACCCCATCCAGCCTGCCGGCCCAACTGACGCTCAACGCGACGAACAATCGGCTCTCGCGCGACTTCTTCGTCGGCGATGAGAGCTTCGACCGTTCCTCGCGGACGCTGACGAACCTTGGCTACGAGTTCGAACATCGCCTGAACGACGTCTGGACCTTCCGCCAGAATGTTCGCTATTCCAATTTCGACTGGAATTACCAGGCACTCGGCATGGCCACCTCAGGTCTCGCGGCCGATGGCCGGACGATCAATCGCAATGCGACCTTCCAGGACGAAAACCTCAACACCTTCAACATCGACAACAACTTCCTCGCCGAGTTCGATACTGGGGATGTCGATCACAAGCTGCTTGTTGGCCTCGACTACCGATACTTCTCCAACGATGCCAGCACGCAATTCTGGAGCGCGACGCCGCTTGATGCGTTCAATCCCGTCTATGGTGGTCCGATCAGGCTAACGTCCAAGACGACGGACGCGCATGTCGTCTCCGATCTGCAGCAGCTTGGCATCTATCTCCAGGACGAGATGGCCTACAACAATTGGCGCGCGACGCTTGGCTTTAGGCAGGATTGGGCGAGCACAAGCGGCACCTCCTTGAATGGAAGAACCAATGTCGAGCGGCCGCTCGACAAGGATGATCACCAGCTGACCGGCCGCGCCGGATTGGGCTACGTCTTCGATAACGGCATCGCGCCCTATATCAGCTACGCCACCTCCTTCGAGCCGGTTCCGGTGCCGACAACGGGCCAGCTGCTGGACCCGACGACAGGCAAGCAGGTGGAGATCGGTGTCAAGTATCAGCCCGAGGGCTGGAATGGTTTCTTCTCCGCCGCTGTTTTCGACCTTCGTCAGAAAAATGTGTCCAATACAGTGTCCCTTCCAGGCGGCCTTGGAACGACAATCGCGCAGATCGGCGAAGTACACGCGCGGGGCGTCGAACTCGAAGGTGTGGCAAGTCTCACCGACGGGCTGGACCTGCACGCCGCCTACACGTACATGGACACGGAAATTCTGGGACGAACGGACAATGGCAATCGCCTGGACAACGTTCCGGCAAACGCCGCAAGCCTTTGGCTCGATTACACCTTCCAGGAGGGAAGCGATCTCGATGGCTTCGGCATCGGCGGTGGCGTGAGATATGTGGGACAGCGCTATGGCGATACGGCCAATAAATTCGATCTCGGTGGTGTTGCGCTTCTGGACGCTGCGATCCGCTACAAGAAGGATGGCATTACCGCGTCGCTCAACCTCAAGAACATTGCGGACAAGAATTATGTCTCAAGCTGCTCCTCGTTCGGCTGCACCTATGGTGATGGCCGCACGGTCATGGCCAGGTTGAGTTTTGACTGGTAGGCGGCAGATAAAGTGGGCGTATGATTTCAGACAATTCCAATAAATCAGCTCTGATTGGGCGGCGGCAGGCTCTAGGCCTGCTCGCTGCCCTTGCCGTTGCATGGGATGCTAAGGCGGCGGCAACGCCAAGCCGCATCGCGGCGATCGACTGGGCGATGCTCGAAACCCTGATGGCGCTCGGCGTCACCCCGATCGCGGCGACCGAGCTCCTTCAGTTTCGCAGCGACGCCGTCGAACCGGAGATCCCGTCTTCCGTCGTCGATCTTGGCCTGCGCGGCTCGCCCAACTTCGAGCTGCTGCACCTGCTGAAGCCCGAACTCATACTGATCTCACCCTTCTATGTGAGGCATCAGCCGGCGCTGGAGGCGATAGCCCCCGTCTACTCGCTGCCTTTCTACGTCCAGGGCGAACCGCCCTATGCCAAGGCGCTCAACGCCGTCTCGCAACTGGGCGATCTGCTTGGCCAGACGGATGCCGCGACCAAAGTGCTGGCCGATCAGGACGCATTGCTTGCGGGCCTTCGCCAGCAGCTCGCTCCCTTCGCGGCGCGGCCGACCTACATCATCAATATCGGCGATTCCCGTCACTTCCGCGCCTTCGGCGCCGACAGCATGTTCGGAGACATCCTGCAGCGGCTCGGCCTGCCGAACGCCTGGACGGACCGATCGCGCTTCACCTTCGCAGCACCGGTGCCCATGGAAAACCTCGCCGCCAATCCCGAGGCGCGTATCGTCATCGTCTCCGATATCCCCGTCGAGGCGCGCAGCAGCTTGCGTAACAGCATGATCTGGAAATCGCTCAAGCCGATCAAAGATCGGCGTGTCGTTAACATCGGCAACGTCAACCCCTATGGCGGCATCACCGCGGGCCTTCGCTTCGCACGGCTCTTGAGCGAAGCGCTCGTCAAAGGCGGAGAGACGCTTTGACATCGCGCACAGCCTGGATCTTCTTCGCCGCCGCGACAGCGCTTGCGGTCCTGCTCTTCCTGCAGCAGGCGCTCGCCTTCCTACCGCTTGCAGCATGGCCATCGCTGCCGCTTGTACCCGACGGCATGACCACCGAGCAGATCATCCTCGCTTACGGTGTCTTTCCAAGAGCCGCTGTCGCCATATTGGCCGGCGCCGCCCTCGGCCTCTCTGGCGCTTTGCTGCAGCGTCTGCTCAGAAACCCGATCGCCGACCCTTCGACATTGGGCGTTTCGGCCGGCGCCCAGCTCGCCATCGTCGCGACGACGCTGTTTTTTCCCGCGATCCTCGATGGCTACCGCGCGCTGGTCGCGCTTGCAGGTGCCGCCGGCGCAACGGCGCTTGTCTTCCTGCTCGGCTGGCGCCGCAGCTTCGATCCGGTCACCATGGTTGTTTCCGGCTTGCTCGTCGGCATCACCTGCGGCGCGCTATCGGCCGCGATGACGCTCTCGCAGGGCGAGTACCTCATGTCGCTGGTGACATGGAACGGCGGCGCGCTCGGCCAGCAGGATTGGTCGGTCGCCTCGACGCTGGTACTGGAATTGCTCGCCGGCCTTGCCGCCAGCATTCTGCTGCTGCGACCACTGGCACTGTTCGGCCTCGGCGATAGCGGCGCGAAATCGCTCGGCGTCGGGCTCGTTGGCATACGCGTAGCCGTCGCGGTCATCGCGGTGGGCCTGGCGGCCGGTGTCGCGGCGAGCGTCGGCCTGGTCAGCTTCGTCGGCCTTGCCGGGCCAGCCCTGGTGCGCGGCCTCCGCGTCAGGAAGCCGCATGCCATCATCCTCGCATCGCCCATCGCGGGTGGCCTGTTGCTCTGGCTGTGCGATGGCCTGGTACAATTCCTCGGCTCCACCACCAGCGAGACCTTTCCGACAGGCGCGATGACGGCCCTGATCGGCGGCCCGCTGCTGCTCTGGCTGCTGCCGAAGGTAAAGCCGGTCGAGTTGCATGAGGAGCGCGCGCATGTGGCCGAGGCGAGGGCGCCGCGCACATGGCTGATCCTGCTTCTCGCTCTCCTGCCGGCGGTCGCTCTCTTGGTGATTTTCCTGGCGCGGACGCCCGCAGGGTTCACACTGCTTTCGGCGCAGGACTTCACTGATCTTTTGCCCATGCGCTGGCCACGACTGCTGGCCTCGGCCGCTGCGGGCAGCCTGCTGGCAATCGCGGGCACCATTCTGCAACGCCTGACCGGCAATCCGATGGCAAGCCCGGAGGTTCTGGGTGTCAGTGGCGGCGCCGGTGTCGGCTTCGCGGCGGCAATTACCATCGTGCCGGCGGCCGGCGTCGCCGAGCTTTTCGCCGGCGCCGGTATCGGTTCCATGATCGTCATGATCATCGTCGTCGCCTTTGCCAGCCGGCGCCAGCTCTCGCCCGAACGGCTGCTGCTCGCTGGCATCGCCGTCAGTTCGCTGACGTCGGCTATTCTGTCGGCGCTGCTTGCGATCGGCGATCAGCGCTCATGGCAGATCCTGTCCTGGCTCGGCGGTTCGTCCAACACGGCAACGCCGACGTCGTCGATCTTGCTCGCGCTTCTGGCGGTCGTCTGCACGGGGGTCGTGCTTTTCTTCACGCGCTGGCTGACGATCCTGCCGCTCGGCAACGCGGTGCCGGTTGCGCTTGGCGTGCCGGTGCGCTCGGCACGCACCTCGATAATCTTCGTGGCCGGGCTGGCGACCGGCGCGGCGTCGCTGCTGGTCGGGCCCTTGAGCTTCGTCGGGCTGATGGGACCGCATATCGCTCACCGCGCGGGCTTCATAAAGCCGGCGCATCAGCTTCTGGCGTCATCGGCGATCGGGGCGCTGTTGATGATCATCGCCGACCTCGGCGCGCGCACGGCGACTTTCCCCTACGAGCTGCCTTTGGGGCTATTCGCAGCGCTCGCCGGCGCGCCTTATCTCGTCTGGCTCATCGCCCGCAGGCGATGAGCGTCAAGGCAACACAGCCGGCATCGCAACGCCCAGCCGCTCGGCATGCCCGCGTAACGAGTCGATAATCCCGGGAAACAGGCGGACTCCGTGATCCAGCGCGTCACGCTTGCGTGCCAGTCCGTTTTCACCGGGCAGGCGGACGCGCTCGACGCCGGGGCGTGGCGGATTGTCGTGGCAGGCATCGACGAGCCAGCCGGTTTGGCGCAGGAATGCTTCGCGACCGCCGAATGCGGCCGGATCGAACACCTGGACCGTCACGGCGGCATTCGTCCCCTTCGGCGCATCGGCGCGGCCATAGCCTGAAAGCGCCTGCGTGAAGGCTTCGACATGCAGCGCCATGCCGTATCCCTTCTGGCCATGGTCCAGCCCACCGGTCGGTAGCAGCGTCCCGCCGCTTTCGATGACCTTAGGGTCGCGGCTGGGGTTTCCGTCTACGTCCATCAGCCATTCGTGCTCATACTGGCGCCCTTCCCGGATCAGGCGTTGCGCCATGTTGACCGTGGTGATCGAGGCGCTGATATCGATCAGGATCGGATCGCCCGACGTGGGGATGCCGTGCGCCACAGGGTTCGGCGTGTAGACGCCCTTCCGCCCGCCGAATGGAGCGACCTGCGCGCCCGACGGGCTCGAGCTTGCGATGCTCACCATGTAGCCCCGGTCGGTCGCGATCGACAAATAGGCGGCGAGGCAGCCGATATGGTGGCTGTTGGCGATGGTGATCGTCGCAGTGCCGTAGGTTTCCGCTCGATCGCAGGCGAGCTTGACTGCCTCCGACGTCAGCCACGCGCCGGGCAGGCGCTTTCCGCTCCAGGCGACCGCGGGCCCGCGGTCCGATATGACCTCGGGGTTGCCCTCGCGCATCATCACGCCGTCGACGATACTTTGCAGATACCAGCCGGCGAGCGCCAGGCCATGGGTCGTATGCCCCATCAAATCCGCCTCGACGAGATAGCGGGACACGGCCTCGGCTTTGTCGTCCTCAAGGCCAGCGGCCGCGTACAGGTCCTTGGCAAAGCTGCGCAGGGCGTCCGGCGCGTAGCGGATATCGTTGGTGTCGCTCACCAGTCTCTCCGTCGTTGTTGAAGCTGCGATGTGCTCAGCGCGCGAGAAAGCGTGGCTTGAGCGCTTTTCCATCAAGCGCATCCAGAACATTCCTTGCTGCCATCACCGACACCGCGCGCTTGGCATCGACAGTCACGCCCGCCACATGCGGCGAGACAAGCGTGTTTGGCAGCTGGAACAGCGGATTGTCGACGCCGGGCGGCTCGCGCTCGAAGCTGTCGAGGCCGGCGCCGGCGAGATGGCCGTCCTGCAGCGCGCGAGTAAGTGCTGCTTCATCGACAACTTCGCCACGTGCGGTGTTGATCAGCATAGAACCGCGTTTCATCAACCCGATCCGGCGCGCATCGATGAGCTTGTTCGTTTCCGGCGTCAGTGGACAGTGCAGGCTGACAATATCCGACGACGAAAGCAGCGTATCCAGATCAGTCTCGCGGCGGATACCTGAGTTGAAGGCGCTGTCCGGCGTATGTGGATCGAAGGCGATAATCTCCATGCCGATCGCGCCGGCCATCTTCGCGAGCGTCTGACCGATAAAGCCGAAGCCGACGATGCCGAGCGTTTGGCCGCGCAGCTCGCGGCCCTGATACTGGTTCTTGTCCCAGACGCCGTCACGGATCAGAGCATCCTGTCGCGGCAGATCCTTGGCGAGCGCCATGATCATCGCAAGCGCGTGTTCGGCGACCGAGTGGCCGTTGCTGCCTGTCGTCATAGATACGGGAATACCGAGCTCGGTGGCGACCGCAACGTCGATATCGTTGGTCCCGACCCCATGCTTGGCGATATGCTTGAGCCGTCCGCCGGCCTTCATCTCCGCGGGCCCCAGCTTGTCGGTCAGCAGGCGGATGATCACAGCATCCGGCCGGTGGGCCTTCATGATGTCGATCACGGCCTGTCGGTCGATATAGGGCTCCGTCGTCACAACCGTGGCGCCGGCTTCGACCAGCAAAGAAAATCCCTCCGGCGCCAGCTGGCCGCCGAGCACGATAACCGTCTTGTCCATTGCGCATCTCCTCCCGAGAGAATGGCAGGCCCCGGCGCGATGGCGCCAGAACGTTTCAGATCTCCGTTCGGATCAGGCCGCCTGACGACGCGGCGAGCGGGCCATCAGTCGTGCATAGGCAATCGCCGAGAGCATGTTGACGTGATTGGCCTTGCCAGTGCCGGCGATATCGAAGGCCGTGCCGTGGTCGACGGAGACGCGGTCGATCGGCAGGCCGAGCGATACGTTGACGGCCGTCTCGAACGCCACGAGCTTGATCGGGATATGCCCTTGATCATGATATTGCGCGATCACCAGATCGAAGGCGCCGTTATAGGCGCGGGCGAAGACGGTATCGGCCGAAATCGGCCCGACGACGTCGATGCCCTTGGCCTGCGCCAGTTCGACGGCGGGCGCCAGGAATTCCGTGTCCTCGGTGCCGAACAGGCCGTTCTCGCCGCAATGCGGGTTGAGACCGGCAACGGCGATACGCGCCTTCTTGCCGAGCCGCAGGAAATGCTTGTGCCCGGCTTCGATGGTCGCCAGCACGCGCTCCGTGCGCGCCCGCTCGATCGCGCCCTTCAGCGAGATGTGCGTGGAGACGTGAATGGTGTTGAGACGCTCGGACGCGAGCAGCATGAACGAGCTCTTCGAGCCGGTCAGGTGCGCCAGAAGCCCGGTATGGCCGTCGAAATGATGCCCGGCGAGGTTCATCGCCTCCTTGTTGATCGGCGCGGTCACGATGACATCGGCCTCGCCGGACATCGCAAGCTCGACGGCACGGGTGATATAGCGAACCGAGGCGTCGCCGGCGACCGGGCTGACCTTGCCGATTTCCGGCAGGGCAGCGCCAAGGTCTACCTCGTCGACAGCGATCTTGCCTTCACCAGCGGAACCGGCGGGCGCGAAGTGCAGGCCCGTCTCGGCCGAGCGATTGGCGCGTTCAAGCGCTTCGGTGTTGCCGACGATGACGAAATCGCGGCGCTCGATCTCAGGCAACGTTGCCAGCGCCTTGACGATCACCTCTGGGCCGACACCAGCGGGATCACCCAGCGTCACCGCGACCTTTGCATTTCTGTCCATCAGTCACATTCCTTGTTGGGTCAAACGCACCTAGTAGGCGGCTTCGTATATCGAACGTATGTCGGCGCGCGCGAGATCGCGCGGGTTGTTGTCGAGAAGGCGGCGAATGGCGAAGGCATCGTCCGCCATGGCGTCGAGATCGCTGTCCGGCACACCAAGCGCCGAGAGCTTCATTTCGATGCCGAGATCGGCGCAGAAGCTATAGGCCGCATCGAAGACCGACTGTACGTCGTCCGATGTCTTGCGGCCTAGCGCATCCATCACCGCCCGCGTCTTTTCAGGAACCGATGGCGTGTTGAAGGCCAGCACATGCGGGAAGATCAGCGCGTTCGCGGCCCCGTGGGCGATGTGCCAGCGCGTGCCGAGCGGATAGGCCAGCGCGTGACCGCCAGCCGTGTTGACCGGCCCGAGACAGAAGCCGCCATAGAGCGAGGCGAGCGCCAGGCCGGCGCGGGCTTCCGCGTCGGCGCCATCTTTCACGGCGCGGGCGAGATATTTACCGACCAGCCGCGTTCCCTCTATCGCGTAGAGGTCGATCATAGGATGCGCCTTGCGGTTGGTGAAGGCCTCGACACAATGCGCCATGGCATCAACGCCGGTGGCCGCGGTCGTGCGGGCCGGAACGGTGAAGGTCAGCGCCGGATCGATGACGGCGATGTCGGCCAGCATGTGAATGCTTTCGACGGCGAGCTTGGCCATCGTCTCCGGATCGGTGACCAGCGCGCGAATGCCCGCCTCGCTCCCCGTTCCAGCCGTGGTCGGCACTTGCGCCAGCGCGACGCGGCGGGGTCCGTGAACCTTGTTCGGACCGACGACTTCGCGCAGCGTCTGCGACGAGCCGGCGAGCACGGCCGCCAGCTTCGCAAGATCCATGGCGCTGCCACCGCCGAAGCCGACGACCAGCTGCGCATCCGCCGCGTTGGCGGCCGCAAGCACCTTGTCGAGATTGGCGGTATCGGGCTCCGGCGTCACATCGGCGAAGACCGTGACTTCACCCTTGAGGCCGAGCGTGTCGACACGCGTGGCATTGAATGCGTCGGAAATGACCAGGATGCGGGCATAGCCCTTGTCGCTCGCCCATTTCCCCAGTCGCTCCGCCGTCCCGACGCCGAATTCGATGATTTCGGGCCTGATGATTGTGATAGGCGAATCCAAGCTGACCACCGGATTACTCCTCCCCCTGCGGTATTGCGGCATCTTTCGGCGCCGCCAAGATGTAAATTTGTTATACCAGCTCTCTCGCCTTGGCAAGCTTGGACATCAAGTTTGGCTGGAAAAATGCGATGTGCTGCGGATAATCGGCCACTACGCCGGCTTTCATGGCGACTTATCTAATTGATATTACGAATTTAATCGGCGAACGGCGAAGTTTGTCGCCTGCGGCCGCGCTTCAAGCGATGCGCTCAAGCATGAGCAACGAATTTGTAAATTAAAAGCAACAAACTACCAGGTCGGCGCGCCAAACGAATCCGTTGGCACGCCGAGTTGACAAGCGAGGCGCAATTTCGGCGTCAGCCGAGCGCATCCTGTGATAGCCGCACATATTTGATTGTGCGCCGGTAGTAGGTGTAGGCGATATGCACCGTGCCGTCGGCCCCTTGCGTGATCGATGGGTAGGAAAACTCGCGGTTGACGGCGTCCTTCGAGTTGTTGCTCAGGCAGTAGCCATCGCCGGTATCGAGGTCGATCTGGCGCGGAAAGCTGCGGCCGCCATCCGTCGAAAAGGCGAGGCTGAGCGGCGCGCGCGGCACACCCCAGATCGCCTTGCGCCTCTGGCTGGGCTCGCTGGCGACGGGTGCTGCCGCCTCGTCCCCCTCGATTTCGTCGTAGAGCGACAGCCGCCGCGCATCGGACATCGAAGCGTTACAGTGGTTGTAAACCATTGCGATTGCGCCATTTTCCAGCTTCACCGCCTGGATGGACGAGTTGTTGTTCGGCAGGTCGATCGGCTCCGGCGCGCTCCAGTTCTCACCGTCGCGCGAGCGGCTGGACAGCACGAATTCGGCAAAACGGTTGCGATAGAAGGCGACGAATTCGCCGTCTGGCAAGGGCACGATGTTCATGTGCACCGCGCCTATGCTGTCGGGCACCTCGGTCATCGCCCAGCTTTTGCCGGCGTCGCGCGAGATCAGAACGCCCGCGGTATCGGCGTCACCTGTCCAGCGTTCGCCCGGCAGTCCGATGCACCGAAAAACCGGCAGCAGCCAAGTGCCCGCGCCATTCACGACGATCGGTTGGCGCACGAATGTGCCGGGAATATCGCACAACACGCGCACCTCGCCAAAGCTGCGGCCGCCATCCGTGGAGATCCGGCATTTGACAACCGAGCCATCCTGGTTGCCGGATGTCTGCGACGTGTAAAGCAGCCAGACATCTCCTCCAGGCGCGTTGAAAATCAACGGATTCTGCTCGGATTTTGCCGGATCGTCCGACATTTTTTCCGGCTGCGACCATTGCGTTGAACCAGGCGCCAAGCACGACATGTAAATCGAGATGTCGCCCATGCCCTCCATCGTGCCGCCAAACCAGACGCAGGTCAGCGTGCCATCCGGCAGGAAGGCCAGGTTGGCGGCGTGGTTCTGGATGCAGGGGGAGGGGAGATAGGCGTCGAAACGCCCGTCCGTGGTGGGATTGGCGATGATTTCGCCGGTCATAAGAACCGGAACGGCGTCCGGTTGCGAACCCGTGAAGGCCATGGTCGTCCTCCTTTAGGGCAGCGTCTTGTAGGCTTCGGCAAGCGATGCGTAATCTGCGTCGCTGATCGGCATCAGCGGAGCGCGCGTGCGCTTCCATGCCGAGTTGCCGGTCTTCAGGCCGACCATCGCCTTGATCGTCGGGATCTGTACATAGGAGTTGGAGAGCGTGCGGTAAGCGTTGATACGCGCCTGCGCGGCCTCGACCGCTTCAGTGCCGCTCTCGTCATGGACCTTGTCATAGACGGTGCGCAGCGAATCCGCGACCAGATTGGACGTCGCTGTAATGCAGCCCGCGCCGCCGGCCTTCAGCAGAGGCAGCAGCAGCGGATCGGCACCGGCGAGAACCGAGAAGCCGGGGTAGGCGGCGATGATCGCCTGCATGTTGTTGAAATCGCCCGCCGATTCCTTGATGCCGACCACCGTGCCGGGGAAGGCTTCGATCAGACGACCGATCAGAGGAACCGATAGCGGAACGCCGGAAACCTGCGGAATGTGATAGAGGATGACCTGCAGCTTGCTGTCGGCGACCGTCTCCAGGATCTGCGAATAGGCGGTAAACAGGCCGTCGTCGGAAACGCCCTTGTAGTAGAAGGGCGGCAGCATCACGACCTTGGTGACGCCAAGCGACAGGGCATGCTTGGTGAGGTCGACCGTCTCCTGGATGGCGACGACGCCGGTGCCCGGCAGCAGCTTGTCGGCGGGAATGCCGGCTTTCAGCGCCGCCTCGAGGATCGCCTTGCGCTCGCTCGATGAAAACGAGTTTGCCTCGCCCGTTGTGCCAAGCAGCGCCACGCCGTGGCATCCCTCGGACAGCAGTCGTTGACAATGTTCAGTGAAGAGGCCGAGATCCGGGCTTCCATCGGCATTGAGTGGGGTTGCGGCGGCGCTATAGACACCAGTGATCTTGTGCTTGTTCATGTCGTCCTCCTCGGATGAACGCCGCATATGGCGGCAAAAGGCGGGAAATCCGGCCTGCAAGATGCGGTTTTCTTCATCTTCGCCTGGCATGTTGTCAATATGACAATAAGCATTTCAATCGATCGTATTTTTCAAGCCATTGAAATTATGTAGGAAAATTTTTGTCGATTTTATCGAAGTGTGGATGAATTAATTTTTGTTGACATATTTACATTATCGAGCGAGTGTCTGCGCCATGTCATGACGCACTTTCGGGATGGAGCGAAAGAGCCAAGCGTCATCGGTTTTGTCATGGGAGGATGGAATGACTGATCGGACTAAGGAAAATAAAGACCAGCAGCAGGGAATGTCGCGTCGCGAGGCGCTGAAGCTCGGCCTCGCCGCAGGCGTTGGCCTGACGGTTTTCGGCCTGAATGCACGCATCGTGCTCGCCGATGACGGCCAGGTGCTGAAAGTCGCCAACCCGGCGTTCAACCAGGATTGGTCGCCGCTGCGCGGCGGCGGCGTTCCGTTCCGCTGGAACTCGATCTGGTGGGCCTCGCCGATGTATTTCGACAGCGAAGGCAAGATCAAGCCTTACGTCTTCACCAGCTGGGAATCGCCTGACAACAAGGTCTGGACTTTCAAGATCGACCCGAAGGCAACCTTCTCCGACGGCAGCAAGATCACCTCGGCCGACGTTAAGGGCTCCTGGGAAGTTGCTTCCATGCCCAACACCAAGAGCCAGCGCGCCGACCAGGTGCTGAGCAAGGTTCAAGGCTACAAGGAAATCGGCGCCGGTTCCGGCAACGAGCTGACGGGCGTCGCGACACCTGACGAAGGCACCGTCGTCGTCACGCTGACGGAAGCCGATCCGATCTTCTTCATGCGCCTTGCCAACCACATCGCGCCGATTACCAAGGCCGCGCAGTCTCGCGGCAGCGACGGCGAGGAAGTGGCGGACTGGTACAAGCCCGACAGCAGCGCCGTCTATTCCGGCCCGTTCAAGCTCACCAGCATCGATATCGACGCCGGCAAGCTGGTGTTCGAGCCGAACGAGAACTTCTTCGGCCCGAAGCCGAAGCTGGCGCGCATTGAAATCACCTCGATCGAAGACAACGTCACCGCGACGTCGCTCATCAAGTCGGGCGAATTCAACGCACATACCGAGCTTGTCACCTCGACGATCATCCAGGATCTCGGCCCCGAATTCTCCGCCGGCCCGCTGATCCCGACCAGCCAGCACTTCTGGTTCAACGTCACCCGCGCGCCGATGGACGATCCGAAGGTTCGCCAGGCGCTGATCATGGCGATCGACCGCGACGGTCTCTTCAAGGCGTCTTATCCCGATGGTCCGCACAAGAAGGCCGACCAGATCCTGAACTCGGTTCCCGGCGCCGACAATTCCGGCTTCGAGCCCTTCCCCTACGATCCGGCCGCCGCCAAGAAGCTGCTCGCCGAATCGAGCTATGGCGGCCCGGAACGCCTGCCGAAGATCCTCTTCGTCGGCATCTCCGCCCCGGCCATCCAGGCAGCGGCGCAGTACATTGCCGAGCAGTGGCGCCAGAACCTCGGCATCACAGCCGTCGACATGAAGCCGCAGCAGGACTCCTATGCCGGTCCGGACCAGAACGCGGTGCAGATCTTCCGCGATGACGTCGGCACCCGTGTTCCTGACGCCGTCTCCTATCTCGCCGGCTGCATTGCCTCGACCTCGTCCAACGCCCAGAACAAGCTCGGCGGATACAAGAACGACAAGGTCGATGCCGCACTCGCTGAGGCCGCGACCAAAGCGGCCGACGATCCCGATCGCGTCAAGCTCGCCCAGGATGCCCAGAAGGCATTCCGCGAAGATTGGGCCTTCATTCCGTGGTACTCTCAGGCGATGTCGCGCTGGGCCACCAAGGAGGTCAAGGGCATGGAGAAGAACCTCGACTGGCAGGTCGTGGCGCCCTGGGACATTTCGATCGGCTGAGCCGGTCAGAAACCTACGAACAGATAGCCCGTCCGTAATCGGATTTTGGGCAACTTAGCAACCGCGCGAAGACCGCAAGGCCTTCGCGCAAGTTTCAAGAAGACATCGCATGTCCGCGTGAGCGCGGAAACGTGTCTACCAACCGGTGGGAGGTGACCTTGTTACGCTACGTGCTAACCCGGTTTGCCATCTGGATTCCGTCAGTCCTTATCGTCATGCTGGCCGTCTATGCGCTGGCTTTCTATGGCGCTGGCGATCCGATCAAGCTGATCTTTCTGCGCGCACCCGGCGATGTCGCCTATAACCCGCAGCGCATCGAAGCCATCCGCGAAAGTGCCGGCCTGAACAGGCCCTTCATCGAGCAGTTCGGCCTTTACATCTGGAACCTCCTGCACGGCCAGTTCGGCAATTCGCTGACATCGGGCCGCTCGGTCTGGGCCATGGTCTCGGCCGCCGCGCCCGTATCCTTCAAGCTGGCGCTCTGTTCCATCATCCTCACGACGGTCATTGCCATTCCGCTTGGCATGATCGCCGCGATGAACCAGAACAGCCGCCTCGACTACACCATCCTCGGCTCGGCGCTCTTCCTCTGGGCAATCCCGGCCTATGTCGCCGGCCCGCTGCTGATGGTTGGCTTGATCGTGCTGATGCCGATGATCAAGGTGCCCTATGGCTGGGGCGGCGTCTTCGATGTCCGCATTCTCCTGCCGCTGATCGTCCTTTCTTTCCAGCCGATCGCGCTGATCGTGCGCCAGACGCGCGCCGCCGTCATCGAGGTGTTGTCGGAGGATTTCGTCCGCACCGCCCGCGCCAAGGGCGTGCCCGAGATGGTGGTGGCGCTGCGCCATATCCTGCGCCCGGTGCTGACGCCCGTCGTCACCCAGCTCGGCCTGATCATGATCACCATCGTCAACGGCGCGATCTTCGTCGAGCTCGTCTTCGGTCTGCCCGGCCTCGGCCGCCTGACCGTGCAGGCGCTGACCAATTCGGACTATCCCGTCATTCTGGCGATCACGCTTATCGGATCCTTCCTGGTGATGATGTCGAACCTTCTGGTAGACGTTCTCTACCCGCTGCTTGATCCGCGTGCCAACGATGCAAGAAGGAGCCGCTGACCATGTCCGCCATCCCTCTCTCTCCCGTCGCCCAGCAAGAAGAGGCACCCGTCAGCCTGTGGCGCGACGCCTGGTACCGCCTGAAGCGCAACAAGCTTGCCGTCTTCGGTCTCGCTGTCGTGCTCATTCTGGCCTTCGCCGCGATCTTCGGCCCCTATCTGACGCCTTATGACTATCTGAGCCAGGACCTGCAGGCCCGCAATGCCGTTCCGTCGCTGACGCATCTCTTCGGAACCGACGATCTCGGCCGCGACGTCTTCAGCCGCGTCGTCTTCGGCACCCGCACGGCCTTCCTGGTGGCCGTCATCGTCACCGTCATCGCGGTCTTCATCGGGACCTTGCTCGGCGCCATCGCCGGCTTCTTCGGCAACCCGTTCGATCGCGTCATCATGTGGCTGACCGACATGACCATGTCGGTGCCGAACCTGCTTCTCGTCGTCGTCATCAACGCATCGCTGAAGTCGCCGATCACCAAGTGGATGGAAGCGCAGTATCTGGCGACCCTCAATCCCTTCTATCGCCAGACGATTTGGGTCGATTTCATGCTGGTCTTCGGCTCGATGGCGCTGATCTCCTGGCCGCCCTATGCGCGCCTCGTTCGCGCCCAGGTCCTGTCGATCCGCAGCCGTCCCTATATCACCGCCGCGCAGGCGCTCGGTCTGTCGAACTGGATCATCATGAAGCGCTACGTCATTCCGAACGCGCTTGGTCCGCTGATCGTCTCCGTCAGCGCCGGTCTCGGCACGGCCATGGTTCTGGAGAGCGCCTTCAGCTTCCTCGGTGTCGGCGTCAATCCGCCCACGCCCAGCTGGGGCAACATGATCTCCGACGGCCTGCGTGTCTGGCAGCACTATCCGCATCTGCTCGCCGCCCCGGCCGCCGTCCTCGGCCTTGCCTCGGTCGCCTTCAGCTTCCTCGGCGATGGCCTCAACGACGCACTCAATCCTCGGGGTTCCAAGTAATGAACACGACGCGATCCAATGAGAAACTGCTCGATGTCCGCGGCCTGACCGTCGAGATCGACGGCAGGAACGGCCCGGCGGTCGTGGTCGATGGTATCGACCTCTACGTCAACAAGGGCGAGACGCTCGGCGTCGTCGGCGAATCCGGCTGCGGCAAGAGCCTCACCATGCTCAGCCTGATGCGCCTTCTGCCGAACAAGATCAAGGTCACCAAGGGCTCGGCGAGCTTTGATGGCCACGACCTGCAGAAGATGTCGAACAAGGAACTGCGCAAAGTGCGCGGCGGCGATATCGGCTTCGTCTTCCAGGACCCGATGACATCGCTCAACCCTGTCATGCGTATCGGCGACCAGATCTGCGAACCGCTGATCTACCACCGCGGCATGAAGAAGGCCGAGGCGCGTACCCGCGCCGTCGAACTTCTGCGCCTCGTCGGCATCCCGGGTCCGGAAGAGCGGCTGCAGGCTTATCCGCACGAACTCTCCGGCGGCATGCGTCAGCGCGTGATGATCGCGATCGGCCTTGCCTGCAATCCGAAGCTTTTGATCGCCGACGAACCGACCACGGCGCTCGACGTCACCATCCAGGCGCAGATCGTCGATCTGGTGAAGGACCTGCGCGCCAAGCTCGGCATGTCCGTCGTCTGGATCACCCACGATCTGGCGCTGATCGCCGGTCTCGTCGACCGCGTCGCCGTGCTTTACGCCGGCACCGTGGTCGAGGATGCGCCCGTCGACGAGCTCTATGCTCGCCCGAGCCACCCCTATACGCGCGGCCTGCTGGCCTCCATCCCGAAGCTGTCGGATGCGCCGGCAAGCCGTCTGAGCTCGATCGGCGGCACGCCGCCGGAGCCGGGCCGCCGTCCCAAGGGCTGCCCCTTTGCCCCGCGCTGTCCGCTGGCGGAAGCCGTCTGCCACGAGCGCGTGCCGAAACTTGAGCCCATTTCAGGCGCCGGAAACCACCGCACCGCCTGCTTCGTCGTCCAGAAAATGCAGGAGGCCGCGTGATGGGTGCCCAACCGCTGCTCAAGGTCGAAAATCTCGTCAAGCACTTCCACGTCAAGCTCGGCGCCTTCGGCGAACGCTCGGCTACCGTCTATGCGCTCGACAACGTCAATCTCGACATCATGGAGGGCGAGACGCTCTCGCTCGTCGGCGAATCCGGCTGCGGCAAGTCGACGACCGGCTTCACCATCCTCAATCTCTACAAGGCGACCTCGGGAAAGGTCGTCTACAAGGGCCAGGATCTGGCGACGCTGGATGAAAAGCAGATGCGGCCCTTCCGCCGCGACCTGCAGATCGTCTTCCAGGATCCCTATTCGACGCTCAACCCGCGCATGACGATCGGCGAGGCAGTGGGCGAGCCGATCCTCTTCCACAAGCTTTGCACCAAGGCCGAGCTGAAGGATCGCGTCGCGGCACTTCTGACCGACGTCGGCCTGCCGACCCGCTTCGCGCAGCGCTATCCGCATGAGCTCTCCGGCGGCCAGCGCCAGCGCGTCGTCATCGCCCGCGCGCTTGCCTGCCAGCCGAAGTTCATCGTCTGCGACGAGGCGATCTCGGCGCTCGACGTCTCGATCCAGGCGCAGATCATCAACCTGCTGCTCGACCTGCAGGAAAAATACGGCCTGACCTACCTGTTCATCGCCCACGACCTTGCCGTCGTGCGCCATATCAGCACCCGCGTCGGCGTCATGTATCTCGGCCGCCTGGCGGAACTCGCGACCCGCGAGGAGCTGTTCGAGAACCCGCTGCACCCCTACACCAAAGCGTTGTTGTCGGCCGTTCCGGAAACCGATCCGGAGCTCGAGCGCACCCGCACCCGCCAGATCCTGCAGGGCGACGTGCCCAGCCCGCTCAATCCGCCGAGCGGCTGCCGCTTCCATTCGCGCTGCCCGATCGCCATGGATGTGTGCAGCAAGGTCGTGCCGGAGTGGAAGGAAGCCAAGCCCGCCCATCTCGTTGCCTGCCACGCGGTCAACACGGGACAGGCTGCATGACGCTGAAGGTCGCGATCATCGCCGACGATCTAACCGGCGCGCTCGATACGGGAACTCCGTTCGTCGACGCCGGTCTTTCCGTTGCCGTGGCGATCGAGATCGAAGCCATCGACGATGCTCTGGCGACTGGTTGCGAGGTGGTGGTGGTCAACACCGCTTCGCGCGCCCTCCCGGAGGGGGAAGCGGCGAGAAGGGCCGGCCTCGCGGCCAGCGCTCTTCTTGCCGCACATCCCGATATCGTCCTGAAGAAGATCGATTCCCGGCTGAAGGGTAATGTGGCGGCCGAAAGTGCCGCCATCGCGGCCATCTTCGGCCATCGCGAGATCACCATCGCCCCGGCCATTCCTGACCAGGAACGCTTTACCCGCGACGGCCATGTGGTCGGGCGCGGCGTTGAAACGCCGTTGCCGATTGCCGCCCTTTTCGAGGGGCGTGAAGACCGGGTTGTTGTCGTCGATGCCGACAGCGATGCGGACCTAGACCGGCTCGTCTCCGGGCATGATTGGCAGACCACGCTTGCCGTCGGCGCGCGCGGCCTCGGCAGTGCCATTGCCCGTCGTCTTCGCAGAGGGCGCGATACGACGATTGTGTTCGAACCGGCGCGCAACACACTCTTCGCATTCGGCTCCCGCGACCCGATCACCGCCGCGCAGATGGCCCAGCTCGAGGCATCGGGCGGTTTGCGTGCGTCGATCTCAGCGCTGATGGGCGCGCTAGATGAGACAGAAACACTGGGCTTGCCGGCGCTCCTGTGCTGCACCGGGGAAATGTCGGAGGACGCGGTAACCGTTGCCGATCGCTTCGCCAAGGGCGTGAGATCAGCGATCAAGCAGACGCGGCCCGATATGCTGATGGTCGGCGGTGGCGATACGGCGCTGGCGGTGTTCCGGGCGCTCGGTGTTCGCACCTTGCTGCCCAAGGGAGAGATAGAGGCGGGGATACCCTGGTTCGATGTGACCGATGTCGATGGTCGGCATTTCCGTTGTGCGGTAAAATCCGGGGGCTTTGGGAATTCCGATAGTTTGCTAAGACTGATTCCTCAGAATCAGACGGCGTGAGACAATGCCGGCGGGGAGAATGGACGTGGATGAAGCAAACGGTGCGCCGGCAACCCCGGCGCCGAAGCCGGAGCGCGGCAAGCCTATGAAGCTGGTGGACCGCGTGTTCGATCAGCTGCAGGAGCGTATTCGTGCCGGAAACTATCCGCCGGATTCAAGACTTCCCGGCGAGCACGAACTGGCGTCCATGCTTGGCGTTTCCCGGCCGATCGTTCGCGATGCGCTGGCCAAGCTGCGCGACCAGGGCATGGTCTATGCCCGCCAGGGAGCAGGAACCTTCGTCAGCGCCAACAGCTCGCCGACGACGCATCTTTCCTATTCGCCAGTCAAGACGATCGCCGATATCCAGCGCTGCTACGAATTCCGCCTGACGATCGAGCCGGCCGCGGCCTATTTCGCCGCCAAGCGCCGCGACGAGGCCGCGATCCAGAAGATCGCCTCGGCGCTCGCCGATCTCCGGGAAGCCACGAGCCATCAGCTGCACCGGACCGACGCGGATTTCAATTTCCACCGCGCCGTGACCGAGGCCGCCAACAACCATTATTACACAGCCTCGATCGATGCGCTCAAAGCCCATATTGCTGTCGGCATGCATCTGCACGGTCTATCCCTGCTGGGGCCAAGACCAGGTCTCGAACAGGTCTTCCAGGAGCACAACACGATCTACAAGGCGATTGCCGAAGGCCGGGCCGAGGAGGCGCGTGACCTGATGCAATCGCATCTTGAAGGCTCTCGCGATCGATTGTTCGAGGGCAGGGCGCTCGATCTTTCCTTCTGATGCTTTTGGGCATCGGGTGGCTTGCCGCCACAGCGTTTCGCGCGCATGTAGACCGGATCAGGCTGCATGGAGACTTGGCATGACATTTCCGCTGTTCGACCTCACAGGAAAGCGCGCGCTGGTGACGGGATCGTCGCAAGGCATCGGACTGACCCTGGCGCGGGGGCTCGCCGAACACGGCGCGTCGGTCGTGATCAACGGCCGCGACGCCGGCAAGCTCGCCGCAGCATCGCGTAGCCTGTCGGAGGTCGGCCACGATGCTCATGTCTCCATGTTCGATGTCACGGATCATGACGAGGTGAAGAGCGCCGTCGATGCGATCGAGCGCGATATCGGGCCGATCGACATCCTCGTCAACAATGCCGGCATGCAGTTTCGCGCGCCGCTCGATGTGTTTCCGTCGGACAAATGGGATCAGCTGCTGCGCACCAATATTTCCAGCGTCTTCTACGTCAGCCAGGCAGTCGCAACGCACATGATCGCGCGCGGCCGTGGCAAGATCATCAACATCGCATCCGTGCAGAGTGAATTGGCCCGCCCGGGCATCGCGCCCTACACGGCAACCAAGGGCGCGGTGAAGAACCTGACGCGTGGAATGTCGGCCGATTGGGCCAAACACGGCCTGCAGGCAAACGCCATCGCGCCCGGCTATTTCGATACGCCGCTCAATCAGGCGCTGGTCGATAGCGCGGAATTCACCGCATGGCTGGAAAAGCGAACGCCCGCCGGACGCTGGGGCAACATCGACGAGTTGATCGGCGCCGCCGTGTTCCTGGCAGCGCCGGCGTCCTCTTTCGTCAATGGGCACACGCTTTATGTCGATGGCGGCATCACCACCTCTCTGTAAGAAGTGGTCGCACTCTAGTCAGGTTGGCGGTGCGCCAAGTGCGTGGAGGATGCCACGTAGCTCGGCAAGCCCTCTCAAGCGACCGATCGCTGGATAGCCCGGCGTGGTGGTCTTGGTGAGGTCGTCGAGCATGCGGTGGCCGTGGTCCGAGCGGAAAACGATCGTCGCTTCGGCCTTTCGGTTGCGGTCCTCGGCGGCAAGTTCCTTCAGCACGGCGACCATGTCGACATCGCCTTCGAGGTGAGCGCTTTCGTGGAAGCTGCGGCCGTCGCCTTCGCGTTTGGTCGCTCGCAAATGCGCGAAATGAATGCGCGAGGCAAACCGGCGTGCGATGGCGGGCAGGTCGTTATCAGCGCGTACGCCAAGACTGCCGGTGCAGTAGCACATCCCGTTCGCAGGCGACGGGACCGCCTTGAACAGCGCCGCATAATCGTCGGCGGTGGACGCGATGCGCGGCAGGCCGAACAGCGAGCGCGGCGGGTCGTCGGGATGAAGCGTGAGCTTGACGCCACGGGCCTCCGCCACCGGCGCAACCGCCCCAAGAAACTCGATGAGATGCTGCCGCAGGCGGCCGGCATCGATGCCGGCATAGGCGGCGAGGCGGTCGCGAAACTCCGGAATGGTCAGTGGTTCGGTGGTCGATCCCGGCAAGGCCGAGGTAATGTTGCGGGTGATATCGGCGATGTCGCTCTCGGACATGGCGTCGAAAGCCTTGCGGGCGCGCGCCTTGTCTTCCTGCGAGTAGGCCTCATCGGCGCCATTGCGCTGAAGAATGAAGAGATCGAAGGCGGCGAACTTTTCGTGGTCGAACCGCATCGCCGTCGCGCCGGTGTCGATCTCGTGGTCGAGGTCGGTGCGTGTCCAGTCGACGACGGGCATGAAATTGTAGCAGACGATCGGGATGCCGCAGGCCGCGACCGCTTCAAGGCTTGCGATCCAAGCCTCGATCTCCGCCTTGGCCTGCCCGCCCTTGCGCTTCACCGCATCGGGAATAGGAATGCTCTCGACCACGGACCAAGTAAGCTGCGAACGCCCTGGTGGCGTCGTCTCGATCATCGCCTGGCGCTCGCGCACCTCGGCCTCGGTCCACGCGCGGCCGATCGGCACCTGGTGCAGCGATGACACGATGTTGGTGGCTCCGGTTTGTCTCACCTCATCGAGCGCGACCGGCGCATCCGGTCCGAACCATCTCCAACCCTGCCGCATCTGTTTCCTCCTTCAATGCCTTTTGTTTTGGTGTCGCTGTTCGTCAGCAGAAATAGTCGGGATATCGCGTGCGCAGCTCCGCCACGTCAGGGATGACTGCGCTCAGATGATGCGTCATCGCGGCGCGCGCTGCCTCCACATCATGCGCGGCGATCGCATCACGAATGATCGCGTGCTCGCCGACCACATTCTCCATGCGGCCGAGCACCGGCAGCGTCAGCCGCCGGGCACGGTCGATCTGGACCTTGACGGATTTGAGGATGCCCCAGATGCCCGGATAGCCGGCAATCTGCGCAATCGCCTCGTGAAAGGCCTCATCCTCTTCGTGAAAGCCGGAGGTGTCACCCAGAATGGAGAGCGCCCGCTGGCGCGTGATGATGGCATCGAGGCGGGACAGATCAGACGCCGAGGCAATCTCTGTTGCGCGCTCGACTGTCGTTCCCTCCAATGCCTTGCGCACCACGACAGCCTCGGGGATCGCCGATACCGGTACGCGCGACACGACTGTGCCCGACTGCGGGTAGATATCGACGAGCCCGCCTTCCGACAGCCGCAGCAGCGCCTCTCGAACGGGAGTGCGGCTGACCGCGAAATCCTCGGCGATCCGCTTTTCCTGCAGCGCCATCCCCGGCGGCATCTTCAGCGAGACGATGTCGTTATAGAGCCGGTCGAAAATGGCGTCCGCCGTGGTCACGCGCCGCAGCTTTGCCGGCCGCTCGGCCTGCGCCGAGAGCTCGGGAATGGCGGTGGCTGCGGCTGGATGCATGTAGGGCCCTAACGTTGACTTGAATGTGCATACTAGTATATCAATTCTACATGGCTGCCAAGATACACCGCGGAGGAACGGTGTTTCTGGCAAGAAATTCAGGAGGTTCCAAACAAAGCCGGCCACAAAATCCGACCGCATAAATGGATCAGGATACGCACGTGCACGGATTTGTTGTGCTCTGTGCGGCCAAAAGAGGAGGAGAGAACAGCATGAAATTTACCCGCAGAACATTCGTCGGAACCGCAGCCAGTGCTGCCGTTGCCGCCATGCTTCCCGTCAAGGTTTGGGCGCAGGCCAAAAAGCCCGCAAGCCCCGTGACCATCACCATCGCTGACGTCGCCGGCAATCTGGCGCTGACGCAGGGCATGTTTGAAGCCTATGCATCCGAAAAGGCCGATTGGGTCTCGAACTTCGCCTTCACCAAGGCGCCGGCACCTGAATTGCCGGGCAAGATCAAGGCGCAGCAGGCGGCCGGAAAGGTCGATATCGATCTGGTGCTGACGGGCACCGATGCGCTGTCCGCCGGTCTCGACCAGGGCCTCTGGCTCGACCTCGCCGCGCACAAGGCGGATTTGCCCGACATCGAAAAGATCCTGCAACCGCAGGCATTCAAGATGCAGGCGCTCGCCAAGGATCAGGGCATCGTCATCACCTATTACCCCTCGGGCCCGCTGATCGAATACATGCCCGACAAGGTCGCCACGCCGCCGAAATCGGCGCCCGAACTGCTGGAGTGGGCAAAGGCCAACAAGAACCGCTTCATCTATGCCCGCCCTGCCAATTCCGGCCCCGGCCGCACCTTCCTCATGGGCCTGCCCTATCTGCTCGGTGACAGCGATCCGCGCGATCCGGTCAAGGGTTGGGACAAGACCTGGGAATATCTGGCGGCACTTGGCGAGCACATCGAATATTACCCGACCGGCACCGGCCAGGTGATGAAGGAACTCGGCGAGGGGACGCGCGACATCGTCGTTTCCACCACCGGCTGGGACATCAATCCGCGTGCGCTCGGCATCGTTCCCGCCGAGGCGAAGGTGCAGAAGCTGGAAGGCTTCCATTGGGTCACGGACGCGCATTACGCCGTTATCCCCAAGGGCGTCTCCGACGAGAAGATCGCGGTGCTGATGGACGTCTTGAACTACATCCTGCAGCCCAAGCAGCAGGCGATCGCCTATGACGCCGGCTATTTCTATCCGGGTCCCGCCGTCAAGGACGTCACGATCGAGATGGCACCACAGGAAAGCCAGGACACGATCAAGGAGTTCGGACGGCCCGAATATGCCGACTGGATCGCCAATAATCCGCTGGAAGTGCCGCTTGAGCCGAAGCAGCTCGTCGAGGCCTTCCGGATCTGGGACGAAAAGATCGGCGCCAAGAAGGGCTGATCCCTGACATCGCCGGCGCCGGCTTTCATAGCCGGTGCCGGCCATTTTCGTCGTGACATGGAGAGTGGTTTGAACTCGGTAGCGAATACGGTGGCCTCTTCGCGCGGCACCGCGCGTCTTGAACTCGATGGGCTCAGCCGCTCCTTCGGCGCCTACAACGCGCTCGATGGTATCGATCTTGCGATCGAGCCCGGTGAATTCGTGGCCCTGCTCGGCCCGTCCGGCTGCGGCAAATCCACGGCGCTCAACTGCATCGCGGGCCTTCTGGGACTGTCTGGCGGGGAGATCCGTCTCGGAGGCAAGCGCATCGACCAGCTTGAGCCCGAGCGTCGCGGGTTCGGAATGGTGTTTCAGAGCTACGCACTCTTTCCGCATATGAGCGTGCGCAAGAATGTCGGCTTCGGTCTCACCATGCAGGGCATCAAGGGACCGGAGGCCGACAAGCGGATCAACGACGCCTTGGCGCTGGTGCGCCTGGAAAGCCAGGCGGACAAACTTCCGGGGCAGCTCTCCGGCGGCCAGCAGCAGCGCGTGGCGATCGCCCGCGCCATCGTCATCCGCCCGCCTATCGTGCTCATGGACGAGCCCTTGTCCAATCTCGACGCCAAGCTGCGCCTGGAGATGCGCGCCGAAATCCGCGGCATCCATGATCAGATCGGCTCGACGACGATTTACGTCACGCATGACCAGGACGAGGCGCTGTCGCTCGCCGACCGCATCGTTGTCATGAGCCAGGGGCACATCGAGCAGATCGGCTCGCCGCAGGATCTCTATCAGCGCCCCGTCAATGTCGGCGTTGCCGACTTCATGGGGTTTCGCACCCGGGTGCCGGGCAAGGTAGTCTCGGTCTCAGGCGACGAGGCAGAGATCGACGTCGCCGGCGCGCGGATCACCGGCACGATGCGCACGCCGCTCAAGCCCGGCGACGCCGCCATCCTCTCCGTGCGCCCCGAGGATCTGGTGGCAGCCGACGAGGGGATCGCCGCTACCGTATCAAGCATGGAGTATCGCGGCCGCGCCTTCTTCGGACTGGCGCGCTCGGCCGACGGATCCGACCTCTATTTCCGCGCTGACGACGCGTTGCCTCGCGGAACGGCGACCCGGCTGAAGCCGATCGCGGGCAGGGCGCTGGTTTTCGGGGACAGCGCACGATGAGCGCGCCATCGCTGCGAACGCGGCTGGCCGCCCGGGGCTTCGACGGCACCACCATGCTGATCCTCCCCGGCCTTGCCTTCATGATCGCGCTGTTCGTCTATCCGTTTCTCTACGGCGTCGTGGATTCGCTGACGCCGAAGGATGGAGCATGGTACGCCAATTACGCTAAATTCTTCAGCGATCCCTTCCAGTACAACACCATCGGCGCGACGCTCTGGCTGGCGCTGCCGGTGACGATCATCAATCTCGCCTTCGCCGTGCCCGTCGCTTTCCGTGTCCGGTTGATGCATCGCCAGCGTCTGCTGACGACCATCCTGGTACTACCAATCACGCTCGGCACCGTTTTCGTCGCCGACGGCTTGCTGACATTTCTCGGACCACGCGGCTGGTTCAACCACACGCTTCTGATGATCGGCATCATCGATAATCCGATCAAGCTGACCAACAATTACTGGGGCGTGTTCGCATCGCTGCTGATCACCGGCTTTCCCTTCGCCTTCCTGCTGACGCTGTCTTACATCACCGGCATCGATCCGGCGATCGAGCAGGCAGCCGCCACGCTTGGGGCCGGGCCGAGGCAGCGTTTCATGCGCGTTTTCCTGCCGCTGCTGGTGCCGGGGCTGGCGGTGACCTTCTGCCTTGCTTTCGTGCAGGCGTTCGCGGTGTTTCCGTCTGCCGTGCTGCTCGGCGCACCGGCAGGCCCGACCCGCGTCATCTCGATTGCCGCCTATCAGGCCGCGTTCGAGCAGTATGATCACTCGCTGGGCTCGGCGATCGCGCTCATCATGGGCGGCGTCGAACTGGCTGTGGTGCTAGCCGTTCTTGGCGCACGCTCATTCTTCTACCGCGGCCCCGCCGGCGGCACGAAAGGCTGACCATGATCCGCGACCAAGGCCTCACCTCGAAGATCTGGCGTTTCGCCATATGGGCGCTGGCCACGCTCTTCGTCCTCAACCTGCTTGCGGTCATCGCCGCCGTCGTCGTCAACTCGTTCGCGACACGATGGCTCGGCACTTGGCTGCCGGCCGGCTGGACGACCAAATGGTATTTCAGCGCCTGGAAAGAATTCCAGCTCTCCAGCGTCGTCCTCGTCACCTTCGAGATCGTCTTCACCGTTGTCATCATCTCCGGCATTCTCGGCGTGATGACTGCCTATGCGCTCGCGCGCCGCGACTTCGCCGGCAAGCGCGTGGTCATTCTGCTCTTCCTTCTGCCCTTGCTCATTCCGCCGCTGACCTACGGCATCCCGCTGGCGACGGTGCTCTATCAACTCGGACTGGGTGGAACCTTCTGGGGCGTCGTTCTCATCAATGTCGTGCCGTCGCTTCCCTTCGTGGTGCTGGTGATGATCCCCTTCATCGAGCAGATCGACCCGCGCATCGAAGCCGCCGCCCGTGTCTTCGGCGCTGGCACCACCAGCCTGTTCGTGCGTATCCTGCTGCCGCTGCTCTTGCCGGGCATGCTGGCGGCATTGCTCTTGGTGCTGGTTCGCACGATCGCGATGTTCGAGCTCACCTTCCTCATCGCCGGGCCGACCACGCAGACCCTCGTCGTGTCGCTCTATTACGCGGTGTTTGCCTCCGGCGTGCGGGCTGGCCAGTCGATCGATGCCATGGCCGTCGTCTATATGGTGACGACGCTGTTCTGGCTGGTGATCGCGCTACAGTTCGTCAACCCAACGCAGATCGTCGCGAGGGCAAAGCAGCAGCCCGCGCATTGAGCCGGGCCGCTCGCTGCACTGATCCTTCTGTTAACAGAAAACTTATTGAGTAGGGTGGGTGTTCTTGACTATCGGCAGGCGGCTGCCAAGTATTGACGGCGTGACGGTCATTTCTTGAGGAATTTGATCATGGCGCAGTACAAAGAGACGAACCGCTTTCACTGTGAGAGCAGCTCGGGCGCGCATTACGTTGTTATCGAGCAGATACTGACATCGCGTTTGGCGCTTGATGTCGCAACGCATCCGCGCACCGATTACGTTACCGACACCGGCGAGATCGCCGAGCGGCTGGATGACGATACCTTCCTTCTGCTTCTGTCGGCAGAGGTCCTGCACGTCGCCTGAGGCTGCCGCGGTGCTGGAGATCCGCGCTCGATAGTCCCAACCGCGGAATACATTTGTTCCATCGTGCTACCAACGCTGCAAGCCTGCCGGCGGTTTTTCCGTGCCGGTGTCAAGCTAAGATGAGACCGGTATCAGCAAAAACGTCCGCGTTGGCCAGGAGCATCGCTCTCTCAGGCAAAAAGGCTTACGGTGTATGGAGCCACAATCACCGTAAACAGCCGTCGCGCCGTGTCGAGGTCGGTTTTGATCCGCGAAGACAGCCGTTGTTGCAAAAGCTCTGAGCCGGTGTTGTGGATGGCTCGCCGGCCCATATCGATCGACTCTATTCGGTAGGGATCGCCCGTCATCGATGCCCGCAGATGGGCTTCGCAGATCATGACATATTCGCAAATGATGTCCTTGAACGGAGTGAAAGACATGATGTGCGAGACAATCAGCACGTTTTCCTCGTTGGCAACATGCAAAGATAGTCTGGAGCCACGAGTTGACAGCTTCAGCCGGTAAGGCCCGTGATTGCGCCCGACCAATTCGAATTGACTCGTCTCTAGCAAGTCTTCGATCGCCAGCGACTGTTCCTGTAAAACGGCAGGGTTCAATCGACTCTCGTCGTGCTCCACTTGAACGTCGCACAGATGATTGCGCTCACTCATGATCAGATTTGTCCAATCCATCACGCCCTTGGGCGTTCATTCAGCCGAGGCGGCCGAGACGGTGATAGAGGTTGGAATACTTAATGGACTCCGGGCGGTCACGCAGTTCCTGCATGTAGTGCCGGATAGCAACTCGGATGAGCTCGAAGTCCTCGTTCGAGAATACTGCCCGCGAACGCTCAGGCTGCGGTTTCGGATCTTCGATCGTTGGCATTGATTTTCCTCCCGGTGCGAGGAGGCGCAGGAGCGCCCCTCGCTAGATTTCGATTTATTACTGCTCAGGCTGCGAACTGGTTCATCGTGTTGTGTTCGCCACCCGCTTTCAGCGCAGCTTCGCCTGCGAAGTATTCCTTGTGATCGTCTCCAATGTCGGAGCCGGCCATGTTCTGGTGTTTGACGCACGCGATGCCCTGGCGAATCTCCTTGCGCTGTACTCCTGCAACGTAGCCAAGCATGCCCTGTTCACCGAAGTACTCCTTCGCAAGGTTGTCGGTGGACAATGCCGCCGTGTGGTAGGTTGGCAGGGTAATCAGGTGATGGAAGATGCCCGCCCGTTTCGCTGCATCCCGTTGGAAGGTGCGGATGCGTTCGTCCGCTTCCGTAGCAAGTTCGGTGCCATCATACGTCTCGCTCATCAGTTTGCTGCGGTCGTAAGACGATGTGTCCTTTCCGCTTTCGTTCCACGCGTCGAAGACCTGCTGTCGGAAGTTTAGTGTCCAGTTGAACGACGGCGAGTTGTTATAGACGAGCTTGGCATTGGGAATGACCTCGCGCACGCGGTCAACCATCTCGGCGATCTGCTCTATGTGCGGCTTTTCGGTCTCAATCCAGAGAAGGTCAGCGCCATTTTGCAAAGCGTTGATGCAGTCCAGGACGCACCGGTCTGCGCCCGTGCCTTGGCGGAACTGAAACAGGTTGGAGCGGAGGCGCTTCGGTCGCATGACTTTTCCACCGCGAGTGATGAGGACGTCGCCATTGGTGATCTGGCTGGCTTCGACCTCATCGCAATCCAGGAAGGAATTGTATTGGTCGCCGATATCACCGTCTTTTGCAGAGAAAGCGATCTGCTTGGTTAGGCCCGCACCCAGGGAGTCCGTACGGGCGACGATGATGCCGTCATCGACTCCAAGTTCCAGGAAGGCATACCGAACCGCGCGGATCTTGGAGACGAAGTCCTCATGCGGGACCGTAACTTTCCCATCCTGATGACCGCACTGCTTCTCGTCCGACACTTGGTTCTCGATCTGGAGGGCGCACGCGCCTGCTTCGATCATCTTCTTGGCGAGAAGATAGGTGGCTTCTGCATTTCCGAAGCCGGCGTCGATGTCGGCAATGATCGGAACGACGTGGGTCTGGAAATTGTCGAGCGAGTGCTGCAGTTGACGTTCGCGGACCTTGTCTCCGTTTGCGCGTGCCTTGTCGATCTCGCGGAAGAGCATCCCGAGTTCGCGTGCGTCAGCCTGTCGGAGAAATGTGTAAAGTTCTTCGATCAGTGCCGGAACGCTTGTCTTTTCGTGCATCGACTGATCGGGAAGCGGACCGAATTCGGACCTCAGAGCCGCGACCATCCAGCCTGAAAGATAGAGGTAGCGTCGATCGGTGTTGCCGAAGTGCTTCTTGATTGAGATGATCTTCTGTTGGCCAATGAAGCCATGCCAGCATCCGAGAGACTGTGTGTAATTGGCGGGATCTCTGTCATAGGCTGCCATGTCTTTTCGCATGATCGCAGCTGTGTAACGGGCGATGTCCAGTCCGGTTTGAAACCGATTCTGAAGACGCATGCGCGCAACAGCGTCTGCGCTGACGCCTGTCCACTTCTCATTCGACGAAATCAGTTTCTGTGCTTCCTCAACTAGCGCTTGATAAGACATGGTTCCTCCTAAGGTCTTCGTGCTGCGTTGCGAAGAAACTACCGTGACGACCCTACGCTTGCGATAGTCAGCGGTGTCTTGTTGTCAAACTTTACAAAGTCTCTTTGTAATGTTGTAATGAGTGTATGGAGAAGCAGGGTGTATATCTTGGGCCACGAATTCGACGCTTGCGTCGTGATCTCGGGCTGACGCAGGCCGAAATGGCAGCCGATCTGGAGATATCGGCCTCGTACATCGCTTTGATGGAACGCAACCAGCGACCTGTTACCGCTGAGACGTTGCTGAGGCTCGCGAAGGCCTACAAGATCGACTTCTCGGACTTCACGAGCAGCTCAGGCCCCGACCTCGTCGCGCGTCTCCAGTCCGCTATCAGAGATCCAATTCTCAGTGATATTGACTTCGGGCCACTCGAGATTGCCGATGTAGCTCACAGTTTTCCCGGGTTTGCCGAGGCGATGCTTAGGTTGCATACAGCTTACCGGGAAGAACAATTCGCATTGGCCGACAAACGTCTTCATCAAGGCGACACCCCTGCTGCAGACCCAATTTCCGAGGTCCGCAGCTTTCTGTCTGCCCGACGAAATTTCTTCCCAGTGCTGGACGCAGCCTCAGAAAGGCTTGCGGCAAGGATAAGCGAAGCGGGTGGTCTGCCATCCTATTTCCAAAGCGAACATAAGGTGAGGGTGCGCTATCTCCCCGCCGAGGTCATGATGGGGTCGTTGCGCCGGCTCGATTGGCATCGCAAGGAACTGCTTGTCGACGAGGGTCGGGAACAATCGAGCCTGAACTTTCTCATGGCTCAACAGCTTGCATATCTGGAGTTCGAGAAGGAAATCCAAGCGACCGTCGGGGAGGGACAGTTCAACTCTACGAACGCTGCGAAGCTCGCAACGCGAGCTATAGCCGCGTATTGTGCGGGTGCTATTATAATGCCCTATGGTCTTTTCGCGCGGGCAGTGGAGAGCCGTCGCTACGACATCGAGCTGCTGGCGCGGCAGTTCAACGTGAGCTTTGAGCAGGCTGCGCATCGGCTCACGACGTTGCAGAAGCCGGGGCAGGAAAGAATTCCGTTCTTCTTCATCAAGGTTGATCCTGCCGGCAACGTCTCCAAGAGGTTGAATAGCGGTTCATTCCCCTTCGCTCTGCACGGGGGCGGTTGCCCCTTGTGGACTGTACACCAGTGCTTTGCGTCTCCGCGCCAAGTATTCACGCAGTGGTTGGAGTTGCCTGATGGCAAACGCTACTTCTCCGTAGCCAAGGCCGTCCATGCTGGCGGGATTGGACACCGTCGCTCGTCAGCGGAACGAGCGGTAGCGATCGTATGTGAGGCACAGTATGCGGATCGGCTGGTTTACAACGTAGATCATCCTCAAACCCAAGCGCCAACGCCGATCGGAATCGCATGTCAGATCTGTCATCGCACCGAATGCGTGGCACGTTCTGAACCGCCCCTGGGACGCCAGATACTTCCCGACAGCTATCGGCGGATGGAGGCACCGTTCGGGTTTTCGGATACTTAGTGTACGACGCATCTGAGTGACAGAGTTCGTCGTGCACAGACCGTGCTTTCGATCCATCCACTTCAACACGCGTGACTCGTCCGGACCGAGGGACTTGTGACTGCGAAAGCCTTCGGTTTTGGCACTGAATTTGCTGCACCGAGAGCGCAAGTTTTGTGAATTGCAGCCACGAGGCCCAGAAGATGGATTTGAATATGAGACACTACGACAAGTTCTATATTGGCGGTCGCTGGGTCGAACCTGCCGAGCCCCGGCAGATCGACTTGATCAATCCGGCCACGGAGGAGGTCTATGCCACGCTCGCCATGGGTTCCGCGTCGGACGTCGATCGGGCAGTTGCTGCGGCCAGGTCCGCATTCCCGGCATTCGCCAGTTCTAGCAAAGCAGACCGGATTGCCTTATTTCGCAGGATTATAAATGCATTCAAGGAGCGCGAGGCTGACCTTTCGGAGGCCATTAGTCGTGAACTCGGTGCACCGCGGAGCGTCAATGTACACACGAAGAGCCCGCTGCAAATATTAGAGCAGACTATCGACCTTATTGAAGAGTACCCGTTCGAGGTTGTTACGAAAGGCACGCTCATTAGACGGGAGAGCATCGGGGTGGCGGGCCTGATTACGCCCTGGAACTGGCCGGTCCAATCGATCTGCGGCAAACTCTGCTCGGCGCTTGCTGCAGGCACGCCGGTTGTTCTCAAGCCATCCGAGTATTCTTCTGTCAGCGCGCATCTTCTGGCGGAGATATTGGACGCGGCGGATGTGCCTGCCGGCGTTTTCAATCTGGTTTTCGGCGACGGCCCAACTGTCGGCCATGCAATCAGCACTCACCCCGATATCGACATGGTTTCGTTTACCGGCTCGACGCGCGCGGGAGTTCAGGTGGCAATTGACGCAGCGCCAACGGTGAAGCGCGTGGTCCAGGAATTGGGAGGGAAATCGGCGAATATTATCCTGCCGGATGCCGATCTTGAGGAAGCTGCGCGCTGGAATGTCACACGAGGAATGTTCAATTCCGGTCAATCCTGTCACTCGCCGAGCCGTGTACTTGTGCAGCGGAAGCAGTTGCAAGCGGTCTTGGACTACATGCTCGACGAGGTCGGCAAGATTAGGGTTGGTGACCCGCAGCTTCCTGACACGACTCTCGGTCCCGTTATTAATCGCAATCAGTTCGAGCGCATTCAGCACCTCATCTCCTTGGGTATCAAGGAGGGAGCGCGTCTGTTATGTGGTGGCACGTCGCGTCCCGAAGGGCAATCTCAAGGCTATTTCGTGAAGCCTACGATCTTTGCCGATGTAACGCCCGCAATGACCATCGCGCAGCAAGAAATCTTTGGGCCGGTTCTCTCGGTAATGACCTATGATACCGAAGAAGAAGCGATCGAGATCGCGAACGGCACGCCCTATGGGCTTGGCGCCTACCTGTTTTCGAGTTCGCCTGAGACGGCACGGCGGGTTGGCAATGCCTTGCGGGCCGGTCGGGTATTCCTCAATGGCGACAACGGAGACATGCGTGCGCCGATGGGCGGCTACAAGCAGTCTGGCAACGGCCGGCAGAATGGAACGTTTGGGCTAGAGGAATATCTCGAAGTCAAAGCGATGTTCGGTTACTCCAGGAAGAACTGACGCCGGATTTTGGCTGCCAGCAGCGGTGACGCTGCGGCATTGGGGGACGGCTGCGGTGCAGCCGTCCGACGGTAAGTTCATGGTGAAGGTTGAGGCAGGCGCTGTGCGCCGGGACAGCGGCGCAAGGACCCGTTGGCAGCTAGTCACCAACGCCTGCCTCATCGAAGGCGGTTTTCGCGGCAAGAACGCGTCCGCCGCCATCGATTTGATTATCAATCCGATTTGGCTGTCTCACATATTCGGATAAACAGGCCCCTCGCCGCCCTGCGGCGGAACCCAGTTGATGTTCTGATTGGGATCCTTGATGTCGCAGGTCTTGCAGTGGACGCAGTTCTGGGCGTTGATGACGTAGGTCTCCTGCCCGTCCTTCTCGACCCACTCGTAAACACCGGCAGGACAGTAGCGCGT
>NZ_JBIVYL010000016.1:0-109408 GCF_044772225.1 Rhizobium sp. NPDC090275 | reverse complement strand
AAAATGAGCGATGATCCAATCATCAGCTTGCCAGCCGTGGCACGTTGATCCTCCCGGCCTTGCCGGAGAGCACGGTGGCCTCGTCGGCACTTACACCATCTCGTGGGACACGATCCGGTCGAAAGTCGGGCAGTTCACCTGCACGACATGCCTGAGCGGCGTCGGTGATCGACCAGTCAGTGACGTAACATTGAAAAATATGATGACCGCCGTTGAATGCTTGTGCCTATCAGCATAAATGCCTCAATTAAACAAACAGAAATCGCGCACCGGAGCTTTTCCCACTGAGTATCTCCCAGATAGTCGACGCCGCCTCTCCTACGCTGTCGGTGATCATGTGCGTCAATCGAGCTCATCCGTGGCTGACGGAAGCTATCGAAAGTGTGCTTCATCAAGACGACTCCAATTTTCAGTTTCTAATCGCGGCGAATGCTTGCTCGGATGAATTGTGGCAACAACTCAGAGAGCATGCAGGGAAGGATCCAAGAGTCCAGTTGTTCAGAAGCGAAATCGGTCAATTATCATTCAACCTCAATATACTGGTCGACAACGCGAGCGGCGAATATATTGTGAGAATGGATTCTGACGACGTGTCTGAGAAACATCGAATACGAGTGCTGAGGCACGCCATCGCTGTGAGCCAACCAGATATAATCGGTTCTTTTGTTTCGATCATCGATGAGTATGGCTCTACGGTGGGAAAGATGGAATTGCCGATTAACGGCACCGAAATTGTGAAAGCCCTCCCAAGGAGAACAGTTTTCTGCCATCCGTCCGTTGCGATCCGAAGACAGTTTCTTATCGACATGCGCGGCTATCTCGGAGGTTTTGCGTCTGAGGATACGGACCTGTGGCTTCGTGCGAAGAGAGCCGGAGCCAAAATGCAGAACCTTTCCGAACCCCTGCTTCGGTATCGGGTACATAGCACACAGTCCATCGGATCGAGAGCAGGATATCCGGAAGTCTCTGGGCTTTGGCTTCGCGAATTCTTCTTGTCTCCAAGCGCCTTCACAGCCCAGGGCTTAGCTATTTCGCTTTTCAAGGCAATATTTGCCTCCTGGCTTCCAGGAGCGCGCCGATACAGAAACCGGAAGTGATGTAAAAAATGACTGGCTGTGCGCCTAAACTACTATTTTTCGTTAGTGTGGACTGGTTCTTTTGCTCGCATTTTCTGCAGCGTGCCGTTGCCGCAAAAGAAGCGGGGTATGATGTTACACTCATCAGCAAGTTCGAGCGCCACAGGGACATCGTTGAAGCGGCCGGCATCCGGACTATTCCAATTCAGATTGAAAGGCGCAGCCTCAATCCGTTCGCGGCATTGAGAGCAGTGGTGGCGGTCGCGAAAATTTATCGACGTGAGCGCCCGGATATCGCCCACCACGTAGCGATAAAGCCAATTCTTATTGGCGGATTGGCATCGGTATTCGCCCGACCTGGCTCGATTGTGAATGCCATTGTCGGAATGGGTTATATTTTCACCGGCAACAGTCTCGTTTCGCGCCTAGTCAGGCCGCTCGTACGGCTCGGTTTCCGCTTCTTTCTCAATCCGGCTGACAGCAGGGTCGTTTTTGAGAATAACGACGATCTCACGGATTTCGTCGCGGCGCGGGCCGTGCGAAAGAAAGATGCCATTCTTATTCGTGGCGCGGGTGTCGAGCCCAACCAATACTGGCTGGCCGACGACCGGCGTTTGCCCCCAGTAACAATCTTCGTGGCGCGGCTCCTGTGGGACAAGGGTGTCGGTGAACTGATTGACGCTATCCGGTTATTGAAGCAACGCGGTGTGGCCGGACGCTTCGTTTTCGTGGGGGATGCCGACCCAGGTAATCCCGCATGCATTGACGCCAAGACGCTTGAGGAATGGAAAGGCGAGGGCTTAGCTGAGTTTCTTGGCTATCGCAGCGATATCCCTACTCTTCTTTCTCAAAGCCATATTGCCTGTCTGCCATCCCATCGAGAAGGCCTGCCAAAATCACTTCTGGAGGCGATGGCAGCGGGCCTACCCTGCGTGACGACGGACACGCCCGGTTGCAGGGAAGCCGTCCGAGACGGAGACAACGGCGTGCTGGTTCCCGTTCGTTCACCATTCCATCTTGCGAATGCTCTTGAACGACTGATCCTAGATGAAGGACTGCGTGCCAAGATGGGGACGCGTGGAAGGGAGCGGATCGAGCGCGAGTTTTCGACAGCGATCGTGGTCGATGAAACGCTGAAGCTGTACTCGGAAGTCTGCCATTTACATTCTGATCCACGATGACGGCACCAGATCCGAGGTATCGATATCCCTCTTCTGGAACCACTGTGCAGGCGCCACCACCTTCTTGTTTCCATGTGATCCGAGCCATGCCCCCCACCAGCTCAGCGAGCTGTTTGCGATAACGTAGCGTTGACACGCTGCCATGAGGCGGAGGTCTTCGTGAGCTTGGTGCGTTGCGTGGATGTCTACGAACGTCACCGGAATCTTGGGTGCGAAATTTTCGCGTGCCCAGACGGGATCATCTGAAAAGACGAAACAATGCGGCCGCGTCAAGCCCTCAGCGACGCGCCCCAAGCCCGACTCGTAATAGTCCAGCGAGCAGGTACCGTGATGCGCATTGGCAGCTTTGTTGGTCACATAGTCGCCGCGCCGGATATGCAAGCAGATAGCGTCAGTGTGAGAGATCTGGTTCAATACCTCAGTCGTCTGCGGCAGGGGCGAATTGCGAAGTTTGAAATCCGCGGCGATCTGCTCGCGGTAGTCGGAGAAATACTTCTCGCTTTGAAAATAGCCGTCGAGAAAGACGGGCGCACGCGCCTGCTCGATATCTGCATCATAACGGAATGAAGCCTCTTTAAAAACAGGTAAGCCGTTCTGCCTACGCGCTATCGGAAGCCGCCTCACGATTCTACTCATCAGATCATATTTCGGAGCTTCCTGCTTTCCACTCCGCATGGTCGTTGCGCTAATAGCAAATGGCTCCAGTGCATAATGACGATCCGGATCGGTTCCAAACCAAGACAGCTCCAGCTTCACATCAGAACCTGTTCTCAGTGCGACAGCTCTGGCTGCAGCATACTGAAACATTTGGTTACCCAAACCGCCGATAAGTGGAACCACGACCGAACTCATCAAAAACTCCGTAAAACAAGAACTACTTCTGGGTCCGGCCCCGAATTAAGCTAAGAAACAAAATCTCGTATTCCCTCGTGAGATTAGCCCAGTTGAACCTCGCCATACTTGCCGCTTTTCCATTCGCGCCAAGGCGCGAAAGAAGTGCAGGATCCTCGAGCAGCTTTTCAATCGCACGTGCCAAAACTTTTGGCTCGGCGCGCGTGTAGCCTTCCGAATCTCGCGGCGCATCGCACATCACTCCGCCACCCGTCCAAGCAACGATTTCCGCTGTGTTGCCCACCGGAACCGTCAGATAAGGCAGTCCAGCAGCACAAGCTTCGTACAGCACCAGTGGCGAATATTCGATGTTTGACGCAAACACGAACAGGTTGGACTGCAGATAAGCTTGTACCAACTCAGGTCGAGGAAGGTCCACACGCAGCACCCGTTTTCTCCCGTAGCGCCCATCATTGACACTTGCCACCCACATCTCGATCGAGTTCTGGTTGCCGCCTCTCCATCCAAACGCGATCAAAAGCATCTTCACGGAGTGCCGGAACGCATACGCCAGGCCATAGGTATGGAGCAACTCCGCGAAACGTCGGTAGTAGGACGGCCGATGGCCACCGCTATGTGGCTGATTGCCGTTTATAATCAACAGCGCCTCTCGTCCCCTGAAATCCGCTAGCGCAAATGCCCGTGTGAGTTCCAGATGGCCTTTTAGACCGGTAGCGCTACCTACGGTCAGCAAAATCTGCGTGTCTTGGTCAGCCCCGATTGAGGAGCGAAACTCTGGATCGGGATTAACCGCAAACTCTTCGGCAGCAGCACCGTTCGGAATGACAATCGAATTGGTCAGCCCGTGGTCGCGAGCGAAGTCGATGTCCCGGTACGACTCCGCATGATAGACGACAGTATCTAGCTGCTTTAGAATGGTGGGAAGTCGCTGAAAGTAGTCGGCATACGCGCTGTTATAAAGGCCTGAGTAACCGCAAGGGACAAAAACTTTCTTCGCTCGCGTCTCCGTAAGTGCCTCCCATGCTGCATCGAACGTCCACTGCTGGGCAGCGTAGAAAAAAACTACGTCTACATCGCTTTTACGAATAAACGCGCGATAGACGTCCACCTCACCACTCAGGCCACGTACCTGATTGCCGCTGACCTTAAACCCGACGACCTTAACGCCGTTGATTATATCACCCGACCTTTCCGGCAACCAAGAAGTGGCAACGGTAACGTCGTGGCCGCTTTCAGCCATTCGTTCAGCAACTTGACGCACCACTTCCTGCGCGCCACCAATGCTTGGATAATAGAATTCCACGCAAAAGAGTATCTTCATTTGAAAAGACGCCTACGGATTGCTCGGGCCAAAGGAAATAGTCGACGCGGTATCCAGCGCCTTGAAAATCGGAACTCAAACAGACGTCTGATTGACTGCAGTGTCGCGACAAACTCGGTGTCTTGCCGACCATCAGAAACGCGCGCTGCCGCCAGCTTCAGAATCCTAATAGCACGACGATAACTCATCCGAGAGGTTGACGCCTCAACTCCATGGTAAATCTCAGCCAACCTTCGACAATCTTGCACAGAGTAGGTCGGTGAAACAATGGCGGAGATATTTTCTGTTGAGAACATCAACACCTTCTCCAAAAACGGGTTTTCGACTATTCGCGAAAGACTACCAGGCACCTCTCGGTAAATTGTCAAGACATCTTCGAGGTTGGCTACCTCATGGACACGAGCAACACGAGACCAGAGTTCATAGTCTTCCGGCGGGAGACGAGATTGATCGGTGCAATACCCGCCTATGGCCATGATCTCATCACGTCTGAACATAATGGACGCATGCACGAAAGGATTGTCAAAGAGAAGCCTCAACCTCAAAGCTTTGTTTGACGTAGGATGGCGATGATGGCGCTCTGAAGGCTGATCGCCTACGTAGATCTGGGCTGCTGTACCCAGGAGTGCGACCTCGGGATGCGCATCCAGAAACCGCGCTTGCGTCTCGAGCCGAGTTGGCATCATGAGATCGTCGTGATCAAGCCTAGCAATGTAACGTCCCCTTGCCAGAGAGAGACCTCGGTTCAACGTCGCCGGCAGGCCCATGTTACTATGGTGATAGGCCCTTATGCGTTTGTCAGAGAACGCATTGAGTAACTCCCATGTGTCGTCGGTCGATCCATCATCTAATACGATCAACTCAAAATCATCGATTGACTGTCGCAGTACAGACTGGATTGCGTCATTGAGCAATACCGCAGCGTTGTAGGCCGGCAAAATGACGCTAACTCGTGGCTCGTGTGAGTTCACCATCAGATTGTGCGATCAAACTGGTTTGTAATTACAACGCGCTCGACACGCCTAAGTACTCCATTTTTGTCGCGTGAGAAAAGCGACCATAAAGTCGGAGACGCGAGCAAGTTGCCCCGCAAATCCTTATCGTTTGTCTTCACATTCATCTCTTCGCCTACAATTTTTTTGAGATACAAGACGCCAAACTGATTCCTAGCAAATTTCGGCGGTCCTTCTCGATCTGTTCAGGCATTATACCGATATCGATAAGGTTAGCTCAGACTCCTCACGCATAGGCTTGGCGGTCTTATTTCCGGCGGTACAAATAGCCGTCCGGCGCTACAGTCAGCATTAGCTTGTTCTGGATTGATTTGTCGATTTCGAATTCAGAATGTGCTTTTAGGAATTCGTGAACGGCGGTCTTAGGGTTGTTGCCGGGTCCCCAAGGCCGATCAGGGAACATCGATTTGGGGAGATCTTCAACGACTGTGTCAAACACAACACAATAGCTACCCACACTCGTCAGCGACGCATATGCGTTCAGCTCTGCTAAGACATGGTCATGGGTGTGGTTGCTGTCCAAGCAGACAAGCACGCGATTATAATCTTTCGCTACGTCATAAACCTGTCTGACCACATCGTCAGCGACGCTAGACCCCTGGATCATTGTAATTCGCGAAGCCATCGGATGTGCTTCAATAGCTGCACGGTTGTGTTCCCTTATATCGATGTCGACACCGATAACTCGCCGTGATGAATTTCGGGGGTCCAACGAGCCGCCGCTCTCAATTGCATCCGCCAGATCGAGCAACGCGAGCATCGAAGCGCTTAGAATTAGCGATCCACCGTGCGCGATGCCGGTCTCGACAATAAGGTCAGGCTTAATGTCCCAAATCAATTCTTGCATCGCAACTATGTCCTGCGGATACTGAATGATTGGGCGCCCCATCCACTCGAAGTGGTACGAATACCGTAAGCCATTAGCGGTCTCTAGGAAGGCACGCGACTGTGACTGAGCGTGTTCGTCTTGGCCCATGGCCTCGATTTCGTCACTGCATTGTTGCTTGAATTCATCATGCGGGTTCATAGCTTTGCTTTCCTGATCTCGATAGAAATTTCGTAACGCTGCCCATCCACCTCGAACCAACAACCGGGATGTGGGTGAAACGTCCGGGCACGCAGCAAGTTTAGCAACTCATCAGCCCGATATTGCTGATCCAGCACTATTTTGCTCGCAACTTCGAGTTCCGCTGCGCGATGGAAGGTGGCTAACTCATCTCGCTGAGGAACTTCCAAGAAGCTCCCGCTATGAATTGTCGGCCACGTGCGCTCAAACAATTCTACCATCGCTGACTGAGCCTTTTGATACAGCGTTTTTCCAGTATCGGTCCAATCGTATGCAATGGGTTGTTGAGCTATAATATCCCCAGTATCTATCCCACCATCTACTTTATGCAGCGTCACTCCAAATGGAGTGTTCTCCACTAATGCCCAAAAATTGTAGTTCTTTCCACGGTTGAACGGGAGCAAGCTAGGATGGGTGTTTATAAAGCCGGATTTGGCGATATCAAGTAGCGGTTTTCTGATGATTTTCGGCCACCAAGCCAGCACGCCGAGATCAAATTCGGCCGGTAAGTCAGATAGGATCTGTTTTTCGCTCGTGAAATGGATGATACGCAATCCAGCCACAACCGCAAGGCGAGATATCGCGTCATCCGACATAACCACAACAGCCACGACATCGTCACGGTAGCGATTGATCAGAAACTCAGCAATCGCCAAGCCTACGTTCCCGTGTGCAAACAAAGCCACTTGCATGATCATCAAGCCTCGTCGAGTAAGCCGTATACGACGTTTACGACGCGCATCAGATCCTCCTCGGCAATATCGTGATACGAAGGGAGATTAATTGCGCGTTGCGGAATATCCCACGAATTAAGGTTACTTGGGACGGGCTCGAAGAATGACAGCGAACTCAACGGCCAAAAGAAGACACGAGCATCTACATTCTCTTCCTTGAAAGCCTGCACCAGGCGTTCGCGCGTGACGCCAGTCGACGGCGAGAATACAAGAGTCGGCATCCAGGCGCCGATTGTTGTTCCATCGTGCTCGGCGTTAATGGCGATACCAGGCAACGAAGCAAGATTGTCATGGTAGAACTGAAAAATTGTGCGCTTGCGTGCTATGAGAGGCTCAATTCGCTCCATCTGCCCCACGCCAAGCGCCGCTTGGATATTCGACATCTTAAATTTGTAACCCAGCTCATCAGGCCAGAATTGCCGTGCCTGGTTACGCGCCCGACCGTGATTACTGAGTGTCAAGGCACGTTCGAAGAGGCTGGCGTTATTCGTAACAAATATCCCCCCTTCGCCGGTAGTAATGGTCTTTGTCCCATGAAACGAAAATGCGCCGAACGAACCGAGCGAACCTGCGCGACTTCCCCGATATACCGAGCCAATTGCCTCTGCCGCGTCTTCGATTACCGGTATCTGATACTTGCTTCCAATGGCTAGCAGTTCGTCCATCGCACAGAGATTTCCGTAGAGATGCACGGCGAGAATTCCCTTTGTGCGTGGAGTAATAGCGCGCTCTACGGCAGCCGGATCCAAGCACCAAGTATCGGGCAAGATGTCCACGAAAACTGGCTTAGCGCCCAAGTGTACAATGGGCGCCGCCGACGCGATCCAATTGGTATCGGCCAAAATTACTTCATCTCCGGAACTGATCCCCACGGCAGCCATACCTATCTGCATAGCACCGGTACAGCTAGAGGTAGCTATCGCGAATTCGACCCCAAGATGAGCTGCAAAAGCCTTCTCGAAACGGTTTATGTAGTCATAGCACTGATCACCCCAACCGTTCGCGGCCGCATCAGTCGCGTACTTGACTTCTAGGTCGGTTATAGAAGGACGTGTGTAATGGATTCGCGTCTTCATAAAACCTCCAATTTTGGAACCAAGGTCACCATCTTAGTGCCCAAATCAACAAGATCGGCATTTTGCGCGCGGACTTCGTTCGCGATATTCCAAGGAAATACAACTACGAAGTCAGGACGATTTTTTCTTAGTGCATCAGGCGTAACAATAGGCAGATGGCTACCGGGCATGAACTTGCCTTGTTTGGATGGCGCGGCATCGGCGACGAACGGTAGCAGGTCTGGCTTGACCCCTGCAAAATTCATCAGGGTGTTACCTTTGGCAGCAGCTCCGTAAGCACCGACCCGCTTGCCGGCCTTCTTCTGTTCGATAAGAAAGTCCAGGAAGCCGAGTTTCACCTGTTCGGCTTTGCCTTGGAAATCCTTATACACTCTCAATGACAGAAGGCCGGCGTCGATTTCCGTTTCAAGAAGGTCGGAAACAGCCGGCGTCACTGGGCGACTGTCTTCCTCATGGCTACCGAAAACTCGCAGGCTCCCACCATGCGTCGGCAACTCCTGTACATCCCACACCTTCAAACCAGCGGCCTTGAAAATGCGATTCACGGCGGTCAGCGACAGATAGGAGAAGTGCTCGTGATAAATCGTGTCGAACTGAACCTGCTGAATGAGGCGAAGCAGATGCGGGAACTCAAGCGTAATGGTTCCACCGGCTTTCAACGCGGTTTTCAAGCCTCGCGTAAAATCATTGATATCGGGAACGTGCGCATAAACATTGTTCCCCGCAATCAGATCCGCCTGCTTGCCTTCCGCGCGCAGCCTTCCAGCAAGCGCATCGCCGAAGAACTCGCGTATAATCGGAACACCTAACGCCTCGGCGGCAGCCGCAGTGCTGGCCGTCGGCTCGACTCCCAGGCACGGAATTTTCCATTCAAGGAAATTCTTGAGGAGATAGCCGTCATTGGACGCAACTTCGATTACCAGGCTACGTTCATCGAGGTTCAATTTCGAACGCATTTCCTCGCAATAACGCCGCGCGTGGGCTAGCCATCCGCTGGAAGTGCTGGAGAAATACGCGTAATCAGCATCAAACAGTTCGCCGGCATCCGTGTAGTCCAATGTCTGCACCAGCCAGCACTCGCTGCACACCATCACCTTGAGCGGATATGTCTTCTCAGGCCTGCTCAACCCCTCAAGCGTGAGATAGCTGTTCGAGGGAGGCGCATGGCCGAGGTCAACAAAACTGTGCTCGAGCGGTGTAGAGCAATGACGGCATTTCATAGGCTAACACCTGTAAACGATGGCGAAAGTGCAGGACGCTGGTTATCACGCTCGGAGATTTCGGCAATGGGCCGCGGCCAGGAAATTCCCAGTTTCGGATCTTGTGGGTGCACGCCCGCCTCTGCGTGCGGCGTGTAAGGCTTAGAATGACAGTATAGAAGCTCCGCGCTGTCCGACAACACCTGGAAGCCGTGTGCAAATCCTTCTGGAATGAGCAGAGCCTTGCAGTTCTCGGCAGAGAGGTGCTCTGCGTGCCACTGTAAAAACGTGGAGGAACCGGTCCTCAGGTCGACTGCGACGTCCCAGACTTCGCCGTGAATGCAGCTAACCAGCTTCATCTCCGCATGCGGCACGGCCTGAAAATGCATGCCCCGCACGGTTCCGCGACGTTCGGTGCGTGTATGGTTGATCTGCGCGATAGGCTTCTCCCAGCCCGCAGCACGCAATTCATCGCTGCAAAACACGCGGCTCAAAAAGCCCCGGCTATCGCCAATCCGAGTGCGCTCGATCAGCACCAAGCCCTCGATTGGGCTATTGGTCAGCGAAAAGCGGGTCACTGGCTTCCCTCCCAAGTATCCATGTCCAACTCGCAGAGTTGGCGCGCCGATTCGCCGGCGGCCTGGCGGCGATACCAGTCAACGGTCCGCGTGATCGCCTGATGAAGATTCCAGCGAGGGCGCACTTTGAGCAGTTCCCGCGCCTTCGCTGTCTCCAGCGATAATCGCCCAGCTTCATGTGGCCCGCTGAGATCACCGTACTTGACTTCGGCGCCAGGCCATGCCGTTCGCGCAATATCTATGACCGTGCGCACGCTAGCGGCCTCTGCGGGATCCGGTCCAAAGTTCCATGCATCCGCGAACTCTGGCTTCGACCACAGGGCTTCGGCGAGAACCAGATACCCTGTCAGAGGCTCTAAAACATGTTGCCAAGGTCGGACAGCTGATGGATTGCGGATTGACAACGAAGCGCCATTTTGCCAAGCGCGGATTGCGTCCGGAACCAATCTATCTTGCGACCAGTCCCCACCACCGATTACGTTGCCGGCCCGCGCTGTGGCGATTGCCACGCCATTCTGCTGCAAAAAGGACTTGCGATAGCTGGCAATGACAATCTCGCTGGCCGCTTTGCTCGCACTATACGGATCATGTCCGCCAAGGGCGTCCGTCTCACGATATGGCCAGTTCCATTCGCTATTCTCGTAGACCTTGTCTGTAGTTACCATCACCGCCACGCGACAATCGGACGTTGACCGCAAGGCGTCCAACAAATGCGCCGTGCCCATTACATTAGTGGCAAACGTATCGACTGGGCGCTGATAGCTTGCCCGCACCAAAGGTTGGGCTGCGAGATGAAGGACGATTTCTGGCTGGGCTTCTTGCACCAAACGCTCAAAACGAGGCCCATCTCGGATATCACATATGTGCGTCGTGCAGCAGGAGCCGACGTCGTCCAATCGATGCAGGCTTGGCAACGTCTCCGGCTCTAGACTGATACCTGTGATGTCGGCACCCAGCCGGTGCAGCATCAGTGCAAGCCAGCTGCCCTTGAAGCCCGTATGGCCGGTGATCAGAACACGTTTGCCGACCCAGAACTCGGGCGACGGCGCGGCACTCATTTCCACACCTTCCATGGTGCAGATCCACCAGCCCAAAGCTCCTCCAAAGCGTTTTTGTCGCGCAGAGTGTCCATTGCCGCCCAGAAGCCGGTGTGATCATATGCCATCAGCTGACCTTCTGCTGCAATCTGCGTAAGAGGACCAAGCTCCCAGCTTGTGCGATCACCCTGAATGTAGTCGAGCACTTTAGGCGACAGGATGAAATAGCCGCCATTGATCATGGCACCATCGCCTCGAGGCTTTTCAACAAAGCCTCTGACTTCGTCGCCCTCGCGCTTGAGCGCACCATAACGCCCAGGCGGAGAGACTGCAGTGACGGTCGCGAGCTTTCCGTGCGCGCGATGAAACGCAATTGCGGCTGTGATGTCGATGTCGGAAACGCCGTCGCCGTAAGTAAAGCAAAAAGCCTCTTCGTCTTTGACATAGTCGCTAACGCGCTTCATACGCCCACCGGTCAGCGTATCCTCGCCCGTGTCGACTAAGGTCACACGCCAAGGCTCCGCCTTTTGCTGGTGAACAATCATCCGGTTATCAGCCATATCGAACGTTACGTCCGACATATGCAAGAAGTAGTTCGCGAAGTATTCCTTGATAACATAGCCTTTATAGCCGCAGCATATCACGAAATCGTTCACACCATGAGCAGCGTAAATTTTAAGGATGTGCCAAAGGATGGGCCGACCACCGATTTCGACCATCGGCTTCGGTTTCAGGTGCGTCTCTTCGGAAAGTCTTGTTCCGAACCCACCCGCTAAGATCACTGCTTTCAATTCGATGCCTCCTTGACCTTCCATTTCAGTCGTGGTCGCACGACGCCAGGCATTACATTTGCATATCCATGGCGACCGACGCTGCCGTCCATCGAGTCACGTACGTTAAAGGTCATTGCACTCGGCTCGAAGAAGTGGATCGTGAGGCCCGGCGCGTAGGAGCTAACGGCCAATCCGACAAAATAGCTGCCCTCATTAAGGAAATCACCCGGAATGTAGCAGCTAGCCTCGTAGTCACCAGGCGTGAGTTCAGTCAAGACATCGGGCGTACTCACAAAGGCATATGTGCCGCCCGGCACGACGAAATGGAAATTAGGCATGAAACGAATGCCTGATCTGCTCTTCACTCGGAAGCCCATCTTAACCCGTATGGGCTTGCGTATATCGGCTTCCAAAATAGGCTGATCACCTTCATCAAGCACCTCGCCATACAAAAGCTGAACATGCTCGTCGGCGACAGTCCTCCCCTGCCTTTCATAGTCGACCCTACCGACAGACTCGGAATCGCCTCCCAGGTACTCGATGATAACTTCCGATGGTCTGCCCTGCTTGCGAATTTGTCCAGCATCCAGCAAGATGCATTGATTGCAAAGGGAGGTCACCGTTTGCATGCTGTGGCTTACGAAGATGACAGTACGCCCCCCTGTGCTGATGTCCTGCATCTTTCCGAGGCATTTCTTTTGGAATTCCGCATCGCCTACCGCCAGCACCTCGTCGACGATCAGAATTTCTGGATCAAGATGAGCCGCGACCGAAAAAGCCAACCGCATGTACATGCCAGAAGAGTAGTGTTTGACTTGCGTCTCGAGAAAGCGCTCCACACCTGCAAAACTGACGATCTCGTCAAATTTCCGACGAACCTCAATACGGCTCATACCAAGGATGACGCCGTTGAGGAAAATATTCTCGCGTCCAGTGAGTTCGGGATGAAAACCCGTTCCCACCTCAAGGAGGCTGGATACCCGACCGCGCAAACGTATTTCGCCCGTGGTCGGCTCAGCTACACGGCTCAACAGCTTAAGCAGCGTGGATTTCCCCGCACCGTTTTTCCCGATGATACCGACCTTATCACCTTCAGCAATCTCAAATCCAAGATCGCGTAGCGCCCAGAACTCTTGCCGAGTTTCAGCCTTTCGAGGAAATTCCTTCATAAAGCTCATGATCTCATCCCGCAGAAGTCGATGTCTACGATTGCCTTTGATCATGTAGCGCTTGCCGAGGCCTTCAACACGTACCGAGTAACTCATGTTCGACCTCAGATTATGTCAACGATGTCACGCTCGACGTGACGGAAATACATTACGCCGGTCACAATAAGCAGGAGCGCGAGTACAGAAGAGTATCCCAGCGTCCACATCTGGAACGGATACTGATCTCCAAAAAGAGCAAAGCGGAAACCATCTACAAGCCCGACCACTGGATTCAAACCATAAACGATCCGCCACCTTTCCGGTATTGCTCCCGAGGAGAACCCAATTGGCGAAAGGTACAGCCCGAAAGTGACCAGAAACGGCATGATGAACGACACGTCTCGATATCTTGCGTTCAATGCGGCAGCCCAAATTCCAAGCCCTACAGTCAGCAGTGCCAAGGCCAAGACCACTAATGGGACAAGCACGATTGTCGACCTGATGCCGATCCCAAACCAGACAAGCATGCCACACAAAAGCAGCACGGTAATCGTCAAATCGACCAAGTTGGCGATAACGCAGCTAGCCGGAACGACCAGGCGAGGAAAGTAAACCTTGCTGATCAGCGTCGAGTTGGCAACAAGGCTGTTCCCACAATCATTGACTGTGTTGGCGAAATATAGCCAAGGCGTTATGCCAGACAATACGAGCAGTGGGTACGGGATCTCCCCAGAGGGCAGGCGTGCGATCTTCCCAAATACAAGCGTAAAAACCATCGTTGTCAGAATGGGACGCAGAATCGCCCACGTGATCCCCAGCACGGCCTGCTTGTACTTGACGACGATATCGCGCCAAGCGAGAAAGACCAGCAGCTCTCTTGCCTTCCAAATGCTCTGCCAAAGGGCTTTCGCACCGTTGGAGTTTGCCGACAGAACGGTTTCTTTCATAGTAATCAATATCTACTCGCGATTGACGGTGAAGGCATATCCGTGGCTCCTAAGCAGCGCTCCTTGCCGGGCCTGCTCCAGGTCATGAGCGACCATTTCCCGGCACATCTCCTGAACTGTAATTTCTGGAACCCAGCCAAGTTTCTCGCGCGCCTTCGTTGGATCTCCGAGCAACGTCTCGACTTCGGTGGGGCGGAAGTAGCGGGGGTCAACTCGGACCACAACATCACCGACCTTCAACGCGGGAGCCTTGTCACCGTCGATATGCTCGACAACCGCATGCTCATCTACACCCTTGCCCTTGAACGCAAGTGTAATACCGAGTTCAGCGGCCGACCACTCAATGAACTGCCTCACGCTGTACTGCACACCGGTACCGATAACGAAGTCATCGGGCTGCTCCTGCTGTAACATCATCCACTGCATGCGCACATAGTCACGCGCGTGGCCCCAATCGCGCAACGCATCCATGTTGCCCATATAAAGACAGCGATCCAAGCCCAGCGCGATATTGGCAATACCGCGGGTAATCTTGCGGGTTACAAAAGTCTCACCTCTTCTAGGGCTTTCGTGATTGAACAGGATGCCATTGCAGGCGTAAATCCCGTACGCTTCGCGATAATTCACGACAATCCAGTAGGCATACAGCTTGGCGACTGCATAAGGCGACCGTGGATAGAACGGTGTCGTTTCCTTCTGCGGTGTTTCCTGAACTAGTCCATAGAGCTCGCTTGTGCTTGCCTGATAGAAACGGGTTTTCTTGTCGAGACCTAGGATCCTGATCGCCTCGAGGAGGCGCAAGGTACCGAGCGCATCGATGTCAGCGGTGTATTCCGGAGTCTCGAAGCTTACCGCGACATGGCTTTGCGCGCCCAAATTATAGATCTCATCAGGCTGGACCTGCTGAACGATGCGAACCAAGTTGCTGGTGTCCGAAAGATCGCCGTAGTGAAGCGTGAACCTTTGATTGTCGGTGTGGGGATCCTGGTAGATATGATCCACTCGATCGGTGTTAAAGCTGCTCGAACGTCGCTTGATACCATGCACCTCATACCCTTTTCCCAAAAGGAATTCTGCGAGGTACGACCCATCTTGTCCCGTGATGCCCGTAATGAGCGCTACTTTATTTTTCATCGCTTGCGCTCCGATCCAAAAAATCATTGTAGGCTATTGCCAATCCCTCTAGCAAAGACACCTTGGCTTCCCAGCCCATGTTGTTTAGCCGTACGCTGTCCATTAATTTGCGGGGAGTTCCATCTAGCTTGGAAGTGTCGAACGCGATCTCGCCGTTGTATCCAGTTACCTTGGCTATCGCTTCAGCCAATTCGCGGATGGTTAGATCTTGTCCATATCCGACATTAATGTGGCTGAGCATAGGCTGGGTGTTCTGGGAATAGGTTTTCTTATCCAGATTCATCACGTGAACGCTCGCCTCTGCCATGTCATCGACATAAAGAAACTCCCGGCGCGGCGTGCCCGTACCCCAAATGAGAACTGACGGCGTTCGGTTTATCTTGGCTTCATGGAAACGACGTATCAGTGCGGGAATGACGTGCGAATTCTCTGGATGATAATTGTCACCAGGCCCGTAGAGGTTCGTGGGCATGACGCTGCGGAAGTCAACGCCATACTCGCTTTCATACTGACGATTATAGCTCTCACAGAGCTTGATCCCTGCAATCTTCGCGATCGCGTAAGGCTCGTTTGTAGGCTCCAGTTCACCCGTCAGAAGCGCACTCTCGCTCATTGGCTGCGGAGCGAGCTTCGGATAAATGCAGCTCGACCCTAGAAACAGAAGTCGCTTCACACCTGACCGGAAAGCCGCATCAATCACGTTGGCCTCCATCATAAGGTTTTCGTAAATGAACTCCGCAGGATAGGTGTTGTTTGCGTAAATACCGCCCACCTTTGCCGCAGCGAGATAAACCTGATCGGGCTTCTCCGTATCAAAAAAACGCCGCACGTCGGCTTGTATCGTAAGATCGAGGTCATGGTGGGTTCGCGTAACGATGTTTGCCTGCCCCATCTGTTGCAGTACGCGCACGATCGCCGACCCCACCATACCACGGTGGCCGGCGACGTAGATCTTGGGCGCTTCAGTCATTGCTTACTCCGGCTACGGACAAGTTTAAGTTGCTATCGGCACTTGAGCGCACCTCACCGCCGCTCGGGCGTCATGATGCATCAAAGCCGCGCTTTATCGCATTCTGGTTGCTTAGGACACTGGGCGATGCCCTTATCAACGGTTTGCTGGAAGTGCCATGTGCTTGAACACATGTTTTCCAAAGTCCTGCTTGCTGTCCAACCAAGCAGGTTGCGGGCCTTTTCAGCATCCGCGTAACACGCCGCAACGTCTCCGGAGCGGCGCGGCATCACCTCGAACGCTATTTTTCGACCACTGACGTTTTCGAAGGATTTGATCATTTCCAGAACGCTGTACGCTTGGCCAGTACCCAAATTGATTGCATGCCAGCCGGCGTTAACAATCAGAAATTGCAGCGCCAACGCGTGACCTTCCGCGAGGTCCATCACATGAATGTAGTCCCGTAGCCCGGTGCCGTCTGACGTGTCATAGTCATCCCCAAAGACACTAAGAACAGCCCTTGCCCCGGATGCAACTTGCGCGATGAACGGAACGAGGTTGTTGGGCTTTCCGGAGGGGTTCTCCCCAAGTAGCGCGGTCTCATGGGCGCCGACCGGATTGAAATACCGCAGGCACGCAACATGCCAACCGGGATCGGAGATTGCGAGGTCGCTCAGCATCTCTTCGATGTGAAGCTTGCTGCGACCATAGGGATTGGTGGCGCTTGTTGGGTGGCTCTCGTCGATCGGCAGATATTGCGGCTGGCCGTATACCGTGGCGCTGCTGCTGAATACTAGCCTCTTAACATCTTCGGCTTTCATTGCCTCTAGTAGGCTTATCGTGCCCTGCACATTATTAGAGTAATACTCAACAGGCTTTTCGACGGATTCTCCGACCGCCTTCAACCCCGCGAGGTGAACAACAGCATCGATCTGATATTCCCGAAGCGCCGTTTTCAGGAGATCCGTGTCTCTAATGTCTCCACGCAGAAATTCGCACGACTTCCCTACGATCTCACCAATACGGTCTGCCACAGTCTCCAAGCTGTTGGACAAGTTGTCATATAAGACAACGTGATGGCTCATTTCGGATAAGACTACGGCTACATGGCTGCCGATGTAACCTGTTCCACCTGTTAAAAGTATGTTCATCGAGAGTCCATTGAGGTGCGAGTGGTGCCCCTAACGTGGGCGATGCTACCCCGCATATACATAAGTGAAGAATAGCGCGCCATAGGAAACATACGACCTCTGCGCAGGAGGCATCCCGCAATGGCGCACAATTTCGATCGGACCTCTGCGTTAGGGCTGCGATAGTCGGCTTCGGCCTCTGCGGTGCTTCCTTGCGGTCACGCTAGGCCAACTTGGATCTTTGATCCAGAATGATTGAGGATACGCATGACCTCAATCATCATCGGATCGACATTCGATCGCACCGTATTGAGCCAACTGCCTATCTCGAAATCGCACCCTCACATGTCCTGGAGCATCGACTGCTTGCCCCCAACTACGCGATTTTAGACCCGTTCGTCGCAATCTTGGGGCACCGCCCCTCGATCACTGCTACCCCCTAAGCTCATGCGCCGCATGCGAGCCAGCAGAACGCATCTGAGGCCAACTCGACCTTAGCCAACCTCGCCGGGCATTCAATCCGAAAACTCAGCTTCCAGAAATCCGTCGCCTGAAACGTCCGCGCCATGCCCGGCGCGACCCGCTGATCCGGCGTCCTCACGACCCCTTCCATCAAAAGCCTGGTATCCTGGAGCTGAAGGTAGACGGTGTTTTGGCGGACTAGCGCGAGAACATGCTGTGCCCACTCGCCATCACCGATCGCTTGCCACGCCAGCTGGCGACAGTTCCTCCTTGACGAACGTGTCCCGTGATGACGCAGAGAGCACTTGGGGAAATTTTGAACCAAGATAACGCTTGCTCTGCCCAACGCACCTCAAGTGTGGACGTGCGCTAGCTTCCCATGCACCGCACGACCGTATAGTCTAGAGGTACGCTGATCTACACGACACCCGTCAGGTATTTGCTTTAGGCGAACAGCTTGCCCCGCCCGATGTTTTTAGCAAGTTCGGAGGAAATCCAACACTTTAGCAGCGAACAGGCTCGCCAAGTGGTTGCGCGAGTCGTGCGTCCTGAGGCGGAGAAGCTGGATGCCGTCTTGGGGTTGAGACCAAAGAGCGAAGGACGGCGGCACTCGCGTACGATTCAACTCTACCGCGCCGGCAGAGAACAGCAGCTATTTACGCAGCCCTATCAAATTGCTTACAACCACACCCAACTTCAATGGTCGAACGCTAGCTGCAGGCAATGCGCCGCGATCCTCGCGTTACCCCCGCTGATCAAGGGAAAGATATTTGAAATCGCCTCTACACCGCTCCGCCCTGTGTGCGCTTGTCGTTGCTACGCCATTCTATCGAGTCGCAGATGAGGCTAAGAACTGTCTTTCAACCTCATTCGCCCCGATTGGAGGGCCAGTCGGTTGAGCCAGCTAAAAAGAATAGTCGAGCCCGTCATTGCGCTCCGCCAGTCGCAAGCTCTCAGGAATACTGCCTTCAACTTCGTCGGCGTGATTTGGCGTGCCGGTTTAAGCATCCTGCTAATCCCGTTTTACGTGCACAGGCTTTCGCCGCAAGAGTGGGGCCTTGTAGCCTTTTGCATAGCGCTACAGGGAATTCTTGCGCTGTGCGAAGTTGGCTTAGGTCAACTTATCCCCCGCGAGATTTCGCGCGCCAAAGCCTCGGGAGGATCGAACCTACCTCGGACGTTCGGGATCTTCTCTGCCGCATATATGGGGGTGGGCGCGCTGGTGGCAGCCCCGGGATTCCTGTTCGCAGGATGGATACAAACCCATTGGCTCCAAGGCACAGCTGCAGCGTCGTCTGGTCACATCGAGGTACGGCTAGCATTCGTCATGTTCTTCTTCCAATTCTGGAATGCCGTTCATTTAGGCTTTTGGAACGGCACCCAAGAACAGAAGACGGTGAACGTCCGGCAGACCCTGTTTGCAACTGCAAAGCATGGGGCGGCAGCATTCTTGGTGCTGTTGTGGTCGCCGACAGCGGCAGCCTACCTTGTTGGCTTTACCACGTTGACCGGTGTGGAGTGGTCCGTGAATCGGTGGTCAATTCGAAAGCAGCTGGCCAACGAGCGCGCACTGGTGAAACTCACAGACGTGCTCGCACTTTTGAAAGAAACCGCAGGTTTTTCGGTCGCAATCTTCGCTGGCATGGCCGTTTCGCAGATTGATAGATTCACGCTCTCGAGTCTGGTGTCCCTCGCGGACTACGGTCGTTATATCGCGGTCGCCAGTCTTGGCCTCGCGTTCTTCCAGGTTCAGGGCCCTGTGCTCAATGCATTTCTTCCGCGCCTGTCAACAGAGCTTCCGCGCGGCGAACGTCGCTCGCTCCGGCAACTTGCGCTGGCAGTCGTCGTATTAAACTTGCTACCAAGCCTTTTGATGGCGGCGCTGGCGCCAACCATTCTTCGCTGGTGGATTCGTGACGCCCAATTGCAATCCGTTGGCGCGTTGCCCCTGCAGCTGATATTCTTGGCCGTTGGCGTCAACTCGTTGTACCAGATCTTCTATCAACAGATGGTGGTGTTCGGCTCGGCTAAAGTGATCGGGACGATCAACGTAGTAAACCTCATCGTTGGATCGGCCTTCATGCTGTACTTCGCGCCCCGCATTGGTGTGGAAGCTGGAGGATGGGTGTGGTTGCTTTGCGCGACATTGCAGTTGGCGGGCGGCATTCTCTGGGCCGCAAAATCGCGGGTAAAGACAGCGAGGAACCCAGACAGAGCTTCCATCCGCGCAGTTTATTGGCGGATCACGTTTTGCTTTGCCGCAGCTGGATTCATCGGTGCGCTATTGATACAGGCGAACTTCTGGCCTGCATTGGCGGCAGGGTTGTCGGTGACTGACGTTGCTGCGCTTGCTCACTCGCTGCACGAGATCGGGACGCTCAAGATACTGTTTTACGACGATCGGGTCGACCTACTCGGCCTATTCGTCCTGTATGCCCCGGGCTACTTGGTCGGCTCTTGGATGTTCGCCGTGGTCAATCTCGCGCTGTTGTTGATCGCTGCCTGGCTATACGAGCATTTAGTGCTGAATGGCAGCGCCGCGAAATCAAACGGCTTTGCACTTGTCGGCATCTGCGCCAATGTTTTCTTGCTGCTGTTGATGCCCGGGCCCAACAAGGAGCTTCCGCTGCTGGTGCTGTCACTTGCAATCTGTTGGACCTTGGTCACTCGCCCGCGACAGTGGATAGTCATGGGTATCGCCATCGCCGCTGGCGCTGCTGCTTTCCGGCTTGGGTATGGCGCGATCCTCGCAGCGATCGTCGTGACCGCCGCCCTAGCTGAAACCTTGAAGCGATCCGAGGCGGAAGTCGTTGTCGTAGTTGGCGGCGCGTGCGCTGTAGTCGTTCCGCTCATCTGGCTTGGGGCCGAGTGGCTGCCACTTTTCCACATCAACATCGAGACCGCGCAAAGAATCAGTGGTCAGGTGCTCGCTGCACCCGACTTGTCGTTTCTGAGTATAAGCCAATCCTTGCTCGCGTGGTTAAAACGCTGCCTCCTTAACACTGCAAGTCTCGCGGTGTACCCCGTCGTCTGGCAGTCAACGGGCGCTCCCTACTGGGTCGGTGTCGGGTATTGGCTGTTTGGGATCCTGAATGTTCTCGCCTTCGGCGCTTGCACCGTTACAGCCCTTGCAAGGCGTTCATTCCCGGATCGCGGGCCGCAGATAATGGCGATGTGTTGGCTCAGCGCATGGCTGATGCTTTCTGTTTCCTTGTACGTTCAGCCGCGGTATCAGATGGTCTTGCTTCCCCTTGGAATCGCGACGTTCGCGGCGCTCCCATCGCGTGTTAGAGTTCGTCTCCTGATGGTCACAGTCTTGTGCGTTTGCGTCCCCATGGCGATCAGGTCCAATCACCTGTTCCCCGTGGTGCAGCCGGACGTATTCAAGGCCAATCCTTACGACTGGGTACCGGAGCGGCCTCAGTGACTCGCCACCGACGCCATTACTGATCGCGTCGTTCGATATGAGCGTCGACGTTCGACAGGGCTGAGATAGCCAGGGTGCCTGTCCGACACTAGACGCGCAAGGCACGTCCGTCGACTTTCGTGTACCGTCCGCCGGGTGGTGGTTCATGTATCACTGTCCACACTGATTTCCATTTCTGGGTCGTAGAGGGATGTGTTCACCAGAACGCAAATAAAGCGAATGGACGGCAAGGCCGTTGGGCCGGCGCGAGCCTGGCAGGACAAAAGCCGGGGCAGGACGCGGTGACGCTGGCCTCAAATGGCGGTGAGGGACAGAAGCTACGCTGCTCACAGCTGATTATCCCCGCCGCACCATCGATTTGGCGATCTCGACGATATCATCACGCGACGCCGTCGGATCCTCCTTCGACCAGGCAATGCCAAGCCCGATCTTGAAGTCGATCCCCCTCACCTTCTTAAGCACGAAGCTGCGGTTCGGGATATCGGTGGTCCACTCGGGTGCAAAGCCGATGCCGAGGCCCGCAGAGACGAGAGAGACCAGCGAATAGGTGTCGTCGCAGCTATAGGCGACGTTCTTCGTCAGATCGTACTCCTCGAACTTCTCATTGAAGTACCGCTCGGTAAAGGAGAGGTTCTGCCGGTTGAACGCAATGATCTTCTGATCGCGTAGATCTACGATCGAGATCTCGTTGAGCGAAGCCAGAGGATTGCTCTCGGCTACCGCCAGCAGATAGCGTTCATGGGCAACCGAGAAGAAACGCAGCGATCCGATGTTCTCCACAGGCCTGATGAAGCCGAGGTTCAACTGCCCTGTCTCCAGTCCTCGGATGATGTCTCCGGTGTTGCCTGAGGCAATGTGGATGCGGACATCGGGAAACTTGCGGGCGATCTTGCCGAGGAACAAGGGTAGCATGCCCATGGTGGCTGGATAGACAGTACCGATCTTGATCTGACGGATGCGACTGCCGCCTGCGGCCCGTGTCAGCTCTGTGGTCAGCTCCATCTCGCTGAGGATGCGAACAGCACGATCATAGAAGGTCTCCCCTGCCCTCGTCAGCTCGACCCGCCGTGTCGATCGAATGAACAGCGGACATCCAAGCTCCCTCTCCAGCGCCATGACGTGGTTGCTCAGCGCTGGCTGGGCGATGTTCATCTTGATCGCGGCTCGACCGAAGTGGAGTTCCTCGGCGACTGCTCGGAAAAGCGAAAGTTGGCGGAGTTCCACCTCTACCCCCAAAAAGAAACAAATTGAAAGAGCGTTTGTAGAGTATACTCCGTGGAGAAATACTCCACAAGAATTTTCCTGTCAAAATGGAAATCAGGGAGATATTCGCGCGAAATTTGAGGCGGGCACGTCAGGCTCAAGGCCTGTCACAGGAGGATCTTGCGCATAGAGCTGAGATCGATCGGACCTATGTCAGCTCACTTGAGCGCGGGATATACAGTCCGACAATCGAGGTCGTTGAGCGGCTCGCGATAGCGCTGGGTGTTGATACGGCTGACCTCATCCGACGATAATCACGCCCCCTATACACTCGTTGCCACCAATCGTGACGGGTGCAACTAGGCCGCGAACATGCCAACTCGTTGGAATGCAACCCTCGCATTCTATCCACTTGGAAGGCCCTCGGGCCTCGCAGCCAGTATCCATACCCTGAGGAGTTTGTCCTATGAAAGTCTACCCCGCCCGCGCCATCGCGACACGAAACCGCCTGCTACGGATGGCAAAGTCGGTGATGCAGAAGCACCACAGGGAATGTCCGGCCACCGATGACTTTACCGCCGACGATATCGTTCATGCCCGCGGCCTTGCTCACGCAAGTCCAGAGAGTGAACGCCTTTATCAAGATGATGTTTATTCGATCGTCGCTGCTCTGAGAGATATTGAAGCGATGTCACGATGAGAGCCCTCAGAGGATCGATCCCAGTTGGCTCGGAAACTCTGTCGCCTTGAGAAAGACAAGGGGCCGGTCCGATTCTGGCCCGGTTGCGAGGCGTTCTCATCTTCGGCTACTCGACCGCAAGTGGAATGTCGGCAGCTCGGCGGATCGACCGGTCCCCGCAACCCGTCGGTAAGGCGAGAGCCTTTTCGATGGCCGGCCCCTACCTCGACGACTGACTAAGCGAAACGTTAGAAATGTTTCCTGCGGAGACAGACCGGAGACTTGCCGCAGATTGAAATGTGCGGGAATATCATGCAAGCGAAGGGTCTTTCCAACAAAGGTGATTTCATGGGCAAGGGAGGACAGGCCGTGGCAAAGCTTTCGAGCCTCATTGACGAGGGAAATCTTTCCGGCGCGGTGAGCATGTCTCAAATAGAGGCCGCCATCCAAGTGCACCAGCCTCTCGCGACGAGCAGAGGACAAAAGTTCGTGCTTAACCTCTACAAGAAATACCAAGCCATGACATCGAACAATGATGCGGAAACCATTATGTGGCGGGTCCTCTGAATGCTCAGACCCAAACTCCTTTTAGCAGTGGGCATCGCAATTTACGCGTTGCTTTACTTACTGGCGATCATTTGAGGCGTTGAGCAAAAATTTTCGGAAGCTCTACGACTAACCGTTATTTCCGCGATCGAAGTCGCAATAGAGCGGCTTTAATTCGCAATCCGTATGCAGCGAGGAACTTCTTGGGAACGCGAGACGCGGAAGGATAAATCGAGCGCTAAGTAGCGTGCAACGCTCGATGTTCGAGGGCGGCCGCGCGCGTTCTCCCGCGCGGCCTCACTTCCATTCAATTCACCTCTGCGATGCGCCGTGGAATCTTTTTTTCGTTGCCTAGGATCGGGCCAATCTTGCTTTCGCCATCAGGTGCGGCCCACCGGCTTAACTCGGCAGCGCCCGACCCCGCGAAGATCCAACTACGAGCGAGGCGTGCACATCCTACCAAAATTGACCCCTTTGGTGTTATTGATCACGCATCCACGCTTGAGGGCATGTTTCACCAGACCGGTGCCGATGCCTCTTCCCGCCCGTTCCGTGTCCGTCGCAAGCTGGCCGAGGAGAAGAGAGGGAACCGGACTGGGGGGCTGCGCGGTGCTGATCGAGCGCGGCAGGATCGCGGGGACGATAGCGTTGGGAGCCGTGATACCCGACTACGCCCCGGGCCTCCTGGACGACGAGAACCGCCGTGAAACCTTTCTCTTGATTGAAAAGCGCGCGCGTCCTCAGCCATGATCGAGTGGCGGCCTGCCGCGGGAAAATCCGGAGATATCATGCGCCGCCATAGCGGCTCTGGAGCCGATAATGCCACGGCTTATTGCTTCGGCTCGTAACCGGCTTTCCACGGACCCGGGCGCTTGGCCAGCTCAACCATCTCGGGAACAGGAGCCGCCCTAGGCACAAGATAGGATGAGCCTCTGATCCGTAAGGACTTCTTCGCGGCGCGCACAGCGGCGTCCCGCACGAAATCCATTCGCGAGCGTCCGCGCGGGCTTGCCGCACGATCGATCACCGCGACGTCTGCTTCAGGCAGGCGCTTCGAGTTCGGATATTCCTTGCGTTCGGCGGTGACGGCCATGGCTTATCGCCTTCGCGGGGAAAATAGCGGCTTGTAGCGCGAAGGCCAATACGACCGAACCAAACCCGTCCACAGCCGCATTGGCAGCGCGGTCGCAAGTAAAGGGGGTTGGAGCGAGTCTCGACCTGCGGCCTTCAAGTTATGAGAAACCGCGACCGCGTCCGATATAGAGGTAGGCGCCTGCATCAAAAGCCGGGCGCGATCCTCGGCATTTCCCATTCCGCACTTCACAAGCGTCTGAGCGTACGGAAAATTGAGAGGCGATAAATGGTCTGAACCGCGTCGGCGCTCAGTCCGCAGCAAGGGTTGCGGCGGACTGGCGTTCGGCAACTAACGCCCTCACATGATCGAGCGGACCACGCCACCATCAACCCTAAGCGCAGTGCCGTTGGTCGCAGACGCCTGTTGCGAGCAGACATAGACCACCATGTTGGCGATCTCCTCGGTAGTCGAGAAGCGGCCGAGAAGCGATGTCGGGCGATTCTGCTCAAGGAATCCTTTCTCGACAGCGTCGATCGACTGGCCTGTCTGTTGGGCTATTCCTTCCAGCACATTGCCAAAGCCCTCGGAACGCGTCGGCCCGGGAAGCACGGAATTTACCGTCACCCCGGATTTCGCCGCCAGTTCGGCGACGCCGCGGGAAACGGCAAGCTGGGCTGCCTTGGTCATACCGTAGTCGATCATCTCCTTGGGCGGGTTGAGGGCCGATTCACTGCTGATAAAGACGATGCGCCCCCAGCCCCGTTGCATCATGCCCGGCAGATAATGTTTTGTCAGGCGGACACCGCTCATCACGTTGAGTTGGTACATGCACAGCCAATCCTCGTCGCTGAGATCATCGAAGGATTTGAACATGGCGGCACCGACGCTATTGACCAAGATATCGGCTTCTGCTGATTCGGCAGTGAGCTTTGCGACGCCTTCGACAGTACCGACGTCGGACGCAACGCCGGACAAGATTGCGTCTGGAGCAGTCTTGCGGATATGTGCGATTGCGTCTCGCACGCGCTCTTCGGTGCGACCTTTGACAACCACCTCAGCGCCGGCTTGAGCGAGGCCTTTGGCAATCGCAAGACCAATTCCGGCGGTAGAACCGCTTACAACTGCGCGCTTTCCGGTCAAATCGATTTTCATGGGAAAAACTCCTCTGTTCCAAAGTGGACACGCTGAAAATAGGCAATTCCCCGGACAGCATAAGACGTCGCATTGTCCCTGCACTCGTTCCCAGAAGTCACCTATCAAGAGGCGGAAGTATCATTTTCAAAGTTGTCCGAGCGCCGACACCGGTGGAGAATCGCGAGATCGACTTCCGACCGATGCTTTTTCAGGCCGGATCTTGTGGACCCGGTTTAACGACGAGCCAATGGCCAGCCGACAGATATTGGTCAAGTCAATCCGCCTTGGGTACCCCCAGGAATTTTCGCCCGGACGCTGGCGTTTCATAAAGCTCAATAATTTTAGGTCGCAAAAGGTCGGACAAGCCTGTTTTCTCGCCATATTCCGTGCGGAGCTTGTCTTCAATTCGCTGACTATCCGCCGCTGAAACAACGCCTCCATTTCCGTGCCGAACGTCTTCATCTGCAAACTCATCAGCCGGCCCTACACTCCACGCGGTGACGATATTTTGCCGCAATACGCGATCTTCAGTGCTAAGGAGGCCATATATGTAGACTTGCCGATGAACCGGCGATCCGTAGCGCGAGAAAACCGCGGATTTGCGGGTCTGAGTTTGGTTTATGGCAGGATGTCGGACGCCATCGTGCCAACGCCTATAGCGTCATTGGCCAGAGTGGTCCCGGCTTGATCGATCGCGTCCAATAATCGCGTCTGGAAGATCGTATTTGGAAGAGCCCACCACATGCTGAGCGCCGGCGGACTGCTACAGGATGGCCTGTTGCTCGGACCGGAAGATATTAACCGGCGCTACATTGTCCGCCTGACACAGAGGGTTGGGCATCTGGCTCAAGGTTGAAGCGGCCGCGGTTTTTAGGAGCGCCATATGGCCCTCCTCGACGCACTGATTCCACCAAAGCCAAGGCGGTCAACGGGTTGATCATCGCCGACGCGCCATCACGTGCATCCGCTCCTTCCGGGAGAACGAGGCAATCGAGGCGCTGACAGTCCGAAACTGCGAAACCATACCATCACGCAGGGCAACGACCCTTCCAAGGAGGTGGGTTGCGCCACTGCCCGCGGCGATGACGGTGCCAGGCCCTTCATTGCCAATCGCCAAGGATTGTCCAAACCGACCACTGACGCTTGCAAGCCTCTGAGGTGAGGCCACACCCCGCACGATGGGACGCTCAGCAAAGCCCGTCGCCTTCAGCGAACTGGCGTCCACGGGGCCGAACAAGATCAGAAGGTCGGCAGGGTTGATTGATGCGGCTTCGACACGGACTGTGACCCCCCCGGACGCCGGAGCGCGCACCTCATGTCGTTCCGGGGAAAGCTCGAATGTCCCGGCTGATATTGTCGATCTTAGCTCGACGCCACAGTTGTGGTCAGCGATTGCCGCCACGTGCCTTTATCGGCGTTCCGAGAAGGCCCGTCAGCAACAGATCCACGACTGTAACCGCTATTTCATCATCGGACACCTCTGTCTCCGCTTTGTCATCGATGACAATCGATGTAAATCCATGGAACCTCGCCCCCATTAGCCAGATGAGCGCTTTCCACTCCTGGTTCATCCTCGTGAGGGACTGCGAAGAAGCAGTCGGATGCCCTGGCCTCGGCTTTAGCGATGGGATGGAATAAATCGATGAAACGGATGTCTACGATCCCAGACGCACCTGTCACGAAGGACCAAAGACATGATTTCAAAACTCGCCGCGCCCCTTGCCGTTCTGTTTTCGGGGCTGATTTTCGCCGGACCGGTACGGGCCCATGCACATTTGAAATTTGCTTCACCGCCCGAGGGAGCTACCGTTAACTCCTCGACCCCCACCTCTCCGGTCACCCTGACCTTTACCGAAGGCCTGGAGCCGGCATATTCGACCATCGCAGTCACCGATGAAACCGGCCAGCCGGTGCCGACCGAAAGCGCGATCATCGGCCCCGAAGATGCAACGACGCTCTCCGCTGTTCCGACCAGGCCGCTTTCGCCAGGGGTCTATAACGTCAATTGGCATGTGCTGTCCAAGGACGGCCACTCCACGTCAGGTTCTTATCGCTTCACCGTGACGCCATGAGCCCGCTGGCTGCGCTTGGCCTTGAGCGCTGTGTCAACGATACAACTTTGGCCTACTGCTGGGGCGCCGGCGGTTTCGTCGCAGCGATTGCGCAGGGCAGCGCCCGTGTCCGGCTGCAAGGGGGGCTGCGGCGGTCGCTTCTCCTTAGCAGCGCGATCGCCGCCGCGACGAGCGTGGCGGCGATCCCGCTGCAAATGGCTACAATTGCCTCTGCCTGGACATCCGCGCTGATGCCGGACACGGTGATGAGTGTCGCGCTCAATACAAGTAGTGGACGGGTTATGCTCGTCCATTCAATCATCTGTGTCGCGCTGTTTACTGCCACTTTTTGTTGCAAGTCGCGCGCAGCGGTCCTTGCGGCGGCTCTGGCACTCTCCAGCAGTGCTGCGTCCGGACATGCGGGCGAAACAATCATAACCGCCCTTGTTGATGTCATGCACGTCCTATCAGCAACGGCGTGGGTCGGCGCTCTCATTCCATTCCTGTTGCTATTGCAGACGATCAAGCGCCCGGAGCTGCGTGTTGACGCGATGCAAGCGCTGCGCAATTTCTCCGTGGCCGGCCATGTCGCGGTCGGTCTGGTGCTGTTGTCAGGGCTGGCGAATTCGCTTTTGATCCTCGGACATCCTCCAACGGATCTGACCTCGCCTTATCAGGTCAAGCTCCTCATTAAAATCGCTGTCGCTCTGACAATGACATGTCTGGCAATCATCAATCGATACCTCGTGGTGCCGCACTGCCGGTCGCACCCTCGTCCCTCGCAGAGAATTTTGGGCTCTGTGGCGTCGGCTGAAATCGTGCTCGGCATTTTAGCCTTTGCCTTGGTGGCCTCACTTGGCCTCGACGACCCCGTCTGAAAAAATTTTAGCGCCGGTGGAATAGATCCGCATGCCGGATGTCTACACAACTGAACCGACACAGGAAGACACCAATGTTCGGACGATCCTACAGGATTTTAGATGCTTTTGCTGCTCTGGTCATTGCCGCAGGCGGTGCATCCGCTGCCCTTGCAGCTGATGTTGCGCCAACGGTCCTATCTGTTGCGACGACGGATACGGAAGCTGCCTATCTGGCTGAGAATGATGCCGCCATGGACAAGATGATGGCCGACATGGCTGTCAAGGCCACCGGCGATGTCGATCGTGACTTCGTCGCCATGATGACGCCCCATCACCAGGGCGCCATCGAGATGGCGCTCGCGGTTCTCAAATACGGCAAGAACGAACAGCTCAAGCGCATCGCGCAGGAGATCATCGTGGATCAGCAACAGGAGATCGCAGCCATGAAGCTCGCGCTCGGCGATCCGCTCCCCCCATCCGAGGCTGCACCGACACAGGTCGCACCGGAGACTGCCCCCGCCCCACCCATGCCCGGACACACCATGCCCGGCCACACCATGTATGGCACAGACCCCAAAATGAAAATGTAATCCTAGAAGGACATCAGCAATGACAATTCGGACCTCTTTTGCCGCCAGCTTGCTGGCGGGCAGCATGCTATTGCCTTTTTCAGCCTTCGCGGGCCAGGCGCCCTTCGCCGCGTCCGACCCTGAAATCCCTGTCAGCAGCAAGGACCGCGTCTATGCGGCAGAGCAGTTCTCGAACACGATCTCGGTCACCGATCCGTCGACAAACAAGCTGCTCGGCGTCATCAAGCTCGGCGACCCCCAGCCCGGCAACCTGTCGCCGCTCTACAAGGGCCAAGTTCTCGTGCATGGCATGGGCTTTTCGCCGGACAAAAAGACGATTGCTGTCGTCTCGATCGGCTCGAACTCCGTGACCTTCATCGATACCGCGGCGAACGCAGTGAAGCACACAACCTATGTCGGCCGCTCGCCGCATGAGGCATTCTATACGCCCGATGGCAAAGAGGTCTGGGTGACGGTCCGCGGCGAGGATTATATTTCCGTCATCGACGCCGCGACATTCCAGGAGAAGACGCAGATCAAGGTGCCGGCAGGTCCTGGCATGCAGATCTTCTCGCCTGACGGCAAGTACGGCTACATCTGCTCGTCCTTCAATCCGGAGACGGTCGTCGTCACCGTCGCCGATCACCAGATCGTCGGGCACGTGAAGCAGGCAAGCCCCTTTTGCCCTAACATCGCGGCCTCGCCTGATGGAAAGCAGGTCTGGTTCACGCTGAAGGACATCGGCAAGACACAGGTCTTCAACGCTCAGCCGCCGTTCGATCTGATCAAGACGATCGATACCGGCCCGATCACCAACCACGTCAACCTTGTCACCAACAAGAACGGCAGCTTCGCCTATATCACGGTCGGCGGTCTCAACGAGGTGAAGGTCTATCGTACGGATAACTTTGAGCAAGTCGCGACAATCCCTGTCGGTAACCTGCCACACGGGATTTGGCCATCCGGCGACGGTACGCGCGTCTATGTCGGCCTGGAGAACGCCGATGCGATGGCCGCGATCGACACGCTGACCAACAAGGTCATCGCGACGATCCCGATCGGCCAAGCGGCGCAGGCCGTGAATTATGTGCCGAATGCCGTGCCGGAAGGCGATGGCATGCAGAACCTGCAGCCGCTTGGCGCAGCGGGTGTTGCCGCCCACATCAAGCTTGAAGTAAAGGGCGACAAGCAAAAGACGGTGCCGACGAGCGTTACGCTGTTCGACCAAGGCCTGACGCAGGTGCTCCAAGCATCCGTGACCGGGTTGGAGGCGAAGAAGATGTACATCCTGGCGCTCTCCGATAAAGCAGACGGCAGTGGACCGCTCCAGGGCCTGTCGAGCTTCATGACCAATCCGGCAGGCTCTGCGATCGTCAATGCTGTTGGTCCGATCCGCCAGATTGTCCAGTCCAAGCACAAGGACGAACGCAGGTATATCGTCGTCGCCTCTTCGGTCGATGGCAAACCAGGCCAGGTGATGCAGGTGCAGGCAGCCGACTGACCACAGCCAACGCGATCCGCGCACTTGCGTGGATCGCGTTCAACGGAGACTATATGGCATGAGCGATTTGCTTTCCCAGGTCGAGCCAATAATACCGGCCCTTAGGCGCTATGCGCACGGTCTTTTACGTAACCCAGAAACGGCAGACGACATTGTCCAAGACTGCCTCGAAAAAGTGGTGTCGAACTGGAACCGCCGTCGCGATGAAAACGCACGCTCATGGGTCTTTACCATCTTGCACAACCTCGCAATCAACCGGATACGTCAAGATGCTCGACGCGGCGGCATGGTGCCCTTGGACGATATCCCGGAAGGAACGGCATCGATTGCTGCAGGCCAGGAGGATACGCTATTCGGGCAGGACGTTCTGGCTGCAATTGAACGGTTGCCGCCCGACTATCGAAGTGTTCTGCTCTTGGTCACGGTGGAGGACTTGAGCTACGCGGAAGCCGCGGCAATCCTGGCCATACCGGTCGGAACCGTCATGTCAAGACTGGCGCGGGCGCGCGAACAGTTAAGAACGATCTTGGACAGCATGCCGGTTGGATCCTCCACCAGCGGCCCCTATATCCGGAGGGTGAAATGAGCATAAAACCCATCACCGAAGACGACCTCCAAGCCTATGTCGACAACGCGCTGGATGCAGAACGTCATCTGGAAGTGGCCGCTTTTCTTGAAAAGAATGATCAGGCTGCGCGGCGCATCAATTCATATCAGCGAGACGCCGAAGCGTTGAGGTCGGCGCTCGCGCCGGTCGCCGCCGAAGCAATTCCCAGCAGGCTGAACCTTGCCCATATGATCGAGGCCAAGCGCCCCGCACCTGCAAGGCGGTTTGCGTCGATGGCTGCCGCCGCCGTCCTTATTTTGGCAATCGGCGGCACTGGCGGCTGGTTGCTGAAAGGGTTCAGCATGCCTCCCAATGAGGGGGTCGCGGCCTTGGTACAGGAGGCCTCCGCAAGCTATAACGTATTTTCGCCCGACACGGTAAGACCGGTTGAACTACGTGCAGATCCCAACGTGGACCTGAAACAGGTGGCCTCAGGCGCTATTGGGAGCGCGGTGACGATCCCCGACCTCAGCAAGGCTGGCTATCGCCTCATGGGCGGCCGCGTCATCCCTACTTCGCACGGTCCGGGCTTCATGCTGATGTATGACGACGACAAGGGAAGCCGTCTTGTCATGTTCACCCGTCGTATGCAGGTTGACCAAGACAAACCGATGGTCGCGAGCACCCAGCGGGATGTGCATGGCTGGAGTTGGGCGAAGAACGGAATGGGTTATAGCCTCGTGGGCTCGCTTACTCCCGACAAGCTTCACCCCATTGCGGACGCCGTGCGGTCGCAGATCTGAAGGAATGCGCGTTTGGCAACGGACCGACTTGGTAGCATTACGGCATTCATCCGCGTAGCCGAACTTGGAGGGTTCGCCGCGGCTGGTCGATCCCTTGGCATTTCTGCTTCGGCGGTCAGCAAGAGTGTCTCCAGATTGGAAGAAAGACTGCAACTGCGACTGTTCCAGCGAACGACACGGTCGCTGGCCATGACAGAGGACGGGAAGCTTTTCTTCGAGCGCTGCAGCGCAATCCTCAAGGAACTCGATCAAGCCGAGGCGGACATGCTCCAGCGCGCCGATCGTCCAAGCGGCCTGCTTCGAATCGAGATGCCGACGGCACTTGGCCGTCTGCGGATCATTCCTATGCTCGAAAATCTGACCTCCCGGTTCCCGGAATTGCGCATTGCGGCAACATTCGCCGACACGTTGACGGATCCGATCTCGGCCGGGATCGATGCAGTCGTGCGGATTGGCTATCCCCGCGATCCGCGCCTTATGGTAAAGCGTGTCGGAATGGTGAAATACATCACCTGCGCCTCTCCGACTTACCTCGCGGTTCATGGCGAGCCCCGGACTTTGGAAGATCTCGTTCAGCACGACTGCGTAAGACGCGTGTCTCACGACCCTCCTGGCTTCGCACCCTGGAGATTCAAAGATACTGGAACGGGAGAGCCTCTTGAGCGCAGTGTCCAAGGTACGCTGAGCTGCGACAGCCCAGACGCCATGGTGGACTTCGGTCTTTCGGGCAGCGGCCTCGTTCAGCTCCACACGTACATGGCTGAGCGCCACATCGCATCGGGTAAACTCGTAGAAGTGCTTGCGCCATTTGCCGGCGATGGCCCTCCGATTTCCATTCTGTTTCCATCGAGCAAAAATCTAGCGCCGAAAGTCCGCGCCTTCATTGAATTCGTCACCCAAGTGCTCAACCAACGGCCCGACGCGTGATGCTGCTGTACGTGATTGTGGACCCCTTCCTCCACTTTTTTGTTGAGCATTGAGGTCAGTCAGAACGCGTTTGGTAAGTTTTTTTAAAAGGGCTTTTCGTTGCGCGTTCGGTGGGGTTGGTCGCACGCTTGGTCGCTGCCTATTGCAGCCTTCCCCACGAAAGCGACCGGGCCCTACCATACAAGGCTTGAGGGGAGTATCTTTGGGTCGAGCGAATGCGCACGGATATCTAACAAGACCGCGTTTTGTTCCGCATCGCCTGGATGCAAAAATCGTTAGCTCAAGCCACTGGACAGTATGTTCGGCAGGTAAAGGTGCATTCGCTAAAGGGTTACGACTGTAACACCCGCCTTTTGTGCCGTTGTAGGCGTCAGCACCTCCCACTTATATGCCTCACTGGCTAGGGGATAAAGACGAGGAGAAGCTCGTGACGCATCAAAACATAAACATTCGCATCCCTTCAGGAGACGATTTTCTAAAGCGTGTCGCGCCAAACCAGATTCGGGATTTCCAAATCAGTTGATCCGTGATTCTTTTAGCCCATGGAAGGAGCCACACCATGGGCAAGCCGCATCCGATGGAGTTGCGTGAGCGTGTCGTTGCGTTTGTAAATGAAGGGCATAGCAACCGTGAAGCCGCTCGGCATTTCCGGGTTTCGCCTCGGTTCGTCAACAACATGATGATCCTGCATCGGTCATCCGGATCTCTCGCCGCCGCCAAGCAGGGCCACCCGCCTGGTGGCGCGAAGCTTATGGCTCATGCTGATTGGGTTCGCGAGCGGATGTCCGCGCATGGCGAAACAACTTTGGATGAGCTGTGCGTTGCACTCGCGGAGCGCGGCATTGAAATTCATCGCGCTACGGTCGGGCGGTTTTTGCATCGGCTTGGGCTAAGCAATAAAAAAAGCCTCAAGGCAAGCGAGCAGCGCAGGCCGGAGATCGCCAAGGCTCGTGACCTTTGGATCAACCGCCGAAAGCGGTTCTTCAACAAGGCCTTGTCGCGGCTCATCTTTATCGATGAGACGTCGACTAACACGCGCCTGACAAAACGCACCGGGTGGTCTGCCAAAGGCAGTCGCTTTGCCGCCTATGCTCCCTTCGGGAAATGGAAGACGCAGACCTTCATTGCCGGTCTGCGCTGCCATGGCCTGACCGCACCATGGATCGTCGATGCTCCAATGAACAGTCGCATCTTCGAAACCTGGATCGAGACACAACTTATGCCGACACTATCGCCCGGCGACGTCGTCATCCTCGACAATGTCGGCTTCCACAAAAGCGAAAGGGCAGAACAGTTGCTCAAGACAAAAGGCGCAAGGCTTTTCTTCCTGCCGCCCTATTCGCCGGACCTGAACCCTATCGAAATGGCATTCTCGAAACTCAAGTCACTCCTGCGAAAGCGGGCCGCTCGAAGCTTCGATACAATAACCAAAGCGCTCGGCGACATCATCACACTCTTCTCCGTCACCGAATGCCGAAACTTCTTCAAGGCAGCAGGATATGAGGCTGAATAGATGCGACACGCTTTAGACACGGTCGAAGTCAGCTCGCTCGATGCATCAACGCTACGCAAGCGCACAGAAGCGATTGCGCCCCTGCTGCGTGACCGTGCGGCAAATGCCGAGCGGCTGCGCCAGCCGGATTCGGAGGTCTGGGCTGCTATCCGTCGTTCGGGCTTCTTTTATCTCTTCGTTCCTAGCGCGTTCGGCGGATTGGGTGCAAATCCTGACACCTTCATTGATGCCGCTCTGCCGCTTGCCAAGGCCGACCCGGGCACCGCGTGGTCGGCATGTTTCGCTGCCGGCCATAACCACACCATCGCCCATTTTCCAGAGGCCGCGCAGCGGGAAGCCTGGGGCGGGTCCGGCTATGTGATCGCGCCGCAGGTCAGCATGCCGCCGGGCATGGCCACAAAGGTTGACGGCGGATATAGGATCAGCGGATCGTGGGGCTGGGGCAGCGGGATAATGGACGCCGACTACGTGATAGCCGTAGTGATGCTCGGTCCGCCGGTGCCCGACGCACCACCGAGGATGGGTCTAGCTATGATCCCAGCCATCGAAGTGACCGCGCGCGACGGCTGGCATATCTCCGGTCTCTCCTCGTCGGGCAGCAACGATGTGATCGTTGACAACGTCTTTGTTCCAGCTCACCGCGTCCTGACCGACCTAACGCTGTTTACCGGCCATAACGAGCATTCACGGTCGTACGAGGAGCCTATCTTGGGATTCCCTGCGATCCCTTTCAGCTCATTCATCGCCGTCGTTCCTATTCTTGGTGCGGCGACGGGCCTGCTCGATCTCTACCGAGAGGCGCTACCGCACCGAACAATCAAGGGGGCGTCAGTCATCGCTTGGGGAAAGCGCCACCGCGCATGTCCGACTTGCGCGCGCCGATGTGATGATCGACACCGCGGACTATCTGATCCGCGGGGCAGCCCGCCGCGCCCTCGCTGCCACGTCGCTTTCAAACCACGAACAAATTCCCGTGCGTGCACGGCTGCGCATGGAATTCGCCTATGCAGCAGAGTTGTGCCTTGAGGCGGCGCGGATGATCGCAGATGGTGCGGGATCAAGCGTCTTTCGCAGCGATCATCCATTTCAGCGGCTCTTCCGTGATATCCAAGTCATGTGCAGCCATGTCGGCTTCGACAGCGACGCCGTTGCGGAGCTGCATGGTCGCGTCCTGCTCGGGATGCCACCCAATACAATGATACTCTGACCCGTCTGGGAAGAACTCGTGCGCGTCAGCATTCAACCCTCATCCGGCATCAGAGAGCCGTGGTGTGCTTCGGCGAGGATCGTTGAAACTCTATTCGAGAGCGTCCCGTTCAGGTCCGTCAACTCCAGCACGAGGGGATCTCGAAATGGTCTTTCAGCACTTGCGTGCATGCTTTGTCTTTCGCGGTTGGCACTTGGAGGGCGTGCAGAAGCTAAATTCCGCCGGTGGCTTCGTTTCGAGACATCGGCGACCCTACTCGACGGAACCGGGTGACGTGGTGCGAGCGAGCTTGACGCAGAGGCGCCCACGGGGGCGCCTCTGCTGCCCTATTGCTACTACTCTATGACCTACGCGGCCTGCGTTTCGCCTTCGATCTGGATGGGGGCGACGGACGCCTCGCCGCCGATGACGATTTTGCGCGGCTTCATTGCCTCGGGGATTTCACGCTTCAACTCGATGCTGAGCAGTCCATGCGAGAGGCTTGCGTTCTCGACACGAACATGGTCGGCAAGTTCGAAGCGGCGCTCGAATGCGCGCGCTGCAATGCCGCGATGCAGGTATTCGCCTGTGTTCGGTTCTTCGGCCTTCTGCGCGGGGCGTACCTCTCAAGATCGAAAAGGTCACGATCGACACCATCGGCGTCGCTGGTGCGCCCGGCGGAAATCTCGATGAAGCATGCGCCAAGACGGCAATCGGAAAGCTTGATGGCCGTCTGAAGTAAAGCAGTTCCAACAATGGCACCCGATGTCACCATTTCGGGCGCACCTCGTTCGATCACTCGCCCTGTGCGCGAAACGCGGTGCTCGACCCTAGCCCATCCATCCGGTGTCGGAGAGCGAGTTGGCCATGAACAGCAGCCCTGCCCGCAACTCTTCACGTTGAATGACCCCACCAAGGCACACTCTGACGTGCTCGTCGGGTGTCCCCATCACCGTGAACGCGTCGGACGGCATAAGACCGACATGCCGGTCGGCCATTCGGCCCATGAGTTCGGCCCTGCTTGCCCCCTTGGGAAGTTTGAGCCATATGTTGAAGGCTTCCGGCTCACCCTTGACTTCAAACCCCCGAAGAGTATCCGCCACCATCTTTTGACGCACGGCACTTCCGTTCTTACAAAATGGCGGATCGCATCGGCCGTTCCGTCTTCGATCCATCGCGTGGCAAGCGCCATGCAGATCGGGGAAGGCATGACGGCGCTGGCTTGAAACGCCTGAGCAAGAGAGTATGCGGCCCTGGCATTTGGGGCGACGGTGTAGGCAAGGCGAAGGCCGCTCCCAGACATTTCGCGAGCCATCCGATGTGCCAGGTAAGGTCTGGCGCGAGTGTCGCGAATGGCGCTGGGGCAAGCTGGTTTAAAGCCGTATGCATCGTCTTCGATGAGTGGGAGCCTATGACGCATGAGGATTTCCCCGATCTCCATACGGCGTTCTCGCGGAATCGTCAGCGTCGTCGGGTTTTGAACCGTTAACAGTAGGCGGCTCCGCGTTCAGCTACACCATGGTCGCGGAGTGGGAGGGCAGCCAGACGGGCCGCAAACGAAGGGAACCGCAAGCCCTTCAGCGATCAGCGTCTGGCCCACGTCTTGACCATCCACCCGTAAAATTCCACAGCTTCGGCCGTAGTTACACCTGTCTGTGCCTTCGGTCCCCGGCTTGCACGAGCAGGCAACTTTGGTGACTGCGGAACGCCCGGAGGAAACGATCTCGACCAGCCGCTTTGTTGCTCGGATGCCAAGCTGACGTTCCGCTTCACAACGGGGTTCGAACTTTTCGGGTGTATTGAAGCCGACCAACCTGATGCGGGTGCCATCGTCCATTTTGATCGTGTCGCCGTCGGTCACAGAGAAGTTGCGCGAGGACGACGTCGCCTGCTCCCCTATTGACCAAGATGTGAGACCGTAAGTATCCCAAACCTGCCGACTCAAAGAAGAGATAGCGATCACAACCATGATCGTCGCAAGGATCAGAAACTTCTGTTCGCGGTAGCTGAGCCCCCAGTGACGGGGCCGATGTCGTTTTGCTGGTATTTGGCTGCTATAGACCAATCGCAAGTCAGCGTTTCCTCTAACCCACGTGAGTCTCTTGAGCGTAGCGAACTGCTTTTCGCTGAAGCGCGTTCGCGTTCCATAACGCTCCATCTTTGAACGCATGTCGAGTAAGAAGTTTCGCTGCCATTGCGTTGTACGCCGCTGCTGAAGCACATCGTCAATCCGGCTCTGAAGGCTTTTGATTTCCATCTCTGACAGCATACCGGCCTCCGCAAACAGCGGTCAGCTTAGGCCGAGCGGACTAAATAAGCGTATGTGACAGAATTACAATTTTAGCGAGCTCTCTCCAATCGAGGCGTTCGTGAGAATCCAGTAAGTGCTTGAGAACGGATACCTCAACGTGGGCGCCGCGTTGGCGGCGAGCACGACAACGCTCGAGCCGCTGATCGGCTCCGCCCCGCTACTGGCGGCAGGCGCCCTTAGCCTCGGCCGCCGCACGGGTCCCCAGTTTGGAGAACATGGATCGACGCGTAACTGCCGTTGAGAAGCGACTTGGCGCCCTGAGGATTGAGGTTAGGCGCCGTGCTCTTCCTGCCTCGCTTCCGCCAGCGATGCGGCGATTGCAGCGATGGAGCGAAAGAGGACGAGTGGTTCGCCATTCGAGGGCGTGAAACCTCGCCGTTGCCAGAACTGAGCCGCTTCGTGATCGACTGCATTGACCATCAACGCTCGACCGCCGATCAGATAAGCGGCCTGGACGCACCGCTCAAGGGCATGTTTTACCAGACCTGTGCCGATACCTCTTCCCGCCCATTCCGTGTCCGTCGCAAGCTGGCCGAGGAGAAGACAGGGGACCGGATCGGGTGGTTGCCCGGTGCGGATCGAGCGCGGCAGGATTGCGGAAACGACGGTGGTCGGCGCCAAGCCGTGATACCCGACGACGCGGCCGGCCTCCTGGAGAGAACCGCCGTGAAACCTTCTCTTGATTGGAAAGCGCGCGCGTTTTTAGCCAATGATCGAGTATCGGCTTGCCGCTGGAAAATTCGGAAATATCATGCGCCGCCGTAAGCGGCTTTGGAGCCGACAATGCCACGGCTTATTGCTTCGGCTTGTAACCGGCTTCCCACGGAGCGGGCCGCCTGGCTAGTTCAACCATCTCAGGAACAGGAGCCGCCGTTAGGGACAAGATACCCATGAAATTTGCGAAGCCTTCCGGGCTCATACGGATGAGCCCCTGATCCATAACGACTTCTTCCGCGGCGCGCACCGCCGCCTCCCTCACGAAATCCGTTCGTGAGCGTCCGCGTAGATGTGCCGCACGATCGATCATCGCGACGTCTGCTTCAGGCAGGCGCATCGAGATCGGTACTCCTTGCGTTCGACAGTGGCGGCCATGGCTTGTCTCCTTCACGAGCAAAATAGCGACCCACGGCGCGAATGCCAATACGATAGGGTCAAACCCGTTCGCACCCGCAATGCCAGCGGGGCTGGCAAGTAAAGATGATTGCGGGGCAGAATTTGAACCCGCGGCCTTCAGGTTATCAGAAGCCGCGACCCGGTTCGATGTAGAAGTGGGCGCCTGCGAAATCAGGATACGATCCTCTACATTTCCCATTCCGCGCTTCACAAGCGTCCGGGCGTACAAAAATTTCAGAGGCAATGGAAGGTCTAAACTGTGTCGGCGCGATCAGATGAACGGAACTAGCACACCGCGTCAAAGCAGCCGAACTGGGAGACATCGAAGAGCTGAACGGGTACGTCGAAAGGCGCCACGTTGAACCATGCGTTCGCGGACCGCACACGCGGGTTTCGAAAAATCGCCCATCCGTCTGGTCAAAACCTGGGCGACTGAACGCGACGGAACCGGGTGGCCTGGTGCGGGCGAGCTTGAAGCAGAGGCGCCGACGCGGTGCCTCTGCTACCCTATTACCCTACGCAGCGTGCTTTTCGCCTTCGATCTGGATCGGGGCGACAGAGGCCTCGCCGCCGATGGCGATTTTACGCGGCTTCATGGCCTCGGGGATTTCACGCTTCAACTCGATGCTGAGAAGTCCATGCTTGAGGCTTGCGTTCTCGACACGAACATGATCGGCAAGTTCGAAGCGGCGCTCGAACGCGCGGGCTGCAATGCCGCGATGCAGGTATTCGCCCGTATTCGGTTCTTCGGCCTTCTGCGCCTTCACGACGAGCACGTTGCGCTCCTGCGTGATGTCGAGATCTTCTTCACCAAAGCCCGCGACCGCCATCTGAATGCGATAGCTATCTTCCGAAGTCTTGACGATGTCGTAGGGCGGCCAGCTCTCGACAGCCTGTAGCCGCTGGGAGTTGGCGAGCAGGTTGAAGACGCGGTCAAAGCCTATGCTGGACCGGAACAGGGGTGCGAAGTCGTATTCATTTCTCATGACCAAATCCTCCGTAAAGCGAGTTGGACGAGACGCGGAAACCAGCGTCTACGTTTACTTATCGGCCCCTCTTTGGCGACCGATGCGAAATGATCTGGTTTTGCGTTTTTCTGGATTCAAGACCGACGGTCAAATTTTTTTCTTAAGCTCGCCACGTCCATCTTGAACACCGGAATTGGACGAACAATCTCATTCATCACCTCAAGATTTTCACACCATTGCTGAAGGTTTTCGGGAGACAAGACAATGACGATCGAAAGGAACGTATCGGGGAATTCATCCGGCCGTGACGCCATCTCCGCGGGACGAATTCTTCAAAGGCGGCAGCGCTATGACCACCCGCGCGACGTGCTCGCAACGGCGCTTCACCATGAGGAAAAGCGGGCGATCCTGGCCTCGTGGGCGTCTGACCTATTCGCTGTGGACTCGCATCCACACTTGAGGAAACCTCCGGGCTTCATTCGTCCCATTCGCTGCCAGGACATCCTCAACGCGCTGCGCAGTCTCGACGAAGGTGAAAACCGTGCGGGAGGTGAAACCCTCGGTAGCCGATCACAGCCGAGGAGAAGATCATGACCACGAGGAGCAAGGCGCTTGCCCTTGTCAATGACGTCGATGCATGCCGGGCTGGCGGGCAGATGATAGTCGCCTCGCGCTACGCCGAGTGCCTGCACCGGCTGGCAAGGCAAGCGAGTGATCTCAATCTTGAAAAGTTTGCAGATAGGTTGACCGATGTGGCTAACCTGATCGAGGGGATGGCGGGCGACACTGCCGTAGACGAGCGTGGCGGCATCGTGCTCAGGAGGGCTGATCGATACGGTTGAGGCGGCGGTGCGCAGAGCCGCACGGCGAGCGACGCTTCACTGAGTTCCTTCAAGTTCAGGGAGTGCAGAGGGTCAATCTGGCTTTCACCACGTTAGACGACCTTATCTGCCATCGAGGTGCGATGTCGATCCACGTGTCGGAAGACATCAGTTTCGTGAGAGCACCAACTTGGCCGATTGGAGCCGAGCGGTGACCGCAAAGATAATGCTGGAGTGAGCTTGAAAATCCTTAAGACCCGTCCATCTATGGCGTCGCATCCGCGCAGTGCTAAGGAACAACATCATGACATTTCAATTGAATAGGACATTTGGCTCCGAAGAGCTGAAGGTAATCGAGGCTGTGCTTGGTCGCTGGTGCGGCGAGCATCAGGTCGACCCGACCTCGGCCGACGGCGTCCTTGCTGGCGCGGTCCTTGTCAGTCTATTTCAGGCTGGCAACATCACGATCCCAGAGCTGGAAAAGGCGGCGCGGAAGCACAAATGGTTGTCTGAGTTTCGATGACGCGCGTGGGTCATCGGAGAAAACACATTGCGAGCAAAACCGTCGAGACGGCATCGAGACTACGATTTACGCTCCCGACAAAGTTACTGTTTGCCTCATGCAAATTGGCCGCGACATCGACCCTTGTTCTCCGGCTTTTGAGCCATTGCTCGCGGAGACATCCGGTGAAGCGGCTATTTCGATCCGCGCTCATTTCACGATAACGCCGAGGTTGCTCACACGACCGCCTGAACTGACTGGTCGAGCATGAACACACCCGTCAATAACGGTGAAGATTACCGTCCCACTGGTATTGCAACCCCGCGACGATCGAATTCGCGGGGTCCATAGCGTTGACAGTTCGCCCAGTTTTACCCGTTTGGCGTCATCGATCTGGCATCACGATGCTCTTGCTCGGCGATCGTGGCGTTCTGAGGATCCGTTTTCCTCAGGGTCAAGACGTGGCGCGCGACCATGAGAAGTAGAAGGACCATTGTCGTCAAGGTCACAGCGAGATAACCCATCATTAGCCACCACAGCATTTTATCTCCTTTCGTTCGGCGCTGCGGTAATTTGGTGCGGCGCCGACACGCGTCTATCGGACCAAGGTCCCATATCGGCCGAGGGGACCGCCTGCCGTTACATAAAAGGGCAATCGCAACGCGGCTGCGAACGGAGAGCTTGGTAATTCTCGGCACGCGCAGCTTCAGCCGCTTCGACCGCCTCAACTGAGAGCCAGCCTAGTTGATCGGGATGAGTTCAAGCCGACCTGCTTCCTCATGGCTGTTCACCCGACCAGCGCAGGTGGTTCCGTGAGGTAAATGGCCGCGCGACATTTTGATCAGTGATCCTCGGGGTAAGCCCGAGACCGCGTCCATCGTGGCTGCATGACGCCCGTCAAGACGCAGCCGGCCAGTCGTTTGCTGGTTCTTCCAGTACGTCGGGATCTTCGGCGGGATCAGGGTCGCGATCGTATAGTGATTTCATATTTTCGATCTCAGCTTCGATCATCGATAGCACCTCCGGCGCCTTTACGCCGGTCACGACGAACTCGTCGACCAACTGCTCCAGCTTGAGCCGCAATTTTCCAGCCAGTTCGTTCATGAAAATCCTCCTATTAACCACTATTCATGCTCTAACGTTGGAAGGAGCAAATGGATGCATCGCTGCCTGCCCGCCCCCCAGGCGCGCAGCCCTCGTACGTTTCAAGCTGAATCATCTTCTTCAAAAGCCGGGGTAACCCGTTGAAAATGATTCGCTTCGTGACGGAACGAATCACGCGCTCAGTGCTTGAGTCGGCAATCAGGTGATTCGGAGTATGCGTCATGGCAACTGGCCACCGTGCCCAGTGGAAGGGTTTCATCAAGTTTGGAGAGGTGTCATTCGGAGTGGGTCTCTACACGGCGGCCTCCACGTCCGACCGCATCACCTTCAATACGATCAACAAGGCCTCGGGAAACCGGGTTAATCGCGTCTTCATCGACAGCGAAACTGAGGAGACTGTTCCCAAGGAACACCAGACGAAGGGTTTCGAGATCGAAAATGGCCAATACATAGTCATTGACCCGGAAGAAGTGGCGGCGACCATTCCCGAAAGCAACAAGACGCTGGAAATCGAGGCCTTCATTGCCTGCTCCGACGTCGACGACATCTATTTCGACAAGCCCTACTACCTGACACCGGACAAGATGGGCGCAGAAGGCTTTGCGGCGCTGCGCGATGGGATGAAGAAGTCAAAGGTTGCAGGAATCGCCAGGACCATCCTGTTTCGACGGATGCGAACCGTCCTCATTCGCCCCCACGGACGCGGGCTGATCGCGACGACGATGAGTTACGATTACGAGGTCAGGTCGTCCAAGAGGGCTTTCGAGGATATGCCAAAAATAAAGGTCGAAGGCGAAATGCTCGACTTGGCAAGGCACATCATCGCCACCAAGAAGGGCACGTTCGATCCGGCGACATTCGAGGATCGCTATGAAACGGCTCTTGCTGAGCTTGTCAAAGCCAAGCTCGAGGGCAGATCGCTTCCCAAGACCAAAAAGGTCGAAATTTCAAAACCAAACGATCTGTTGGCCGCACTTCGCCAGAGCGCTGGCCTGACGAAGGCGACGGCAGACAAGCCCAAACGCACGGCCGCCAACGCCAATGCTGGCACGGGTCGTCAGCGTGCTGCCCGCGGATCGGCTTCCAATGCGGCTGCTGTGAAATCCGCTTCCCAGCGAAGGGCTAGTTGAGGACCTCAATCATGGCTCAGAAATACTATTGGAAAGGCTATCTGAAGCTTTCACTCGTCACCTGCCCGGTCGCCATGACGCCAGCGACGAGCGAGAGCGAAAAAGTTCGGTTCCATACCTTAAACAGGGAGACGGGCAACCGGGTTGTTTCGCAGTATGTCGATGCGGTAACTGGTAAACCGGTCAAGGACGAAAACGAGGCCAAGGGCTACGCCCGTGGCGAAAACGACTACGTCATCTTGACGGACGATGACCTAGATGCCGTTGCCCTTGATACGGTCAAAACCATCGATATCGAAAAGTTTGTGCCGACCGACAGTATCGAATGGATCTATCTGGAGAAGCCTCACTACCTGATGCCCAACGACGCCGTCGGGAACGAGGCCTTCGCCGTCATTCGTGACGCCATGAAGGCGGATAAGGTGCTCGGTGTTTCCAAACTGGTGATCGGTCGACGCGAGCGCGCCGTGGTGCTTGAGCCTCGCGACCAGGGTATTGTTCTATGGACGCTGCGCTTCGGTGACGAGGTTCGGCCAGAGGAAAACTATTTCGCAGACATCGACGAGGAAGCCGACCCCGACCTCGTGCCGCTGGTCCAGCAGCTGATCAGGAAGAAATCGGCCAAATGGTCGCCGGATATGGTAAGCGACCCCATCCAAGAAGCCTTGCTGAAGCTGATCGCCGAAAAGAAGAAGCTCCTGAAGCCCCGAAAGGCAACCAAAGGCAAGGCAAGCTCTGCGCCTGCGTCCAATGTCGTCAATATCATGGACGCGCTTCGAAAGAGCGTTAACGCTGAAATCAAGGGCCGGAAGGCCGGGTAGCCGCGATCGTGGCACAAGCATGGAGAAGACAATGGAACGCGACAAGAATTTCTCGGACCGGACCCCATCGCGCGAGCAAGAACCCGTGCCACAGGCTGGCGGGCATGATCGTCGATCCGAAGAGCGCAAACCGGCGGATGACGCCGAGGTCGATAAGGACACGAAAGAAGGAATGAAGGATGCGTCCGGCAAATTGCCTCGTGGCGATGTTTAGCCAGTTCCCGCGCGAATTTCGCCAAGCCGGAAAGGAGTGTTCATGGGACAGGACTTGCAAGAGCAAATCAGGACGCGCGCCTACCAGATTTGGATTGACGAAGGGCAGCCAGAGGGCGCGGACTTGCGGCACTGGCTTCAAGCCGCCGACGAGCTTGCCGGCGACGACACACACGAAACCCTTCAGGAACTCATCGACGAGGATGACCGCGAGGATGAGGCCAAGCGGCGCGATGCTCAAATCATCGGGACCACCACTCCATCCTCGTCACCTGTTGTGAATATCAGCACCGGGCGGGAGCCTGCCAAGACAACAATCCGGAAGACCGAGGGACCGTAACTGGTTTGAGACCTCGTCTTGGATGACTGCGGCTCCCATGAGCCGCAGAGGTCCCCAGTTATCCCGGTTTTCTTAGATCGAATATATCGCCTGAGGCAGGGCCAGATGGCTCAAGCCCAGCGAAAGGTCACCCAGTTCCTCGCCAGTCGTCGATCGATTTGCTGTCCGCGTCTCAGGGCACGAACGTCAAACGCTCGGTATAACGAAATCCCGTCTGGCGCGCCGGTGGCACTAACGTCTATGCCCGTCACGCTTGGTATCGAGTGGTTTCAGGAAGGTTCATTGTAGCTCACATGCGGGTGGCCGATCAGACTTTGGCAAAGCTCTGCTTTCAACCCTCGCGTCGTGCCGTGCCTTGCGGCATTTGGGACGCGGAGCTCACCTCAAGCGTCTGCATCGCGATCCGTTCCTGTCGTGATCTCGCTAAGAGTCCTTCCATTTCAACGACGCTTCCGTGCAAATTCCACCGGGTCTGACAAGCGCGTGGATGAGATCGCGCCGGACGGGTAGGGCGCTCGACTGCCGTTTCGTTGGCCACAGGAAGAAAACGGAAAAATCCCCATGTTCGCCATCTCCGTCGTGTCCGTTTGACACGGCCGCGATCTCGAGATGGTAAATGACCAGTGCTCGATGTCGTTCCGGAGAGCAACCGCTTTGTACATTATCGTACTTTGGGCGCCGATCCGTCAGTGGTACACCGATGAGGATGGCGCGGCGGCTTTGGTCGCAAGTGGCCCATTGAAATTCTGGATCAGAAAATCAGCTATCTGCCGCTCCCCAAATCCGTTTGAGTTTAGCACTATCGCAACCGCGCACAGCACGTCGGCTACCGCATGGTCAAACGGGACTTGGTAGACGCGGAAGCTCTTCACCACGGCATTCAACATGGCGGAACTGCCCGCGACGAGGCCGCCATCGTCGTCGTCGAACGACATCATTTTCCCTATCACTGCCCGGAACGAAGGCCCGAACAGAGAGGTAGCGGAAAAGTTCCGAGAGTTAGGGAGGCCGCACTTTGAAACCGTTGGAGAAGCGATATCAGATGCATCCGGGATCCGGAGAGGACGCAATGATTGATGGGTCCCTGCCCTGCTAGAATATTACAGCGTCAGATTCGACCACCGCCTCGTCCGGCTCCGCGGTGCTCATGGACTGCACAAGCGAGACCCGACGCTGCCCTTAGCACCTGGCAGGCACGTCGGCCTGCGAAAATTCAGCACTTTTGGCCGCCTCGGCGTCGTTTATGCGGTTTAGAAGACAGTCGAATGACGCAGGCTGGACGTCTTTAATCTCGTAGAGAGTTTGAAGTCGTCTACGCATTTCGGCATTGCCGAAAAGCACTTTGAAGGAGGTCTCTCTCGTTTGTTCCATTCCAATCTCGCCTCTTGGTCCCAGCAAACTCGCTCGACTACGAGTTGGTTCCGCTGTTGGACACGCATTCTTGTGGATAACAAGCGGGTGGCAATTCGACCCAGTGCATACGGGTCAACAACATTAGAGGGCGCTAACTTCACCTGCAGGTCGGGGGAAGATCGAGGACCTGAATGACGTTAACCAACTGGCCCGAAGGGCCGCTAGCGCTGTGGACGCGGGATCGAGTCCTGCGAGCATAGCGCGAACGAGACGGCTGCGGCATGGGTGGCATGCGAGCTCAATCGACTGCCAAGAGCTTCGTGGATTCGCTTTGAATTTCGTATTCGTGACGAAGACGAACTAGCTCGCGTCATCCGGGATCACATATCGCCTGAGCTACAGCGTGGAGATCATTGATCTGACATCCGCCTTTAAGCAAGCCGCCGATAGATGGCCTTGGCGAGCCAGGAGCTTGCGCATGATAAACCGGGAGACGGCCTGCGACAGACACGGCTATTGCCATCGTCCGCCGCGCCCCAATTTTTGTCGAGGCCTCAATCCACTCAGGTCAACGTGAATTGTCACAGGAACAACTCGGTCTCACCGTGGTTCCTCCTTCGCTCAACCCCAGGAGACTGCAAATGAAGACTTTCGGCATCGCCTACATCGCCACTCTTTTGTCTTTTCTCCTCATGGATGCGGTGTGGCTGGGCCTGGTTGCCAAAAGCTTCTATCGTCAGCAGGTTGGCGATCTCATGCTTCCCTCCCCCAGCCTTGGTGTTGCCGCCGCCTTCTACGTCGTCTTCGCGATTGCCATCGTGGTACTTGCTGTGCGGCCGGGGCTTGGTGCGAGTTCGGTATGGGTCGCGGTCGGATACGGGGCTGTCCTCGGACTTGCCGCATACGGCACCTACGATATGACAAACCTCTCGACGCTGAAGGGATGGCCCGTCAGCCTGAGCATCGTCGATATGATCTGGGGAACGGTCCTAACTAGCGTTGCAAGCGCCTGCGGGTACGCCGCCGCCAAGGCGATGACCTAGCTACGAGAAACGGAACACACCATCTACTCGGCATGTGCAAAAAAGAGAAAACGACGTCGAACACATCCGGGCACGGACGCTGGCCGCGTCCGCGACTTCAGGGTCCGCGCTGCGCGACAAGGGCGTGCTCCAGCAAATCCGGGCCATCCGAATTAGAATGTGGCATCGCTTTTCAACAAGCCCAAGACCTGGCGGTTAGTCCACCGTGAAGTCGCCCATTTATTTCGCCGGCATTTGACGTCGGATGCCTTTTGACGGCCTAATAGGACATTGGCTCGATCATGTCTCCTTGCAGACCATCTCTATTCGATACAGCGGAGCAGGTGCCTTGTGTCGAAGGATTGCGTCTTACACAGGCCTTGATATTCCGGCTGGCGATCGGTTTTCCTGGATCGAGAAGATCGCGTGAAGCAGGGCAAGATGGCTCAAGCCCTGGGGAAGGTTGCCCAACCCCTCACCGGTTGTGGGATCGATCTGCTCCGTAAGGATCCCGAAATTATTGCCAAGCTTTTCCAGGAGGGTTTTCAGCAATCCCTCGGCATGGTCCACTTTGCCCAAGAACGCGTAGGCCTCCACCAGCCAGCATGAACACGCCACGAACGCGCCCTCTTGCCTGTCGGCGTCGGAAAAGCGGTACACAAGGGGGCCAACGGAAAGGTCGCGCTCGATCGCGACAAGCGTCTTGGCAAGCCGTCCGTCATGCTCGAAGTCGAAACGAGTGGTGAGCAGAAGCGAGGCGTCAAGTTTTTCGGATCCTGCGTGGCATGTGTACGCCTGCAGTTTTTCTGACCAGCAATTCTCGTCTATCCAGGCCCTCACGCGCTCACTTTCGCGCTCCCACTTATCCGCGTCTCCGGCGATGTGACCGTCTCGAGCGAGTTGGGCCGCTTTTGAAAGCGCCAACCAGCACCCGATCTTGGAAAACGTGTAGTGCTGCTCGTCCTCCAGCTCCCAGATGCCGGAATCCCTCAATGTCCATCGCTCCATGCATTGATCCGCCAGCCTCGTCAGCAGCCTGGCGGCGTCGGGATCGATGACGTGCCCCATCCTGGCAAATAGCGATGCGGTCTCGAGGATGTCGCCATAGCAGCTAAGTTGTATCTGCTCCTTGGCCCGGTTGCCCGTCCTGACAGGGCGAGAGCCCCTGTAGCCAGGGACATCAATAATTTCCTCGTCAGGGACTTCCGCTCCAGTCAAGGTGTAGACGACCTGCGGGTGCGGGCCATCATTGGCAAGCGTCCGCACCAGCCAACCGAACGCGGCTATTGGTTCCTCGAGCGAGCCGGCGCGCAACAATGCCTTGATGGTATAGGCTGCGTCCCTGACCCAGGCGTAACGATAATCATAATTTTTTTCGCCGCCAATGCGTTCGGGCAGCCCCGAGGTAGCTGCCGCAGCAATCGCCCCCGTCTCCGAGAACACGAGGAACTTCAAAGACAGGGCGCATCGCCTGAGGTCATCGGCAAAAGGTCCGTCGTAGGTAAGCTGGTCCGCCCACCGACGCCACTCCCGGTCACTTAGATCGATACGGGCATCAATCTCCGACAAAGCGGGGATAGCCAGCGGTGCTCGATCGGACACGAGAAGGGCAACGCACGTCGCTTTTCCCGCGTGTGCCGTCCATCGGGCGACGGTGCGTTCATCCTCGTCCAAATCGATTTCGAGTTCCGGGTCGTGGCGGAACGTTGTTACGAGATCGCCAATATAGCGAATGTCGGCATTCGGATGGGTGACGCGGCGCGCTGGCCCGGCGGCACATATCGGTTCAAGATGGATATCGAAGTCGACATATCCGGACAGGCCTTCAATGCGACGCGCCAACTCGCACCAGGGCAGACGCCCTGCTACGCCGCTGTTCAGCGATTCCGTAACACGCGCCGAGCCGGTCCTCGTTATGAAGACGGTCTCCAACACATTGCTGTGTTTACGGTAGCGCCGTTCGATGCAGAAAGGCTCCCTTGGCGTGATCGAAAACCTGCCCCCCGACGCGTCATGCAGTCTGTTGAAGAGCGGCGGCGAGTCCATGTCGGGCGCGCACCACCAATCGATGGATCCGTCCGCTCCAACGAGCGCCACCGAGCGGCCGTCTCCAATCGCACCGTAGTGTTCCAGCGGGAGAAAGCCGTCCGATCGTCGAGGTGTCAGGGTCGTCAGCATCAGGGCAGCGTGTTGCCGCCCGTTACGCCGAACACCTCGCCGGTGATGTAGCTCGATTCCTGCGAGGCGAGGAAAACATAAATCGGCGCGCACTCGGCCGGCTGGCCGGGCCTCTTCATCGGGACTTCGCTCCCGAACTTTTCAATCACGTCCTGGGTCTGGCCACCCGACGTTTGAAGTGGCGTCCAGAAAGGCCCCGGGGCGACCACGTTGACCCGAATGCCCTTGGGCAAGACCTGCTTGGAGAGCGCCTTGGAAAACGCCACGATGGCGGACTTTGTCGGCGCGTAGTCAAGGAGAGTTTCCGACGGCTGATAGGCCTGGATCGACGCCGTGTTGACGATCGTCGCGCCAGTCGGCATCAACGGCAAGGCGGCCTTGCAAATCCAAAACAGCGCGTAGACGTTGGTCTTGAACGTCTCGTCGAATTGCTCGGTGGTCAAATCCTCGATGCTGTCGAGCGCTTTTTGACGTCCAGCGACGTTTGCTAACAGATCCAGGCCACCGAGTTCACGATGTGCCCTTGCGACCAGCTCACTGCAAAATGCCTCGCTTTTCAGATCACCAGGAATGGCCACGGCCTTTCTACCTTCGGCTTCGATCAGCTTGACGACATCGTCGGCGTCCGATTGCTCCTCGGGAAGGTAGTTGATCACAACGTCGGCCCCTTCGCGCGCGTAGGCGATGGCCGCGGCGCGACCGATGCCGGAATCGCCGCCCGTTATAAGTGCCTTACGGCCCGTCAAGCGACCGAGGCCTTTGTAGCTCCCCTCACCGTGGTCGGGGACGGGCTGCATCTTGTTGGCAAGGCCAGGAACGGGCTGCGGCTGCTTCGGGAAATCGGGTCGTGGATACTGAATGAGGGGATTTTGCATATCGAATTGATTGGCGGAAGCCATGAATGAACACCTTTCGCAATGGGACAGACCTAAAATTTACGTCGGCAAGGATGGTTCCGCTTTGCCCAAGCTATTCACGGACAGTCGTGAGTGGGCCCAACCTTGTTGTGGTCTCAGGGCCGCCAACACGAAAGTCACCCTTCAAGGACCGGACGCAGTTTTCGGCTCACCCTAGAAAACTGGCTATCGCCGCCGCCAACTCGGTGGGGTTTTCTTCCGCGACATGATGACCGCTGTCGATCCCAAAACCGTGAACGTCTGTCGCCCACCGTCGCCAGATTTCCAAGGGATCGCCGACCGTGTCGATCAAATCGTCCCGCGTCGACCAAAGACAAAGCAGGGGGGCGGTTATTTTTCGACCTGACGCCAAGGTCTCCATCTCATCTTGCCTGTCAACGGCAAGTCCGGCTCGGTAATCCTCGATCATGCCATGGACGACATGCGGGTCGGAGACCGCTGCAACGACGTCCAGGTAAGCCTCCTCGCCCATCAAATCCGGCGACAGCGCGTCGTACCAAGCCAGCGGGGCGGCGTTGATTGCCCTTTCAGGTTTTTCGGGTTGAGCGAAGAAGAACCAGTGATACCAGTCCCGAGCGAATTGCCAGTCGGTCCGCTCCAGGTGCTCGATAATCGGCACGCCATCGATGACCACGACGTTTTCAACGGCATCCCGATGGTCCATTGCGAGCCGGAACGCAACATAGCTACCGCGGTCATGGCCGACGGCGGAGAAGCGTTCATGCCCCAAGCTACGCATCAACGCCACGCAATCATCCGCCTTGGCCCGCTTTGATGAATTAACGTGGCCCTTCGCATCCTCGGGCAAGAACGATCGTCCGAAGCCTCGAAGGTCTGGGCAAACAACCGTAAATTCTGGCGCAAGTAAATCTGCGACCTGACCCCACGTCATGTGCGTGCGAGGATGGCCATGGAGCAAAAGGATAGCTGGCCCCGAGCCGCCATGGCGAACCCTTAGCTTGCCGGGACCGACATCGATAAAGTCCAGCGCAAACCCCTCGAACACCCAACTTCCTCCAATGTGTCAATTGAAAGAGAACAACCGCCAGATCCGCGCTTCGAGGTCGCCGGACAACGCAAGGGCCGAGACCTCTGAGCTGTCCCTCGCGCTGCGGATCAGTCCACCATCAATCTTCCATCAATCTTCGCGGGCGGGCGCGTCGGACGCTAGCGTTGCTCGCGCCAGGGCCTCCCGCGCCGCTCGAAGCTTTTCGGTCTTCCTTCGGCGAGCCGCAATCTCGGCCTCGATTGCCGCCATCGCAGTCTCGTGAGTGGCTTGGAGTTGTTCACGGCGCTCCTGATTGGTGAATGACTTCCTAGAGCGGTGATTGGTGTCTTTATCATCAGTCATCCACGCTAAATTGTAAGGTTCTCCACGTTCGACAAGGAATTGGTCTGGGACCGTACAAAGGCGATCGAGGACGTCATCATTGGCAATCGATAGAATTCGAGATCGGCGGATATTACGTTGGCCGGACCATCGTCTCGGTTCTAAGTCACAAGTGCGATACCATGGGACTTTGCCGGACCCAGCGAGCGGAATGGCGCGCCGGATGCCCGCGAGCATCCCGCCGGGTCTATAACGGTTACCCGCAGGCGAGCCGGAAGAGCTTTAGCTCAACCTTCGCGCTGCTTCATGCCGTCAATAAAAAAGGCCGGGCGAAACTCGCACCGACCTTTCCTGTCTGCATGGCGCCGGTACATCCGCGGTCGCCAGCAAAATGATTACTTCTTGAACTTGTCGTAATCGAGCTTTGGCGCCTTGGAGAGTGCGTCCTTCGTGGTATCGACATAGGCCTTCCAAGTGCCGTTGTCGTCATTGAGCGCTACCGACGCCGGATCGAGGACAACATAGCTGGTGCCTACACCCAAAAAGCCACCGACGCTGGCGACGATACCGATGACAGACTTGCCGCCACCGATGACAACATCGGAAATCTCGCCGATGGACTCGTCTGCCTTGTTGTAGATGTTGACGCCAACAAGTTTCGAGGTGACGAGATCGGTGTCCTTGATCTCGACATACTTCAGCGGCATCGTCGCTGCCTTGCCCATCGTCATGCCAGGACCGGCCATCATGGCGTCAGAGCCAGCAGCTGCCGTTGCAGGAGCTGCAGGGGTTGCAGGGGCAGCCGGCTGCTGAGCAAACGCAGCGCCAGACATAGCGGCAAGTGATACGGCGGCGATGACAAAATTCTTCATAAAGATTCCTCTTATTGCATGTCCACGTTTATCCGTGGCAACCATAAACGATGCTGTGGATGAAAGGTTCCATGCAAAGCTCTGAAAATACGATCGATTCTTATTGGCTAATGCTCGTGCCTGGAACGTGAATGCCGACCTCAAACGAAAACGCCCTCAAGTCAGGGGCGCCACTCCGAATTAAGCAAATCGTCTTGCTCGACATATTGGCTAGGCGCGCGTAGTCGCGGACATGCGCCTCGGCGGCTGGCTTAGAAGGTGCTTACGATCGAGAACGTACTCTCCGTTCGTCACACTGACGACTTACTGTCGGGTATTCCAGCGACATGGTGCTCGAGGCCGTCGATGGATGCCAAAGATCACGCCGCCTGAGGTTCTGATGCGGTCGTGGACACGATATTGTCTTGGGCCGGACTCGAAACAACTGCTGACAAGAGATCGGCCTCGGCATGATGACAAAGCCACGCATCAAGCGTGCGGGGAACAAAACAGCAAGCTCACGCTTCTACTGGCATGAAAAAACTCGTTGCACTCAGCGCCTTGGCCGTCCTTCCCTTCTTCCATAGCGCTATTGCGCAGGACCTGACACCTGACATAATCAATAGCGCGGACGTCAGTATCCTGACGACCGCTCGTCCGACACAGCCAAAGCCACTACCAGACCCTGCAATCATTCGACTGCAGGTTCTTCTTGACACGGCAGGCGTGTCGCCCGGTGTCATCGATGGTCTAGACGGCGCCAATCTGAACAAAGCAATCGCAGCCTTCGAGGCCATGCAAGGACTGCCGGTCGACGGCAAGCTCGATCAAGAGGTCGCCAAGCGTGTGGCCGACGGCCAGCAGGTCATCGGCCCATACAAGGTCGAGCCGGACGATGTCGCAGATCTTGTAGAGGCCATCCCTGAGGACTATGCGCTTCAAGCTGAAATGAAAAACCTCAATTACACCAGCGTCCAGGAGAAGCTATCGGAGCGGTTTCATATGGATATCGATCTGCTTCGCACGCTGAACCCAGGATCGAAATTCGCACCAGGTGACACAATTGCTGTCGCCATCGTCGGTGCACCGCGCACGGGAGCGGTGAAGCGAATTGAAGCACGCCGCGATGCTGGCGAGGTCATAGCGTTTGCCGAGGACGGTTCGATCATTGCCGCTTATCCGGCGACGATCGGCAGCCAAGACAACCCCTCGCCTGAGGGCCGCCACAAGATCAATGGTGTCGCCCGCAACCCCAAGTATGAATACAATCCGAAAGTCAATTTTCAGCAAGGCAAGAACAAAAAGAGGCTCACGCTTCCGAGCGGACCGAACAACCCTGTCGGCAGCGTCTGGATCGATCTGTCAGAGCCGACCTATGGCATTCATGGAACCCCAGAACCGAGCAAGATCGACAAGTCCGGATCACATGGTTGCGTCAGGTTGACCAACTGGGACGTCGAGGAACTGGCAAGCATGGTCAAGCCGGGCGTCGAGGTCGACTTCGTGAAGTAATCGCGGTTGATAGAGGGCTGCGCGTTTCTGCGCTGGGAACAAGACAGGCGTCTTACGCGGTAAGCAGCTTGCGATCTTTCAGCCCGTGAAGGGTCTCACCGCTAACGTATGCAGCATAACCGGGAGGCTCACAAGGGAGCATTGTCATTGAACGGAAGTCCCCGGCTTCGCCAAGTGTCTCGCAAGATGTCCTCAAGATCTTCGACGCTGAACTCGTCGAACTTCGCCCAAAGCTGGACTGCGAGCGACTTGAGGTCCGATACGGTCTCAGGCTCGGCTTCTGCTGCAGCGGCCAAAAATTCGACCTGCTGGCGGAGCTCATCTTGTTCGATCATACGAGTTCCTCAAAGGGCCGCGCCGGTGACTGGATTGACGATTGGACGCTCACTTTCATCCTTGCTGCCTGCCGGCTGCACCGTCGTCGGTGCCAAAGATTCGTTGTCAGCGTTTTCAGGCTCTGCTGGGACAGGGTTGACGTCGTTGGGCCGGCGCTGCTCCGGTGTGGCGTTGCTATCATTGGTACCCATGCTTTCCTCTCTATCGCAGGAATGTAATCATCTAGCCACGCTGGCTGGCGCGCTATGTTTCACCGCATGGCTGACGCAACTGTAACCCGTAACAGAGCTGAGTGGTTCCACCGCCGAGCTTTGTGAAGAGATCGACGAAGCTTAAGGGAACTATTCGTCGGGCCTCTCGTTCCTATCCGCCTCAATCAGGTCCCCTACATGACGAAACGTCGCATATCGCCTACATCGTTGGCAGCTTCTCTAATCTTAACGTCTATTCTGTTCGCCACACCCGTCCTGGCGGCGGGCGAGCATAAGGTTGCCGAACCCTCAGAAGCGCTGTTCCTTCTTCAAATTGTCGTTCTTGTCGTCTCAGGTCGCCTCCTGGGAGAATTGATGGTGCGGATCGGACAGCCGTCGATTATGGGGCAGATCATTGCAGGCGTGTTGCTTGGCCCTTCTCTTTTTGGCTTGGCCTTGCCTGACCTACAAGCCCAGCTTTTTCCGTCGGACGCAGCGCAAAAGAGCATGACCAACGCAGTGGGTCAGCTCGGAATCCTCTTCCTTCTGCTTCTGGCGGGTATGGAGACTGATCTGGCACTGGCTCGCAAACTTCGAAAGTCGGCAACGGGCGTCTCGTTGACCGGGATCGCTGTTCCTTTTGCCGCTGGGTTCGCACTCGGCGAGCTTATGCCCGCAGATTTTCTACCCGACCCAGACAAGAGGCTCGTCGCGTCGCTTTTTCTCGGCACGGCGCTGTCGATCTCATCCGTGAAGATTGTTGCTTCAGTGGTACGCGAGATGGATTTCATGAGGCGCAACATCGGACAATTGATCGTCGCCTCCGCCATCATCGACGATACCCTCGGATGGATCATCATTGCTATCACCTTCAGCCTTGCGAAAACAGGAACCGTCGATCCCCTGACGCTGATGAAAAGCGTTGTTGGCACATTGGCGTTCATGGCATTCAGCTTCACCATCGGTCGCCGCATCGTTTTTGAGATCATTCGCTGGACCAACGACAACTTCAAAAGCGACCTGCCTGTATTGAGCGCGATCATCGCCATCATGGGGGGCATGGCGATGATTACCAACGCAATCGGGGTCCACACCGTCCTTGGAGCATTCGTGGCCGGCATACTCGTTGGTGAATCGCCCATCCTCACAAGGCAGATCGATGTCCAGTTGCGCGGTCTGACGACCGCTCTCTTCATGCCGGTATTCTTCGGGCTGACTGGTTTACAGACCGATCTGACCACTCTCGCAGACCCAAAAATTCTCGCATTGACGGTGGCGGTCGTGCTCATCGCCTCGATTGGCAAATTCGGCGGCGCGTTTGCAGCAGCCAGGACAAGTGGGCTTTCGAACTCCGAGGCCCTGGCGCTGGGATGCGGGATGAACGCTCGCGGTTCCACAGAGGTCATCGTTGCGACGATCGGCCTTTCCGTCGGAGTATTAAACGAACAGCTATTTTCCGTGATCGTCGCGATGGCGGTCGTGACGACCATGGCAATGCCACCGACCTTGCGATGGGCACTGGCAAGGCTTCCCCTAAGAGAGGAAGAGAAAGACCGCCTCGAGCGCGAGGACTTCGAAAAAGACAGCTTCCTGAACCAGTTCGAGAGAGCTGTTCTTGTCGTGGATGGGTCATCCAATAGTAAGCTTGCGGCTCGGCTCTTGGCACTCCTGGCTGCAGCGAGGAACATGCCGGTAACGACGCTGAATGTCTCCTCTGTGGAGCGAGATCAGCCTGAGCGCGGAGATAGCGTGGCTACGGACACAAGGAGCGATGGCAACATTGTCGATGTGCTCGAGAGACACGCGGCTCAAACGTCTGTGGCGGCGGATCGGGAGCCAGGCATTCACGTGACAGAATTCGACATGGGCGGTGAATTAGAAAGTGCACTCAAAGACATTTCGAAATCGGGCCACGATCTGCTATTTGCGGGCATTGAGCCCGTAATACAGCAGGACGGCAGCTACCACCCAACGATCGAGACAACCTCGCTTGAATTTCCAGGTACGACGGCGATTGTTTCCTCACGCGGCCATATGCCTGACGAAGGCACCGCTCTTCGCATCCTGGTGGCCGTCAGCGGCACCGAGCGGTCGGCGCGTGCTGCAGAATTTGCTTTTGCGCTCGCCAAGGCAAGTGATGGGCACTGTGCAATGACGTTTATCGAGGAGCGCCCTCAATCGGTGGGGATCTCGCGGGTCACCGACAGGGGGACGAGCAAGAGCAATCCGTTCACTCAGCTCGACGCCATTGCCGCTTACTACGACGTCAAACCCGAAAAGCTCGTGCGTCAGGGATCTTCGGAAGAGCTGGATATTCTCCGCCTTGCGCGCAGCGGCAATTATAATCTTATTGTGCTTGGAGTGAGCCGCAGGGCTGGAGAACGGCTCTCCTACGGCCAAGTTGCTGACAACGTAATGGAGACCTCAGATCGCTCGGTCCTGTTGATCGAGACGGAGTTTGCCAAGTCGAAATCAACCGCAGTCTGAGCGTGGCTGCATAATGATCTGGTGTCCACGATCCTCCTAAACGAGGCGGGGCGAGATCGCTGCTTCGAGGCCGCGCCCCTCCAACGATCGCCGGCCGCCTATTCGCTAAGGCCTCAAGTTCAGCATCGCCTTTTCACTGCCATCCATTGCGAATGGAACGGAAGCGTGCTGGTGCGCGACCTGCCATCGCCCTTCGAGCTTCACCAGACCCAGGGTTTGACGGAACCACAAATCCACGATTGTACCGTCGGTCTTTGTTCCCGTCATGTTGACGAGGCCGCTCCAGAAGGCCACGTCCGTGCCTATGGTGAGCTTGACGTCCTGGACATCGCCGCCAATCGCGCCCTCCCAGCTATCGAACCAGGCCTGAAGTCCTGCCTCGTGCTTGCCATGATAAACAAGCGGTGGCGCAAGAGAAAATTCCACGCAATCGTCTGTATGGAAGGACAAAGCATCCTTGGCATCCTTCTCGCCAATTGCTTTCGCCCGCATCATAATCATCGCTATGATGGCCTCTTCCTCAATGTCACGCTGGGTCATTGTAATCGCCTTTTCTTGAAAATGGGATCAAAGGACGAATGAGGTTACCCGATGCCGACAGCGATCGCCGTTTAACCGCGGCGTGTGCCGCCCTCGCGCGCATAAATGGCTTTCGTGCGTAGATGCGTTTCAGCATGTCCTCCCGGAAGAGGAAGGATGGTGGTTGCCTGCCCTGCGTGTCATGAAGGCGATCAACTGGAAATATCCGGCTCAAGCGCGAGCGCAGTGACAGCGTGACGAATATCCTCATTTTCTGTAAAGTTCGGCTACGATCTTCTTATGCGAGTTGCCCCACCTTTCGTCTTGCCCTCGCATGTCAGCCCGAAGACTGCCACGTTCTCTTGGATCGACCAAATGCTTTAGGCGTCGGAACCCTTCCATTCTAAAACCATTTTATCAGCATGAAGGTCGGAGCCGCATTCCTTAGACTGTCGGAGACCGCCGTTTGGTTGGCGGGACATCGGCTTGTTCTGGCGGGCGCCGCCGCACTCGTCATCGTCTGGTGCGCAGTCGGAACTGCACTCGGCCTGCCAAGGGAGTGGCATCTGATCTCGTCAATGACCGGCACGCTCGTGACGCTCTTCCTGCTTCTCATCATGCAGCACAGCCAGAACCGGGACATGGCGGCACTTCAGGTCAAGGTCGATGAACTTATTCGGTCCAGCCCGGCAAGAAACCATATGATTGGGGTCGAGCGCCTCGAGGCTGAAGAACTCGCGCGACTGGCGGACAATAAAAGTTTCTGAGGGGCATAGCGTTGAGACCTCAAGCGCCATCGAACCTTATCACGTCTGACATCGTTGCCGACGACCCATGCTCAAGGAAATAACTATAGAAGCTCTACTCGACGCGCTTGCACAGAAGACAGGGTTCGTCCCTCAACTGCATGAGCTTGATGCGATCCAGGCGCTCAGAGAAGCAGCAGTAACGAGATCCGTTTATCGGCTCGTTTGCGAAGGACGGATTAGCGCAGAAGGCAGCGCATTTAAAGGCCGTCGATGGCTTCCCTGGGTCAGGCAGGCTTGCGCTCCCGCTCTTCGGCCTTCTCCTCCGCGACTTCCTCGACACATTCGGCCTTTTCCGCCAGCGTTTTGCTCAGCTCGCGAAGCTCCTGCTCTTCTAGCTTTTCGATTCCGACGAACTTGTTCTGGGCCTGCGAACTCAGGATCAGTTCGTCAAGCTTCGCCTGCAGCGCTTTGCCATCACGGTTCTGCGAATTCTGAAGGACGAAAACCATCAGGAACGTGATGATCGTCGTGCTTGTGTTGATCACCAGCTGCCAGTTTTCGCTATAATCGAAGACAGGGCCCGACGCCGCCCAAGCGACGACGAGCGCGACCGCGAGTACGAACGTTGCAGGCTTTCCGGAAAGATCCGCAACAGTGGTAGCAAACTTCGAAAAACCTCTGGATAAGACGTTATGGCTCATTGAACCCTCATTGTTGCCCAGCGAATGAAAACGCGATCTCGGGCGCTGCGGTTCCTGGCATGGGACTTCAGTCTGAGGGCGCATAGGTACAGAGCTCGGGTTGTCTGTACGCTTTGATACCGATCAAGGGCGGTATTCGCTTGACCGTGAAGCAAAGAACAACACGTTTCGGCAAGGGCACCTCAGCTCGATCGCGGCTACTTCGTTTCCAGGAAGCATGCCGCAGCTTGCCGGCTGCGCCGTCGCCTATTTTGAGATTAGCCAGTGATGCCGGGCAGATGGGATGTTCGTCGAAATCGGATGGACGGCATGCGTCGACGCATTGCGCGTGGCAAGTCCCGATCAGCTGCAAGCATGCTGGTGTGGTTGCGAGGAAGCTACCCTTTCCCGCGCTAGCGATTGGTTCGCAAGTCGGCCTGCCAGAGCAATATTTGGAACCTACACGTCTTGTGCCAGCACAGCCTCGATTTCGCAAGCGACACCATCAGGATTGTACGAAATAGACGACTGACCGTTGATCTGAGCGGCGAGAAGCCGCTCGATGAGACGGCTACCGAAACCTTTGCGGGTCGGAGGCTCCACAGTCGGACCGTCCCGCTCGATCCAACTGAATCGCAGCCGACGACTGGCTTGCGAATATGTCCATGAGATCGAGACGGTACCCTGGGAAACAGACAAGGCCCCATATTTGGCAGCGTTGGTTGCGAGTTCGTGGATTGCCAGCGAGAACGACACGACGGCCTTTTGCGGGAGAAGCACCGGGCCACCCTCGACATCGAACTTCTCAGGGGGATAGGGTTTCAACACCTGCTTTATCAGCTCAGCGAGATCGGCACGCTGCCAGTCGTTGTGTGTCAGAAGGTCATGAGCGTGCGCCATCGACATCAGTCTCGCGTTAAACGAGGCTACACTGTCGGCTCCGTCCCCGTCGCGGTCCAGGGTCTGCCGTGAGATCGCCATCACCGTCGCGAAGACGTTCTTGACCCGATGATTGAGTTCTCCGATAAGCACTCGCTGCAAGCGCTCGGCCTCTTTGCGGGCGGATATGTCCTGAGACATTTTCGATGCGCCGATTGCCCTACCACTGCTGTCGTAGATGGGCGATACGCTCAGCTGAACGTCGACCGGACGTCCGCTCTTACTAAGTCGCTGGGTTTCGTAGCGATGGATGGTCTCGCCTGCGCTGATTTTGGAGAGGATCTCCGTCTCTTCGTCGCGCCTGCCTTCTGGAACGAGCATGAGCACTGTTTGCCCGATCGCCTCTTCACGGGTATATCCGTAAAGCTTTTCCGCAGCAGCATTCCAGTTCGTGATCCTCATATCCATGTCGATGCTTAGGATCGCATCGTTTGACGATGCCACTATCGAGGCAAGTTGTCGTTCGGACTCCTGTGCGGCCTTGCTCGCCGATATGTCGATGGCAATGAAACCGACCTGCCGGACCGCTCCGTGTTCGTCCTTGAGTGCCGCGACCGAGATAGCCGTCCAAACGAGACCACCGCTCTTGCAAACGCACCGCTTCTCCATGTCGAAGCTTGCGCCCTCTGATATTAGCTGCTCGAACCGTCGCTCCGTCTCCGGCAGATCGTCAGGATGCGTAATATCTTGGAACCTGATACCGACCAGTTCGTCGGCTTCATAGCCTAGCATCTCGCTGAAGCGTCTGTTGACGAAGACCATTCGACCCGAGAGATCTGTCTGTCCGATCCCAGCCGCCGATTGAGAGATGAGAGCGCGCAGACGCTCTTCGCTTTCCTTCAGGGCAAGCTGCGATCGGACGCGCTCGGTCGTCTCGTTCACGATGCAAAAGACACCGCGAACCTTGCCGCTTTCGTCCCTGATGGGGGAGTACGAGATGTCGAAATAAACGTTTTCCGGGTGTCCATGCCTTTCGATGTAAAACGGCCGATCCTTGGCGGAGACGGTCTCGCCTGTGTGGAGCACCCGTCTGAGCATCGGCTCAAGATCATCCCAAAGCTCGGACCAGTTCTCCTGTCCAGGCCGCCCGAATGCTCTTGGGTGGCGCGTGCCGATGCTGGGCGCATAAGCATCATTGTAAAGCGCGACATACTGATCGCCCCAAAACATCACAATCTGGGCGTGCGACGGGAGCATGAGGTCGACTGCGGACCTCAGACAGGCAGGCCAGTCACCTGGCGGCCCAAGGATGTAGTCATCCCATGCGCCACTCTCGATCATAAGAGCAATGCCGCTTTTTGCACCTTGCCCCTTTTGAGTTACGTCCGACACGTGTGCTCTTCCACTGTTCGAGCGAATTGACATGCGCGCCAAAAAGTAAGTGATTTCTGATAGATCGCAAGAGCTAACCTGAAAGGTCTAGATAGGTCCATGCCGTAGAAAGTAAGGCCTTTGCGTCCTGATCACGAGGTGACATCCAAAAAGTAGGACTATTTCACCGGAATACAATCCAGCCAAGGGCGCTCCACCCTTCATGGTAAGCGCCCTTTTTCACCCGGACGTCAGCGACGGTCGCGAAAACATTTCGCGGCGAAGCCGACAATCGTTGTTCGGTTGGTTGCACAAACTTGACGTGTTTGCGACCACGTCACGAGATCAGAGGGTTTTTGCTGTTGTTTCCATCCAAGCGCGATGTTTTTCCTCGTCCTGACGTGCCTTCATAAAAAAGGCCTTTGATGCCGGAATTGCATCCTCGTGCCGGGCGGCTCGCTCATAGGCGGTGACCGTGTCTTCCTCGTTGGTCTTCATCGCCTTTAGGATGGCAGCGTCACCCATCATGTCGGCAAGCGCAATCTTGCCGGTCGTCAGCATTTGCTTCATATCGCCTTCCGTCGGCGCCTCGATGCCCAACTCTCGGGCCATTTCCTTAAGAACCTGCACATGCTCGAGATGGTCCTCCTTGAAGACCGTAATCTTGCTGGCCAGTTCCCGACTGTCCAAACGCTCGATGCACGAATCGTAGGCGGCGATTGCATCATGCTCCAAAAAAAGGAGGTTCTTGACCAGATCCTTGATCTCGGACTCGTTGCCCACCATGGTTACCATGCTTTTAAGTCTCCTATGTTGTCAGAGCATGACCAACCTGCAGACGCCATAGTTGTTCCAATGGATCTCTAGCTCGGGATGGCGGGATAGGCGACCGGATAGACAGAAGGGAGCTGCTGAGCCTCGAGATGGCGGCGTCGCCGTCGCGCGATCTCAAGCGCAGCTTGATTGCTCCTCGCGGCTTACTTGAGTGTTGAATGACATTATAGAGCGGTTTGGTGCTTCAACATCGGCTACCCGCGTGAAACTGGTAAGTCCCCAGTCGCGGCAATGGACCAGCATGGCGCCGTACAAAGCCACTCGCGATTTGGTCTTAAACGCGCGAAAGGATGGGCAACGTTCGTTTGGCCAGGACCTAACACGTTTTCGCATCGACACAGCGCTATCGACGTGATCGGCCCGTTTGTAGACACAATCTAATGGCAGTCCCGCAAATATCACTGGAGCAGCAACTTGCCAAAACATTTGATCTTGATTTCTGCACTACTTGGCGTACTCGCCACCGGCTGCGCTTCCCAAGAGCCACTCGAGACAACCTCCGCGACAAGTCCGACATCCGCGAGCGCTCCGGTTAACGATCGTACTGTCATTGCTGAAGCTGTCGGCAACGCATCAGCGGGATCGAAACCGCTGGCCTGGGCAAACCCGGAAACCGGCAGCGCTGGCGTCATCGAGCATGTCGAAAATACCACCGGCCAGGAGACTGGGTGCCGAAAATTTACGACAAGTCAGCAAGCCCTCGGCGGAAAAACTCGGTTCGACGGTGTCGCTTGCCCCTCCGGCCAATCGTGGAAGCTTAGCGGGGAAAGCGCCGATTGATCACGCTCTCACAAGGCATTAGTAAAGCCGTCAATATCGTCGAGGTTGCCATCGAAGGCAGTCTTCCGAGCTCGATTAAAACAGGATAGACGGATTGCCGGAGTACCCGATCACGCCCGATAAGCGATATTTCGTCGTCCGCGGTCGCCTGTGGCGGCAGGCTAACCCCGCACTCGACGAAGATACTCGCGATCGTCTGGTGGCCGAGCTCATGGCTGCCCGGCGCGCCGTTCGCGGTGCGACAGCGGGTAGCAGCGAGATGGCGGAAGCACGTGGCCGTATCGACGATGCCAAGGTGGCACTTGGCGAGCGGGGAGCTCCATGGTGGACCGATGGCGCTCCCGACTACAATCGCTACCTCGCCCGAAATACCCCTTACGCTGATTGGTATGCCGAGTTGCGAGATCGTTCATTCACAGCGAAACAATCTTGCGATCTGAAACGTTAGTTGGATCAGTCGGTTACTAATTGCCGATTGAGCAGCGAATGGACGGGCGAGTTGAGACATGGTCAACGCGCGGCTTCGTGCGTCGTGCTTATCCTGAAACGATGTCGCGGAGGACCAGAGTTGACCAAATACTTCTTTCACCTGCGGACCGATGGCATCCTCGAACTGGATGAGGTTGGCGCGGATTTCGATACAGACGACTTGGCTGTTGTGGATGCGTCCAACGCTGCCCGCGAGATGGTGCTCGATGCGGTCATAACGGGAGATACTCCCCTCGTTCAGCAATTCGAAATCACACGCGAAGACGGCACGCTGATCGGCATCATACCAATCCAGGCGGTCATTCGTCTCGGGTAGCAATTCCCAGTTGCTTTGGGTCTTGCACAGACAGAATTCGCCTGAAAAAACGGCTTCGCCCGGGTTTCTCTTTCCACGGGCGGTTTTTCTTCATGCGAAGTACGCACATCGCAGCGCGGCATATTCCTCGAGATAGCCTTCTCTCCGAAGGCAGTGACAACGGAACATAACGTGTATATTAATTGGTGATGGACAGTATCGAAGAACGTCGGATCGACCGCGAGATCAATCAAGTAAGCTCAGGTTCCGATCCGTTCGCGGCCGCGATGCGAGCCTCTCGGATGCCGATGATCATCACCGATCCCCGCCGGCCGGACAATCCGATCATATTCGTGAACGAGGCCTTTGCCGCCCTCACGGGATACAGTCGCCAGGAAGCGCTGGGGCGAAACTGCCGTTTTCTCCAAGGACCAGGAACGAATTCGGACGACGTCGACAAGATCAGACAGGCAGTCGCGGAGAAGCGCCCCATAGAGATGGATCTTCTCAACTATCGCAAGGACGGTTCGCTGTTCTGGAACAGGTTGCTCGTATCACCTGTCTTCGATGACGGAGAGCTGACCTATTTCTTCGCCTCTCAGTATGATGCGACCTTGGAGAGGACTGCGCCGTCGCGTCCCGAACAGCAGGACCTGGAGGCGACGCTCCAACGCCGGATCGCCGATCTGACGGCAAGCGAGGAGAGGTTGAACTTCACCTTGAAAGCCGGAGGTCTCGGCGTTTGGACTCTGGACGTCCAAGAAGGCCGGCTGGTTTGTTCGCCAATCTGCAAGGCGAACTTTGGACGCGAGCCCGCCGAAAACTTCACCTATGAGGATTTAAGAGCCTCAATCCATCCCGACGACCTGGAACGTTGGCAGCAAACGGTTGGATCCGCGCTGGAATCCGATGGCAACCTTCATGTGGAGTACAGGATCGTAAAGCCAGACGGAAGCCTCTCCTGGATCGAAGTGCGGGCGGAGACGAAATTCGACGAGGCGCGGCGGCCACAACAGATGAGTGGTGTCTCGATCGACACGACCGAACGGAGGCAGGCGGAAGCCTACCGGACGATGATGGCTCAAGAAACAGGTCATCGGATGAAGAACATGCTGGCGATCACTCAGTCGATCGTCAACCAGTCGCTGCGCGCCGACGAGCCGATTGAAAGCATCAGGTCGACAATATCGCAACGTCTGGCTGCCCTGTCCCGCTCCGCCGACGTTCTGCGCGGCCGAGAGTTCGAAAGCCTAGGCTTGCGGGAAATCGTTCAGCAGGCAGTCGCGCCGTTCAACGAGGCCGGCCGCATCGCGTTTGACGGACCTGACCTGGACGTCTCCCATCGATCGAATACCAGCCTTTCGCTCGCTCTGCACGAGCTTGCGACAAACGCGGTCAAGTACGGCGCGCTCTCCGAGCCTCAGGGCCGCGTGGACATCCACTGGAGCGTTACCGGAGGCGACTTCGTGTTCCAGTGGAAGGAAACCGGAGGGCCGGTTGTGGTAGAGCCGGAAAGGCGCGGATTTGGGACAAAGCTTATTCAAATGCTCGGCGCGAGCCTTCGGGGCGAGGCAGACATCGACTTTCCTTCCGACGGTCTCTTTTTCATCGTGACAACGTCAAGAGACGCGCTGACTTAGGCCTTCCGGGCCCCCCTACTCGCAAGCCGAGGGGAATTTCCTCGCATGACGGCGGCAGTCGTGCAGCCATCCCAGCGATTTGCAGGGGCGGCTTGGTTTGCGGACACCCGGCATGCCCCTGGATCCTTTTTGCAGGCCGTCACGATCGGACAGCCTCCAATGAAGGATGCCGGCCCGCGGAACAAAAGAACATTTATCCCGTTTATTCGGCGAGACGCTTCTGTCTCTGAGGAGAAGTTACATGGGTAGCACCAGCGACAATATTTCCGGTAAGGCAAACGAATTGGCCGGCCAGGCTCGACAGGCTGTCGGTAAGGCGATCGATGACAAAGAAATGCAGGCCAAGGGCGCCGTCCAGGAAGCCAAGGGTGATGCTCAGCAGGCCAAGGGCAACGCGAAGGACGCGGTAAAGAACATTGTTGACCGAGCCTGATACACTGTCAGGTCAAGGAAGGCGCGCCAATGCGGCGCGCCTTTAACGTCGAGTAAACGTCGCCTGCCTGCTAAATGGTAAAGGTGGCGACCATTGTTGAGCTGCCGTGCATGGAAAGCGGTCTACGCCGCCAAGGCCACGCTCGATGAAAGCAAGCCACTGTGGCGGATGGACGGTGATGCTTTTGACGCTCACCATGAGTGCGTATCCGCTCTTCACCGTAGCGCGCCAGCCGATCAAGCAATCGAGTTAAGACAGCCGGGCATCACGCCGGCTTTACACGTATACCTTCAACGAGATCTTCTGCGGCGCTCGCCTTTTGTTGGAACCGTCAACGCGGTCGCGGGTTTCCTGTGGCCAAGATGAGGAGCGCAAACATGACAAGTGACAAGAAAGCCCAGCAGGCGATCGAGAAGACCGGGAAGAAACCGATCGACATACAGGAGCATCCGCCGGCAGGGCCTCATGACAAGGATCAACTCCAGGACGAGAGCAAGACCCCCGGCGCTGGAACTCTGCCGGACAAGGGCGAGGAGAGCGTGTCGCCGGGCAGTGGCTGACACGGATCACGATGCGGGTTCGGTCGGAAGTGGCGTTGGCCTGGGCGGCGGGCAAGCCACCGAGAAAGAGTTTAGCAGCAGTTCAACAGCTTTGCAGTATCCGTCGCCTCATAGGGGGGAGTGAAGACAAATAGATTTAGTCGCGGTCGCGTCAAAGGCGACCGAGAGTTTCTGTTCGCCGACCTTCGAGGATGAGAAGCCGGTCGGCGTCAGTGGTGCGTCTCGTGCAGGCTCCGGTTAGAATATTGGTGAACCAGCATGATCCCTTGCTCAAGAAGAAGCTCGGCGGCCGGGAGGTCGCGGATGCCGAGGTGCCCAGACAGGCCTCGGATCGTACTGGCCACGCATGTCGAGTTGGTGGCGAATAGAACGTCTCCCGCGTCTTTGGCTTCTTCTGCGGTGGCCTCGAGTGCATCGGCGACCGTGTCGAGCAGACTGGTGCGCTCCACGATCGTCATTTCGTTCAACGTCTTGGAAATTGCGTTCATGTTGATCTCCTCGCGTGTGCCCGTAGGTCGCGGTGTCATAGCTGAACATTGTTGGCGATGATCGGGAGATGGTGCGCGCAGGCTGCATAAGCAAGGAATAGCTGCCACGCAGCTCACGCATGGCAGCAGCTCTCCAATGTCGGCGCGCACCTTCTCTCGGCGCCGGCGGTCGGGACCTTAGATTTCGTCTTTCGACCTTTATCGTGCAGCGGTCGCCTTGTCGTCACGTGGCGGGGGACCGCGTCATCCAGCCCGACGGTGTATGAACATATCTAAAAAACTAGGCCCCTTTAATCCACGAGCGATCCGTGAAATGTCATTTTCCCACGCCCAACGACCGTGGGCCGCGTGTCGGGAACAAAGTTTCCAAAGCTTCTGCAAATTTTCTATCCGCGACGGTGCGGCGATCACCCAGGATCCCCGTAGACAGAAGGCCATTCTCGCACGGACGATCGTCGTCCCATCCCGGATGATTGACGATTGGATATAGGCAAATCCCCTCCATGGGCACGCCCTGTCGAATAGCTTGGCGCGTCTCGTTTGCCACATAAGTGATCCAGGAGGCTCGCCTGTTTCCCTCAATGCCGGTCTCGGCGATCATAATTGGCCGGCCGTAGCGAGCATAGGTCTCAACGAGAATATTGCGTAGGGGCTTATAGTCGCGGTGCTCTATGTCGATCGGGGGACCGCCATGTATCCATTGGTTGTTGAAGTAATAATTGACGCCAATGACATCGAGATATTGCCGTTTTCCGCCAAGCTGTGGCCACATCCGCCCTTCGATCATGTCCCAGGCCTGGAATTGAGACAGGCGGTGTCCTTCCGCCGCCGCGGCGTCCCAAGGTCGGTGACGATCCCGGACGACGTTGATGCGCGGCTCGCAATGGACAAATCGGGCACGAGGATCAACGTCGCGTATGGCATCCATCGCAGCAATGGCGGCCCGGACCAGTTGCACCTTCAGTTCAAATCCCCTGCCATGAGCGAACGGATTTAGGTAGCGTGCATCCCCTCCGCCCCAGGCCAAGAAAGAAATTTCGTTCACCGGACAGTAGAACGGCACCAGATCGGTCTCTTCTTCAACGACTTGCGCGCATGCCCTGGCAAACCGCGCGAACCGCTCGACGAATGCGGGGGACCAAATGTCGATGTCATCGGGCCACCCGTAATGAAGAAGGTCCCATATGACCTGCGTTCCCGATGTCGTCGCCGCTCTGAGCATCGACCTGACACTTGACCAATCGTAGACGCCATCCCTCTCGATCAGGTGCCACCGGAATCCATCGCGGACAGTTCTGATGCCGAACTCCTGTAGCTGGACGTAGTCATTGTAGGCGTAATCATCGTGCCGCGTCGCCCGTATCACGTCCAATCGCTTGCCCATGATACTCTCGTCTCGTGGACGCAAGCGGTGCGTCGAACATTCGAACCCTGCTTGCAAGAAGGATTTGAACACCCTTGATGATTGGCTCACCTTCTGCTCTGTCATCACGTCGCAAAAAAGGCGCTCCCACTGTGGAATGACCGCGCTCACACTGTAGTCCTGGACAACGCGGCGTCTGAGCGCTTCACCCATCCTACGACGCTCGGCAGGCTGCAGAAGATGTCGAATAGCAGCCGCGACCGCGGGTGGGTCGCGATAAGGCACGACAAGTCCCGACAGGTTATTCTCGACTTGCTGAAGCACGCCGGGGTCGGGCGTGACAATGACGGGAAGGGCTGCCGCCCCCGCCTCGGCAACGACGTGGGGCATCCCCTCGCCTTCGGACAGCCACACAAAGATGTCCATAGCAACCATGAGGTCGGGCACATCCGTACGATCGCCAAGAAACTGCACAGAGGCGTCAAGACCCAGAGCGGACGCCTGACGCGCAAGTTCGACGGCATAGTCGGCGTGAAATGCGTCCGGGCCGCCAACGACAAGGAACGTCGCGTCCTTGGCTTCCGTCTTGACGAGCGCCGCCGCGCGGATAAAGTCCTGCACATTCTTTTTAGGATCCAGCCTTCCCACCCAGCCTATGAGAACCTGTTCTTCCTTAATACCCAGCCGTTGCCTGACTGCGTCACGACGCGCTTGATCAAACTCGCTCAGATCGACCATGGACGGGATCTCGATCGCATCATGTTCTCGATCGGGCATTTTTGTGGCCGCGGCGTCGCGTATTGATCGACAAACACCAACGTACTTTGTGGTGAAATGTTTCGGCCCAGCCTGAGCCTCGGAAACTAAGCCACCGTGTTCGATAAGGGGTGGTCTAAGATAAAGGCGCTCGAGAGCGGGATAGATATCTGCCACATTCTGGCATGACACGACGATGTCATAGCCGGAAACCTTGTCCGCCAGATATACGACGGTGTCCTCGAACGACATCTCGTAAGGCGCCGTGTCGACGTCCACGCCCAGTTCAGACAATTGCTCATGTGTCTGATCGGGCATGCCGGATTTGCGAAAGCATGCGACGACGTCGATCCGATAGACCTTCGGATCGAGATTGGCAGCCAGAAGTCGAACCTCTGTTTCCTCGCCGCCCACGACCAGCCAAGCGAAAACAAACAATATCCGGACAGGTGATTGCTCTGGCTCTGTCATTGGTCCGCCTTGAAGACGACCTGGATAAAATCCGGCCTCTCATTGATGAGCGTGTGCAAAAAGCGCGGCCCTTCCGACAAGGGTACGAGATGTGTGATGAGGTGCTCGCGGATGGCGTCGCCATGGCTTTGAAGCAGACTAATTGTTTCCTGAGCAAGTCGCGTTCTGTTCCACGAACCCGCTACCGGACGCGGAACCCTGTTTATTTGCGCGCATTTGATGTTCAGACCGTTGTGGTGAAATTCCTCGCCAAGCTTCAAGGCGGATGCTCCACCTTGGTAGAAAGCCAAATCGATCACCGTCCCTTGCGGACGCAACGTTTTCAGTGCGTTGTTGAGACTTTCCGACGCGGCTCTGGTCTGAAACACGAAATCGGCGCCTCTCCCCATTGCGCCATCATGCCATCTGGCCTTGGCATGTTGCCAGACCTCCTCTTCCGTCATGGCAGTCAAGCCGAGTGCTTGCGCCCTCTCGCGTCTGAAGGGCGAGGGATCGCATATCACCACGTCCGATGCACCCGCGTTCAAGGCAAAAAGTGCCGTCAGCATTCCCACAGAGCCTGCACCGTTTACCACAACTGGCCGCCCAGACAGGCTGGCACCCAGATAGGGCACGCTTGCGCCGAAATAGTCTGCGTCCGCATGAAGGATACCATTGGCGGCGATTGGGCCCATCTGCGCGACGAATATTCCCAGAATGGGATCGAGATCGGCGGGGTGGGCGACCAGCACTTCGTGTTCTGGGTTGGCGGTGTGGCCGGTCTTATGACCGAATGTCCCCGATACAATCTGCCCAGGGAGGAAGCCCCTGGCATCGGATTCGGACACACGGGCGACTTCCATATATCCGAGAAAGGGTACCGGGTATCTCAAATCTGGTTCGTTCGATATGAAAACGCCGCGGTGGCCATCGAAGCGAGAGTGAAAATACGGATTGGTGTTCTTGAGAAAAGTCATTTCCGTTCCGGCAGACAGGCCGGTGTAAAGTGTCTCTAGCCTGACATGGCCGGGTGCAGGTGGCCCCTCCTGGTATTCAGTGAAATAGGCCTCGCCGGGGCCACTGACGCCGAGCGATCGGATAATCCGGTGCCCAGGTGGTAACCCCTCCGGTTCGTCGTTATTACGGGGCGACGATCTCAGTGGAGCAAGCAGTTCCCGTTCGAATTGCTTGGTATCGAGCTTGATCGGCTGGCCGCTTGACACCGAGGACATGACAGCGGTCGCAAGACGGTGCGTGACGATGGCGTCGTCGTAGGGGCATCTTATATTGTTTTGAAGCCCCTTTACCGCATCGACGAAATCGCGGTCCTCGCGCCACACAGGGTCACCGTCAGCGCCGCGCACGGGACGACCACGACCGACGTCGACCATTATGTCGCGGTCGGTCAGTTCGATCGCAAGATTTTCCGCAAATATATGCAGTCCGACGCGGTGGCTCCATCCAAGCAGGCATGTCGACGATACGTTTGCGAGAACACCCGTCTCGAAGGTCAAGCTCGCCGTTGTTACGGTGGGAACATCCAACCCTGGGTAGTCCGGGCGATCCTTGTGGCCCGCGCGTCCATAAACGTCTGTCACTTCTCCAACCAGAAAACGCGCAAGGTCAAGAAGGTGGGTCGCCTGCTCGATCATCTGGCCTCCCGACTGGTCCTCCTTCCACCACCATCTTGGCGGCGGCGTGGAATCCAGCCAATAACCGGACAGAAGCTGTGCAGGATTTTCCCTTAGCAGTTCACGCGCCTCCTCCACGGTATCGAGATAGCGCCAGTGGTAGCCAACGGCGGTGATAAGTCCGCATTCCTTGACTTTGGTGGCGATCTGTTCAGCAAGCGCCAAGTCTTTTGTAACAGGTTTCTCGACAAAGAACGGTATAGCTCTTTCGATGAGATCAAACTCGGCATTACCGTGTGCGAAAGGCGGGATGCAGATGTAAACGGCATCAAGCCGCTCGTTGTCCAACATCGCGACGTGATTGTCATAGGATCGCGCACCGAAACGGCTTGCCGCACGATCGGCGCGAGATAGGTCGGGATCGGCAAAGCCAACGATCTCAACATCTTCGAAGTTCGCTAGAATTTCCAAGTGGCGGTTCGCGATGCCGCCGACGCCTATAAAACCGATCCGGGTGCGGGCCATGGTTTCAGTCTCCAATGATGACGTATCGACAAGATGTTTTCGGTAAACTTCAGCTGTTTCATGGGTCATACGAGACGAAGTAAAGTGCGCCTCATAACGCTCTTTCTGCGCGATGACGGTGGCTTCGCGGTCGTTGAGTGCGGCTAGACACATGCGGGCCAGCGCGGGAGCGTTACCAGGTTCCACCAAAAAAGGATGGTCGTTGCCTAAAGCTTCGACACTTCCGTCGATCCTGGTCGCCACGACAGCCAAATTCGCAGACATGGCCTCCAATACGGCAAGCGGCAAACCTTCGAAGCGCGAGGGCAGGACGAACAGATCCGCAAGGTGCATGAGTTCGAAGACGTCCCGACGGTTGCCTAAGAATCTTACGGCCTGTTCAACCCCAAGTTCTTTGGCCAGCGCCTCAGCCGCCGTCTGCTCCTCACCCGTGCCGACCAAGACCAGGACCGCTGAAGGGATGGTCTCAAGCACTTCCTGGAAGGCCTTCAATAAGGTGGTGTGATCCTTCTGTGCTGTGAACCTGGCCACCGTCAGGATAACCGTCTTTCCCGAAAGGCCGAGCTCCTCGGATTTAAACGTGCGGGACACCGACGCAACGCATGGCTTCACGCCGTTTTTCACAACAGTGATTTGCCCGCTTGCTATACCAGCGGCGACATAGGACTTTTTGGAGGATGTCGAAACAACGATGTGCTGGGCAACGAGCCTACAGTCCTCGAGGTATTGCCGCTTTTGCTCGGCGTCGGTCAGCAGATAGGGGAGATGCTCGGTTCGGATCACCGGAACACCCGACGCACTCCCCGCACGCACGACATCGTGCCCTTCCCACCCGATCCCGGCGTGGACATGCAGAAGCGCGGCATTGCTTTTCGACAGCCATCTTCGAAACTCGTCGTCGTCTGCGGCTAACCTAATACGAAGCCCGACCCGTGCCGCGCGTGGAAGAAGGCCCGTCCTGTCTTCTCCGACTATCGCAACGGTGACGTCGAATTCCGTTGAAAGCCCCTCACCCAGCGCAAGCATATGCTCGCCGACACCGGACGGGTCTCGACTATCGGTCGCAAGGACGACGCGAGGCTTATCAGACATGAAGTTCACGCAATGCAGCTTCTTCTACAAGCGCTTCCATGGCATCGAACGTCTTCTCCCAGGACGATTGGCGAAGTTTGCTGTCGACGACGTCCAGCCATCCACGGGTGCCCTGATCTATCCGACATGCAGCATCGCACGCCGCCACGAAGTCTTGCGTGCCGTCCACGAGGAATACGCCGGGCAGGCCCTCATAGGAGGCGACAACATCTGTTATCCGGGTGCTAACAACCGGCAATCCGGCGGCAAGATATTCAGGGGTCTTGGTCGGGCTGATGAATTTCGTTGCGTCATTATGAGCAAAGGGCATTAGCGCCACGTCCCAGCCGCTCATGTAAGACGGGAGCTCGTCATACTCTTTTCGACCAAGAAAGTGGATATTTGCGGCACGAGGAAGGTCGTCGTCCGAAATCTTGACCACTGGACCGACGAACACGAAAGAATAGTTGGGGCGAGCGCGCGCGATCTCCGCGACAAGCCCCAGATCCGTCCTTTCATCAATCACACCGGCATAGCCAAGCCGTGGCGACGGTATATTTTCCTGATCAAGCGGACTGCGCTGAATGGACCTTGCTTGCCCAAAGTGCGTGATATCGACACTAGACGGATAGCAGTGGATGTTGCCGTGGCACTCGGCCCGAGAGCGATAAAGGCTTTCACCACCTGTGAAAACCACGTCTGCACGCGCCAGAAGCCTTTGCTCTGCCTCCCGTATGGAGGATGGGGCGAACTTGAAATTCGCCAGCTCATCCATGCAGTCATAGACGACGGCTTGCGCCTCTACATGGCTGGCGATGTCGCACATCATCGGCGTGTAGAACCATAAAACTGGTCGCTCGATCCTCGCCAGCTCAAGCACCTGATCGAGGAGGTCTGACAGAGTTTTAAGCCGTTTGCTCTCGGGCCACCAATGCGGAACCCTCGGACGTATAGCCTTCACTGACGAGCCCTTGAACGTGTGGACCTCATAATATGCCAGGTGGTGATCTGTCGGGATGTATTCCTCGAAAAAGATGACGTCTCTGGTACGGGAGAACCTCTCCATCAAATGCTGCGGTCGCTGGAACACAAAATCCCACCGCAGGTGCGAAAAGCAAACAATTGGGGCGTTTCGAGGCGGCGTGTTGAAGGCACTTACAAGGTTCATCGCGGTTCCCCGTGCGCTGTTGTGCCGGTCAACCTGCGTTTAAAATCTTTGTTCCTTTCCCTTGAAAATATGCCGTCCTTTCTTCGTCGACAGGATTGCGTTCGTCAGTTTTTCAATCGAGTGCTGCCATACCCAGTTTTCAAGGACAGCCTGTCTCGGAGAGAACCGTCCAATATCTCCTAGGATATCGGCGAACCCTGTGTGAAAATTCTCCGCGGTTCGCGTCACACCGGTTTCGCGTCGGATGTATTGGAGACCGCACTTCAGCTTTGCATTCGCCAGGACTGGTATCCCCGCGAGCATATACTCGGTGATTATAGCGGGAGCACCGTCGTCGATGCCGCAGACAACACCAAGTCGCGATTGGTTTATCAGCTTGTTTAACGCGCTATAAGAGACGCCGGGAGGCTCGATAAAGTCTACATCAACTGCGAGCCTGTCGGCCATGGCTTTCAGGTCGTCGACCAGTTCACCGTATCCGCAGACGCACAACGCCTTCAGTTTCCGTGGGAATTTAGCAAGCGCATCGAAGAGGATGTCATGACGCTTGTATGGCTGTGCGGCTGCGATGTAGATGACATCATATATTTTTTCCAAAGGCAGCGGGCCGAACATTGTCGGGGACGCAAACTCGGGCCCAATCGGTAGCACGATAGTCTCCACGTCCGGGTAAACTTGCCGAACTTCATCTGACTGCCATTCAGCTCCCGTGATAACCAAGTCGAAGTGTCGCCCCACTTCAAAAGGTACTCTCAAGGATGGGGCATCAATCGAATTGTAGATTTTGAAGCTGGAAGAGCACGCGGCCATGACGTCTTCGCTTACGCCCAGGCCCCACACGCATAGCAGCTCTGGCGCACCGAAGGCTTGGATGTGGCCAATCATGTCGTTTGAGTTGAAAGGCGCTGCAAAGCCGTTCATCTGGAAGGCACGCCGCCGCAGCGGCGAGGTCACGTCCCGAGGTTCAGACGGAAGCTCGCCACCCCTCCAATGTGTCCAGATCTCCGCTTCGTCGACCAACCCGGATTTGACGCACGCCAATGGCAACCGCTCAAGATAGCTTCCCTCAACTGGAAAATCTGAAATCTCAACCTGCCCGGCCGCTTGCGGAACGGCCTGCCATTTGTCCCGATACCATTCAACGGATGGTCGCGGCTCTTCATCAAAAGGGCCCTCTTGGTAGTCGCTGATTACGACAACGCGCGAGGCATGTTCTTTTACCATTTGGTATCACCATCGATTGCAGCGGAAGGACCAAGCCAGGAAACTGATCGTGGCGAACCGTTCCTTCTGAGATGCGTCACTCTCGCATGTCTGGACGTGAGATGGCCGAAAGAGGGTGAAGGACATCCCATGAAGAGCTGGTCGCCGTCCCCGTTCTCTCCCTCAAGCCTGAGCGACTCCCTCGACAACCGAACCTTTCCGAGCGGCCGTGATGCGAGGGGGCAGATTGCTTTCTTCGAAGTGCCCTGTTCACCCGTTCTGTCGGGATCGTCCTTTTTCTAGAACTATGCCTGTTTCCTCGACGCTAACGCTGCTCCAGGATGTCGGTTCCCTATGGCATTGATCCTCTCAAGGATCGTCGCTCTCCCCTATTACCAAACCGAATCCGGGTTCTTGCAGGCAGGCCATGAAGGCATGCACGATCTGGGTGTCGGCAAGGGTCCAAGCATGCGTGCACTCGGTTTTGTATCGCCGGATATTCAACGAAATCTTGCGACGGTCGTACGCGTGGTCCATCGGTGACCATCCTTCCATCCGTCGGTCGGATCATGTTGCTGTGTCCCCGAGCGCTCACCGGCTCTCAGCGCGCTGCTGACGCGTGCTGGATGCCTGACGCAGCCAAGCTGCATTGCGTCTGGTGAGCCGACTTCTGCATGGATACCTCGAAGGTACTAGGCCCGCTGGTGAAACTTAATCGGCGGCTAAACGTATTCCGATTGCCGAACCCCAACGTCCGCACCTGTTCGGACGTTCGGCCTGACGAAGAGGAGAGCGCGACAGCTCTCCTCTTTCTTCGTCGAAGCGGGACAGCGGATTGCGACGCGGTACGGCGGAGAAGGGCACTGTTTCGCCCCGGGCCGCAAGCCCATGCTTTCTTTGCTCTCCGGGACGCCGCATCTTTCGAGTTTTATAGGCAGCGATGGCTTTTGGTGTGCCACCGCCGAAGCGGCGACGCGACCCACCGGTTAAATGGGCAAGCCCGGGCGTCTTCCTCGCGCTCTTGACAGGCAAAAAGGCTGCTCCGAGCAGTTTCCCGCTTCATCATTAACGGCGACAAATCCAAGCCCAGAGGTCGGGCGAACCCGGCGTCCTCCTACCCTACGGGTTTCGGCGTCGGTACTTCACCGCGGCGAGTTGTCCTCTGCAACGACCATCGAAAGGCAAATAATTTGGTCGACAATCGCGCCGAGGCGGCGGCCGCTGATGGCATGCTCCATGGTAAGGATATTACTTTCAGGATGGTCCCTTTCAGCGTTCCGACGCGGCTCGGCTCCTGGCACGCCGAGAATGCGACGCCAGACGCATAAGGATTTCTTAGTGACATAGATGACTATAACGGTCTGTCGAAAAGGTAACGTCGTGCGGCCGAGCTGGGCAAGTCGACGGGTTTCATCCTCATCACGACCGCTAGCCTTACTTGGTCGCTCCGTCACCTCCTGTTCTGACCGACCAAACTTCGCCCTCGCTGTCCTCGTCGATGACACGAGCGAAGGTAGCCCCCTCGACATCCAAGGTTTTACGCGCCAAGATCTGCGCGTCTTCTTTAAGTTCGATGCCGGCCTCAACGCAGATCAGGCCACTGCTTTTATGATTGTACTCAACACGATAGGTCATTTCAGCTCTGTCTCCATCTGCCAGAAAGGTGAGTACCCAACCGCAGCCTCGAGATCTGAGCGGAAATCGACACAAATGGCTCGTGGCTTTCCCGCCCCGTTCATCGCTGCCGCGCCTCAACGTCAATGGATCGCGATCGAGGTGGGCGCATTCGATTGGATCCCTATCTGACCGACATAAGTGCCAATAAGCGATGACGTGATCGCGTCTACCGTGACAAGGCCTCCATTGTAGAGGTCGATCGCAGCGGCACATAGTATTTCGGTCGAGGCGTCGTCGGGCGTCATATCATAATAGTCAAACCAGTTTCGTACTGCCTCGGAAATCAGCTTCACAACACGGTCGCTTGTGGCCATGGCGCTCACTCCCTACCTTTTGACGCACGCCAAACCGAAATCGCCCACGCCAGCGAACTGAGCCCTCCACGTGGAAGACAGCCGACAGCGATTGACGGTCGCTCGAATGAGAGATCGGAAACCGCCGCGTGCCAGCCGGTCTGTACATTAAGAGAAGTCAACCCTTTGGTCGGCTTTTCGTTGAGCCGCGGTCCCGTTGCAGAGCGGCGATGATCAATGGTGCAGCCGCAATGACAACCCGGCCGAGCGGCACCCTGCGAATGACCCGGGTCGCCAGGGCACTTCCGGCGATACCCGCGATCACTTTCCCCCAAGGAATTGATCCAGAGTTCTCCATATTGTCGGAATTTGTTGTTCGTCTCGGCATATCCAGCTCCTCAATTCGTGCAAGCGCCAGCAAGATCTTTGGTAAGGGTTTGACCGAAACCCGATACCGATGCGCGTTAACGAGCGGATGGTGAAAAAAGTTCAATTCGAAGCTTGAACCCTTCCCCGATGGTAACACTGCTGCGCGTTCACCACGGGATCGCCTCGGCAATGCCATGAGCCCTGCTCTGAACCGGATCCTTATCAAATCTTCCAACGTCCCGCCGATGTCGCGCCCTAATACGGCGTGTTCAGCGTAGCTTCGTTATATCGCGCTCCACGTTGACGGAACAGTACGGAGGTTCTGGCAAGGCTTTCACGACGCCGCCGCTCTTGCCGCGAGCCGGTATATGCCTGACGGGGGACGCTCCTGTGTACCGGCGAGGACTCCCGTTGCAACAGGAAGTACAGGCTATCTGACAATGGTGATAACAGGAATGTTGGCTTCCCCGGCGGCGTCGATGAACGCGCGTCTCGCGTCCTCTGGTGTCGTTTCTCCTGTGATGGCTTCAACGCAGGTTTTTACCGCGACGACGTATTTCTCACCATCCTCATCTGGCCAGAACTCCAGCAGGACACGCCCGACATCATACAGCGTCCTGATTTTAAGCGCGTCGCTGTTGGCCATCACGAGCATCAGCGGCGTGAACTCCTTCGTTGTGTGCCAATTCATGTCAATGACCCATTGCAACGTGAACACAACGTCAACCAAGCAAGGATCGTACCGAAACCGAGAAGGCTTGCTTAAGCGGGCTGGCTGCCCCGCTTACATGCCAGTTCGTGCCACGAAAGCGGTTCCAATATGGCAGCACTTTTCGTCCACCGAACTGCGGCCGCCGGAAATCATCTTATGCGAGCGGCACATGTGCTGTCGTGACCAGATCCGCCTTCAGTCGCGCGGTTTCCAGTCCGAGTTCGATAAATGTACGCGCATGTTTTGCGAGCGCGACATTGTCTTCCCAGAGATTTCTCCAGATCGCGGTTTTTAGTGAGAGGTCCTTATCCACGATAGTCGTCGAAAAGGACTCGAAGGTTACATAGTCGTTCCACCCGATCGCAACGAGAGCGTCGAAGATCGAGGCAAAATCGATGTTACCGGTCCCCAGATATCCGCGATGACTTTCTCCGATATGAACGTAACCGATCTTATCCGCTGCGTTTCGGATCGCTAGACCGACATCCGCCTCCTCGATATTCATATGAAACGTATCCAGGTGCAGGAAGACGTTGGACGCGCCGGTGTCGCGGATATAGGCCAGTCCCTGCGCGGCGGTATTGAGCATGTTGCTCTCGAACCGATTGACAATTTCAAGGTTCAGGGTCACGCCCGCGACCTTTGCTCGATCAGCGACCTTCGATAGCGTAGCGACGCTTTGATCCCACCCCTTTCGAGACAGTGAATGTTCTTGTTTCCCATGAGCGGAGCTCAAGATGCCCGCCAGCTTGGTGCCGCCAAGGTCGCGAACGAGCGCCACGGCACGATCGAGGATCGCCTCGCCGTTGGCAACAATCGAAGGATCAGCGCTGGAGATGTCGCCCTCCGCGGGCAGCCCCATGCTGACAGCCACATCCAGGCCAAGGTCCCGAATACGAGACGCAAGCCACTTCACATCGACCTCATCGGGGTCGAGGTAGGAGAATTCCACAAGTTTGAAACCAAGCTCGTGGGACCGGGCAAGGGTCCTCTCGATCTCATCTTTCGAAGATCCCGCACTCCAGACAAACGAGTGGACACCGATTTTGGACATAGCACCAATTTCCCGATTTTTTTCAGAATGAGCCCCGTCGAAACCCAAAGGTCCCGACGGGGAAGAGGAGGAGACCTTAACGAGCCGCGGTCCAGCCCTTGTAGTCCTTGATGTTGTCGGCCGTGATCAGCTGAGGATCGAGGAGGACGGTGGGTTCGGCAGGCTTCTTGCCATTGAAGAGGTCGACTGCCATCTTCAGCGAGTCACCCGCCATCGTGTACGGATCCTGGGATGCCGACGCCTTGATCATCGAGTTGCCGCTCGCAAGCGACTTTTCGATATCCGGCGCGCCATCAACGGCGGTGAAGAAAAACTCGTTGCGGTTGAGCTGCTTGGCAGCGAGTTCCGCACCGATCGCTGTCGGGTCGTTGATGGCAAAGACGGCATCGATCTTGTCGAAGCGTGTCAGAAGGCCCTGCATGACGGCCAGGCCGCCGTCGCGCGAACCCTGGGCGTTCTGGTCGTCCGACAGGATCTTGATGTCCGGGCTTTGCGCCAACACATTTTTGCAACCCTGAACGCGGTCGATGATCGAAGACGATGCTGGGCCGTTGATGATGACGACGTCGCCTTTGCCCTTGAGCTTATCGACGATGTACTTGCAGGCTTCCTCGCCTGCCTTGATGTTGTTCGTCATGACGGTCACGTCAGCGCCTGGCGCGGAGACGTCGAATGCTGCAACGATCACGCCTGCGGCCTGCGCCTTCTTCACGGCTGGCGCGATCGCCTTGGCGTCGACGGCGTTCAGCATGATGATGTCGACGCCAGCGGCGACGAAACTATCCATTTGCGAGACCTGCTTATTGAGGTCGTAGTCTGCCGAGACGGACGTCACCTGGACATTCGGGTTGATCTCCTTGGCGCGGTCTTCGATGCCCTTGATGGTGGCGACGAAGAACGGATTTCCAAGAAGACCGACCGAAATACCGATCTTTTGCAGTTCCTTGGCAGAGGCGGGCATTGCAACGGCCGCCGCAAGAGCAGTACCGACGAGCAGTTTAGAAAATAGACGCATACTTTCCTCCATTTTGGCGCTCCCCGCGCCCGTGATCCGGTAATCCCGGTTTCTTGAGCCGCACCTCATGTGCGGCTAAGCCCTTTCAGCCGATAGCGGTCGAGCGCCACAGCGACGATGATGACAAGTCCCTTGATGATGTACTGCCAGATGTCGGACACCCCGACGAGGATGAGACCGTTTGACAAAACCGCGATAATCAGAGCCCCGATCAGCGTTCCCCATATCGATCCGACGCCGCCGACGAAGCTGGTTCCGCCAAGGATAACTGCTGCGATGGCGTCTAGCTCGTAAGCCTGACCGAGCTGAAGACCGTTGGCCGCGTAAAGACGCGCCGCGGACATTACGCCGCCGACGCCAGAGAGAAGACCAGACATCGAGTAGACGAAGAGTAGAACGAGCGGCACCTTGATGCCCGTCAACCGCGCAGCTTCGACATTGCCGCCCACGGCGTAAATCCAAGTGCCGAGCACGGTTCGCTTCAAGATGAACCATGAGATCACAATGGTGACGAGCGCGATGATCGCAAGCCAAGGGATCCCGAAAAGAGAGCCGTTGCCGATGAAATCGAACGGCAGGTCGGCATTGAAGACCGTCGTGTCGTTACCGAGTAACCGGGCTATGCCCCGCATCGCCGTCAACGAGCCGAGCGTCACGATGAACGGTGGCAGCTTGAGGAACGATATGATGACACCGTTGACCACGCCGCACGCCAGCCCCACGCCGATTGCCGCGGGAATACCCAGCATCCCGATTTCGGGATAAAGCGAAACGATGACCCCGACCATCGCGGAGGCGGCCAGGATCGAGCCGACCGACAGGTCGATACCGCCGGTCAGGATGACAAAAGTCATGCCCGCTGCAAGCACGGTGTTGATCGAGGCCTGCTGGGTGACAATCGAAAGGTTGTTGACGCTGAGGAAACGGCCACTCAAAAGATGAAAGCCGAGTGCAAGAATGACCAGCACCGGCAACATCCCGAGCGCGGTCAATGTCGACCTGAGTTTTGCCTTGCTGGCGTTTGTTTGATCGGTCGATGTAGAGGTCATGATAAAATCCCGTCGTCTATGGTTTCAGGCCTCAGGCTACCTTGGATGCCGATCCCGTGGAGAAGGCCATGATGGCCTCTTGGCTTATCGGGTGGTCGGGCGAGGCATTCACCTCGCCGGCGAATAAGCCTTCGCGCATGACAAGCACACGGTCGGCAATACCGATGATCTCGGGCAGGTCGCTCGAGATCACCACGATGGCGATCCCGCTTTGTGCGAGTTCGTCGATAATCCGGTAGATCTCCGACTTTGCACCGACGTCGACGCCACGTGTCGGTTCATCGAAAATGATCACCCTTGGTTTGGTCTCGAGAAGACGCGCGATAAGCGCCTTCTGCTGATTGCCACCCGAAAGCGCTCCGACGTTTATGCTGGCGCTCAGCGTGCGAATAGACAGTGACTTGATCGCCCGGGAGGCGCGCTCCTTGGCGGCTGCGAAGTTCAGTATGCCTCCCCGAGCCGCATCCTTGCCGATAACGCCGATATTGATGTTCTCGTTGATCGTCATGTCGAGAAAGAGCCCGAGACCCTTGCGGTCTTCGGTCAGGTAGGCAATCCCTGCATCCATGGCGTCACGTGGCCCAGTGATGGCGATCGTTCGCCCGTCTAGGGTCACCGTTCCGGATGTTTTGCTGTCTGCTCCGAAAATAAGCCTAGCGAGTTCGGTTCGACCTGAACCGACAAGTCCGGCAATACCCAAGACCTCACCAGCCTTTGCATCAAACGAGCAGCCATGCACGCGTCGGCCGTCGCCCATGTCCTTGACGGACAACACCGTTTTTGCGGCCTGTGGGGGCGAGCGGTGTTCCTTTTTGTAAAACGAGGACAGATCGCGCCCCACCATCATCGCCACCAGCTTTTCGGCGGACAGGTCAGCGCGATCGAGTGTGCCGACATACGCGCTATCGCGAAGTACGCTCACCCTGTCGGCTAGCGCGTAAATCTCTTCCATGCGATGGCTGATATAGATAATGGCAATTCCCCGCGCCTTCAGGTCGGCGATCACCCCGAACAGGCGTTCGGTCTCCCTTGACGTGAGTGACGTTGTCGGTTCATCCATCACGATGATCTTCGCGTTGGTCGTCAAGGCACGCGCGATCTCGACCATTTGCCGCTCACCCAAGGACAGGGCGGCGACGAGTTGCGCTGGCCCAAAGGTAATGCCCAGCTGCTTGAGGATCGGCTCAACACGACTGCGTGCCTCTGCTTTGTCAACGACCCCATAGCGCGAAGGCTCGGCTCCGAGAAACATGTTCTGGGCAACGGTGAGGTTAGGGGCGAGCGACAGCTCCTGATAGATTACCGAGATGCCGTTTGCCTTAGCCTTGATCGGATCTCCCGCCACGATCGGCTTGCCGTTGACCAGCACGGCCCCACCTGGATCAGCCGTGTATGCGCCAGACAGGACCTTCATCAAGGTTGACTTACCAGCGCCGTTTTCCCCCATCAGCGCATGAACCTCTCCCGGGTAGACCGTGAGCGATACCTTGGTCAGAGCCTTGGTGGTCCCGAAAGTCTTGCTAATATTGCGCATCTCGAGAACAGGTGCGCGCTCGATGTTTCCTCCAGTCGTCATGCGTGCAACTCCTTGCGTGGCGGCGCGACCTCAGCCTCTTCGGTCTCGATCAATGACCGCCAAGCCTTGCGATAGGCCTCGAGGCCGAAGAGCGGCAGTGATACTGCTCGTGTCGTTTCGTTTCTGAATGGAGATTGCCCAAGGCTCTCAAAGACGAGCGCGGCGGCCCCGAAAGCGCTTCCCTCGGCGGTCGCGCTTGAGTAAACCTCCTGCGAGGGCCGGAGCTCAGCGAGAAGCTCGGGAAACAAACCTGTCTTCACCAGGCCGCCGTCAATGACGATCGAATTTCGCGACCTGATCAGATCGAGGCACAAGTCAGTCATCAGGCTAACATAGAGAAGTGCCGCGGCTGCCCTCTCCTCACCCTCGACAAGCGGCCCTGAGAAGCGGCCGTTAAAGCCTTGCATCGGACCACCTGGGGCAAAAGACGGCAGGCCGAAGACGCCCTTTTTTATCACTCGCGACAACGCGTCGATCCCAACGGGCTTGTTCCAACCGCCGCTCGCGAGCTCGTATTCTCTTCCCCCCATGAACCGGATCGTTGGAGCGGCTTTTCCATCGACGGTAACATTGGCCAGCATGTCACGATGCTCATCGAGTGCATCCAGCGGGCAGGCCGCGTTGAAGATGACGACCCATGTACCGGTTGATACGAGCGTGAAGTCGTCGAACCCGACCGAGCGATAATGGTAAAGCGCTGAATTGCTGTCGTGAACGCCATTGTGGACCTGGAGGTTGGCTCGGTCACCGTCACGAAGCGGGCCTTGCCAGTTTCCGATCGCTGCGCCAGCGCGCGTAAAGGCCGGCATCTTCTCTCGCCAGCCCTGACGATCGACCAGGCTGCTGAAGTCTTCCTTCAGGGGTGCCCACAGATGTGAGTGGCAACCGATGTAGGAGACTTCCGACACCTTGCTGCCGGAAAACTTCCAGGACCAGAATTGCGGATATGCCAGGATCGCGTCGGCTTTGCCCAGGATTTCCGGCTTGGCCGCCTCCAACCAGAGAATATGCCGGCCGTAGTTGAAGCCGAGAGGGAGTTTGGGCGAGTAGGTCTCGCTGAAAGGCGGAGCCAAGATGTCGATGCGCCGAGCAATCACCGCTGGTGGCTCTTGCTCGTAATCGAGGATCGGATGCGTCAGCTTATCACCATCGACGAGCGCGAAAGTACAACCATGCCCTGAGAACATGACGTGCCCGACCGCATGATCTTCGACCGCATCCAGGAGCGAACTTGTCATCCATCCAAAAAGCGCCTCATCGTCGAGGACACGAATTCCGTCGCGCTCTATCCAGACTGGTTTTGTCCTCGATTGCGCGAGGATCGCCCCATCCGCGCCAAATACGAACAGCTTCGAGTTCGTCTTGCCCAAATCGAAGACAGCCACGGCTCTTCCAGACGTCATCCCTGCCCCCCGACCGCTGCGATCATGATCGTGATCCCCGCGTCCTCAAGCATTTTCGCGCCGGCATCCGACAGGCCGTCGTCAGTGACAATCGTCCCTATCCGCGAGAGCGGCAGGACAACGTTGCGAGGTTGGATGGAGAGCTTCCGGCTGTCCGCCAGCAAGACGATCTCGTCGGCGCAACCGCTCAGTTCGCCGATAGCCTTGGTCAAGAGGGGATGCGATTCCAAAAGCCCTTCGCCGCTAATACCCTGCGTGCCGAGGAAGAAGCGGGAAGCGAAGAAGTCCGGCGCGCCAGCCGACGCATCGTGGATGATACCAGGCTCTCTGTACAGAACGCCGCCAGCCACAATGAGGCTGCAGGTGCCGTGCTCGCCGAGATAGGCGGCAAGAGGCATGGAATTGGTGTAAAGGCGGACGTTGCGCCGGGCCAAATGCAGTCCCAACTGGTAACATGTCGAGCCCGCGTGAACGATGATTGCATCCCCGTCCCGCACGAGGCCTGCGGCTTTCTCCGCGATAGCGCGCTTGGCATCAACCGCGATGTCGCGGTTTTCATCATATGGCCTCGCCGACAGTCGGCCAGAAAGAGCCGACTCGTTTGCGGATATACCACCATATACTTTGCGTGCAACGCCGATTTCATCGAGCTTGTCGATGTCGCGCCTGATTGTCGCGGGAGAAACACCGAGCCGCTCCTGCAGGTCGCGCACGGATGCGAACGGCCTTTCTAGAAGCATCTCCGTGATCAGGCGATGGCGATCGGAATCGTTCAACTCAATGCCTCCACTGACGTTTCTCCCCAACGTCTTTGATGAACTATAATCACAGACAATCATCCACCGCAACATCGGAAGATGTAAAATCTTCATCGTTGACGATATTCGATCACATTTATATGGTGGGCCGGAGTTCGCTCATCATTGGGCGACAATCGTCAGGAGGAGACATTCATGGATCAACCAGACCTAAGAGGAACGGACCTGTTCAAGGGGTTCCTCCGGCTTTCCAGCGAGATCGGTAGCGACATCCTCAAGACCCAAGGCGCGGGTGGAAACACCTCCATCAAGGATGATGGCGTCATGTGGGTGAAGGCGTCTGGCACTTGGCTTGCCAAAGCGCAGGCCGAGGACATTATGGTTCCGGTGGTTGTCGAACCACTCGTGCGCGCGCTACGGGCGGAAGATCCTCGGGCGGAAAAATCAACGGATTTCATAGTAAGCGAACTGAACTCGAGCGGGCTCAGGCCGTCCATCGAGACAAGCTTCCACGCGGCGCTTAAAAGCCCCGTCATTGCTCACTATCACTGCGTTAACGCGATTGCGCTTTCGGTGCTTGAAAACCGCGACCAAGAGTTGGCTGATCGAATGCGGACCGTTGCGGACCTCACATGGGTCACCATCCCCTACCGACGTCCGGGAACGCCGTTGGCGAGGGAGATCGAAAAAGCGGCTGCGTCTCGACCGGATGTTTTGATCCTGTTCAATCACGGTATCATTGTATGTGGTAACACCGTCGAAGACGTTGCGGACAAGATCGAACGCGTGACGAAGGCTCTGGCGCGAGGCACGCGCGAGACGATCGGCCCCGATCTTGCGGCACTCGACGCTATTGCCAAAGGATCTGGATTCCATCCCGCGCGAGACCACGACAGTCATAAGGTCGCATTGTCCGAAGTGAACCGGGCAATCGCCTTGGGAGGATCCCTGTATCCCGACCACGTGATCTTCCTCGGAACCGAGATCGGCGTGTTGCGGGAAGGCCAAAGTGCCGCGGATTTCCAAGCAGCCTCGCACAATGAGGGTCGAGAAGTGCCGAAGATGCTGATTGTCCCAGACAAAGGCATTCTGCTTTCGAGCGCATTGACAGCTGGCGGTGAAGTGATGGCGCGGTGCCTGGCCGAGGTTGTCGGCCGCATCCCCGCTGAAAGCAAAGTCGTCTACCTGTCCGAAAGCGACGAATACGAGCTGATGAACTGGGAGGCCGAGCAATATCGACAGGCGCTCGATCGTGGATCGGCGAGGCAAACAGCGTGACCAAAAATGCTGGATCAGCGGTCGCCATTGGAATTGATATTGGAACATCGGGCGCTCGCGCGGCCGCCATCGACGTTGACGGCACTCCAGTAGCGTTTGCCGCATCGCCGTTTAGGTCCAATGACGAACTGCGTGACCCTGCGGCTTGGTGGCGGCGAGTGAAAGAAGCGATGGAACAACTCGCCGCGGCAATCGACCTTCGAGCGGTCGAGGGCGTCGCCGTCGACGGGACGTCTGGAACGATCTTGTCGCTAAGCGCTTCGGGCGAAGCCACCGGATCAGTGCTGATGTACAACGAGCCGTGCCCCGATGCGGCCATCGTGGCAAGTATATCGCGACATGCTCCCGACGGCGCAACGGCCGTCGGCGCGAACTCAGGCTTGGCGCGCGCTATTTACCTGTCCCGTGACCGCGATGTTGACGCCATCGTGCATCAGGCGGACTGGATCCTCATGAAGCTGGGATGCCCAGGTCGGCCCAGTGATGAAAACAACGCGCTCAAATCAGGTTTTGATCTCGAAAGCCAGACCTGGCCGGCGTGGATTGAAGCGGCGGGCATGAACATCGCGATCTTGCCGAGGGTTTACCGTGCCGGCGCGCGAATTGCCCAAATATCAGGATATCTCAGTCAACTGGGTATCCCCGCTTCGGCATGGTACCATGCAGGCACCACCGATGGATGTGCATCCTTCCTGGCTACCGGCGCTTCAGCCGTCGGGGATGCGGTCACCGCTCTTGGTTCGACGATCGTATTGAAGTTAGCGTCCGATCAACCGATCAATGCGCCAGAGTTCGGGGTCTATTCACACCGTGTGGGCAATTTCTGGCTGGCGGGCGGCGCATCGAACAGTGGTGGAAACGTACTGCGTGCGTTGATAGGTGACGACCGGCTGACGGCCCTGACGACCGCGATTGACCCTAATCAACCGCTCGGTTTGGGATTTTACCCGCTCCTTAGGCCGGGTGAGCGTTTTCCAATCAATGATCCGCACTATCTCCCGCGCCTTGAGCCGCGACCCGCAAACGACGCGGCGTTTTTCCAAGGTCTCCTGGAGGGGATGACCGAGATAGAGCGCCTGGGTTACGATCGCTTGCGTGAACTTGGTTCCCCCGCCCTAAGGACGCTGCGCACGGTGGGCGGCGGCGCACAAAACCCTGCCTGGACGGCAATGAGAGCCCGAGCGATGGGGCTCGAGCCACTACCAGCGAAATCGGTCGAGGCCGCTGTCGGGACTGCTACCCTTGTTCTAGCCAATAGGAGCGAGCATGTTTAACCCGACAAAAACCGACCTTGCGGCATTGACGCGAACGTACGACGTATTTCTGATTGATCAGTTTGGCGTCCTGCGCGACGACATCGGGCCTTATGAAGGGGCTGTCAAAGCATTGTCGTGGCTTGCCTCGCAAGGAAAGCGCGCGATCGTTCTTTCGAACTCCGGTCGGAGCGGAAATTACAACAGCGAAAGACTGGTTAGACTTGGCTTTCCGGCGGAAAGCTTCGAACGCTTCGTGACCTCCGGCGATGTCGCGTTTGACCTCCTCTCAAAACAGGGATCAGGTGTCGCGAAATCCGCACGGTGTTTCACGATTTCCAGCGGGGGAGACACCGACCTAGCGGATCGTCTCGGGCTTGCGTCCACCGGTGCCTCGCGCGGCGCTGATATCGTTATCATTTCGGGCAGTGAGGCCGAGCGGATCCCAATGGATGAGTATCGGAAGATGCTGCTCCCAGCCGCGGTAAACGGCATCCCATGCTTCTGCACCAATCCAGACATCCACAAGCTCCATGAGGGCCGGATCGCGCCGGGAGCCGGAAGCATTGCAAAACTCTACGAGGAACTCGGCGGGAGCGTGCGCTGGGTTGGAAAGCCGTTTCCCGAAATCTACGAGTATGCCCTCAAAGCAGCGGCAATAGATGAGCAGAACCGTGTTGTCTGTATCGGAGACAGCATTGAGCACGACATCCTTGGAGCGAACACCGCGGGTCTAGGCTCAGTCCTAGTGGGAACGGGTATCCTGGCTGGCCAGAGCGAGGACGAACTTGCGAAAATTGCTGAGCGGTCTAGCGCCTACCCAGACTACCTTCTGGCGCGCTTTTCATTGTGAATGTTGAGATCGTAGGCACACCGCAAGTAGGCCCGGCCGCCTCCCGAAGCACCGCGGTCGCCTTTACGTTGATTTTGAAGACATCACTCGAGCGGCGCTTTCAAGCAGCCGGGCTAAAGAACTTCCGTCGACACTGTCGGCTTGATCGAGCATCACAATCAGCGGACCTCTGACTGCCTGCGACCTTGTGGACCGTGTCGAACACCTACTGGGAGCCACGAACGTCCACCACGTGGTCGCAGTCTGGCCCTTCCTTTGACACCGATCCGCTTGAGCCGGCCACCGATCCCCTCTTCGGTTCCCGTGAACGCGGTCTCATATGCCGACACCACCGCGCGTCGCGATGTAATCTCGGGCATACCACGCTTTCAATGCGAATTGCCTGAGCATCCTAAAATGTCAGCGCCTGAACCGGCCAATCATACGTTTGTATACTTGTGGGCTTGCGGTTCGCGGCGCATTCACTACCTGAGATCTTGAGCAAGGAAAATCCAAATGGTTGAGCGGCTTTCCCCAGTATCGTCCACCGCATCGTCAAACCCGACACGGGTCGATCGCAGTATCTCGCTCGCGGAACCGGATGTAGCATGGGCAGCTGAGAGACAATCTGCGATCACTGCCAGCTTGGAGCAAAAAAACAACGAGGGTCGCCAACAAAAGCTCGGGGATGAGGAATTACCATCAGGCCATTTGCCACATCTTCCACCTGAAGACCAAGCTCGAGAGCCCGAGCAGTCAGACAGTCATCTGTCAGGCGAAAGCGAGCGAATTGGCAAGGGGAACCTCAGTGAAAATGTTCCATTCGGCGAGCATCAAGGCTACGTCTGAAAAAGCCCCCGCCAGCCTCCAAAAGACCATAGAAAGATAAGGCGATCCAGGTTGGGATCTAAGCCTATAACGAGACGGCGGTTCTATCATCATCACATAGTCTTTTCGCAGGCTTTTGGCGCCTCTCATCTTTCGACGGAGCAATGGGGCGTCAGTTCGGCCATGTTCTTGCGCCATCTTGACGCTCGTATCGCCATCGCCAAAAGAGCGCCCCTCCTTCGAGAACCACGTCATTCTCAGCGGCGTGCGTGCGGGATACATCAACGCGGTTCTTAAAGGTGTGGCGAGCCGGGCGCGGGAGTTCTTGCTTGATCTCATGGCATGCATGCTTCACGCGCGCTGATTTCAACACTTCCTTGCGGCCAGCCGAATAACGGGGGCGTAAAGTTCTTGGCCGCCCATGAAGGCGGCCTCGATTTGCGAACGGTAGGCACACCCAATCCCGCGGACTATTCCGCGGCCTGGGCGACGTCCTCGCGATGGTGGATCTCCGTTCCCAAGACCTTCAAGCATTCCCTGATGAACGCCGCTAGTGCAGTCCACCCTTTTGCCGAAACCATGGTTCCATCAACGAGTGCCTCGGTCGGCGACAGGTCCACGTATGTACCGCCAGCAAGCGTGACCTCAGGTTCGCACGCGCCAAGCGCGCCGACACGCTTGCCACGCACGACACCGTCGACGGCGATCAATATCTGAACCCCGTGGCAGATCGTGAAGATAGGCTTGCGTGTTTCGTGGAAATGGCGAACCATCGCCTGGACGCGTTTATCGGTTCGGATGTACTCGGGACCACGTCCGCCGGCCGCGTAGACAGCGTGATACTGATCAAGCTGCGCCTCGGCTTCCGAGAACGTCTTGTTGATCGTGAAAAAGTGGCCGAGCTTCTCGGTGTAGGTCTGGTCGCCCTCAAAGTCGTGCAGCGACGTCTTGATCAGATCTCCCGCCTTCTTGTCCGGGCAAACAACGTGCACTGTATGGCCGACCGCTTCCATCGCCTGCTGATAGACGAAAATCTCGTATTCCTCGGTGAACTCGCCTGTCAGCATCAATATCTTTTTGCCTGGCATGATTTGCTCCTCTTTTCTCATGCTATGGGGCGGCTCCCGCCGCCCCGGTTGACGTTGGTGATCAGAACGGAGAATCAGGGAAATAATATTCCTTGGCGTTTTCCTGAGTGATGAGCGGAGCGTCGAGCTTGACGGTTCCGCGAACGGGCGCCTGACCCACTAAATTCGCGACGGTCATGTAGATCGCGGTCTTGATCATTGCAGGCGGATAAGGCGTTTCGACAGGCGTCATCGCGTCCCCATCGATAACCTTCTTGACAATATCCTTCATGCCGTTACCGCCGAGCGCTAGCTTGATGTCCTTGCGACCGGACTCTTTCACGGCCTCAAGAACGCCAAGCAGCATATCGTCGTCGTTGGCCCATACGGCATCGATCTGAGGGTGCTTAGCAAGGTAGTCCTGCATCAGTTTGAAAGCTTCGTCACTGTTCCAGTTCGCATACTGGATGTCCAGAACCTTGAGGTCAGTACCTTTGATAGCGTCCTGGAAACCCTGAATTCGTTCGTCGTCAATGACGGTCGGAATGCCGCGCAGAACAACCAAATTGCCCTTGCCGCCCAGCTTGTCGATCATGAACTTCGCTGTGTTGCGACCAACCGCGATGTTGTCGCCTGCGAGATAAAGGTCTTGGATCGTCGCATCGTTGAGGCCACGGTCTACCACGGTGATGAACGTACCGGCATCTTTTACGGCCTTGACCGGAGTTGTCAGCTCTTCGGACGTGTATGGCAGAATGACCAGTGCGTCGAGCTTACGACCCGCGGACAGGTCTTCAAGGGCACTGACTTGAGCCGTTGCCGACGGTGAGGTCTTGACGACGACCTCGACATTCGGAAACGCGGCATTGATCTCCTTGGCGGCGGCCTGAGCGTGATACACGATGCCCGCTGTCCAACCATGGTCGGCTGCCGGGATCGATACCGCGACAACCTTCTTCTCCTCAGCGAGCGCGTGGCCCGCAATCAGCATCGTACTCACGGCTGCAGCCGCGATCCATTTTGTAGTAGACATTCCATTCCTCCCAGAATTTGGACCTAAGATCGTGAACCCGTGTGGTCCTGACACGGATTATTTCGAGAACCTTTGAATGAGCATGGCGATGATGATGATCACACCCTGGACGCCCGCCACGAGGTATTCCGAAACGAAGTCGGAAAGAACCATGAGGTTTGCGATGAGCTCAAGAATGACCGCGCCCGCCACCGTTCCCCACACGTGTCCCTTCCCACCGCGCAACGCCGTCCCACCGATGACCACCGCAGTGATTACCTGGAGCTCCCAGAGAACGCCCGTGGTTGGCGTGGCCGCACCGAGCCGCGGCACATAGCAGATCGCAGCGATCGCAACGCAGGCACCTTGGATCGCATAGGCGATCGTACGGGTCTTGATGATCGAAACGCCGGAGTAGCGGGCGACGTCTTCATTGGCTCCAACGGCTGCGCATTTACGCCCGTATTTCATTTTATAAAGTATGAAGGACGCAACGGCTGCGACCGCGATCGAAATCAGGATCGGAAACGGTATCCCCGCAATGGTACCGAAATAAACCGGTCGATAGGCATCACGCAGGCCACGATCGATAGGGATCGTGCCGCCATCCGACATGTAGGTGATCAGTGCCCGAAATATGCCCATCGTGCCGAGAGTAGCGATGAAGGGTTCGATTTTGCCGACCGTGACGATAATCCCGTTCATCAGACCACAGAACAAGCCAACGGCGACAGCCACCAGCATCCCGGCGGGAATTGCCGCCACGCCCCATTCCGGAGCCATCCTGTTCATGAACATGATGGTGATACCCGTGATGAACGCCGCCATGGAGCCCACGGAAAGATCGAGGCCGCCGGATGAAATGACGAACGTCGCGCCGACTGCGATGATCGCGATAAAGGCGCTTCGGGTAATAACGTTGCCGAGGTTGGTGGCTGAGAGAAAATCCTGATTGATAGCAAAGCCGATCACCATGAGCGCGGCAAGCGCGATAAAGGGACCGACATCCGACCAGCCAATATTCCAATCACGTTCCGGCCTGACCACAGTGGAACCCGTAATCACCGTCATCTTCTTCCTCCCTCATTGCTTCCAGCCGCGTGGCTCGTCGCCATGAGCGCGACATTATGTTCCGTCATCGCCTCGCCTGAGACTTCCCCAGCGATACGCCCCTCACGCATCACCAGTATTCGGTCGCAGATGCCGATCAGCTCCTGCATCTCCGAGGAGATGACGATGCAGGTCTTCCCCTCCGACACGAGTTGCTGAATGAATGCGTAAATTTGCGCCTTGTTGGCGATGTCGATCCCGCGGGTCGGCTCGTCGATGACAACGACCGACGGCGTGGTGAGCAACACCTTCGCAAGCAGCAGCTTCTGTTGATTGCCACCTGAGAGCTGGCCTGCTTTCACGCCAAGGGTTTTGAGCCGGATGTCATATTGATCGACGGCTTGCGTCAGTGCCATCTGTTCGCGCTTGCGGCGCATGAGCAGTCCGGGATGAAAGCGTCCCAGCGCCGACAAGGTGAGGTTCGGAGCAAGCCGTTCCTGCAGGAGAAGGCCCTTGCCCTTACGGTCCTCGGTTAGATAACCGATACCGGCGTCGAGGGCTGCCCTGGGCGTGTGGATGTTGATTGCCTTGCCAAGCAGTTCGACAGTACCGGTCGCAGGACGAAGCCCCATTATGCCCTCGAAGAGTTCCGTGCGGCCGGCACCGATCATCCCTGCGAAGCCAAGGATTTCCGATTGACGGACGTCGAACGAAACGTCTTTTGCGAAGCCGGGCACGGTGAGATTGCGGACTGACAGCGTCGTCTTGGGCGCAACATCCGCTCTCTTCGGCGGGTAGAGCGCGGCAAGGTCGCGGCCAACCATGTGCCGCGCCATGTCCATCTGACTGAGCGTGTGTCCGGGATAGGTTCCGATCATCTTGCCGTCACGCAGCACCGTGACTTTATCGGCAATACGTTGCACTTCATCGAGCCGGTGGCTGATGTAGAGGACTGCGGTCCGCTGCTCCTTCAAGCGAAGGATGATGGCAAGGAGCCGCTCGACTTCCTCGCCAGTTAAAACGGCAGTGGGTTCGTCAAAGATGACAAGCTTGTAGTCATCCAGTAGGGCTCGGGCGATCTGGACCAGCTGACGGTCGGCCAGCGAAATGTTGCGAACAAGCGCGTTCGGTGACACAACGCAGCCAAGCTCCGCAAGCTTCTCTCGAGTAAGACGTCGCATGGTTTTGTCGTCGACGGTACCATTTCGCATCAGCTCTCTACCGAGAAACACATTTTCGGCGACAGTTAGAGCCTCTGCGAGCAGTATCTCCTGATGGACAAGCACGATACCCGCATCTTGGGCGCGTTCGGGCTTATCAAACTTGACGTCAACATCAGCCATCGATAGTGACCCAGCCGACGGCTCGGCATAGCCTGACAGCAACCGCATAAAGGTTGATTTGCCGGCACCGTTTTCCCCGATGATAGCGTGAATTTCTCCGGGCAGAATATCGAGCGTGATATCAGACAGAACAGTGACGGGGCCATACTGTTTCGATAGGCCTTTTGCGCGCAGTACGTGTTGCCGAACGGGTTGGATGGCCTCCTTCACGTCTTGCGTACCCGCTCTGCCGATGCTCGCGACGTTGGACATTCCGTCACCCTTAGTCGAAAGCCGGCAGGAGCCGGTCACGTGAATGCTCAAGATGCACACGCATTGCCCGCTCCGCGGCCGGGCCATCGCCAGCTTCCAGCGCCGCCAGAAGCGCCTCGTGTTCGTCCAACGCTTCTTCTGTCACCCGCGAATGGAACATCAACCTGAATATATGAAAGTGCGTGTGCTGATGGTTCAGGGCCTCGCGAATGAGTTCGTTGCCTGCGATCTCGAGAATCTTGTCGTGAAACATCGCGTCCTGTCGTGCGAAGGTCGAATAGCGCAAACGTTCATCGCCGCCTTCGCGGCGACCCATCAGCCCAGCAGCGGCCCGCAAGGCCGAAAGCTTGACGTCGTCCATGGCGATCGCGGCCCTGGCGGCGCTGTCGGGCTCTAGCAACAGGCGAAGCTGATACAGCTCGTCAAAGCGTCGACGGGTAATCTGCGGAGCGGCGCTGAAGCCGATAAGGTGGGTCTTAACGACGAGACCTTCGCCTTCTAGGCGTCCGAGCGCTTCGCGGATCGGTGTCTGCGACACGTTGAGTTCGCGAACGAGATTATCCACCGTGATGCGTGTGCCAGGCGGAATCTTTAACGTCATCAACTGAGCGAATATCGCTTCGTAAACGCTGTCAGCGAGGCTGTTAGCGCGCGGGATAAAACCACTCGTATCGAATGCGTAAGGTGTCACCGCGGGAATTTTCAGTTGCATGTTTTTGCCTCTTGACATGATCAATCGCTAACATGATGCTCGCCGATATGCAATCCCATATCCTATAGGATTTTATATTGGAGCCAAAGTGAGGGTCGATCAAGAGAGTGCTTTTTGCCTAGCGACGCGCCTTTTAGAGGAGCGAGGCACCCCCTTAGAACACGCGCGCTTACAGGCACGCTTGCTAGTCGAAGGCGAGTTGAAAGGCCATCCATCGCACGGCCTACAGCGCCTTCCCCGCATCCTTGCACGCATCGAGCGCACCCTAATTGACCCGGCTTCCGCAGGCCGTTCGCATTGGCGGTCGTCGTCCTTCCTGGAAGTCGATGGCATGAAGGGGCTTGGCCCAGTGGTGGCCTGCGCTGCGCTTGAGCGCCTGGCAGACCGAACCCGTCAGGCTGGTGTCGCGGTTGCTGGAATCTGCAACTCAAACCATCTTGGAATGCTTGCCTACTATGTCGAACGTCTGGCCGACAAAGGTCTGATAGGGCTTGCCATGTCTTCGAGCGAGGCGCTGGTTCACCCCTACGGCGGGACGCAGGCGCTTTTGGGGACAAACCCGCTTGCGATCGCCATACCGACCGCGGATCGGCCGATGGTGATCGACCTTGCAACCGGCATCGTTTCGATGGGCAAGATACACCACCATGCCGCCAACGGCTCTCCAATACCAAGGGGCTGGGCGCGAGACGCCGACGGGAGATCGACGACCGACGCTACCGCGGCCACGAAAGGATCAATCGCCCCGTTCGGGGAGGCCAAGGGCTATGCACTGGGTATGGCGCTGGAACTGATGGTCGCATCTGTCGCCAAATCTGCTCTTGCGCCCAACGTTCGAGGAACGCTCGACGCCAACGCTTTATGCAACAAGGGTGACGTCCTCATTGCTATTGATATTGGCGAGCAACCCGAGATGCTCGCCAGTTTCAGCATCTATCTCAACGGCGTTCGCAACTCGCTGCCAGCTGATCCGGCTCGTCCGGTAACTGTCCCAGGGGACGGCGCATTGGCACGACGTGAAGAAGCCCTTTCGTCCGGCATAGCGATTTCGCCGCGACTTTGGGACGAACTCAACGCCCTTTCTTACAGTAGCAAACCGCTTGTCAAAGGACATGGACAATGACCCTCTTCGCCGCTCTACGGCTTCCCCAGGAAATCTTGTTCGGCAAAGGACAGCGCCATGCCCTGGCAACTGTCGCGGCAAGGCTCGGAAGGAGAGCCCTGGTATGCACGGACGAGAGGTTCGCGGCGACATCCGTATTCGCCGAACTCGTGAGCGCGCTTGAAGCAGCCTCCGTAGCCGTTCTGATCTACGACGGAGTACAGCCCGACGTGCCAGCCGACAGTGTCTCGGTCTGCGTAGAGGACGCCAGGACGTTCGATCCAGAGATGGTGATCGGCATCGGTGGTGGAAGTTGTTTGGATATGGCCAAGTGCGCAGCACTCCTGTTGACTCACGGTGGCCAGCTCAAGGACTACTATGGCGAATACAAGGTGCCAAGCCCGATAATCCCCGTCCTTGCTGTCCCGACAACGGCGGGTACGGGTTCGGAGGTTACCCCTGTTGCGGTAATTTCAGATTCCGAGCGCACTTTGAAGGTCGGGATATCTAGCCCTTATCTGATAGCAACAGCCGCGATATGCGATCCCGAGCTGACGATGACGTGCCCACCAGGCTTGACTGCCGTTGCAGGCGCCGACGCCCTCACCCATGCGATTGAGGCCTTCACGGCCGCGCGTCGCGGCGTTGATCATTCCTTGGCTCAGAAGCACGTCTTCATCGGCAAGAGCGCGTTGACCGACCACTTCGCGCTGCTAGCGATCAAGCTTCTTGGTCGAAGCCTCGAGAAAGCCTGCAAGGACGGTTCGGATGAAGATGCGCGCGCCGACGTAATGATGGGTGCACTTGCTGCAGGCTGCGCGTTTGGGACAGCGGGCACGGCCGCGGCCCACGCCGTTCAGTACCCGGCTGGCGCTTTGACGCATACGGCCCATGGTCTCGGCGTCGCGACAATGATGCCTTACGTCATGAACTACAACCTTTCAGCTTCAGTTACCGAAATGTCGCAGATCGGAGCGGCGCTTGGTTTGGGGACGCCGGGTCTCGACGAGAGGCAGCTCGCGGTGGCAGCTATCGAGAAAATCCGCAGGCTTTTCGCGGCGATCGGCATTACTGCAACGCTCGCCGATCTAGGGCTCGCAGCAGACAAGCTGGACTGGACGGCCGAGCAGGCCTTCAACATTGACAGGCTGATCAAGAACAATCCAAGGCCCTTTGATCTCGACGCCATGAAACGTCTCGTCAAAGCCGCCTACGATGGCAATTTCGCCGCTTCCGCCATGTGATTATCGAGGAAACCATGACAATCGCCCAACAGATCACCCCGCCAAACCGCCACCTGCCCGACCTTGATGCCACTGCGCGCGGGCTCTACATCGACGGACAATGGCGACCCTCCCACTCGGGACGGCAGATTGACGTCGTCGATCCATCGACGGGTGGCATTTTGGCTACCGTTCCCGATGCAACGATCGAGGATGCCAGAGCCAGTGTAGACGCGGCCGCGGCGGCAGCGCCATCTTGGCGAGCGACACCTCCTCGTAGACGCTCCGAAATTCTGCGTCGTTGCTTCGAGCTGATGCTCGATCGGTCGGACATGCTGGCTACGCTCATTTCCATGGAGAACGGCAAAGCGCTGCGGGACGCGCGCGGTGAAGTTGCGTACGCTGCGGAATTTTTCCGCTGGAACGCCGAGGAGGCTGTGCGCATCAGCGGCGAATTCGCCATAGCTCCATCCGGCACCAACCGCATCATCGTCGATTATCAGCCGATCGGAATTTGTCTGCTGATCACGCCCTGGAATTTCCCGGCGGCGATGGCCACCCGGAAAATTGCGCCAGCGCTAGCGGCTGGCTGTACCGTCATTCTCAAGCCCGCGAGTGAAACCCCGCTCACAGCTTATGCTCTCGCGGCGATATACGAAGAGGCCGGTGTGCCAAAGGGCGTTGTCAACGTGCTGACGACAACCAACCCCGGCCCCGTAACATCGACGGTCTTGGCCGACCCGCGCGTCAGGAAGCTCTCATTCACTGGATCAACTGGCGTCGGGCGACAATTGCTTGCTGAAGCGTCAAAGCACGTCATTTCCTGCTCGATGGAGCTTGGTGGAAACGCACCGTTCTTGGTTTTCGACGACGCGGATCTCGACGCCGCGCTCGATGGCGCTATGATCGCCAAGATGCGCAACGCTGGTGAAGCCTGCACGGCAGCAAACCGGTTCTACGTGCAGTCCCAGATCCACGACGCTTTCGCCAAAGGGCTGTCCGATCGCATGTCAGCCTTGAAGGTCGGCTCGGGTGTCGAGGCCGACACTGACTGCGGCCCTATGATTACCCGCAAGGCAGTCGACAAGATCAGCCGCCTTGTTGATGATGCGAAAGACAAAGGCGCACGTGTTCTGTGTGGTGGCCAAACGCCGTCAGGGTCAGGCTTTTTCTATCCACCAACGGTACTTGCCAATGTGTCCGCGGAAAGCGAAATGGCTCAAGAAGAAATCTTCGGACCCGTTGCGCCGATCTACCGATTTGAGACCGAGCAAGAAGCGATCGACCTTGCAAACGACACCGAGTACGGACTGGCAGCCTACGTTTACACACGCGATCTTGCCCGCGGTCTTCGGGTGTCGTCGGCTATTGAGGCGGGCATGATTGCACTAAACCGTGGCTTGGTCTCCGATCCGGCCGCCCCCTTCGGCGGTGTCAAGCAAAGCGGACTAGGTCGTGAGGGCGGACAACATCACGGCATTGCGGAGTTCATGGAAGCGAAATATATCGCAACAAGTTTCTGATCCGGAGGATATTCATTGGGGTGCGATCCATTCCGCATCCGCGATCATGTCGCGGAGTTCGACGACATTGTCTCCGAAATCGTGCAGGCGAGCGCACGGGCGCGCGAAACCCTGCCCATGATCGCGGATATCGCATACGGCACAGGCCCAAGTGAAACGGTGGACTTGTTTTTTCCAGCCGGCCATCGCGAAGGCCTGCCGGTCCACATCTTCATACATGGCGGTTACTGGCGGATGTGGTCGAAACGCGAATATTCCTACATCGCGAAACCCATAACGGATGCGGGCGGGATCGCGGTGATCGTCGATTATTCACTGATGCCGGATGTTCGGATGGAAGTGCTCGTGGATCAGGTCTTTCGAGCCAAGGCGTGGGTGCGCGATCATATCAGCGAACATGGCGGCGATCCCGCATCAATTACAATCAGTGGTCACTCGGCGGGAGCCCATCTGGCGAGCCATCTGATCCACCTCGGTCCACCGGCCACTGAGATCATTGGGGCCCTTCTTCTGGGAGGGCTCTACGACCTTCGACCGTTGAAGAGTTCTTTTCTCCAGAGCGAGATCAATCTGACGGAGGAGGAAATCGAAAAATTCACGCCGCTCCACCATTTCCATGATCCTGGCTGCCGGGTGATCCTCGCGGTTGGTGAACAAGAAACAACGCCGTTTCACACTCAGATGAGCGCGTTTTCGGACGTCTTGAGAAGGCAAGGCGTACCGGTTGCCGAAAAGGTCCTACGCGGACGCAATCACATGAGCTCGGTGCGCGACCTTGGCATTGCCGGAACGGAGGTCAATGATGTGCTGCTAGAGCTGCTGCATAACACAACAAAACCCATAGCGGGGAGAACCACGTGACGATCAATCCAGCTCATTCAATCATCGTCGCAACTAAAGCGAAACCGTTCCAAGGGGACGCGACCCAGGAAAGCGCGCACGGCCGCACCAGCGCTTTCACGCCCGTAGCGTGCACGTTCGTCTATAAGCAAGCTTCATTTACAGGCGCACCCGTCGATTGTCTTAACCTCTTTTAACGCCGGCTCGATTTTGACTGTTTTAATTCGAACGGCGTCTTAGCTTGGCAGGCTTGTATCGTCCTGGAGAACTTCCGCGATATCTGCCGCGCTTCTTCTCGATCGTGACCGACCTCCATCCTGCCGGGTCACCGTGGACAGGAGCCGCCACTGGTTCCATTTTCCTAAACAACGTTCGCAAGTAGGGCTTCTGTGGAAGTCATCTCGACCTGGACTGAGAACCTTGCGCCAAGAAGCTCCAGCGTCGAATCGTGGGTGCTATCGGCCCCACTGCACACTGCGTCATGCGGAATTAGCAAGCGATAGCCAAGGTCGATCGCGCCGACCACCGTCGCTAGTACGCAAACATCTGTCTCCCCGCCTGTGACGATGAGGGTATCGACGCCGTCTTGGACCAGAAGCTGATGAAGCCGTCCGTCCACCCAGGGGGAATACGTCCGCTTGTCAAAAACCCGCGCTGGCGGGGCAAATCGAGCCAAGGCTGGCAAAAGGTCAACAAGCTCGCGCGGTAAGCGGTTCAGGGTCATCTGATTCCATTTTTCGTAGTATGCCTTCCATGCACCTGGCATTTCCCCAGCCGAGCGCGGCGGTATAAAGCGGGTGAAGATGGTCCGTTCGGGTACTCGCGCCGTCAGTTCCTCGATTTGATCGGATACTTTCGCCATCCATGGAACGTTCCACGCGGTCTCCCCGTCGAACATCCTTTGCATATCAATACACAGATGAGCCCACCGTGGCATGATCTCCTCCATGTCGTGCCGGCAACATCAAACCGGTGTTTACGAACCGAATCCTAGTAATAGGCCCATCGCGGTCAATGCAAGAAAGCCGGTCACGGCCAATCCAGTCGTGAGATAATCACTAAATCGGCCTGGCTCCGCGTTCCTGATTTCGCCCCTAGTCGCCAAAACGGCGGAGAAGCCGGCAAACATCCAGCATAGTAGCGTTGCGCATCCCAAGATGATGGCCCAATTGACTGGCGTGGCTGAGATTGCTGTCATGAGAGCACCTTCGCTTGAACTGCCGCGTTGACGAAACTCTGGCGAGCCAACTCCGCGCTTCCGTGCTCCATCAAAGCCTTGCGGCACCTGGCTACCGCCAGGCTAAATTCCGCACTATCCTTTGAGGGCCATTCGCCTTGTAAAGCTAACAGGGCGGCATCGGGCCCATTAATACATTTACGACTACCGCCAGCGATCCGCAGGTGAACCGGAACCGCCCATCGGATTTGGAAATCGACATCAATCACCGTAGGCACTCGGCACCTCCTTCAATAAGCATATGTACAACCTCGCTCAGGATTGCCGGTTCCCGCGGTACGAGCTTGGTCCGCAACCGCACGATTGAATCCTGATTTAGGTTGCGTCTCATGACGGGTTCATCAGCAACATCTGACGTATCCATCAACACGGAACGCCGTCTGCCGCACCATCGCGGTCGATCCAACGGAGTATCTCATGTGCGCGAAACCTCCGATATTCTAGATAGAGGCGGCTGCAACTCGTCCGGGAGGACGGCGGCAAGATCTATATCGCCTCTGACGTCAACAATCCCGCTCGATGGACTGCGAACAAGCCTGTCGACTGCTGACGTTACGCCCTCAGCGATCTCGTCGAGGTTCACTACTTAGACAAAGGCATCCATGGCTCAAGTACTTCGTCGGATGTGGCGCCGGGCTTGGTGTCATGGTTGGCTAACCGGATGCTTTCGCCCTCGACACGCCTTTTCGGGTGCACCGCGTGCAATGGGGTCGAGTACGGATAGGTGGATGACGGCTCGCGCCCGCTAGGTTTCAGGGTGCGGTTCACAGCGATTGCCCTAAGTTTCGTCGGGTTCTCTGCTTTGATGATCGCGCGGGCCAAACGCATATGGTCCGCCTTTTTCCAGGGCTCGATGGTAGGCGGGACGGGCATGGATGCGTTTCATCCAGTCTGTCGTGGCTCGTTTACTATCGTCGAGAAACCCACGTGACCCCGCCGCCTCAAGCGGGAAACTCATCATGACGTCGGCCGCGGTGAACTCGGCTCCAGCGAACCATTTGCGACTGCGGAGTTCCTGCTCGAGGAAGTGCAGGTGCGTTTCGAGCATCGGCCGTATACGCTTCAATGCAAACCGTCCGAAAAGGGGTATTTTCGATGCGACAAGGCTGGCGAAGAGTATCGGCATCAGCGAACCCTCGGCATAGTGAAGGTACTGGCGATATAAGACGACTTCCCGGGGCGTCGGAGGCGGGCCCAGCTTGCCGTCGGCCACGCCCGTCAGGTATTCGACGATCGCACCAGTCTCCACCAACACCTGGCAGCCTGCGGGACTATCGAGATCCTCGACAATCGGAGACTTTCCGAGCGGATGAACTGTCCGCAATGCCTCGGGAGCGGACATATCCCTATTTCGCTCGTAATAGCGAATATTGTAATCAAGTCCCAGCTCCTCCATCAGCCAAATGACGCGCTGGGAGCGACTATTATTGAGGTGATGAACGATAAACAGGTGAATCCTCCGCGGTCGTGACCAGCATAAAGAAGGTAAATAGCCGTCAATGGTTCCACTCGCAGCCAGGGTTTGGCAAGGTCGAGAGTTTTCGCTTGAGCAACGCAACTAGGTTCGAGCTTCACATCGTCGCCGAATTGTCGAGGCCGCGGGCTAGTAATCAAGAAAGGGTTCGTCGCCTTTCAATTACAAGTGGCCATCCTGCGCGCAATCGGGTTAAACCATGCGGCCCTAGTCGAGCATTGAGGCCGTTGAGAGGTAAGACGCCACGTCGTCGAGCGGCCCCAAGAGAGCGAAAGGATCTTCGAAGTATCTGGACGAAACTAGATGGGGCATACGGCGGTTCTTTTTGCAACCGACAGTGCGAGTGGCCGATCAGGTAACGGCCTCACATGGCGCGTAGCGGAAGAGCGCAGTCGGCCCTTTGCGGTCATGCACACGCACCTTAGTGAGCAAACCAACCGGGCGCTTTGATCGCGTCGCAATCCAACCAGGTAGCCGATCACTTCATACACACAGTGAGGCGATCAAGCTCCTGAACCATTTCTGCGCTGGATGAACGTCGTTTCGGCGATGCCAAGCCATGTTGTATTGAACACTGGGCAGGTCCAGTGGGGGATCCATCACGCGCAACTCCGCGACACGCCCCGACGCTTCTACAACCCCTTGCATGAGCGTTGCGATCAGATCCGACGACGCGACCAAAGCGGGCGCTGCATACATCTGCGGCACGGTGAGAGCGAGGCGGCGGCGCAGCCCTTGCTTCGAAAGGGCCGCATCCACCAAGCCGAAATTGTCATTTTCGGGCGACACAAGGAGATGCGACAGTTCCAGAAACGTGTCCAACGTCATCGGTTGGTCGGCTTGAGGGTGGCCGTTTCTGACCACGCAGACAAATCTCTCGGCAAACAAGGCTTGGCTCAAGATACGCCCCGCCGGCGCGGGTGGTACGCCGATCGTTACGTCGGCTTCTCCGTCATCGAGCAGCGTCACTGCATCGTCGCGATGTACGAAGCTGCGAATTTGCAGGATTACTCCGGGCGCATCCTGCCTGAGCCGCGCGACCAGCCTTGGCAGGATCAGATGGGCGGGATGCTCGGCCAATCCGATAGCGAAAGTCGCCGTCGACTGCGTGGGATCGAAGACCTGCCTGAACTCGAGTGTTCTTTGAATATCGGTCAAAGCGCGGCCGATCGGCTCGGCCAATTCGAGAGCCCGCATGGTTGGATGGAGACCATCGGGACCCCGCACGAACAGTTCATCGTTCAACAGCGCGCGCAATCTGCTCAAGGCCGCACTCATCGCGGGCTGCGTGCGGCCAATGCGGATGCCGGCACGTGTAACGCTGCGCTCCGCGATCAAGGCGTCAAAAGCGACAAGGAGATTGAGATCGATACCATGTAAATCCATTCAATGGATGTTATCGCATACATAATATCGATTTCAATAATGTTTTGGCTCGAGCTATTTCCGTTTCATTGAATGAACACGGAGCCAGTCAATGCCCAATGAAACCGAAATTTACAGCAGCGGGATCAGCGAAGCCGATCTGCAGATGTTGAAGACCTTTTACCGCGCCTTCGCCGGCCAGCCCGCGCTTCTCGACGATTGCGTCACCGCCGACTGGCAGGACATTCCCTTGGCGCCTGGCCAGGCCACTGGTCGCGACGGCGCAAAGCCGCTGATCGAGGGCTTCGGGGGTAGTGCGGAACCGAGAGCGAACAGGACGGCTATCCTCGAGTTCATGGTATCGGATGTTGATGCAGAATTCGCGCGGCTCAAGGATCAGGTCGAGGTCGTCCACGAACCCAAGGATCTGCCATGGGGAAACCGAACAATGCAGATTTCGGATCCGGAAGGTACCCGCGTGGCGCTCTATACGCCAGTCACGGACGCTGCCAAAAAGCGTTTCGCGGGCCGCTGATGCTATCAGTATCGTAAGTGGTCTTCTACTTAAAAGGGCAAAACGGCAATAGCCACACCACGTTGGCTAATGCCTTCTATGATCAGAGGGTTTCGCCGTTAAGATCTGTGCTTTTGGCGCGGACTGGAGAGGCAGATGGAAGATCTGGGCACCCGAACGTATCTGGACCACACGTGCGTTTGAAGCTGAGCCTGCCCGTCGACCATGTTGCAGAGGCCGAAGGGCTTTAGGGCTTCTTCTGTTTGCTGGACTCTACAGCCTTGGCCCCGAACGTAGCCGGCGCTGCGGCTGGAGCCGCCTTGTCCTTCTTCGGCTTGCGGATCTCTTTGTTGCTTCTAGCTAGATCCTTAGCCATCGATTTCTCCTGGTTGAGATACCGTCGCATTGCCGAGCAGCGTCGGAGAGAATGCAAGCCATATCTTGGCAGTCAAGTCTCTGTGTGCCAGGCCGCCGCGCGGGCCTAGCGCGCTTGTCCTACCGGAGATCGTTGAATATCTTATATCGGTCAGTAGTTCCGACCGACACCCCACACCATGAACAAGAACGAGGCTGTAGCGGCAAAAGCTGCGATGGCGAGATTGGTATCCATGATAACCCCTGTAAATTAATGCGCTCTCAACGCGCCAAACGACGGGATAGTTCCAATGGCGACAAGTCCTGACATCCGAGCGCTTTCATCGATGTTGCTGCCGCCGTCGCGTGTATCGCTTCGGCCGACGCGCCTCGCCAGTGACTTTACGGAACGCCGAATTGGTAGGGGGTACGCCAAGCACCAGGAGAGGGTTCTACGACGAGCGGTCTGCGAGGTGATACCGGTTGCTATGCGCTCCTCAATATCGATGTGTCACAAGACCAATGATCGACGCTTTTGTACGGAGGTCATTGCTTGAACATTCGTAAAACAACAGCGTCTCTGAACACCGAGGTCGGCAGGAAGACCCAGGTATGTTGTCTCATTTCGCAGCCGCCACTGCTTTGCACGGGCCGCACTAACGCGGGAAAGCGGCCGACGCGCAAGCCCACAAACAAAAACGGATGGTTTCGCCTCCCGCGCCGTAGTAGATGAGGCAGCACGTAAGGCTAGCCTAGGCTGACGCCCTACAATTTAAACCGTGGTGTAGAGCGGAAGTCCTGCATTGCGATCAGAAACAGCTCGGATCACATGAACTCTCAAAAACACGAACCAAAATCACCAAGCCGGGATACGACCGGCGCTTGGATCAAGATTCTGGCGCAATACCGGCAGCCGCGCCTTGGTCGCAGCGTATTTGAGCTCGTGGTAACGGCTGTGCCGTTCGCTGCGTTCTGGGCCGGAGCGTGCATCTTCACCATGCAAGGTTCGTGGCTGGGCGCCTTGCTAGTTCTGCCTGCTGCAGCTTTCCTGCTTCGGCTCTTCATGATCCAGCACGACTGCGGGCACGGCTCGTTCTTCGCGCGGCGAAGGTTGGACACATGGACGGGACGCATAATTGGAGTTCTCACCCTCACGCCCTATGACTACTGGCGGCGAACCCATGCCGAGCACCATGCCTCTGCTGGCAATCTTGACGAACGGGGAGTGGGTGACATTGCAACCCTAACGGTCGACGAATATTGTGCCCTTTCTCCGGCAAGGAGACTTGGATACCGCTTCTATAGGCACCCGGTTGTCATGTTCGGTATCGGCCCGGTCTGGGTATTCCTCCTAAAACAACGGCTGCCGATCGGTATGATGAGGGCCGAATTCTTGCCTTGGGTGTCGACAATGGCAACCAATCTGGCGATCGCGCTTGTCGCTGCATTGACGATATGGCTCGTGGGGCTGGTGCCGTTCCTCTTGGTGCATCTTCCTGTTGTATTGTTGGCGGGAGCTGCCGGCGTTTGGCTGTTTTACGTACAGCACCAGTTTGAGGAAACGCATTGGTCAAACGCCGACGACTGGAAGTTTCCTAAAGCCGCTCTCCACGGCGCTTCGCACTATGACCTCCCGCTGGTGCTTCGATGGCTAACGGGCAATATTGGCGTCCACCACGTTCATCATCTCGCTAGCCGTATTCCATACTATCGACTTCCGGAGGTACTGCGCGCTCATCCTGAACTAGCGGGCATTGGCCGCATAACGTTGTGGGAGAGCTTTAGGTGTGTTCGACTTGCACTATGGGATGAACGGCGGCGCCGCCTTGTCTCTTTCCGGGAGGCCCGGGAACTGCTGGCGCATCAATAGTGGTTTCATGCACGCTGCATGTGATTTAATTCGCCTCCCGACGCTTTTTCAGGCGGCGCGAGAGTGGCGCGCATCGGCGTCGACACGTCACCATTCACGCTTGTGCCGCGCGCGGAATCCTTGGTCGTGCCAACTTCCTGACCACCACCTCTGGCCGGGCGGGACCTGTATCGGTCAGGGCACTTCTGATGGCGTCGCTCATTGTGGTGCAGACGAAATCCGCGTTTACGTCGTCTGCCTTTATTTGAGGGTATGCCTGTCCGTTTGCGGTCGGCATCATGACACCGACACGTAGACCCGGCTTTTGACGTTTCAAGCGGCGAACAATCTGACGTGCATGAGACATTGAGTTTCCATTCAGAAACGTGATGATCGCGGTATCGGCGACGCCAACGGGGGGCACAGTAGGGCCATCTTCGTTCGAAGTCTGCGGCACCTCGATAAGCTCTGCACCCTGAATTGACAGTAATTGCGCCAACATGGCCGCTCCTGCCGCGTCGATCGCCCCACGACCGCCAATCGAAAGAACGATACGTCCTTCGCCATCTGGAAGCGCCTGACTGACATTGGCGCCATCCGCACTCGCCGCATGCCCGTCTTCTTCCTCGTTCTCTTCGTCGACAGCGATGTCGGCAAGGTTATCGATGAGCGTACGCGTGGTCGATGCAACAAGGGCAATCTGTTCCCGCGTCATCACACCGCGCTGGCGGTCGGTTTCAGCCAGGATCAACGCGGGGAGCGCAACCCTCTCATAATAATCCACGAGGTATTCTTCCTCAAGGAGCTGTTCCGCGTTGTCGGTGGCTTCGTTAGGATCGCCGGCGAGCAGCCGCTGATAGAGCTTTGCCTGTGGCTGGAGGACAGGCTCGTTTCCAAGTAGCACGTCGAGGAAGCTGAACTGTGGGACATAGCGACCAAGCACAACGAGACAAACTGTCAGGGGGGTCGATAGCATCAAGCCGACGGGCCCCCAGAGCCACGACCAGAAAATTGCCGAGACGATGATCGCAAGCGGCGAAAGTCCCGTATGGCTGCCGTAAAGCCAGGGCTCCACAACATTGTTGCTGACCAGTTCTGTAACGATGAACAAGCCCGCGACCCACGCAACAAGTGACCAACCCGGTGAGATGGCGAGTGCCAGAAAAAGCGGCAGGATCATTCCGATCACCGGCCCGATGTAGGGGACGAAGCGCAACACCAGTGTAAGAAGTCCCCAGAGGATCGCGTTTGGAATACCGAGAGCCCATAGGCCGATTGTGATCGGGATGGCGTAGAGAGAGTTCACTACCAGTTGCATCAGCAAGTATTTGCCCACCCGCTTACCCGCGTCCTGGAGCGCAGAGGTCGTCTTGTGGAGATCACCCAGCCCGACGAGCCGAATGAGGCGGTCACGCAGGGCTTCGCGTTCGAGCAGCATGAAGATGACCAGCACGATGACGAGGCCTGCTGAGGCGAATGGACTGATGAGCGGTAGGATGAAGCTTCCAAGTGTCTCTATCGGGTTTGACCGCGTTACGATCTCGACGGGAATAGGTTCGGGTTTTTGGGCTTCTGCAGTCGGCGTTTCCTGGCTTTCGCTCGCTCGGATTTTGAGCTCGTTACCAATCCGCTCGACAGCTTTGCTCAGGTGATCTAGTACGCCGCTTCCGGAGCCGGCCTGGGTCAGAGCGTCGACCTTAGCGACAATGTTGCGCTGATAGGTCGGAATGTTATCGGCAAGATTGGCGACCTGGGTAGCAACGACGATGCTGAAAAGCGTGATTGTCACAAAGGCGGATGCCACCGCCAGCAAAACGGACGCGATTTTCGGGACATGACGCTTTCTTAGGAAATTGACGATCGGCGCCAGCGTGAAAGTGAGCAGCAAAGCCAGGGCCAACGGCACGAAGACTTCTTGGCCGATGTGCAACAATGCACCCACGCCAATCAGGATCAGAACCATTCGGCCGGAGATCGTCGAATTGGTGAGGCTGCCGTGGATCGGAGTAATGTCGGACATGCTGGTCGTGTTCGATCTCTGCACAGCCAATTGCCTCTCCCATATCTCGTGACGTATCACCGATGGTCCGTTAGTCATTATGAAATATAGCTCCGATGTTCTTAATCGAGCCGCCAGGTGAAAATACTCAAGAGCCGTGCCGAGTTCTCCTTGATCGAAGAGATGGGAAGCGGCCTTCCAATGAGCGCAGATGAGGGCGACCACCGGCGATCCATCCGCTTTGGCCGCGGGGTTTCGGCTTCATTGGAGTTGATGCGGCTGTGGCATGTCCCGCGCCAAATGATCATCCTCGCCGAGTGTCGAAGACCATCAACGCCGGCGTAAAAATGAAAGAGCGCGCCATGCAACAGATCAGGTCGGTAATCGCTTTTCCGAAATCGGGAGTTCGCCGACCTTGGTATGATATTAGTCTGCCCTGCGATCGAACCTCATGGGCTCTGAGAGACTGATCTAAGCTTCGCCAAGGACAACGGTCTCGACTGGTACGTCGCCGACCTTGGTGCCCACCGTACTGACAGCAAGACTTTCTACATCGAGGACGAAATCCGTTATTTCCGGCGAATGCTCTTGAAGGGCGAGCAGTTCGGTCGACTAACACGCGTCCACTGCCGAACCGATTGGCGTCTGATTCCGGGCCTGAGTGTTTCACGCAAACACTACTAACCCTACGATCCAAACAACGCGTTTTCCCTGTTTCATGAGCTTCCCTAGATAAGGGCCCGCGACTACTCAGTCCGTCAGTAGCTCACGGATCATGGTCACGACTTCGCCGGAGACATAGGGCTTTTTAAGGAAGGGCGTACCTTGGGGGAGTTGTTCGACTGAGGGCTGACGGTGGCCGGATGTCACGATGATTTTGATTGGCGGCCAGCGATCGCGAACAAATGCTGCGAGTTTCAGCCCGTCCATGCTTCCCGGCATGTCCACGTCCGTGAACACGAGCGTAATTTCGGTATGCAGTTCGAGGACCTCGATCGCCTCGTCTGCGGTGCCAGCTTCAAACACGATGAAGCCCTCGTCCTCCAAATCCGCTGTAATCGACAGGCGAATAAGAGGCTCGTCATCGACAACGAGTACAACTACTGGGTTGGGCATGCAGGGTTCGCTTCTCTAAGAATGCTCCCGAGGCTTTGCGCGAGCTTTGTACGTTACCGAACATAACTGCGCCTGCCGGCACAAAGTTCCGGTGACGATCGTTTGAGGCTTTGATTTGGAGGCCTCAGATGACCCGTCGCCGGTTCGACCTGACTGATTTCGAATGGAGCATTATCCAACCGCTTCTTCCTAACAAGC